>CALVAA010000006.1 GCA_944325315.1 Candidatus Gastranaerophilales bacterium
AAATTTATCAATGCATTTAAAAATATTGCAGTAGATAAACAACAATATATTGATATTAAATATTTCTTACAAGATGGTATTTGGCAATCATTTTATCCTCAATTAAAACCACAAGATTTACCCGATATTCAAAAAGCTCTTGATGAATTTGCTAAAGCTGTTGAAAATCTTCCTTATGATATAATGAAGATTGACTAAGCACAGGGTTGTTAACATAAAAAATTTTAAATAAAATATCGAGTAAAATTTTTGTTGGTTGCATTATAAAAAAATTATAAAATGATAAAAATTAAATAAGATTTTATATTTCTATTACCAAAATAATCAAACTAACCGTACACTATAATCAAACCATGTGTTCTTTTACAGCAATTTTTTTTTAATCTATTTCTTTATTAATATATGAACTTAACAAAAATTACAGCTGCTGGGGTTGATATTGCAAAGCAAGAACTGCAAAAAGCGGCAAATAACACAAATAAAATATCGTCAAATATTTCAGGAGTAATTTCTTGTGAAAACAAATTAATGGGTGAACTGGATAGTATTGCTTCAAGAACTAAAACTTCAATAACCCATTCAGGAAAAAATTTGGCTTTGCCTGAATTTCTTTATCACTTTACTCCAAAATCTTGTTGGGAGAGTATAAAAAAAGATGGTAAAATTAAACTTTCAACTTGGGAAACGGCTGAAAATGGCATGCCGGGTATATTTATGGTTGACAGGAATAATTTTCTTACGCAATGGTGTAATAAAGACAAAGCAAAGGATATAAACAGCCTTTTTGGGCTGCCGGAAAACGAGAAAGGTCTGGATTTAGGCGAAATGTTGCTTGTTTTTGCTTCCAAAGGTGAAGAATTTGTTGCGCTTAAAATTCCTACAAAAAAACTTGATAAATCAAAAATAAAATTTAGACCATATACCGAAGTTGTAAAAGAGAGCTTTGCAAATTTTGACATGGGTAAAGCCCCTTATGACTGTGATTTAATTAAAAAAGGTCTATCTTTAGATAAGTTGAAAGATTATATTAAAAACGAACCTATTGAATATATTTACCAAGATGAAATATGTATTGATAGCATACAAGATGTATCTATGTTCAAGAAACATTTATATAAAACCGCAAAAGAAATCGGTGACAAGATGCTTAGCGAATAAATCTTTTAAAGACACTGAGGGATAAACCGGAATTATAAATCCCTATATAAAAAGTTTTTACTTCATAAATTACAGGTACTCTATAGCTGAAGTATATGGTTTAATATATGGAAATAAAATTACATATAGATTAAATGATGCTTCATAACTATAAATATCACACTTAAGAGGGTTTTTAATTAATTTTATTTATTGATTTTAATTAATTCCATACTTATTAAATATAATTTAATATTTAATATAAGTATTTGCTATTTTTTTAAAAAATGTAAATAATAAAACAATAGTATAATTAAATAAGGAAAGATTTCTTGTTGATTTTGTTAAGCTCAATAATGGAATAGAAATGCCCGTCTTGAGACTCGGCACTTATATACTAAAAGATAAAGAGTGCGAAAGATGTGTATCTGAGGCTATATTAAATATGGGTTATACACTCATTGATACAGCACAGATGTACGGCAACGAAAAATATGTCGGAAATGCAATTAAACATCATGAAAGAAAAGATTTGTTTATTACAACAAAATCGTATTTTCTAAGTGCAAGTTACAAAAGAGCAAAATCTGATATAGAAAAATCTTTAAATAACCTCCAAACAGATTATATTGATTTGCTGCTCATCCATGAGCCTTACAGCCGGAGCCTTGAAATGTATAAAGCAATGATAGAAGGAGCCAATGAAGGCAAAATTCGTGCTATCGGGATTTCAAATTTTAATAAAAATCAATATCTGGATTTTATTAAATCCTGCGGTATTATACCTGTTGTTAATCAGGTTGAATGCCATGCGTTTTACCGTCAGGAAGCTTTACAAAAACTGCTCACTGAAAACAGAACCCATATGCAGGCGTGGAGTCCTTGGCATGTGCAAAAAATAATTTTTTTAATAACTCGGTTCTAAAAGAAATCGGAAAAAATACGGTAAAACCTTGGCTCAAGTCGGCTTAAAATATTTGGTACAAACGGGAGTTTCAGTAATTCCTAAAAGTTCTAAAACAGAAAGATTAAAAGAAAACATCAATATTTTTGATTTTAATCTTACAAATGAAGATGTAGAAAAAATTAGATCTTTAGATAAAGAAAAATCACTTTTTGGCCGGTATTAATTTCTTGTAAAATAGTCAATGCAGTTTTTTGTAATTACTATGTTCTATGTTTAAATCCGCGGGGTACTTGCAGGATATCAAAGTAAACAGTATATTTTTTAGAATTGCTTTTTATTTAAATAAATGTTAACTTATGATAAAGCAAGTTATGAATGAAGATGAATTAATAGAACGCTGCTTGATTTTTAATGATGCAATAGTTACCTATCCTTTTGATGACAAAAAATATGGTAAATTGCATATTTTAAGGCACAAGAAAAACAGAAAGTGGTTTGGTGTGGTTTTTTTAAAAGGCGGAAAACTTTGTATTAATCTCAAATTAAAGCCGTTTGATTCTGTTATTTTGCGCGACAATTACGATTTTATAAAACCTGCCTGGCACATGAATAAAGCTCATTGGAGCATGATTGAGGTTAACCGTGCTCCTGTTGAACTTTTGGATAATCTTATAAAAGAAAGCTATAATCTGACATATAAATGAGTTAAATAAAGGAGGCAAACCCCTTTATTTAACAACAATATTTACAAGTTTATTGGGTACAACAATAACTTTTACTATTGTTTTATCCATAATTGCTTCTTTAACTTTTATTGACTCTTTTGCAATTTTTTCAAGTTCATCATTCGATAAATCAGCCTCAGCTTCAATTTTATCTTTAATTTTACCGTTTACTTGCACAATTAAAGTGATAGAGGAGGTTTTTGCTAATTTTTCATCAAATTTAGGCCATGGCGTGTTGTGAATTGATTCTGTTGTATTGAATGACGAATATATTTCTTCCGATAAAAATACTAAAACAGGCGAGATAAGCTTTAGCAATGTTAAAAGTGCAAAGCTTAAAACTTTATAATTGATAGCATTTTCATCTTTGACATATTCATAAATTGAATTTGTAAGTTCCCTGTAAGCTGAAATTACAGTGTTGAATTGAAACTCATGTTCAATATCATAGGTAATTTTTTTAATTGCAATGTGAACGCTACGTGTAAAATCTTCATCTTTTTTATTCAAATTACAAATTTCAAGATTATAATTTAAATTAATTTTATTTTGAAATTTTTCAAAAAGCCGATAAACCCGATTTACGAATTTATAACAGCCCTCTACACCCGCATCGGTCCAATCAAAATCCCTTGCCGGAGGTGAATCCGATAAGATAAATAAGCGTGCTGTATCTGCGCCGTAGTTTTGATATATTTCGTCAGGATCTACCGTGTTGCCCTTTGATTTAGACATTTTAGAGCCATCTTTTAAAACCATACCCTGCGTTAAAAGATTGTTGAACGGTTCATCGAAATCTAATAATCCGCAGTCACGCAAAGCTTTTGTGAAGAACCTTGAATATAAAAGGTGGAGTATAGCATGTTCAATACCTCCTATATATTGATCAACAGGCAGCCATTTATTTACAAGGTCTTTATTGAAGCATTCTTTATCATTCTTTGCATCGCTGTATCGCATATAATACCAGCTGGAACACATAAATGTATCCATTGTATCGGTATCACGAAGAGCTTTTGCTCCGCATTTTGGACAAATTGTTTCTCTAAATGTTTTGCTTGTTTCAATGGGAGAAACACCTTTTTGTGTAAAATCTACATCTTCGGGAAGCAAAACAGGTAAATCTTTATCTTCTACTGCTACTTCTCCACAATTAGGACAATAAACAATTGGAATTGGAGCTCCCCAGTACCTTTGGCGGGAAATTAACCAGTCACGAAGACGGTATTGTGTTTTAAATTCACCAAAACCATTGTCTTTTGCGTATTGAGTAATGGCATCCCGTGCCTTTGTAGCATCCATACCGCTAAATTTATCACTGTTTACAAGGTGTCCTTTTTCAATATAGCAAGAACCTTCCTTAAAACCTTCCCCATCTATAACCTGAGTCATAGGAAGTTTGTATTTTTTTGCAAATTCAAAATCACGCTCATCATGATAAGGAACTGCCATAACAGCGCCTGTTCCATAGTCAACCAAAGCATAATCAGCCACCCAAACAGGACAAATTCTTCCCGTGAAGGGATTAATTATGTGTGTTCCTAAAGGAACTCCGGTTTTTACTCTTTCTGTAGACAACCTTTCGATTTCAGAAAGTTTTTTTGCGTTGTTTCTGTATTCTTCAACCGCTTTTTTGTTTTCATCCGTTGTCAATAGTTCAATATCTTTATACTCCGGTGCAACAACAAGATATGTTACACCGTAAACAGTGTCTGCCCTTGTTGTATAAACAGGGATTTCAACATTATCCAATTCTTTAACTTTAAATTTTAAAATTGCTCCTGTAGATTTTCCAATCCAATTTGCTTGCATTGTCTTAACGTTTTCGCCCCAGCCTTTAAGCAAATCAAGGTCTTTTAAGAGTTCATCCGAGTATTGTGTAATTTTTAAAAACCATTGGGACAGATTCTTTTTTGTAACTTCAGAGTTACATCTCCAGCATTTGCCATCAATAACTTGTTCGTTTGCAAGTACAGTTGCACAATTTTCGCACCAGTTAACAGGAGCTGTTTTTTTATAAGCAAGACCTTTTTTGTAAAGCTGCAAAAAAAGCCACTGAGTCCATTTGTAATAATCAGGAAGGCAAGTTGTTACTTCTCTATCCCAATCAACTGATAAACCAAGCATTTTAAGCTGTTTTTTCATATAGTTTATATTATCTAATGTCCATGTTTTAGGATTAGCGCCGTGTTGGATTGCAGCGTTTTCAGCCGGCAAACCAAAACTATCCCAACCCATAGGATGCAACACATTATATCCTTGGGCTCTTTTAAAACGAGCCACAACATCGGTTAATGTATAGTTCCTTACATGTCCCATATGAAGTTTTCCGGATGGATACGGAAACATAGAAAGAGCGTAGTATTTTGGTTTTTTAGAATCATCATCAGTTTTATAAGGCTTTTTTTCTTCCCAAATATCAAGCCATTTTTTTTCTATTTTTTGTGCAAAATATTCTTTTTCCAGCATTTTTTATCCTTGTATTATTTTTATAATGTCATCAATATTTGAACTTGTTTTATGTATTGTTGCGCAAGAGTAATCTATTGCAACCGACGGATCTTTTAATCCGTTTCCGGTTAAGATACATACAATTTTTGAATTTTCTTCAATTAAATGTTTAAATTTAATTAACCCGGCGACGGATGCAATTGAGCCCGGTTCTGCGAACACTCCTTCTTCACGGGCAAGCAATCTATATGCATTTAGGATTTCATCATCAGACACCATATCAATCATTCCGTTTGACTCTTCTTTAGCTTTAAGTGCTTTTTGCCAGCTTGCAGGGTTACCTATTCTTATAGCTGTAGCAATAGTTTCCGGGTTATCCACTTTGTGTCCTAAAACTATAGGGGCAGCTCCTTGGGCTTGAATTCCCATCATTTTTGGTAACTTTGTACACTTTTTATCACCAAAATATTCTTTATAACCTTTCCAATAAGCAGTTATATTTCCTGCATTTCCAACAGGGATAAAGTGATAATCAGGCGCATCATCCAGAAAATCCACAATTTCAAAAGCGCCTGTTTTTTGTCCTTCTATTCTATATGGATTAACTGAATTAACAAGGGTTATAGGATATTTTTCAGATATTTCTCTAACAGCATCAAGGGCTTGGTCAAAATTTCCGGATATAGCTATAATTTTAGCTCCATACATCATAGCCTGGGATAGTTTCCCCATTGCAATATGACCATCGGGGATTAAAACACAGCAATTCATTTTTGCTCTTGCCGCATATGCTGCGGCAGAAGCTGAAGTATTTCCGGTTGAAGCGCAAATAATCGACTTTGACCCTTCGTTATAGGCCTTTGTTACGGCCATAGTCATGCCTCTGTCTTTAAAACTTCCTGTCGGGTTTAGTCCTTCATATTTTAAATATATTTCAGCTTTAATTCCTATGGCTTTAGCCAAGTTATTTGCCTTTATCAAAGGAGTATTTCCTTCATTAAGAGTGATAATTTTTGTGCTGTCACTAACAGGCAAATATTTTTTGTATTTATCGATTAAACCCAAATATTTCATCTACATTACCCTTATTTTATTTTTAACTTTAATTAAATTTTCTAATTCAAGTTTTTCAATCATTGCATTCATGTCTTTTTCGAAACATTCTTCCGTTAAAACTATGATTGTAGCTCTGCCGTCTTCTGTTGTGCCTTTTTGAATAACATAGGAAATATTTATTCCAAACTGCGCACAAGCACAACCGATTTTGCCTATTATACCGGGCTCGCTTTTTGCTTCAATATGTAAGAAATAACAGTTAATTGTATCTTCTATTTTAATTTGAATTGCATATTCGTTATGGTGACAAACAGCCATTGGAAGAATATTAGTTCTTTGGGAAATTTCTGATTTTATTGAAAGAATATCTCCTGCAACAGAACTTGCCGTCGGAAATTCTCCTGCTCCCGGACCGACAAACATGACTCTATCTACCGGAAAACCGTTTAAAAGGACTGCATTTGTTGCATCTTTTGTGTTTGCAAGTGGTTTATTTTTAGATACAAGCATCGGGTGCACTCTTATATCTAAAATATCATCCCTGTTTGCTTTATTTATTCTTTTTGCCTGTGCAATAAGTTTAATTTTATAGCCAAGTTCGTCTGCAATTTTTATATCTTCTGCTGTAATTTTTGTAATACCTTCACAGTAAATTTTTGAAATATCCACTCTTAAATTGAAAACAATGTTTGCTAAAATTGCAATTTTGTACATTGCGTCATAGCCTTCAACATCCCCTGTGGGATCAGTTTCTGCATAACCCAGTTTTTGAGCTTTAATCAGACATTCATTGTATGAAAGATTGTCTTCTTCCATTTTTGTTAATATATAATTTGTCGTACCGTTTAAAATTCCCGCAACTGAGTTGAAAGTATTGGCTAAAAGACTCGTTTTAATAGGAAATATAATTGGTATTCCGCCGGCTACTGCGGCTTCATAAAGAATTACAACATTGTTTTCTCTTGCTAAATCAAATAGCATTGCTCCATGGCGTGCTAATAGTTCTTTGTTCGCCGTGACTATGTGTTTTTTGTTTTTAATTGCCGCAATTAAAGCATCCATAATTTCAACACCGCCCGCCACTTCAACAACAATATCAATATCCGGGTCATTTGCTATTTGAAAAGGGTCATCTGTTAAGTTATCAATTTTTACAGACCTTTTTTTTGATAAATTTTTTACCGCAGCTTTTACAATTTCTATATCATTAAATTGCGATAAAACTTTGACTACACCGCACCCTACAGTGCCTAAACCTATTATTCCTATTTTTAATTTATTTTCCATAGAAAAATAATAACACAGAATAACGTTTTTGTTATAATATTAACTTGAAAGTTAACAAAAAGAGGAAAAATCAATGAGTGAAAAAGTCAGAGTCAGAATTGCTCCTTCTCCTTCGGGAAATTTACATATAGGAACTGCAAGAACCGCTTTGTTTAATTATCTTTTTGCAAAAAAAACCGGCGGTGAATATGTATTAAGAATAGAAGATACAGATTTAGAAAGATCAAATGAAGAATATAAACAAAATATTTTTGACAGCTTAAAAGCGCTTGGCCTAAATTGGGATGAAGGACCTGATGTCGGTGGCAATTATGGTCCTTATAAACAATCCGAAAGATTTGATATTTATCCAAAATTCGCTCAGATGCTAATTGATAAAGGCTATGCTTATGAATGTTTTTGCTCAAACGAAGATTTAGATAAAGAGCATGAAATTGCAGCTTCAAAAAAAATTCCTTATAAATATTCAAGAAAGTGTCTAAATTTAACAAAAGAACAAAAAGATGAACTAAAAGCTAAAGGCATTGTTCCTTCAATAAGATTTAAAGTCGAAGCAAAGGAACTTGTTTTTAATGACATAGTTAAAGGGGAGCTTAAATTCGACACCAATTTAATCGGTGATTTTGCAATTATGAAATCAAACGGAACTCCCACATACAATTTTGCAGTTGTTGTTGACGACATGTTAATGAAAATTACCCATGTTATAAGAGGTGAAGATCATATATCCAACACACCAAAGCAAATTTTGATTTACGAAGCATTAGGTGCTGAAATTCCTAAATTTGCACATTTAGGCATGATTTTAGCTCCGGATAGAAGCAAATTGTCAAAACGTCATGGTGCAACTGCTGTATCAGATTTTATCAAACAAGGGTATTTAACAGAAGCGCTGTTAAATTTTGTAGCACTTTTGGGCTGGTCGCCTTCAGACGGAGTTGAAATTAAAAATGTCGATGAAATTGCTGCGGATTTCAGACTGGATGAAATTTCAAGTTCTAATTCGATTTTCGAATATGAAAAATTGAACTGGATGAACGGACAATATATTAAAAAAATGGATATATCCAAATTAACAGATTTAGCTTTACCTTTTTTAAAAGATTACGACTTAAATAAATATTCAAGAGAACAGCTTGAAAAAATAATAGAAGTTACACGGGAACCTATTACTTTGCTTTCTGATTTAGTTTATGACACTCGGTACTTTTTTGAAAAACCTGTATATGATGAAGTGTGCGAACTTTTAAAAACAAATTTATCAAAAAAAGTTCTCGACAAATTCCTGTCTGACGTTGATGGATATGACTTTAAAAATGAACAGGATGTTCATGATAAATTAGCTGAATTCAGAGCATACTTTAAAGAAAAATTCGGATTTAAACCTAAAGAAACTATGTGGGCACTGAGAGCAGCTCTTACCGGCAGAACAAAAGGTGCTGATATGGTGTCTATCATTCTGCTTTTGGAAAAAGATGAAGTTATTGAAAGACTCAAAAGTGCAAAAGCAATTTAAAAAAGCCCCTTTAGGGGCTTTTTTAAAAAAGATTATTCAGGTTTTTTAAAAACATTTCGTCAATTAGCTTATATTTTTTCATAGCTTTTAAAATTTCTCCGTTTTTTTTATATTTTTTATCATTAGCTTCAAGCACAGCTAAAATACAGGCTAGTTTTTCCTTATTTAAAGTATAGATTTTATTTTTGAAACTGACTTTAAATAAATTATTTTCATTCATTATTATTGCCTCTGACCTTATTCGATATAATTTACTATATCACAATTATAAGCCAATAATTTTACACCATTTCTTTAATCTTTTTAAAAAAAACAAAATAAAAGTGCTCTTTTTATCATAAAAAGTTCGCTAAAAAACAGCATGCAAAATTATTATTTTAATTCATATTTGAAAAAAAATTACAAAACTTAATTTAAGATACTTATAAAAGGTGTTTTCGGATTTCATCGCTCACAAAACAAAGATTTTCTTTTGTGCCTATATTTTCGCTTTCTGTGTACGATTTTGAAAATTCAATAAAAGGCACTTTTTCTCTGGTATGATCAGTTCCTTTGTATGTGGGGTCGCAGCCATGGTCAGCTGTAATTATTAAAATGTCATCTTTTTTCATTGCTTTTAAAAAATTCGGTATGAATGAATCAATCTCTTCTATTGCCTTTTTGTATCCAAAAGGGTCTCTTCTGTGACCATACAACATATCGGTATCAACAAGATTTACAAAAATCAAATCACAATCGGATTCTTTAATTGCTTCAAGGGTCTTATTTAAACCATCCGTATTACCTTTAGTCAGAATTTTTTCACTTACTCCCGAACCGGTAAATATATCGTAAATTTTACCTATTCCCAATACTTTTTTATTATTTTTTACAAGTTCATCTAAAAGCGTGTCCTTTGGTGGCTTCAGAGAATAGTCATGCCTTAAAGCCCCAATTCTTGTTGGTTTGGAATCAATTATTCTATAGGGTCTTGCTATAACTCTTGAAATTCCATAATTGAGCTCATCTAAAAGTTTTCTTGCAGTTTTACACCACTCATATAATGTTTCAATTGGAATTAAATCAATATCTGCTGCAACTTGAAAAACGCTGTCTGCTGAAGTATAGATAATCGGGTATTTTGTTTTTTGGTGTTCAGCGTTTAGTTCTTCTATAATTTTTGTACCTGAAGCCGGATAATTTCCTAAAATTCCACCACAGTTTGTATCTTTTATGAAACTTTTTATTAACCTATCATCAAATTCCTTATATGTCCTAAAAGGTTTATCCAATACCAACCCCATAAGTTCCCAATGACCGGTCGTTGTATCTTTTCCTTTTGATTTCATTTTTAAAATGCCGTATTTGCTATTTGGATTATTAACTTTTTTGACACCTTTAATATTAAGAATATTTCCAAAACCAATTTTTTCTAAATTTGGAACATTTAAACCGCCGGTTGCATCGGCTAAATTTTTTATTGTGTTAACAGAAGAATCATCTCCGAATTCTTCGGAATCAGCCATTGCGCCGCAGCCCATTGAATCTATAACAATTACTATTGCTCTTTTTTTCATATTTTTTCCTTAAACAATTATCTCGACATCATTATTCAGGTAATCCAAATGCCACTTTTGTATAGCTTCTCCCGGATACAAAAGACCTATTCCGGGGGGATAAGGAAGTATCATTTTGTTTGAAATTTTTAACAGTGAATCTTGTTTATTTATATAGATATATTTTTTGTTAAATGTCTCAAAAGGTTGAAGTTTTAACAAAGGGAAAGGTTGAAAATCAGCTTTTTGAAACTCAAACGATTGGTTAATCGGAACTTTTTTTAAAGCATTTTTAAGTTTTTCCAATTTCTGCTTACTTGTTCCTATGCCGCACAAATAAAGGCAACTTATTGAATTATTAAGCTCGTCTTCAATGTTGAATTTATCGAACATGGTTTCTGATAAATCAAACCCTGAAACGCCGTTTTTTCTGACAAGTATTTTTAAAGGATCATGGTTTTCTTCTTCATACAGTTCAACACCGAATCTTTGGAGTTCTTTTTGAAATTTTGAAATTTCATTTATCAAACCGTCAATTTCATTTTTTCCTTCTTTTGAATTTAAATAGCTTATGCAAGCTTCAATATTTGACAAAAGCGGATACGAAGGAGATGTTGTGTGAATAAGATTAACGGATTTTTGGAATGTATCTGTATCTATGTTTTGAATATTTGGACTTATATTTAAAATTGCACACTGATTGAGTGCTCCTGCGGTTTTATGAAGCGAATTCACGCTAATATCAGCACCTTGCTTTATTGCTGAATCGCATAACTTATCACTAAAGGCGTTTAAACTGCCGTGTGCTTCATCTATAAGCAAATATACACCATATTTTTTACATATTGCTGCAATTTTTCTGATATCGGAATTAATTCCTTCATAAGTAGGCGATGTCATTATAAATACTTTGTAATTATCCAGTTTAAGTGTGGCTTCCAGCTTATTGGGATCAATTACAGTGTATATTCCCCAATCTTCGTTTATCTCAGGCATAAACCAGCTGGTATTTGCCATGGTTAAAACAAGACCGTTAAAAACAGACTTATGACAATTTCTTGCAACCAACACTTTATCGTTAATATTGATTATGGCTTTCATTGCGGCAAGTATTGCAGTTGTTGCTCCTTGGGTAATAAAAAAAGTCTGCTTTGTACCTAAAATATCTGACACTTTTCCTTGCGCTACCAGTATTGAATTTTTTGGATTTGCTAAATTGTCAAATCCGTCTATTTCCGAATAATCCCATTTATAAAAACAGTCTAAATTATTACAAAAAGGCGCTTTTTGAAAATGTGACGGCGTTGTGAATAATATTCTTTCATTTTTTTTACTTAACAATTTGATTATACTCATAAATTTATATTAGAATAAGTTTTATGGACGCACAAGCTAGAATTCTAAAATTACGCAAATTAATTGAGCAAAATTCGTATAAATATTATGTAGAAGATAACCCCGAGCTTGAAGATTGGGAATATGACGCTCTATTTAAAGAATTAAAGGACCTGGAAGAAAAAAATCCGTCTTTAATTACACCCGAAAGTCCTACTCAAAGAGTAGGGGGAATTAGCGATAAATTCGAAACTATAACACATAAAAACAGACTCTACAGTCTGGATAATTCAAATAATGATGTTGAACTTAAACTTTGGTATAACAGAGTTTTAAAGGAAATAAGCTTTGAAAGTAATAAGCAGCTAAATTTGTTTTCAGAAAACAAAAACCATATCGATATTGAAATGGCGTGCGAGCTTAAAATAGACGGGCTTGCCGTAAGTTTGACATACGAAAAAGGCAGATTTGTTCAAGGGCTTACACGGGGAGATGGAATTCAGGGAGAAGATATTACAAATAATCTAAAAACAATTAAAGCTATCCCTTTAAGATTGTTTGAAGATATAGATGTTGAAGTGAGAGGCGAAATATATATGCCTGTTTCATCTTTTAAAAAACTGAACGAATCTCAAATTAAAACCAACCAAAAACAGTTTGCAAATCCAAGAAATGCAGCAAGCGGCTCAATTAGGCAACTTGATCCAAAAGTTACTTCAGAAAGGGATTTATCTATATTTATCTATGCTGCAATTTTTGATAAAAAAGAAAATATTTTAACTCATACACAGGCTTTGGATAAATGCAAAAAACTTGGTTTCAGGGTTAATAAATACTCAAAATGTAAAAACATAAATGAAGTTATAGCTTTCTGTAGTGAAATGAGCGAATACAGAAAAACGCTTGATTATGCCACCGATGGTGTTGTAATAAAAGTGAATTCTATTGCATACCAGAATGAATTAGGTTACACTTCAAGAGCCCCTAAATGGGCAACTGCCTTTAAATTTCCGCCTGAAGAAGTTTGGTCTGAATTAATTGATGTTGAATTTAGTGTAGGAAGAACAGGGGTAGTTACACCGGTTGCAGTTCTTGAACCGGTTAATCTGTCCGGAAGTACGGTCTCAAGAGCTTCAATGTATAATTTTGACGAAATTCAAAGACTGAATATTTCAATTGGCGATGAAGTTTTAATTAAAAAAGCTGCAGAAATTATTCCAAAAGTGGTTCGAGCCAGAAAAACAAATAAATCAAAAAAACTGATTTTGCCACAGGTTTGCCCTTGCTGCAATACAAAGCTTGTTGAAGTTGAAGGCGAAGTGAATGTATATTGTCCCAATAAACTTCACTGTAGTGCTCAAGTTAAAGGCAGAATCGAATACTTTGTTTCTAAATCCGCCATGGATATAGACGGATTTGGTGAAAGTATTATTGAACAGCTTGTTGATAAAGGCTTTGTTTATGTGCCTTCAGATTTGTACAAGTTAACTTCAAATGAACTTATGCAACTGGATTTAGTAAAAGATAAAACAGCGTCAAATCTTATTATGGCACTTGAAAAATCCAAAAATACCACTCTTTCAAGATTTATTAATGCCCTGGGTATAAGGCTTGTAGGTAAAGAATCAAGTGATATTTTAGCTCAAAACTATAAAACTATCAACGAACTTATTGACGCAAAATTTGAAGATTTGTCATTAATAGCAGGTATCGGCGAAAAAATGGCAAAAAGTATTGTTGATTTTTTTAGCGATAAAGCAAATATTAATCTTGTTTATGAACTTATTAAACTGGGGATTAAAATTACAAACAGATATTCTTTTGAAAACAATTTAAGACTCAAAGGAAAAAGTTTTGTGATTACAGGGACTCTTGGAACTATGTCGAGAGAAGTTGCGCAAGAAAAATTAAAAGCCCTGGGTGCAAAAACACCCAATAGCGTTTCTAAATACACTAATTATGTTGTTGTGGGCCAGAATCCGGGCTCAAAAGCTCAAAAAGCAAAAGAGCTTGGCATTGAAAGTTTAACAGAACAAGATTTAATTAGTTTAATAAAAGGAGAATGATAATGAGAAAACTGTTTTTGGCTGCATTTGGTTTTTTAGCTTTAAGCGTACCGGTTATGTCTTTTGCGCAAGAATCTACTATAAGCAGTGATATCAGTATAAATAAACAAGTACTTCCTGATACGGTAACAATAACATTTTATGTGGTAAATTCAGGAGGTAATATTAAAGATATAAAAGAAAAAAATGATAAAACTGTAAACAATGTTATATCCTTAATCAAAGCCAGATTAAAAGAAGGTGAATCAATCAGGACGATTGCGTATAGGATAAATAATATATATTCTTATAAAGATAAAGTAAGAATTTTCCAAAAATATGAAGTTTCAAACGGTTTTGAAGTTAAATTAAAAGATTTGGACAAAATATCGGAAATTATAGATTTGGCAACTAAAAATGATGTTAAAAATGTTCAAAACATTGTATTTTCTCTTGAAGATGCAAACAATACCTGTAATTCATTAATGGCCCAAGCTTTAAAACTGGCGCAATCAAGAGCACAATATATTGCAAAATCCGGCGGTTTGGAACTTTTAAAACCAAAATCAATATCTCCTTACTGTTCTGTTTCATCAAATTCAACCACTCCCAGAATGTATGCTAACGCTTCATTTAAAGCTGAAGGCACAAGCTATGATACGGCAAATGTTGTTGAATCAATAGAACCCGGTGTGCTTGATGCAAGAGCTAATGTTAATATGGTATATTATTTAAAATAGTGCTTGCAATTTGCTTTTTTAAATGATATGTTATTTATGTTAGCACTGGATGGATTAACCTTTTGGTTTTAAATTTGTTGTGCTTTTTTATATTACAAAGTAGTTTATCACGGGTAATTTGTGAAATATACATTTAACAATAAATACTTAAAAGAAAACTCCAAACCCGGCTCTTTTAGAAGGGGCTATGAAACTTTTCAAAAGGGCATGGTGGAAGAAGTAAAATTTAATGAAAATATTGTAAGAGCAAAAGTAAAGGGCAATTTTAAATCCCATTATGAAACAGGAATTAAGTTTACTAAATCAGAAGCAAGGCCAACTTGCAATTGTCCTTTAGAAGAACCATGGTGTAAGCATGCAATTGCTCTTGGTTTTTATTCTCTTAAAAATCACTTTTGGGACGAATTTTTATATGAAAAATTTGATATAGAACCAAATTTGACTGATGAAGATTTGCCTATGAATGAAAACCCCATGGGGGATTTTATATTTCACTTTAATCCAAAAAGAAGACAAAACTTTTTTTCAATTCTTGTAATGAACAGACACACAAAAAAGGTTATCCGGGACCTTGAGGCTGTTTTTAAACAAATTATTGCAAGACAAAAAGAAGAAGAAAATTTTGAACTCAATAACTCGCAAAAGCTTGAAGTTGTTATGTTTAAGATGCTGCTTAATCAATCAAGGCTGGATAAAAAATCCGGTTGGTATGATGTTTCTATAAATAAATTTGATGAGTTTTTTAAGATGCTTTCAAAAATGGATGATGTTATAGATGCTAAAACTCATAAAAAAATTAAATTTTCGGATTCCATTTGGAATCTTTGTTTGGATGTTAATGTGTCTTATGTAGGCAATGTGTTGTTGAGCTTGTATTGGAAAAGAAATGATACCGATGAAATATATCCTTTTGAAGAAGTAAGGTACTTTTCACGCCAATTAAAATGGGGCAGATATAAAGATGTTATATTTCCTTGTGATACACAAGTAAGTGTCATTCCCCAAAACCTTACAAAAGCGAGTTTTTCAGATATAAAAGATGCGGACGGCGGAAAATTTATATATGAGGAACTTCCAAAACTAAAAGAAGTGATGACGGTTAATTTATCGGAAGAAATGGAAAAATTAACTTTTGAAAAACGCCCGCCAAAGTGCATTGTTGAGTTGGGTGTTGACTACGATCAGTCCTTAAAGGCTTCTTTGGAGTTTGAGTATGACGGAGTTAGAGTTCCTTATCAAAAACAATATAAAAGTCCTTATGTTACTATAAAAGATCCTAAAAAAGATTTATTGTATTGGATTAAAAGAGACATGCAGTTTGAGCAAGCAGCTTATCAGATGCTTCTTGCTTGTCGTTTTGCTCCGGTTCAGTCTAATAATTTAGCTCTCGATAAAGAACTTGCAATTGATTTTTATAATTACTATATTTCAAAAGCAGGCGATGGTTGGGAGTTTATAGAAAAGGACGATTTATCCTTTTATAAATTAAATAAAAAGGGCTTAAAATTGGTTGCGGATATTGACTTTTCCCAAGATGGTACGGATAAATTTGAAATCCAACTGAGGGGTATGGCTGATGATCGTGAAGTTGATTTTGAAAAAATTATAGATTTAACTTATGAAGGCTCTAAATACTATAATATCCCTTCAGGAGGGCAAGTTTCAATTCCGGTTGACGATGTATTGTCTTTATTGAAATCATTTAACACGTATGATGTTTATAAAAATGATGAAGATAAATACATTGTAAAAACATACAGGGCAGGTGTTGTATCCGAAATGGAAAAGATGGGCATAACCTTAAAAATGAGCAGAACTTTTTCTAAATTCTGGAAAGAAATCTCAACTTTTTCAACCATGGATACAACTCCGCTTCCCAAAGCAAGCAAAGCTGAACTCAGAGAGTACCAACTAAAGGGTTATTCTTGGCTTTGGTTTTTGTATAAATACGGCCTCAACGGTGTTTTGGCAGATGATATGGGGCTTGGAAAAACAGTTCAAACTCTTACACTTTTACAAAAAGCCAAAGAAAAAGATAACAAAGAACCCAATCTTGTTGTGTGTCCTACAAGTGTTGTTTTTAACTGGGAAAAGGAAATTGAGAAGTTTGCACCTAATTTAAAATTTCTTACTCTATCAGGGTCAGATAGAAAAACAAAATTTAAAGATATTGAAAAATATGATGTAATAATAACTTCTTATGCGCTTGTGAGGCGTGATATAGCAGAGCTTCAAAAATATAAATTCAGATATGTTATTTTGGATGAATCACAGAACATTAAAAATGCGACAAGTCAAACTTCTCTTGCGTGTAAAAAACTAAATTCTACACACAGACTGGCTTTATCAGGTACACCGATTGAAAATAAATTGGAAGAGTTGTGGTCTGTATTTGACTTTTTAATGCCCGGATTTTTGTTTGATGCAAGAGAATTTAACAACCGTTATGTTACCCCTATTGTTGAAAATGAAGATACTGAAGTTCAAAAACGCTTAAAATCGCAAATTTTCCCATTCATTTTAAGAAGAATGAAAAGAGATGTTGCAAAAGATTTACCCGATAAAATTGAATCAGTTGCTTATTGTGAACTTACTTCAGATCAAAAGGATTTATATTTACAAGTTCTTGATTCCACAAAAGAAGAACTATTTAAGTCAATTGAAACTGTCGGTCTTGAAAAGTCCAGAATGTCTATTTTCTCTGCACTTTTAAGATTAAGACAAATTTGTTGCCATCCAAGGCTTTATGATAAAGAAGGAAAATTAAACATCAATGAATCCGGTAAATTTGAACAGCTTCAAGATATGCTTGAGGAAATAATAGCTGAAAAGCACAGGATTCTTCTATTCTCGCAGTTTGTCGGAATGTTGGATATAATTCAAGACTGGCTTGTTAAAAAAGGCATTAAACACGAATACTTATCCGGAAAAACAAAAGACAGACAAGCAGTTGTTGACAGATTTAACAACGACAGTACAATTCCAGTCTTCCTTGTGTCTTTAAAAGCCGGCGGCACAGGTCTAAATTTAACGGGAGCTGATTATGTAATTCATTATGATCCCTGGTGGAATCCGGCTGTCGAAGACCAGGCAACTGACAGGGCTTACAGAATCGGTCAAACTAAAAAAGTTTTTGTATACAGACTTATTACCAAAGGAACGGTAGAAGAAAAAATTCAGGCATTAAAGTCTAAAAAACGTTCTTTGGTAGACAGTGTTATATCAATTGACAGAAACATAGTTAAATCTCTTACTTACCAAGATATTAAGGATATTTTTTCAATATAACTTTCTTAATATTTGTTAATATTAAAGCAACTTAGTTTTTTTTTGGATTTATTATTATTGTTATAATGAAAGGCAATAACAATGAAAATTAGTTTTAATCCAAACTCAAAATGCACCTTTAGCGCTAATAAAAACTTTATCAACGGCAAAAATGAGACAAGTATTAGCCAAAAAGATGATATTAAAAATAAAGAAGCATCTGAAGTTGTTTTAATAAAACCTTTTGAAGATGTTAAATTGACAACACCAAAGTATATGTATTCAAATCCGGATTTAATTTTAGTTCATGGAGACAAAAATGATAACTTTAAAATAAATAATCTCGAAGATGCATATATGTTGCTTGGAAATAATTTTGACGACGATCAGGTTGTTTTCCCCAGAGACTTCAAGATGGGTGAACGCAAATATTAAAGGCTATTCTACGTCGCTTTGAGCAAGTTTTTCAAGTTTTAATTTCTGATCATACTCAATTAACATATTTATTAATTTATCCAAATTTCCCTCAATAACCTCTCTTACATCCAAATTTTGTCCGATTCGATGATCGGTAAGACGGCCTTGAGGGAAATTGTATGTTCTTATTCTTTCAGATCTGTCGCCCGTTCCGACTTGTGAGCGCCGAAGGTCGGTTACCTCTTGCATTTGTTTTTGAACTTCCATATCATATAGTTTTGCTTTTAAAATTTGCAAAGCTCTTTCTTTATTTTGCAGTTGGGAACGCTCTTCTGTGCAGAATATCATAATGCCTGTTGGTTTATGAAAAACTCTTGCCGCTGTTTCAACTTTATTAACATTTTGACCGCCAGCGCCGCCTGAACGTGCAGTTGTGATTTCAATATCATTCATATTAAGTTCAATTTCAACATCATCCACCTCGGGCATAACCGCAACTGTAGCTGTTGAAGTATGAACCCTGCCTTGTGATTCGGTTTGAGGCACTCTTTGAACTCTGTGAACCCCGGATTCATATTTTAAATGCGAGTATACATTTTCTCCTTTTATTGAAATAACAACCTCAGAAACACCTCCTGCTTCACATTCGTTAATGGATAAAATTTTTGTTTGCCAGCCTTTATTTTGTGCATATCTTAAATACATTCTCATAAGGTCGCCAGCAAAAATATTAGCTTCATCTCCTCCTGCTGAGCCTCTTATTTCAAGCATAATATCCTTATCATCCATGGGGTCTTTAGGAAGCAAAAGGACTTTAAGACGCTGTTCAAATTCAGCTATTTTATTTTCATTAGTACTTATTTCGTTGTTTAAAAATTCTCTCATTGAAGAATCTTTTTCACTATGAAGCATTTCTTTTGCTTCATTTATGGCACTCATTGCTTCTTTATATTGGTAGTAAATATTTACCGTTTCTTCCATTGTTTTTCTTTGCTTGGATAAATCTCTGAATTTTTCATAGTCTTGTATAATTTCAGGTTTGGATATAATTTCTCCAAGCTCTTTATATCTTTTTTCAATTTGTTCAACTTTTTCAAACATTGAATTATCCATTTTTTGTTTTCATCCTTCCGCAAGAGTTGTCTTCATCGCAATAGCCTAAACGTTCACATTTTGGAACAAGATGCTCGCTGAGCCAAGGTTCAATTTCTTCCACAAGGGCACACATTTTTTTTACGGCCATTCTGATTTCTAATTGTGCCCTTGTGCAGAGTCTGAGGTTTGCAAGGTGTATAAGTTCACGCAAATTTAAACTTACAACCAAAGAACTTGCCGTTGCATTTGGAAGGATTGATCTGGCATCTTCGCTTTTAATTCCTTTTGAAACAAGTTCAGCATAAAGTTGAGCGGTTTTTTCCATTTGCTCCGTAAACTTTTTATAAAGCTCGCTATTGGCCTCAATTGCAGGTGGAACAATAAAATCAAAATCGCCTTTTTCTTTAACATATCTTTGGGATTTTTGTGAGAAACTTGCATGTCTGTGTCTGACTAATTGATGAGTAGCGGCTCTTGAGATGTTATTAATCGCAAATGTAAGCTGAATATGTTCAATCGTAGAATAGTGTCCTGATGAGATGACTTTTTTAATCAGTGAAAGTTTTTTTTCTTTATCGTCTGTAATATTTGTATATATTTCTATAGCACCGTCAGGACTGTAGCAGGTTCTGCATGCTGTGTATATAACATCTAAAAGGTTATCGGGTATAGAAATTAAAGAAACTTCCAGATTTTTTTTCGGCATTATGTACTCCCACAAGTAAACTCAATGAATATAAATTTGGCTGGTAATTAGCCAGCCAACACTAAATTTACAACTATTTTTTTTCGTAACGTTTTTTGAATCTTTCAACTCTGCCTTCGGAATCAAGAATCTTTTGATTTCCTGTATAAAAAGGATGGCAGGCGTTACAAATTTCAACAGTGATATTTTCTTCAACCGAACCGGTTTCAATTTCATTACCACATACACATTTTATAGTTGTTTTTTTGTAATCAGGATGAATATCTTTTTTCATTGCGTTCCCTTTTTAGTGATGATATCTTATATTAACTATTTTATGCTGCTAAAAAAATATTTTCAAGCAGGAAAAAATATTTTAATATTTTTTTTATTGTATAATTAAACTTATGAAAAGACTTGAAAATATTAGAAATTTTAGTATTATAGCTCATATTGACCATGGTAAGTCCACTCTTGCAGACAGGCTTTTGGAAGCAACAAATACAATTTCCAAAAGAGATATGCAGGACCAGCTTTTAGATACTATGGATATAGAGCGTGAACGTGGTATTACAATCAAATTAAATGCTGCTAAAATGAACTACAGGTCTAAGGACAATAAAGACTATATTTTAAATCTGATAGATACTCCGGGACACGTTGATTTTTCATATGAAGTTTCAAGGTCTCTTGCAGCCTGTGAAGGCGCACTTCTTATAGTTGATGCTACGCAAGGCGTTGAAGCACAGACTTTAGCAAATGTTTATCTTGCTATGGAACAAAATTTAGAAATTATTCCTGTTATAAATAAAATTGACTTACCTAGCGCCGATGTTGAGCGTGTAAAAAAAGAAATTGAAGACGTGCTTGGAATTGATGCATCGAGTGCAATTCCGGTGAGTGCAAAAACCGGCATTGGGATAGATAATGTTCTCGAAGCTATAATAAAATATATTCCTGCTCCGATTGATACATCTGATAAACCTTTAAGAGCCCTTGTTTTTGACAGTGCTTATGATGCGTATTTGGGCACAATATGTTTTTTTAAAGTGGTAGACGGTTCAATTAAACTGGGTGATAAAATAAAATTTATGGCTACAGGGAAAGAATTCGAAGTTATTGAACTCGGGTTTTTAAATCCAAACAGAATAAAAGTAGATGAATTAAAAACAGGTGAAGTTGGCTACTTTGCAGGTTCAATCAAAGAAATTACCCGCTTTGTCGGAGACACAATAACAAATAGTCAAATACCTGCCCCTGAACCATTAGAAGGATATAAAGAGGCTAAACCAATGGTGTTTTCAGGACTATACCCCGTTAACAATGAAGATTACCATGAATTGAAAGATGCCCTTGAAAAATTAAAGCTTTCAGATAGCTCAATAACATATGAACCTGAAACATCAAATGCCTTAGGGTTCGGCTTTAGATGCGGTTTTTTAGGCATGCTCCATATGGAAATTGCCCAAGAAAGGTTAGAGCGGGAGTATAATTTGTCTTTAATTACAACCGCCCCTTCTGTTATATATAGAGTCTATAAAACAGACGGTTCTATGGTTGAAATTGATAATCCTTCTGAACTCCCAGCTCCTCAGTATAGGGATTATATTGAAGAGCCGTATGTTAGGGTTAATATTTTTACTCCAAACGATTATGTCGGAACTTTGATGGAGCTTTGTCAGGATAAACGCGGTATTTTTGTAAATATGCACTATATTGATGATGTTAGAGTTAATTTAGAATATCAAGTACCATTATCTGAAGTTATTACTGATTTTTATGACCAGTTAAAATCCCGCTCAAAAGGATATGCTAGCCTTGACTATGAATTTTGTGATTACAAGCGCTCGGATCTTGTTAAAATGGATATTTTGCTTGCAAATGAGATAGTTGATGCGCTTTCTGTTATATGTCATAAAGATAGTGCTTATAACATTGGGCAAAAACTTACAAATAAATTGAAAGAAATTATTCCAAGACAGCTATTCGAAGTTGCAATCCAAGCTGCAATCGGCGGCAGGGTTATAGCAAGAACAAACATTAAGGCTCTTAGAAAATCTGTTCTTGATAAGTGCTATGGCGGGGATATTTCAAGAAAAAGAAAATTGCTTGAAAAACAAAAACGTGGTAAAAAGCGAATGAAATCAGTAGGCAGGGTAGAAATTCCGCAAGAAGCGTTTATGGCGGTTTTGTCTTTAAATGAAGATTAGAGTCAAGTTCTAGATTTTTTAATGAAATCCGGCACTATCATTGTTGTATATTTGCGTTTGTTTGGTTTTATAATAATTTTGTTTGCGCTCTTCAACAGACAATTCCTGCCAGATGGATAGTAATCATAAAGCTTCATAGAATTTCGCTTGCTTGAATAATCCCCATATTTGCAGCGCTACGATTGTTTTTGTGTATACAGACAACTATTAATCTCACTTTATTTGTAAGCTTAAAGCAACAAAAACGCACGATAATTAAAGCAGATTTAGCCTGTTAACGGCAAAATAAATTCCGCATATTGTAGCTGAGGCTATTGAAATTTCTTTTTTGTTTAATTTTTGTATTTCACTTAATATATTATCCGCAGGGACAAAAAACCTCTCGACGATAATTCCGCCGTCTGATATTGGTTTTTGAATTATTTCATAATTTTCTACAAAAGCTGTTGTATAGCTAAGGGTTTCAGAGGATAAGCCCGAGCTTGTAGAACAATTGGTAAGTTCTACAAAAATTTTATTCGCTCTAAGTCCTGCTTCTTCTAATAATTCTTTTTTTGCGCATTCAATAAGTGTTTCAAAACAGTCATTATCGCCAATTAGACCTGCAGGTGATTCGAGACAAAATTTGGCTTTGTTTTCGGCTGTTAAAGGAGGTCTTCTTGTTTTAAGCAAAAGAAAATTGTACGCACAGTCGATTTTAACCAAAGTTGTAATTACAACGGCACTGTCATGGTCTTTTTTGTCGTTAGTTCTTTGAACATAGAACCAATCTTTTCCTGAAGGAGCTTTTGCGGATTTAAAGTTTAAGTATTTTGTTTGTGTAATTATGGTCATAATTTATCCTATATTTTTATAAATATTACTTTCGTATAATTGAAAAATCGGCTTATTTAACTTGTTTTCGGATATTTCATTGTCGCAGATAATAAAATCGCTTTGCGGATCATTTGCTGATGCTGTAGCAAAAAATTTATCTTTAGTTAAAATTTTAATAGCGTCGATTGCTTTTACACTGCTGTTATCTAAAAAAACACCGTCAGAATCAGCTAAAAAGGCTAAATCAATCCTTCTTTCAATTAAAAAAAGAGCTTCATATAAAGATGTCAATTGACGAATTTTTAACGCAATATTCAAAAAATCCGTATCATTTAAGACATTGTTTTTAAAAATTATAATTTTAATATCATTGTTTAGAATATTTGCAACTTTGTCCAAGTCAAAATCAATATCAGAAACAATTGCACATTTATTTTTGCCGTTTAAAAGCAATTTTTTAATATTTATCTTGTTTTGCATCATTAAATCACCAAAGCGGATATATATATTTGATTATAGCTAAATTTAATAAAATTTAATAGTCTGTTTTTATGGATGAGCAAAAAATAAAACTTATATTAATGGCTCAAAACGGAGACAAAAACGCACTGGTCAGACTAATTAAAAGCGAACAGGCAAACATATATTCAACCCTTTTTTATCTGAAAAAAGACGAAAATGACATTAATGATATAGCCCAGAATGTTTTAATTAAACTAAGTAAAAATATAAAACAATTAAAAAATCCCAAACACTTTAAAACCTGGCTCAATCAAATTATAATCAGAAGCTATTATGACTATATAAGAAAAGTTAAAAAAAATCCAAAAATATTGAATCTTGATAAAGACGATATGACTGTTATTGTAGCAGACGACTCCGCCTCTAATCCTCAAGTCTCGGTTTTAAATAATGAACTTGATTTAATTATCAAAACTTCAATTGAAAATTTGCCAATACATTACCGGATTCCGATAACCTTAAGAGAAATTCAAGGACTGAGTTATGATGAAATCTCAAATGTTACAAACACATCAATAGGTACTGTAAAATCACGTATTGCAAGAGCAAGAGCCATGATAAAAGATGAAATTGAAAGGTATTCTAAAAGTTAATGATAAAAAACGATTATATAGAAGAAAAAATAAGCGAATACTACGACAGAGAGTTATATGAAAATGATTTATTTAAGCTAAAGGTGCAAATGCTTTCAAATTCAGATACACAAGAATATGTAGAAAACCGATGTTTTGAATACTATAAAATATCTTGCTCAATAAAAAAAGTAAAAAAGAGATGTGATAAAAGAGCAGAAGAAATCACAAATCTTTTCATTAAGAATTATCTGTCAATCAACATTTACACCCTTTTGTTTAAGCGAATCAATAAAATTTTGCGCAACTTCTTTTTGAACATCGGAAGGAACAACTCTTAACAGTTCAATTGTTTTTGATATAACAGGATCATTATCATACCAACGTTGACCGCCGTTAAGCGGTTTAACCATCTGGTAAAATTTATCAATTGCTTCTTTTGAAACTTTTTTTTCTATATTTTCAAGGAAAATTTCAGCTTGCTCTTTAAGTTCAGTCTGGTAATCTTTTAAAATATTAATTACCTTTAATAACAAAGGATCATAATCATACCATCTTTTAAAATCTTGCATTTGCTTCTCCTGTTTTTTCAGTCCTGTCAACATCGTCATTTATACGCTGAACATCAATATTTAAGCCAATTAATTTTTGAACAAAATTTTCATAACCACGGTCAATATGGGATAGAGCTGAAATTTCGGTTTCTCCTCTTGCTGCAACAGCAGCAGTAACCAATGCAGCTCCCGCTCTTAAGTCTGTAGAGGTAACACTTGTACCCACAAGACAATCAACCCCTTTTATAATTGCGTGTTTTTTATTGACAATAATATTAGCACCCATTTTCCAAAGTTCACTAACATGCATAAAACGATTTTCATACAAACTTTCAGTAACTACAGATATTCCTTCAGCACAGCATAAAAGCGCCATTGCAAGGGCTTGAAGATCTGTCGGAAAACCAGGGTAGGGTTGTGTGATAAAATTCATCGGTTTTAAACGCCGGTCATTGCTTACAAGCATTGTATTTGGATCAATGAGTTTAATTTTAGCACCCATTTCAAGAAGTTTGCCGGTAAATAAAGTTAAGTGGTTTGGAAAAACATTTTTTATAACGCCGCTACCTTTTGAAGCAACTATAATACTCATATAAGTACCGGCTTCAATTCTATCCGGTAATGTTGTATATTCACAACCTTTTAAATCGTTCTGTTTAACTCCCGTAATAATTATTTGGTTAGTTCCCGCACCTTGAATATTTGCCCCCATTGAATTCAAAAAGTTGGCTAAATCTACAATTTCAGGTTCTTGAGCTGCGTTTTGAATAATGGTTATTCCGTCTGCCAAAACAGAAGCCATCATAACATTTTCGGTAGCTCCAACAGAAGGTATATCAAAGCAAATTGTAGACCCTGTTAAATTTTTAGCTTTAGCTACAACATATCCATCTTCTATAGTGCAGCTGCATCCTAGGGCTTCAAGACCTTTTATATGAAAATTTACTCTTCTTTCACCAATTTTACATCCCCCCGGCAGTGCAACTTTTGCTTCTTTTAATCTGCCTACAAGAGAACCCAATACGCAAAAACTGGCGCGCATTTTTGAGACATACTCTTTAGAAGCGGTACAATTAACAATGTTATTTGAGTCAATTTCAATTTTCTTTAAATTCTTATCATATTTTGTTTTAGCACCCAGCTCTCGTAAAACTTCAAGCATAATCTCAACATCCGATAAATCCGGCACATTGTAGATAATACAGGTGTCTTTAGTTAAAAGTGAAGCAGCCATAAGCTTCAAAACTGAATTTTTTGCGCCGCTTATAGTAACTTCGCCTTTTGTAGGTTTAAGACCTTTTATGATAAGTTTTTCACTCAATTTAATATCCTTTTCTAACTGATTTTAGTATAAATTTAGCCTTTTATAAAGCTTTTTTAGCAAAATTAAAATTTTTGTAGGATATTACTTTTTATCTTCGTTTCCTTTTTCAACTATCTTCGATTCAATAACCTTTGCATCAATTACATTATTTTCACGATTTTTATTCTCATTTTTCTTTTTTTCTTCAATTTCAAGTTGTTTATTAATTGCAACTGTTTGAACAATTTGGAAAATATTACTTGTAACAAGATACAAAAGAGCACCTGCAGGAATTGGAATAAAAACAAAAGTTAAGATAATCATTATAGGCATGATTGTTCCCATAGACTTTTGTATCGCAGCTTGAGTGGCGTCCGGATTTTTAGTTTGCGTTGTTGCCATCATTACTTTTTGAGATAACCATATAGTTAAACCAAACAAAGCAACGAGTAATATAACATCATAGTGAATACTGTTTTGAGCAGGGAGCGTCGGAACAGATGCTGCTAAAATATCGCCTCTTCTTAAAAAGACAACGTTTTCTGTCTCTTTTGTAAGAATATTCATAACAGAAACTTCCGCTTTTTGAACTTTATTTAGCTCGGCAAAACTTAAATTCAAACTGTCAAGTGCAATTTTGAGCTCAACAGGCTTGTCTTTTTCAATATCACCTTGAATTTCGACTGCTTTTTGCGGTTTTGAAATTTTTACACTTTCAGGCTCATTTTTTCCTTCTATAAATACTTTAGCGCTTTTTCCGGCAGAAAACTGTGCTGTCTTTGAAACAGAAAATTTGCCGTCTAAAGATACCCCGGCATTAGATTTTATAGTTGCATCCAGCCTGTTTATAAAAAGAAAATTAGTGTTTCCTGCCATTTGTATAAACTGAGGACTCATTAGAGCGCTATAGAGCATAATGAATACGGGAATTTGAATAAGCATAGGCAAACACCCGGCTGTTGGGTTAAAATTATGTTCTTTATAAAATTCCATCATTTTTTGCTGCATTAATTGCGGATTATTTTTATATTTTTCTTGTATCATCTTCATTTTAGGTGTTAGATTTTGCATATCTTTCATGGAGCGCTGTTGAGATACATTTATTGGCCACAGACAAAGACGCATCAAAATTGTAAAAATTATGATTGCCATGCCGTATGACCCTGCAAAGTCAGCTAGTTTACTTAATATCATTATTGTAAAAGTAACAAAATCCATTAATTTTCTCCTCAAATCATGCAAATTTTTAAAGTTATGTATAAATTTTACTATAAACATGCTAAAATTTACGATATGGAAAATAATTTTGATACAATTGTTGCAATCGTTACCCCGCTTGCATATAGTTCTGTCGGTATAATAAGGATTTCCGGCAGTGATTCTTTCAAAATTGCAAATAAAATTTTTTCTAAGAATTTTATTAAAAGAGCGATAAACTACGGCTATATACTTGATTCAGACAAAAAAAGACTGGATGAAGTGATTCTCTTGCCTTTTGTATCCCCCCACAGCTATACCGGAGAAGACGTCATTGAAATACAAACACACGGAAACCCGCAAATATTAAATGCAATAATGGAGCTCATAATTAAAAATGGTGCCAGACCTGCTTTAAGAGGGGAATTCACCAAAAGAGCTTTCTTAAATAAAAGAATAGATTTATCACAAGCAGAAGCAGTTGCAGACATTATTCAATCAAAAAGCATCAAGTCTGCACAAAGTGCGCTGAATAATCTTGGTGGATATTTAAAAAATAAAATTAATTCAATTAAAAAAGATTTAATTGAACTATATTCAAAAGTTATAGCATCAATAGATTTTCCTGAGGATGTGAGTGAAACCGATGCTAAAGATATCGTTTCGATATGTAACGATAAAATTCTTGAAATAGATAATATATTGAAAGCTGCAAAAAGCCACGATTTTATAAGAGACGGCTTTAACTGCTGTTTGATAGGACGTCCAAATGTTGGCAAAAGCTCTTTATTTAACGCACTTTTAAACTATACAAGAGCGATTGTAACTTCAGTCGAAGGGACAACAAGAGATACAATCAAAGAAGCGCTCAATCTTGAAGGCTATTTAATAAATTTTATAGATACTGCAGGAATTAGAGACAAACAAAACGTTGACGAGGTAGAAAAAATAGGTATTGATAATTCAATCGACGCAATTAAAAATTCAGACATAGTAATGTTTTTGTTTGAAAATTCATCCGGAGAGATAGAAAAAAATCTTATTGAGCTTGCATCAGACAAAAAAATATTATACATAAAAACAAAAGCTGATATTAATTTCAATAAACCTAACAGTGACGCTATTGAAATCAGCTCAAAAACCGGTTTTGGAATTGATAAATTAAAAGAGAAAATTGTTTCTGTCATAAAAGAGATGACCCCGCTTGAATCAGATTATACGACAAACAAAAGACAGCAAACTTGCCTTTTAAGAGCAAAAGAAGCTCTTTTAAACGTTATTGAAACGTCAAAAATGCAAGATCTTGCAGATTTATATGCAATGGATTTGAAGGCTGCTTTAATTTCGCTTGATGAGATTACGGGTGAAGTTTTAGGGGATAAAATTCTTGAAAATATTTTTAATAATTTTTGCATCGGGAAATAAGAGAAATAATATTAATTTTTGTAAAAATATTTTATATTTTTACAAATAATGCCGATATTTAAATTATACCAATCATATCAGGTCTAAAAGTGGAAATTTTAAACAATCAAAACACAAACAAAAAAATAACAAATTATCTTAATGCTTTAGGAATTGATGAATCCAAGGCTACTGATACTGCCGTGAGCGAATTTATGCGCCAAACTATTTACAATATCGGGGATAAAAGTGAAATTTCCAAAGAAGAATTTGACGATTCAATTGCGCAATTCTTTAACTTTGAAATTAAAAGCAAAGAAGAAAGCAAAGAATTAAGTGAAAAATGGCAAGAATTAACCGAAAGCGACGGTGAAAATAGTCTTTCAATCAGCGATTTATACAGTCAGTTTCAATATGAACTTACAGAAAATATTATTAACGAAATTGAATCAGATGAATATGATATAAGCGAACTTGTTGAATTGACTGATGAAATTAAAAATGACAATTCGAATCTTTTAAAAAGGTTCAGTGCATTCAGGGACTACCCCGGCATAGCGGATAATATCAGCAGCAAAATTTCCGATTATACAAGTAAAAAAAACGATTGCCAAGCTGATATCAGCTATCTTGAAAATCAAATTAAGCAAAGCGAAGATGTAATTTCA
The DNA here is from genome assembly GCA_944325315.1 of Candidatus Gastranaerophilales bacterium. Classification (GTDB taxonomy): domain Bacteria; phylum Cyanobacteriota; class Vampirovibrionia; order Gastranaerophilales; family Gastranaerophilaceae; genus RUG14156. The sequence continues at coordinate 29,445 of CALVAA010000006.1, forward strand.
AATCTTACAATTGCAATTGTTAACCTGGAACAAGAACAAGCAAATGAAAAAGATAAAGAAAAGAAAGCTATTATAGAAAAAAACACAGATGAAGCTAAGAGGCAGCTTAAAGAACAGATAGATTTACTCAATAACAAACAAGATGAACTCACTGATATAAACAATGTACAAAGTGAATTAAACAGTGAAATTTTAAACTTCCTTGATGAAGTTTCAAGCTCATACCCTGAAATCAGTTCAGACATTGATAAACTAAAGTCCGGCTTTGAAAAATATATTTCTAAACTCGAAAAATACAGTGAACTTGATAAAAACTATATTGATATAAGAGACAGTCAAATTAAAAGCATAGAAACATTAATAGAAGATTTCAAAAAGGATGTTGAATCTGATAATATATCAGCTACTGATACAAACGATGAACCTTCTTTAAATCAAAGCCAGACTCAGGCAAATATTCAAAATAGTGCCAACTATTCTAATTCATCATACAATGCCTTAACAGATGATAATAATTATAGTGTCAGAACAAAAGAAGATATAAAAAATGATTTAACAAATGCCCAAGATGATTACGATAAAAAAACCGTAACATTTAATTCAATTATTGAAAACAAAGATTCTGATATTAAAAAACTAAAAACAGATTCAGATAATAAATATGTTGCTTTGTATCAAAAGTTGAATGAAATTGACCCAAACCTTGCATTAGAGCTAAACAATTTAAAAGAAAAAATCGATATTAAAGAAGAAGAATACTATAATTTGGAAAAAATCCACGCAGCGTCAAAAACACAGGCAAATGATGCAAAACAAGACTATATCAATGCAGACTATAAACTTAGTTGTTTAAACGAACAATTAGATATACTTTTAGATGAAGATTCAAGCGAAGCACAAGAACTCATATCAGAAATTAAAAAAGAAATCAACATAGCAAAACAGGAAAAAGAAGAAGCCAAAAGCCGCTACATGGAAGCAAACGGTACTGTTGAGGGTCTTGACTATGAAAACAATAACCAATCAATAGCGTCGGAATTATCCAAACTAAAAACTCAAATGAATGTACTTATTAGCAAAATTGCAACCAAATATCCGGATTTAGAGTCTTTAGCAATCGGATATAAAGACGCTAATGATGAATATAGCAGTACAAAAAAAGATAAAATTGAAAACGCAAAAACAGAATTAATTTCATCTAATGAAAATATAAATGAACTTAAAGAAGAGCTTAATAAAACCGAAACAAACGAACTGACAGACGATTATTCTACAAATATTACAGGTGACAAATTAATTGAATTTGCTGAGAAATATCTTGGCTACAACGGCTACGACGGAAGTGCGGATATTTTTTGGCCGGATGGAAGGAGTGCCAGTGAAAATGCTTGGTGCGGAATGTTTGTTTTGTATGTTTTGAAAAATTCAGGTCAATATAAAAATATGCCCGAATACTACAAAAAGCACCATGGTAGCAGTCACAGCGTCTACAAGGCAGCAAAAGAAGCCGGCGCAATAATAGATTCAAAAGATGCCAAAAAGGGAGACCTCGTTGTTTTTGACTGGGAAAAAGACGGAAAAGTTGACCACATTGGCTTTGTCGTGGGTACAACAAAAAATAAACTCATTACCATTGAAGGTAACAACGGCAATTATGTAAAAGAAGTTGAATATTCGCTGGATGACAACAGAGTATATGTTTTGAAAGCTACATAACAGATTTAATATATTTTGCAACAGCTTCCCCCATTGACATACAGCTTTTTTGAACTCTAAGTGCACTTTGCGATTCAAAATCCGCTCCTAAAATTTTCCCTACTACAAATAAATTATTAATATCAAAACTCATCAGAGATTCTATTGGAAGCTCGTACGAAGATGTTTTTTGTAAAATTGAGCTGTTTTTATCTTTTCCGTGTATATCTATAGAATAATTTGCTCTCAAAACCGGATTGGTAAAACTTTTAGAAGATATCAGGTCATCTTTAGAGTATATATATTTGGTTTTAACCCTGTTTAGCTCTCTTGTGCCGACAATAGGAGCGATATTAACAATAATTGAGTCTTCAAAGCCCGGAAATGTTGCCTTTGTAAAGTTATAAAGACGATATATTGCCTTTCTGGCTTCAATAAGCTCAAATGAAGCTTTAAAGGGATTGTTTTTATAATTGTTTATTCTGGGACAATTAAAGACTACCTCTCCTTTAGCGCCTGCAACGGAAAAAATTTGAAAGTAAGCCCTGTCAGCATCCAACAATAGCCCCTGCTCAACACCTTTTTTTAAGTATTTATCCAGTGCCCAGTTTTTATTTGTATCCCAAGTGCTTGCTGTTGTAAAATGCAATTCATTAAATGTATCTCTGTCGCTTCGATAGGTATTGGTAATATCCCTATTTATATCAACATCACATATAAAATTACAAAACTTTTCAATATTTACATTTGCCAAAATAAATCTTAGAGTGTTTTGTTGTAATTTATTTTCATCATCCAAAAGTGTACATCCGGATAAAATAGAAAATTCTGCTGTGCCGGATGCATCGACAAAATATTTCGCATCGATTGGTATTGATAACATATCAGAATTCAGTATAACACCTTGAATATTATTATCACTTCTTTTTAAAACAGAACTTACTGTTGTGTTAAACAGTATGTCTAAATTCTTTATAATCACGCTTTGCGATAAAATATCATCAAGAACAATTTTTAACAGCTCCGGATTGAACCAGCCGTCATTTTTATCTCCATAAGTAATTTGAGCTTTATACTTTTTAGCCTTTTTTACCAGTTCTTTGTAAAAATTAGTGTTAATTTCATCCGTACTTGACTTCATAACAGGAACAACCAGACCGCCTGTCATCAAGCCCCCAAGGAAACTATTTTTTTCTACAAGAAGGGTTTTTAAGTTGTTTTTTGCACATATATAAGCGCAAGCACAACCTGATGTTCCGCCACCAATTATAACAACGTCATATTTTATATTTTTGTTCATAATAAAATTATAACTTTTTTTAAGTTATTGTACAATGATTTTTTTATGTATTAACAGAAATATGCCTTTAAACATATTGAGGGTTTCAGTACTATATCCATATGAATCGATTGGTTATGATAATGTATATTATGTAACAACAGGCTTTAAACTCTTGATAGTATCCTACTATATAAAATTTTTTTTGTCAACCTTAAAATTGATTCTAATGCCCTATATTTAAATTTTTATTGCTTTAGCAATAAAAACCGCTGTCCGCAGGACTGAACAGGCAAGTTAACCTAAACAGCAAAAAATTGCGCTTAGGCTCTCTTGTCATTATAAGCGCCAATGACACCATTTTTATTTTTTTTTAAAATGTGTCTCTTTCTTGTTTTTTGTATCTAAGTTCTAATCTTTTTGCTTTTTTTTCAAGTTCTTCTTTGTTAAGTATTCCTTCTTCTCTTAGTTTAATAATTTGTTCATCTTTGTTCATTTCAATTAAACATGCTGTTTGATTCATTGTTTCATTAATTGTTAAATTTTGATATCTTATCATTTCTTTGTAATACGATTCCGGTATTGGATATTTTAAACCATCTTGGTCTAATAAATAGCCTTTTCTGAGTTCTTTATGGTATTTTCTAGCCCATTTTTTTCCAATTTTGTTATGTGAACTGCATCTCATTACAACCGGGTATTCTTTTTTATTATTGTCATACATTTTTTTCATTGTGTAGTTTGCCACATATTTAATAGTTTTTGATGTAACATCTGATATTGTGTGCATCCCAATTTTAACATTATCATAGCTCCATATTTTATCTATAAATGGAGAAAAATATATTGATTTATTTTTTTTTGACATTCCTATTTCTATTGAATTTAGTGTTTCTTTGTCTATTCCAAATATTAATATATGCCAATGTGCTCTATGTGTGTTTTGCGATCCGTGTTCGCCTACTGCAAAGTATGATATAAAAATGTTTTGTTTTGTTAGTTCTTTTCTTAATTTTTTAATAAATAATGTTACAAGCCAACCGGTTTTTTTTACGTCTTTAATATAATGAGGTCCTATCATTGTTATGTATTTTTCTGTTATTTTTTCTATTGTACCGTCATTTTTCTTTCTTTGATGGTATTTTTTTAGTTCTTTAATTTTTGGAGTTAATAAGAATTTTGGCCTAAAAGTTAATGTAATCATGCACATTTTATTATAATATTGTGATTCGTGATATAACTTTAGTGCCCATTCTCTGCATTTTTTTCTTCTGCATAATATGCATTTTCTACATGGAACTTTTATTTCTTCTCTTTTTTCTTTGTCAAAAATTGTTACTGGATTTATACACATTTTTTTGATATAATCTCCTTATGGAAACTTTTTTATTAATTCTTATTATTTTTTTATTGCTTGATAGGCGCTAAAATCCTACTTTTCTTTTTAATAATTTTCTTTTTAGTGCACTTAGTCCTATTGCTCCACCTCCGATTAGGGCAACTGCTGTCGTTAATATGTCTTTTCCATTGTTCATTCCTTCTAATGCGTTTCCTAATTTTGGATTTTCTTTTATCCATTTTTCATATCTTTCTAGAGGTTTATTTTCTAATTTTTGTCTGGCTGTCATAGTTCCTTTTAATATAGAATCCGTTATAGCGTTTTGTCCCTGTTGTATATTATTATAAGTTTGCGATTCTAAATTTTTTAAGTATGCTAATTTTTCTTTATCATAATATTTTAAGTCTTTTTGACCTTTTAAATTATTAATTTGTTGTTGTATTACTTCTAATGATTTTAAATTTGTGTTTATTGATTCTGTATTTGCTTGGTTTTCTAATAATTTTGTTTGTGCTCTTTTTGCTGATAATTCTTGTCCAAAGTTTAACAATGAAAGAATTTGTTGAAATTTATTATTCTGTTGTCCAACATCATCAGCCATACTTGTGCTGTTAAGTCCGGACGTAACCGTTGGAGCTTGTCCCATTCCAAACAATGGATTAATACCGGCAGATTTTAAGTCTTGAACCTGCATCTGGTATCTATTTTTATACATATATTCATTCCATTGTTGTTGTTGTTGTTGTAATTTCAAATTATATTGATATTGTCTTTGTGCTGCTTTTTTTGCTGAGTCTCCGAATAATCCCATTATTCCTCCTAAACCTTGTTCTATTATTTTTCCGGTATTAAATATTTTTTTTGCTGAATCTGCTATATTTGTGAAATTAAACATTTTTTCTCCTTATGAAAGGGGAGAAAATCTCCCCTTAATTGATTGTACAAATCCCATTATGTTAATATTAGACCATTTCTGGTCGATTTAGCCATTATGTTGCTAGGCTGTGCAATCAATTTTTGTTTCGTTCCTTTGTTCCATGATTTTAAATTTTGTTGCATGGATAAGCTTTTTTTGTTAGCTTTGTAGAAATTTTTTGCCATTTTTTCCTCCTTCAATTTTTTGTTCTTTTTTTATTTCTTTTATCATTATGCTTTTCCTAATGTATCAAGGTTTGGTATTGGTTGAGGTATTGCGTTAATCGGTACTTCAATATCGTTTATACCGGTAATCAATGTATTGCATATAAATTGAGTTTCATCTGTAACAGTTAATGCTCTTTTTAGTGTTTCATCAGTTACTTTGTCAAAATCTTTGTTTAATTTAGGTACATTTGAGAAGTTTTCAGCAAAATGATAAGCATCTAGTGATTGTGTATAACTGCTTCTTTGTTCTCCGTGTACTTCATCTATAGGATATATTAATCTAGCGTTTCTTTTTCCATATCCAAAGACTTCATCGTTTACCGGTGTACCTTCTTCATTTACTACACTATCAGATTGTACATATATTTCACTCCTGTATATAGGTTCATCTCCCATTAAATTGAATATTGGATTAAATAAGTCTAAAGGATCATCTGTTTGCATCAGCTTTGAAACCCCTTGTTGATATTTTGGAAAGTGTGTTACAACTCCATATATAATAATCCATCCAAATTCACCGAATGATTTATTAATTAATGTGCCATAGTTTTCAACATATCCGTTTGCTGTTCTGTTTCCTAATGGCGTTGGTTCCGTATTTGTAGATGATGTTTGTGTTATTGTTTCAAAATCAACTAATTGACTCAATGATCCTAAAAATTCAGGTTGTGCTAATACTCCATCCGGATTTGCTACCCCATATATATTAGATATATGTTCAAAATACCTATTTCCGCCTCTTGATGTTAAATACTGGAATGTATTATAAGCAATTGCTTGATACAATCCTTCTAGTGGAGCTCCCATTGCTTTAGTTAGATCTGCTATTAATCCGGATTTATTTGGATCACCTGATACACCAATACCTGTCAATGGTTCTACTGCTGCACTTGTTGATATTGCTGTACCTGCCATCTGTCCGCTTCCCGTTTGATTTACTAATCCAAATTGTGAATTGCCGGATTGATAGTTTACTAATGTTGCATTTTGATAATGTCCGTTTTGTAATCCTAAAACTTGCCCAGTTCCGATAACCGGTGCTTCACTTCCTAATGGTATTTCTACTGGAGTTATTCCTGATTGTGTTGGTAATGCTTGTGTAAAATAGTCTCTAGGTTTGCAAATTTTTCTTAAATCCATATTTTCGTTTGCATCGTCGTCTCCATCTTCTAAGCTTACTTTTAGAGGATTTTCCAAACTTTGGTTTCTAAAATAGGTATTATATATTTGTCTATCTGTTCTTGATAAAAACGCATCAATTTTATAGTTTGGTATACCTGGCGGACATCCTATATTGTCAAAAAATGAATTATATTTAAATCCTCCATTTTCAGGTGCTTTTACTTTTGGCACTAAATATGTTGGTTCTAAATCTGGGTTTTCTGGGTTTTGTTTTTCACCAAACCAGTATTTGTAGTTTTTCCAAGTATTTCTATCTGGATTATAAAAAGCAAATACCTTAAACACTAGGTCGTCCATTGGTGTTATTGATAATGGTGCAACTTTTATAACTGTTGATAAATCTAAATTGTATGTTTGCCCCGGCACTGTTCTTATTACTGCAATTGGTGTTATTTCTCCCATTTTCATATTCCAATTTATTGATTTTTCAAATGGAAATCTGTTTCTTTTATGTTCCAACGTTGGGAAGCTTTTATAAAATCGCTCTATATTAATACTTTTCATATCCTAATTTCCTCCATTGTTCTTTAAATCTTTTTTTAATTTTTTCATTATATTCTTTTTTTGGTTCATAAAATTTTGTTTTTATAACTTTGTCCGCTTCACACATTTTTATTGTTTTTTCCATTATTTCTTTTTCTTTTTGTATATAATTTTTATATATTGTTTTGTACACTTTCACTATTTCCGGAGTTGTTCGTATTAAAATTAATACTAATATTGCCAGTTTTTTTAAATTGTTCATATATATCTCCTTGTTTTGCTTCTAATTCTTTAATAAATTTTTGTTTTGTTATTTGTTCATTTATTTCTTGTTGTTTTTGTTTGTTATAATCTTCAATATTTTTTATTTGAGTATCAGAAACTATACCAATCTTATTTAGTGCTTTTAATTTATTTATATCATTTGTTGTATATCCATTTAAGAATTCTGCTATATCGTCGTTAAATACCTCTTTTCTAATTCTTGCCGGTATTGATTCAAATAATCCTTTTATTCTTTTTTTAGTATTTAGTAATTCTTCTGTTGAATTAAACATTAATGTATAATCATTTCCATATAATTGGTCTTTTATTGAATCATTCACTTGCATTTGTTCAGCTTTTGCAATAATTGCATCAATTCCGTATTTTTTTGCCATTTCTGTTATTGAACCATTAATGGCTTGGCTTTGGTCGGTCATATCTTCTTTGCTATAATCCAGGTCAAATTCTTCTTTTCTCCCCATTTGACTGTATTTATTTTTAAATACTAAGTCTTTTTTTTTATTTATCATTGTCATTGTCATTGTTTCCTCCAAATTTTGTTTGTATGAATTTTAAAACTTCGTATACTATTTCAATAATTTTTATAATTGTTTCAAATTTAATTTTCATTTTTTTTCCTCCTTTTTTTGTTCTGTTAAATTTAGTCTTATATCTTTGCAAATTTTTAATAAATCATTGTAATATCTTGTTAACTTTCCATTTGCTTTTTTAATTGTGTTCCAGGAATCAAAGTCAAATTTGTAACATTCTCCATTTTCCCAGTATTCAGTCATATTTATTAACTGTTTGTAATCGTCAATTATCTCTTTTAAGTAATGTAAACAATTCATAAATTTATTTTTTAAATGTTTAATTTTTATATCTCTATAATTTTTCTTGTTTATTTTTAGAAGATCATCATAATTAAATAATTCATCAATAATTTGATTTTTTAGTTTAAAATTTTTAATACCTTTCATTTTTTCTCCTTTTCTATAATTTTATTTTTTGTTTTAGTTTTTCATTACATATTTTAAATCTTTTCTAACTGTTCCGGATAACATTCTTCTGATATTTCTTCGTCCGGTATACTTAAAATTTTGATTACAAGATTTTCAGAATCTTCATAATACATACTAGTGATTTTAAATTTTAAATCTTCATTGCGCTTTCTTTTTACAATATCTCCGATTTTAAATTTCATTTTTTTTCTCCTTTTCTTTCGATTCGACATGTCGTTTTTAGTCGTTTAGCTAATGTATATTATGTAACAACAGGCTTTAAACTCTTACTAAGTTATAGGGATATTAATAAATCTTTCTTTAAATGGTAATTCAAGTTTAAATGCGTACAATAATTAACCAAAAAAATTTGTATTCAGTGAATGAAATGCAAAATTTCAGTTGCTAATCTATAACGTAAACTAAAGGAGAAGCTACCATGGAAAATTGTATAAATGAAAAAAGATGCGAAAAGTCTGTCAGACTTATGCTTGTTGACGACCACAAACTTTTTCGTTGCGGCATAAAATCATTATTTGAAAATAAAGAAGGCGTTTATGTTGTTGCTGAGGCATCAAGCGGAAAAGAAGGTATAAACAAAATCCTTGCCCAAAACCCGGATGTTGTTTTGGTTGATTTAGAATTAGGAGATATAAACGGACTTGATTTGATTGAAAAAGTGTTATCACAAAAGCCTAATGTAAAATTTGTTATACTGACATCGCACTTAAATGAACACGTAGTAAATAAAGCCATGAAAATGGGTATATATGGATATATTTTAAAAGATATTAATGCAGAATTTCTCGATATGATTGTAAAATCAATATCATCAGGGGCAATGTGGATAGATAAAAAAGTTGTACAAATTCTGCGGGAATTGAATCCAAATGTAGTACCAACGACACAAGTAAGCAGATCAAGTTTTAAATCTACTCATGCAAATTTAACTGCAAGAGAATATGAGGTTTTAAAGCTAGTTGTAGACGGAAAGTCAAACCAGCAAATAGCACGGGAATTAAATATATCCGAGCATACATCAAAAGCACATGTGTGCAATATTATACAAAAGCTTGTTGTAGATGACAGAACACAAGCAGCAGTGAAAGCTATTCGTGAAGGAATTGTATAATTTTATCAATACCAATCGAAACGATAAAAATCAAACGAATATTATGACTACCAATCGAATCGTTTGATATTAGAATACAATAAATATTATAGCTACCAATCGATACGATACATACAGGAGAACAAAAATGAAAAATAAAGAAAAATTTGATTCAAAAAAAGCACTCGACTTTTTCAAAAATGAAAATTCTTTTTCGGAAAGTCCGTTTGAACTAAAAAGAAAAATTGAAAGCAGTATTGAAGAGATAAATATTATCGATGTCAGAAACTATGACGACTATATTGAAGGCCACATTCCTTTTGCAATACACATTCCAATTGAAAGCTTTGATGATCATAAAAACATGCTGGAAAAAGATAAACTAAACATAGTGTATTGCTACAGCTCTTTTTGCAAACTTGCCCTAAAAGCTGCTATAAAGATGAGCGAAGAAAATTACCCTGTAATGATTCTTATGGGCGGATATACAATTTGGAAAAAGCTGGGATTTGACTGCATCAAAACAAGCGCAAACACTGATAATTAGTTCAAAAAGAGTATTTAAAACTTTTAAATATGTAGTAAAATATAATTGTTTATTGCATAAAAAAAAGCCCAAAATATTCGGGCTTTAAGATTTACTAACGATACAAGACTTTATACATAACCGTTTTTGATATATTTCAAATTCGGTTTTTTTATAAAAATTTATTACTAGTTTTGGGGTGCATTATTTATAATATATCAAAAATATTATTTGACAAGGGGTATATAAAAAGCATTTACAAATTTTAATAATTTTTTGTATATTATTTTTTACTTCAAGCAAAACCTCGAAAAATTTATGTTATAAATACAATATTTGTGAAAATAATTTTTTGCAAGAAATTTACTAATTTTGTAGCTAAATTTTAAAAAAACTTTGCACAATTACGTTATATTTTCAATTGCACAAAATTGTAAAAAGCTACCAATTAAATTTTCATTCCAAACCTTAACGTCATTAGGACAAACAAGAATACTTGGAGCAAAATTCCAAATATATTTTATTCCTGCTTTTGTAATATACTGAGCAACATCTTGGGCTACTTTATTTGGGGTTGTTAAGATTGCAATATTAACACCGGTTTCATCTATTATTTGTTTGATTTTATCCAGAGGGTATATTTTTTTGTTTTCAACAGATTTATTGATTTTATCCTTGTCGATATCAAAGAGTGCAACAATTTCAAGTCCAAATTCACTGAATTTAGAATACTTAGATAATGCTACCCCCAAGTTTCCGGCTCCAATTACAAAAGCTTTTTTTATAATTTTATAATCAAGTACGCTTTCAATTGTATCTTTAAGCTCAAGTGTATTATATCCAACTTTGCATTTACCTTTACAGTTAATGCTTTTTAAGTCCTTTCTTACTTGAGTTTCATCTATATCTAAAAGATTAGATATTTGAGCCGAGGTTATGTTTTTAACATCTTTTTTAACATAATCCCTAAGTATGCTATGGTATTGAGTTAAACGGTTAATTGTTCTTTGAGAAAGTGAATTTTTCATAAGCAATTTTATACCAAAAAACGGGGCATAAAGCCCCGTTTATATTGTAAGTTATACAACACCATTGAATGCATCAATGTATAGTTGTTTCATATCTTCCATTATAGGATATACAGGGTTTGCACCTGTGCATTGGTCGTCAAATGCTAATTCAACCATTTCATCCAGTTTATTGTAGAAATCTTCTTCGGATACGCCAAAGTCTTTAATTGAATTTGGAAGTTCGATATCTTTCATAAGTTCATCAATTGCTTTTAATAGAAGTTGTGTTTTTTCTTCGTTGGTTGTTCCGCCAAGCTTTAATTCATCCGCAATTTGAGCGTATCTTTCAAGAGCGCAAGGGAATTTGTATTGTGGGAATGTTGCTTGTTTTTTAGGACAATCAGTAGCATTGTATTTAATTACTTGTCTGATTAAAAGTGCGTTAGCTACACCGTGGGGGATATGGAACATTGCGCCTAATTTGTGAGCCATAGAGTGGCAAAGACCCAGGAATGAATTAGCGAATGCCATTGCAGCTATTGTTGCAGCATAGTGCATTTTTTCTCTTGCAATAGGATCATTAGCCCCTTCATGGTATGAACGGCTCAAGTATTTAAATACTAATTTTACTGCTTCAAGAGCATTGGAATTAGTAAAATTAGTAGCCATACAAGAAACATAAGCTTCAATAGCATGAACCAGGGCATCAATTCCTGAAGCTGCAGTTAATCCTTTTGGCATACCATCAACAAAATCAGGGTCAACAATTGCCATTGAAGGAGTTAAAGCGTAATCGGCAATAGCGTATTTAACGCCGGATTTATCATCTGTAATGATAGAGAATGGTGTAACTTCAGAACCTGTACCGGATGTTGTAGGTATTGCAACCATAAGAGCCTTTTTACCTAATTCAGGTAATTGGCAAATTCTTTTTCTGATATCCATAAATCTCATTGCAATATCTTCAAATACAGTGTCTGGTTGTTCGTATTTTAACCAAAGAATTTTAGCTGCATCCATTGGAGATCCGCCGCCAAGAGCAATAATTACATCCGGTTCAAACGGTTTCATAATTGAATATGCTTCTTCTATTGTAGATAGGGTTGGGTCCGGTTTAACATCAAAGAATACTTCATGGTCAATTCCGATTTCATCCAGAACTTTAATTATACCGTTTGCAGCGCCTGAATTAAATAAGAATCTGTCAGTAACAATAAATGCTTTTTTTCTTCCTTGCAATTCACGCAAAGCTAAATCCGTAGCGCCACGTTTGAAATATACTTTTTGAGGAACTTTAAACCAGAGCATGTTTTCTCTCCTTTCAGCAACTCTCTTGTAGTTCAACAAGTCTCTGACACCAACATTACCCGAAACAGAATTTTTACCCCAAGAACCGCATCCTAAAGTTAAGGATGGTTCTAAGCGGAAGTTATAAAGATCACCAATACCGCCTTGGCTTGAAGGTTGATTGATTAATACTCTGCAAGAAGGCATCTTTTTAGCGTAAGCATCGATTCTGTCGTGTTTCCTTTCGTCTGTATACAAAACAGAAGTATGTCCGGCACCGCCTTTAGACACAAGAGTATATGCCATATCTGCAGCTTGTTCAAAACTTTCCGCTTTATACATAGCTAAAATTGGAGATAATTTTTCTCTTGAAAAAGGATCAGCCCAATCCAAGACATCTCTTGGTCCAATTAAAACTTTTGCATTTTCCGGAATTTCAAAACCTGCCAATTGAGCAATTGTATGAGCCGATTGGCCTACAATTTTAGGATGAGCTGTACCTCTGGCAGGATCAATAAACGGAAGATCGATTAATTTTTGCATTTCTTCCTGATTCATAATATAAGCGCCACGATAAGCAAATTCCTTTTTGACTTCTTCATAAACAGAATCAACAATAACAACTGATTGTTCCGAAGCACAAATCATACCATTATCAAATGTTTTAGACATCAAAATCGAAGAAACAGCCATTTTAATATCAGCGGTTTCATCAATTACAACCGAAGTATTACCCGGACCAACGCCAACAGCCGGATTACCCGAAGAATATGCGGCATTTACCATTCCCGGACCACCAGTTGCAAGAATGCAGGCAATTTTTTTGTGTTTCATAAGTTGGCCTGATAATTCAATTGAAGGAACATCAATCCAACCGATAATATCCTTTGGTGCACCTGCTTTAACTGCTGCTTCAAGAACAATTTTTGCAGCTTCTATGGTACATTTTTTTGCTCTCGGGTGTGGTGAAAAAATGATACCGTTTCTTGTTTTTAAAGCAATTAATGATTTAAATATTGCAGTTGAAGTCGGGTTTGTGGTAGGAACAATACCTGCTAAAACACCCAACGGTTCAGCAACAATTTTAATGCCGTTTGGCTTGTCTTCTTCAATTACGCCACAAGTTTTAGTATTTTTGTGTTTATTGTAAATATATTCTGAAGCAAAGTGATTTTTAATTACTTTATCTTCAACAATACCCATACCGGATTCTTCTCTTGCCATTTTTGCAAGAGGAATTCTTGCTTTGTCGGCTGCAGTTGCTGCTGCTTTAAAAATTTTATCTACTTGTTCTTGAGAAAAAGTAGCATACTCTTTTTGCGCTGCGACTACTCTGTCAACTAAATCTTCAAGTTGCTCGGCCGTTTCAACAAGCTCAGTTTTTTTAATTTCTTCTGTAGCTGTCATATTCTGTTCTCCTTTTTCGTGAAAAAAATCTCTATTTAAATGATACTACTTAATAATTAAATGTCAAGAATACACTTATAAGTTTTGTGTACTTTTATAGCAATTTTTTTTATTTACAAGTATTATATATACAAAAGGAGGTAATATGATTACAGCTGTTTCCGCTTCTTCAACAAATTCTAACAAAAAACAGGCAATGAGTAATGCCAAAAAATCTGCAGTCGGAAGTGCAATTTTAGGCGCAGGGCTTCAAAGCGTTTTTAGCGTGGGCGACTACTTTAAAAATTCAAAATACATCAAGGCAAACAATCTTAAAAAAGACTTTTTTAAAGGCGCATTTAAAACCGTAAGCAAATGCGCTTTAGTGAGCGCCGTTTTGGGTTCTTGTGTAAGTCTTGCAGGTTCACTGTTGACTGCAAGAAAGTAATAGTTTAGTTGATATAACAATTTTATTATTGTATTTTTTTGATATGAAATTTAAAAAAATACCAAAAGATTACTTTCCAACAATTTTAGACAGGCTCACAAGGTTTGAGCCGGCGTGTATTCGCTATAAAAGAGTATTTGATGACATAATAAATAAATTTCTAATCTCTTCCGATAAAAGCTTTTCTTTGGATGATAAGATTAAAATAGCATGTGAAATTTTCAACTCATCATTGAAATTGACAAACAATGACTTTTATATAAACGATATACTGCAAAAGCTCGAAAATAAATATTTTTACCCGAACAGATTATCTGAACAATACCTATCATCCGAGATAAACATTTCAGGAGCGTTAAATTTAATTTCAGATTCTTCTTTAAATATTAAAAACTTAATTTGGTTAAAAAAAATTAACGATAGTCGTGAAGAAATTGAAATTCTAAGAAAAAAATTTTCACTTTTGTATCCTGTTGAAAAAATCCTGTTGTGCGAAGGGTTAACAGAATTCACTCTTTTAAAAACAGTTTTTTCACTGTTTGATTTTGACCTTGATAAATCAGGTGTATCAGTTCTTCCTTGCGGCGGTAAAAACCGGGTTGCAAGAAAGTACTGGCAGATGATTGAATATGTGAAAATACCCTTTTTTATTCTTTTAGATAAAGATGCACTTTCAATGAAAGAAATATTTAGCTCAAAACTAAGAAATATAGACAGACTTTATATATTAAATTCCGGCGAATTTGAAGATTTAATACCAAAGGAAATTTTACTAAAAGCTATAAATTCAGACCATCCGAGTGAAATCAACTGCTGCCAAAATGATTTTACAGAGTCTTCAAATGTGCATAATCTTGAGTTGATATTTAAAAAATATGGTTTCGGAGAATATAAAAAAGCTAAATTTGCATCTATATTAAACGATTTTATTATGAAAAACACTAATAAAAATGACTTTTTAGCTTCAGAAATTCCATCAATTATAAAAGCAATCAAATATTAAGTCTTTACAATGAAATTTAATAACTATAAAATATTTTTATGGATAAAATTTTGGTATGCGGAGCAAGCGGTTTTTTAGGCTCAAATTTAGTCAATTATTTTCTATCAGATTCAAATAATTATGTCTACGGAATAGACAATTTTAGCTCGTCTAATGTATCAAACCTTTATTTTGCACTAAAATCAGACAGATTTAACCTTATAGAGCAAAATTTAACTTCCGATATTAATCTTAAAGTTGACTACATTTTCAACCTTGCAGGATGCGGCTGTATGGATAGGTACTTCGACAACAGATATGAATTTCTCTTTGAGCAGATAGAAATTGCAAAAAACCTCATCAATCTGACCAAATTGAACGGCTCAAAACTTGTTTTATTTACGCAATACCTTGACTATAACAGTTTAAATTCACCCTTTTTTGACTGGTTTGATACATTACGATTTATTGAAAATATCGCAAAGCTTATATCAAACAAAGTAGATATTAAGTTTATCCGATTAGATAATGTTTTTGGGGAGAACCTTTTAAAAAATGACAAAAGATTTATAGTTGAAACAATTATAAATGCAAAAAACGGGAAAGATATAACAATCAATTTTGACAAAAAACACTACTATTCTTATTCTAAAGACATAATTTCTTCCCTGGGGAAAATTAAAGATTCATATTTTGATGACTTTTATCTTGATATTATGTCAAAAGATTTGTATTTGAAATCAGATATCGCAAGATTTATATGTAAATATTTAAAATCAGATTCTAAAATTAACATAATAAATCAAGATATATATACACCTTGTTATAAACCTGATTTAAAACACGAAAAACTTCTGCTTACAACACCAATATACGAAGCATTAGCCGAAACAATCGAGTTTTTCAAACTTGCATATTTTACCTAAACTACAATAAATAATCAAAGGCTAAATCCAAAGTGGGAGCTTTGGTTACAATAGCACTTGTTGAAATAACATCTACTCCGATTTTTGCAATTTCTTCCACATTGTCTAAATTAACACACCCCGAAGCTTCGACAAGCGCTTTTTTGTCAATAATCTTACAGCATTCTGCCATTTCATCAATATCCATGTTGTCAAGCATTATGATATCAGCTTTGGCTTTGATAGCAGCCAGTACCTGCTCTTTTGTATCGCATTCAACCTCAATTTTGTGTGTATGGGAAATTTGACTCCTTACAGCCTCAACGGTTTTTTCTATAGAGCCGTTATAAAGAGCAATATGATTATCTTTTAACATAACACAATCCGAAAGATTAAACCTATGCAGGCGATTTGAGCCCACTTTAACGGAATATTTTTCAAAGAGTCTGAAATTTGGTGTGTTCTTTCGTGTATCTACAATGTTTACATTATATTTTTCAATTTTTTCCTGAAATTTACGAGTATAAGTGGCTATACCGGACATTTTTTGCACAAAATTTAGTGCAAGTCTTTCCCCGCTTAAAATTTGCCTTGCATCACCCGAAATTTTAGCAATTTTATCACCTTTTAAAATTTTATCACCGTCATCAAAATAAAATTCCAATTTAACTTTATCATCCGCTAAAATTTTAAAAACCCGTTCAAATACCGGCCTTCCACAGAAAATTCCATCCGATCTTGACGTAAGGAATACTTCAAAAACTTTAGAGTCAATCACGGCACAAATTGCATCAGTCGTTATATCGCCGTAATACATATCTTCTTTTAGAGCGCTTACAATAAAATCATCTATAGCAAAATTATTTAGCCAATACTTTGTCTTCATAGTTATCTTTTCTTTCATCACTTGTAATATTTTCGATACAATCGGCTCTATAGTGTGCGCCTATAGAATTTTCTCTTCTTAAAGCAGCATCAACAATAAGCCTTGAAACAACAAGAGCATTTTTTAGTTCATATTTCGGTTTTGAATCATTGATTTTTGCTTTATTTAATTCTTTTTCAATTTGTATAATATCCAGACCGGCTTTATCCAGAGATTCTTTTGTTCTTATTATGCCAACATTTTCTGTCATTGTACATTTTAATTTTTCAAATAACTTTTCACAAACATCACAATTGTCTACAAAATCGTCATTGGAATTTGAATACTTGTCAAGAATCCGTTTAACTTTAAAGCCATGTTTTTTAGGAGGTTCGGTATTTAAAGCGGACAATTTCTTTGCAAGAACACCAGCAAACACAACACACTCTAAAAGGGAATTTGAAGCCAGCCTGTTTGCTCCATGGAGTCCGGTTGAAGCGCATTCTCCAACAGCATACAAATTATTTATGCTTGTTTTTGAAGACAAGTCAACTTTAATTCCGCCCATAAAATAGTGTTCGGAAGGCACTACAGGAATTAAACCCAAATTGATATCAATATTATTTTCCTCAAGAAGTGCTGTTATTGTCGGAAATCTTTTTTTGAATTTTTCAATACCAATTTGCGAAATATCAAGATTAACATATTTTTCATCTTTTGCAGTCATCTCACTATTAATTGCTCTTGCAACAATATCTCTTGGGGCAAGATCAGCCAGATGATGGTAGTTTTTGGCAAAATATTCACCTTGCAAGTTAACCAACTTAGCGCCCTCTCCTCTTGCAGATTCGGATATCAAAGGCATTGTATCTTTAGAATTAACATAAAGAGCTGTTGGATGAAACTGAACAAATTCCATATTTTCTAACTTACATCCTGCCTTATAGGCTAATGCAATACCATCTCCTGTTGAGACAGAAGGATTTGTGGTGTTTTTATATAACTGTCCGATACCACCGGTTGCAATTACAATATTTGAGGCATAAATAGCTTCGTAGTATTTGCTTTGGTGATTATAAACAACCACGCCTTTAGCGGTATTATCATCGTCTATCAGAAGTTCAACAGCAATGGTATTATCATACAATTCAACATTATTTTTATCTTCAAGACATTTGCAAAGCGCCTGTTCAATAACTCTTCCCGTTGAATCACCGTTGGAATGAAGAATTCTTGGACAACTATGTGCGCCTTCCAGTGTGAAGTTAAGTTGTTTTTTATCATTTCTGTCAAACTTGACACCAAAATTAATTAAATCTTGTATTGCACCGGACGAGTTTGAAGACACAAATTGAACCGTGTTAATATCATTCAAACCGCAGCCTGCTTTTATTGTATCTTTTATGTGAGATTCAATTGAATCAACCGGATTAATTTCAGGTATAACACTTACTATTCCCCCTTGCGCCAAAGCAGAAGAGCCGGAAAAAAGGTTTTCTTTTGTAACAATTAAAATACCATCAGAAAATTTATTACTCTGTGCAAGCTTATTTGCGAGAAATAAACCGCTAATACCACTTCCTATAATAACAATATTGTATTTTGAATATCTCATTACATATTCCTTTAAGATATTTTCAAAAATATATTAATACAAAAAAAATTTTAATAAAATCCACCTTGTTAGTGAAAATTTTTCTGTGATAAAATAAATTGGCTGTACTAATGTGAGGTAACATATGACAACAACAAATAACAAAAGAACACTTCTTTGTATTTTAGATGGCTGGGGGCTGTCTGATGATAAAAAATATAATGCTGTATACAGCGCAAATACTCCGAATTTTGATAAATTTATGAAAGAATATCCAAACCTTTCAATCCATGCAGACGGACTCTATGTCGGACTGCCTGAAGGGCAAATGGGCAATTCCGAAGTAGGACATTTAAATATTGGTGCAGGCAGAGTTGTTTATCAAGAACTGACCAGAATAAATAAAGCGATAGATGAGGGTGATTTTTTTAATAATGAAGAATTAATTAACGCAATAAACCACGTTAAAAAATTTGATTCAAAAATGCATATTTTTGGACTTGTTTCTCCGGGCGGCGTTCACAGCTCGATGAAGCATCTGAAAGCTTTAATTGAACTTATGGCAAAAAACAACCTAAAAAAAGTGTATGTCCATGCTTTTTTAGACGGAAGAGATACACCGCCTGAATCAGCTGTTGAGTATTTGAAAGAAATTGAAGATGAACTTAGAAAATACAACCTTCCTAAAATTGCTTCAATCATAGGCAGATATTGGGCTATGGATAGAGATAAACGCTGGGATAGAGTTCAGAAGGCATATGATTGCTTAACTTTAGGAGAAGGAAAAATCCAACCCGACTCAAACAGTGCTATTTTAAATTCTTATGAAAACAAAATTACAGACGAATTTGTAGAACCGACAGTGACTTCAAAAGAAAGAATAGACGATAACGACTCTGTAATCTTTTTTAACTTTAGACCGGACAGGGCAAGAGAAATTACCCGGGCATTTAATGATGAAAACTTTGACGGTTTTGAGCGTAAAAAAATAATTAAAAATTTATATTACGTTTGCATGACTCAATACGATGAGACTTTTACGGTTCCGGTTGCATTCAAGCCGCAAAGTCTTGAAAATATTCTTGGAGATGTTTTGGATGAAAATAACATAAAGCAATTCAGAACTGCAGAAACTGAAAAATATGCCCATATTACTTTCTTTTTTAACGGAGGGGTTGAAAAGTCCGGAAGATTAGAAACAAGAGCACTCGTAAATTCACCAAAAGTTGCTACATACGATCTTAAACCCGAAATGAGTGCTTATGAAGTTTGCGATAATGTTTTAAACGCAATAGACAATAAAGACTACGGCTTTATTCTGGTTAATTTTGCAAATCCAGATATGGTAGGTCACACAGGCGTTATGGATGCTGCCGTTAAGGCTTGCGAGGCAGTTGACAAATGCATCGGAAAAATTGCAAATAAGGCTCTTGAAAACAATATTACGATGATTATAACCGCAGACCATGGAAATGCAGAATGGATGTTTAACGAACAAACAAACGCACCTCAAACAGCGCACACGACAAATGTTGTGCCTTTTATTGTAGTATCAAATGATAAATACAAACTTAAAAACAAAGGTGCTCTTTGTGATATTGCTCCCACAATTTTGGATATTTTAAATATTAAAAAACCAAAAGAAATGAGCGGTGAGACTTTAATTGAAAAATAAACTTTAAATACATAAAAAAGTAATGTATATCCTACATTACTTTTTTATTTTTTATCAAAATAAAAAGTATAAAAGAAAAAATTATTCCCAAAAAAGATAAAATAACTGCAACAGGAACAGAAAAGATATTTAAAACACTATCTATCCTGAACGATTCTACTACTATACGAATTAAGGAATAGGAAAAAATATAAAAACAAGACAGATAACCAGGTTTCAGCTTTCTTTTTGAAGAAAAATAAAAAAGAAAAACAAAAAGTATAAAATCCAAAATGCTTTCATACAAAAAAGCCGGATGAAAATATTCAAAATCGCTATAGCCTTTATATCTGTAGGGTATATCAACATATAGTTTTAAAAACCCTTCGCTCGGGTGACCGTATGCTTCTTGATTAAAATAGTTTCCCCATCTCCCAATTGCTTGAGCCAAAGGCATAAAAACTGCAAATGCATCGGCAAACTTTAAAAAAGAAATATTTGTTTTTTGAGAAATAATATAAATAATCACTATTCCGAAAAACAAAGCACCCCAAATAGACAATCCCCCATGGTGAAAAGCTAAAATTTCAGTCGGGTTTTTTATATAGAAGCTCAAATTCCCTAAAATATAAAAAAACCTTGCTCCAATGAGTGATACAAAAATAATCACAGGTGAAAAATCAAGAAAATTGTCTGCAAATTTAACATCAAATCTTTTTTTAAAATATCTATACAGGCAAAAAACGCAAACAAGCATAGAAATCGCCATAATGATACCGTACCATCTGATTTCAAAATTTAAAAATGAAAACGCCACAGGCGAGCTTGGAGGTTTTAAAATAATTTCCATTTATTGAATTTCTGACTGTTTATTTGCTATTAGTTCGTTATTTTTGCTTATTACATTTAGAACATCTTTTGAATCTTCTGCATTCGGAACAAGATTTACATACTGATTAAAGCTGTCATTAGCTTTTTTTAAGTATTCTATATATTGTTTAGCCATTGTATAATTTTGGGTAAGGTCTTTGTATTCAATTGTTTCAATTTCACCGTTAGGCAATTTTTTTTCATAAATTCTGTCTGCAAGACAATTATTTACAACACCAAGTGTATAGTATACCGCAGGTTCGTCTTTTGCTAATTTAGAAGCGGCTTCAATGTGCTTTTGAGCTTTTTCGCATTCTCCTATTTGGACATAAGCAACTGCTAAGTTGTATCTTGATTCATAAATTGAATCATCCAGGTCAATAGAAGATTCAAATCTGGAAATTGCAGATTGAATGTCTCCTTTTTGCATATAATCAATTGCTATTTGATTTAATTCATGGACAGCAAAAGTATTAACACAAGCGCTTGTTAAAACTCCAAATAACAAAATCATAAAAAAAGACAAAAATTTTTTCATTATTTCCTCAAATATTTATATATTCTTTATATTTATTATTAGAATATTTGTGATACGCTTAAATGTAAATCATACATATGATTAATTTTTATTGTGGTTTAAGAATTATGAAAGATGAAAATGTAGTTATAATTGAATATCAAGACAATTTTGCGCATAACCTTTCAAACTATGCATACGGAAAAATTTTGGAAGAAAATTCAAACTTGAAGTGTTGTTATATAAACAATCCTAAACAAAGAGATACTTTTGAAAAAACAATGGAAAATTTTAATCTCAATTTAAACTATATATCACTTCCAAGAGTAAATAGCCTTCAAAAAAGGAGCTTTTTTAACAGGAAAAAACATTTCTTATATAAAGATTTTAGAAAAAGAATAAACAAAAAGAAGAAAAATTCGTTTTTAAATTTAACTAATTTTAAAATAGATGATTTAAAATATATTTCGGATGATATCAGACATAGCCTGTTTTTTAGTAAAAAAGATTTTATTATCAGCTATGATATTTTGGAAAAAATCACACAGTCAAACTCAATCGGTCTTTACATTGACAAAAATGATGAGAATATAGACTTTGATTTTATAAATAGAGCACAAGTCAGAATAAACAAATATGTAAAAAAACCTATGCTTTTTATATTTACTAAAAAAAACCCGGATTTAAAGATTAAAAAGTATATAGATATTGAATTTATAAATTTTTTAGACTGGAGAGAAGAATTTTATTTTCTTACAAACTGCAAGCATAAAATTATTTTAAATTCAAACCTTTCATACTCCGAAGGACTTTGGGCGGCATATTTAGGTTTAAAAGACTATTCAATAAACATATATGATAAAAGATTCAATCAAAAAGTAAAAAACAAAAATTGGATTGCAATATAATCATTCAAGCGGTTGCTTTATATAAACGCCGTCTCCGCCCAAATATTCAACTTCTTTGTCGTTAATATACAGATAAACATTTTTACCGGGAGCAATGCTTTTGACGGTTTTAGAAAGCTGTTTTACTCTGTTTTCAATGCTTTGCGAACCGCCACCATTTCCGAAATTTGACGATAGGTTTACAATAACATTATTATCAATCCTTTTAACGGATATTAAATCAACGTTAGCAGGAATTTCAGAGTAATAACCCTTTTTGGTTTCAGAAATTAAAGGGCCTTTAAGAAGAAGTGAAATTTGAGATTCAATTGTAGGCTTAACTGACAATTGGCGCTTTAATGGTATTAGTTGACCGTTATTTGAATAAAAATAGCAAGTGTGAGTATATTTTTCATCTTTTTTATCAGACTTAGTTTCCTTTTTACTATCAATTTGTTCTTGATTTATGTTGTCATTAAGATGCTCTTTTTGCTCTTTTGTAAAAGCGGTTTTATCTTCAACATCTTCATGTATCCCAAAAACAGTACTTGTTTTTGATACAAACAAATCATCCGAATGTTCTTTCATGGAAAAATATTTATATGACAAAAAACCAAATGCTATAAACAGACAAACAAAAAATGTTTTAAAAAAAGTGTTCATCAATTTCCTCCCTAAAAACTTTTTTAGGCTTTATTAAATTATCTGACAAATTTGCAACAGATACAAGTTTGTTATTTTTTGTTAATAATATTATTCCGGATTTGGAAAAAGCCTCAAATTGAATATAATTGCCGTTTAAGATTCTTTTTAGCTGGCTGTCATCAAGCTCAACTTTATCGTAATCAAGAACATCAATCGGGCTTATTTTTTTATACACCTCATCATCAAGGTAGTTTGAATCCGATATTTTAAATCCCCCTGCTTGGATTCTTTTAAGTTCTAAAACATATGCGCCACAGTTTAATTTTTTACCAAGGTCATCGGCAAAAGACCTGATATATGTTCCTTTTTTTACTTTAAGTTCAAGTTCAGCAATATCTCCACAGAAAGCTAACAATTCTATTGAATATATTTCAATTTCCCTAATTGGGATATCAATATTTAACTCAGGGTCTTTTCTTACAATATCACAGAGTTTTTTACCGTTTTTTTTAACAGCACTGTAAACAGGAGGCTTTTGACAAGTTTTACCCAGAAAAGTTTTAAGAACCGACATTAATTTCTCTTTTGAAAAATCCGGCTTTTTAACAAATTCTATATCGCCTTCAGCATCAAAAGTTGTAGATGCATAACCAAATTTAATTTTTACAACGTAGGTTTTATCGCTTTGAAGGTAACTTAAAAGTTTTGTCGCATTTCCGACACCTATTTGCAAAACACCGCTTGCTAAAGGATCAAGTGTACCGGAGTGTCCTATTTGCTTTATGGAAAGCTTTTTTCTTAATGTTTTTACAACATCAAAAGAGCTCATTCCTTTCGGTTTATTGATATTTAGAAAATACATTAAATCTCGCCACGTTGAATTTTATTTATTAATTCAGTCATTTTAGCGCCATGTTCCAGAGAATCATCCGGGATAAAAAGAAGGGAAGGTGTTTTTCTGAGCCTTATTCTTTTTCCAACCTCATGGCGGATTTGTCCTGTGTGTCTTTCAAGTGCTTTTGATGTTTTCTCTTTTGCAATTTCATCTCCAAAAACACTGTAAAAAACCCGTGCAGCAGAATTGTCCGAAGAAACATCAACATCTGTAATTGATACCATAGCACAGATTTGAGGATCTTTGATTTCACGGAAAATAATATCAGATATTTCCCTCATTAAAGCTTTTCTTACTCTTTCATTTCTTAATGACATTTTAATTCCTATACAAGCGTCTGGGGTTCAACTTCTTTTGTTGTGGAAACTTCGATTATATCGCCTTCTTTAATATCATTAAATTTAGAAAACGATATACCGCATTCAAATCCTTCTTTTACTTCTTTGACATCGTCTTTAAAGCGTTTTAATTGATCAATTTCGCCTTTAAAAATTTCAATTCCGTCTCTAAGCAATCTTGCTGTTTTAGAACGGACTATTTTACCTTCAAGAACATAACATCCTGCGATTTTAGTTGTTTTTCCTATGGTAAATACGGCTCTTACTTCAGCTTTACCCAGTTCAACATCTTCAATTTCAGGCGACAATAAAGACAGCATAGTCTTTTCAATATCTTCTAAAACCTGATAAATTATATCGTATTTTTTAATTTTTACGCCTTCTTTTTGAGCTGATAACAAAGCATTAGAGTCTTCTTTTACGCTAAAACCTAGTATAATAGCACCCGAAGCACTTGCAAGCATAACATCCGCCTCAGAAATATCGCCCACACCGACATGGACAATTTTTGGAACAACCTTAAGAGATTTTACATTCTGTATTGCATGAGATACAGCTTCAGCCGAACCATTTGTATTGGCTTTAATTATGAGATTCAAATTAGTAACTTGGTTGTCTTGTGCCATTGCTTCCTTTTGAACATGAGCTGCAGTCATGGCTTCAAGCCTTGTTGAGCGCTCTTTTTGTTTTCTTTCCTGAACAATAGATTTCATCAACTTTTCGTTTGCAACCGCTTCAAAAATATCGCCTGCTTGAGGAACTTCATTTAACCCAAGAATTTCAACAGGAGTAGAAGGTCCTGCAGTTCTTACACGTCGGCCGGAATCATCCAATAATGCTCTTACTTTTCCGCCTACAGTACCTGCTACAATTGAATCACCAACTTTCAGCGTACCGTTTTGAACAAGCATGGTGGCAACCGGACCTTTTCCTTTGTCTAAGTTTGCTTCAATAATAACTCCCGTTGCAGGGCATTTTTCAACAGCTTTCAGTTCTTGCATATCAGCCAGCAACAGTATATATTCCAAAAGTTCATCAATACCCGTCTTTTGAAGAGCTGAAACCGGAACACAAATCGTATCTCCGCCCCACTTTTCAGGTACTAAACCATGTTCAGTCAGTTCTTGTAAAACTTTATCCGGGTTTGCATCCTGCTTATCCATTTTATTTATTGCGACAATAATCGGAACTCCGGCAGATTTAGCATGCGATATTGATTCAATGGTCTGTGGCATAACTCCATCATCAGCTGCAACAACTAATACTGCGATATCCGTTGATTGTGCACCTCTGAGTCGCATTTGAGTAAACGCTTCATGACCGGGAGTATCAATAAAAACAATTTTCTTTTTGTCCAGCCAAACAGTATACGCACCAATACTTTGGGTAATACCGCCAACTTCCGTTTGAACAATTTTATGTTTTGAAGCACGAATTGAATCTAAAAGCGTAGTTTTTCCATGGTCAACATGGCCCATTACCGTTACAACGGGGGCCCTTTTAACAATATCTTCAGGTTTTGCATTA
The DNA here is from genome assembly GCA_944325315.1 of Candidatus Gastranaerophilales bacterium. GTDB lineage: Bacteria > Cyanobacteriota > Vampirovibrionia > Gastranaerophilales > Gastranaerophilaceae > RUG14156. The sequence continues at coordinate 55,278 of CALVAA010000006.1, forward strand.
ACAAGATACTTGTTTACGCCTTCTTTTTCTTCTTCTTGTGCAATAAAAGCTTCAAGATCTTCTTCTAAAATTTCTAATCCGAAATTCTTTGCTACTTTTTTAGAAGTTTCGGTATCAATCGGTGCATTAACCGTGACCATTATGCCTTCAAGCATTAAAAATTTAATTATCTCAGCCGGAGTTTTTTTAATTTTTTCGCTAAGTTCTCCGACTGTCATAGGTCTGTCGATTACTACTGAAGTTACTTCTTCAACCACAGTTGTTTGGTGAGTGTGTTTTTTATGCTTGTTTTGAACAGTTTTTTCAAGGCTTATTCTTTCTTGTTCTTCCTGTTTATTGTTATAAGCATGGTCTCTTTTTTTCTTTTTTGCATTCCTCGATTGATTGTTATACATATCCTGAGGAATAATATGTCTTTTTATGGGTTGGTTTTGAATTTTTTGTTCTTTTTCTTTAATATCTTTTTGTTTTTTCTCCGGGATCTTTTGTTCAGGTTGCGCTTTTGCAAAATTTTTCCTTGTCATCGAAGGAAGAGAAGATAATTTATCTGTTGAATTTTCAATTTTTGGTTTTTGATCCGGTTTTTTTTCAACTTTTGTGTCCGGTGAATATTTTTTTTCATCCGCTGGTTTTATATTGTTTTTTTGAGGTTTTTGCTGTTTTGGAGCACTTCTTACTATTTCCAGTTTTGAAACAGTTTTAATCACGGGTTTTTGTATTGGCTCAGGTTGCTTTTCTTCTTGTTCTGATAATTTTTGCTTCTTTACCACAAAAGCTTTAGGTTTAATTTGTGATTTATCTTGTTTGTTATATAAAGCTTTAATTCTATCAATATACGCATCACCGACAGTAGAACTGTGCGATTTCAAAGACAAACCCAATGTTTCATTTGCTTTTTCAATAAGTTCCTTAGATGTTATGTTTAATTCTTTTGCAAGTTCGTGTACTCTCATGGTGCTCCAATTTAACTTTTAATTAATTTCTATTTTTAAAATAACACAAGCAAATAATTAAGTACAGTATTAAAAATCAATTGCATCAATTTTTACAAGTGTCCAGGGAGACTCTTTTTGTTTTCTCAAAAAATATTTAACAATTACATCATTACTTTTATCTACCGCAACAAATTGAACATTATCCGGTAAGCGCATTTTAACACTTTCAAGCACGCTGAAAGAATCAAGTTGATTTGTTTTTGAGACAATTTTTTTATTAAGTACATATTTTTTGTTGTTTATATAAATTTCAAGTTGCAAAAACAACGAATCAACTTTTTGGTTGGTATTATTTCTTAAATTAAATGTAATATAGTAGTTTAATTCTTTGTCAAAAATTTTCTTTTTAGTATAAATATTTGTAGAATCAACTATAAAATCGCCTTTATAAATATAGATATTTTTTAATTTTTTTATAAGATTTTGAAGCTTAATATTATAATAGTCAACTTTGAATTTTTCATTCAGCATTTTATTATCAAGAATTAAAGAGCTCAAAAGCGTATTATATATATACGGGTTAACCAAAAAAGGACTGGATTTAAAAACCTTGGAAAAATATCTTTCCGCTTCGGCTTTATCAATATTTAAATAAATCAAACCAAGTTTATAGCTTGCAAGATCGTTTTCAAAAATTTTATTTGAGTTATTCAAGTTTGAAATTGCTTCTTTAATTCTGTCTTTACTTACATTATAGTCAGCAAGTTCTATGTATGAATTTGAATACTTTTTTTGAATAGCCATTAAATCTTTTTTAGATTCGATATTTTTAGCATATTTATATGCAACCTGATATGCTTTAGTTGCAGCTTCTGCTTGAGAAACATTTAAAAAAGCGTCTCCAAGTTTTTCATATATCCTTGCTTTATATTCAATTGTAAGCTTATTGTTGCCCGTAAGTTCCTCAGCCAAGGTAGCGCTTAGAGCAAAAAGATTGTTTTTTGCGCAAAATATTGAATACGAATAAAGAGAATAATCAGATCTTGACGAAACTTTTAAAGCACTTTCATAATACTGCTGAGCCTGTTTTAATTCACCCAAAGATTCATATATTTTTGCGAGTTTAATGTGTATAAGATGGTTATTCGGTTCTTTTTGGAGTCTTTTTTCAAGTTGCTCAATTGTACAGAATTCTATAAGATTTTTCATGGAAAGTTCTTCTGCATTTATTTTATTTTCACTTCTGAATAATAACTCTAATTCAATTCCAAAACACAATACAACAACAATAACCGTTGTCATTAAAAAAGTTAAAATATAATTCACAATTTTAAATTTACTCATAATATTCCCGAATTTCGATTGACTCTATGGATGAAATATTTTTAAAATATTCATTTATTTCACTCAAACCTTTTTTTGTGGAAACTACGGTACTTAAACGAAGTTCTTTATGATTTATCAATTTTTTATTCAATTTAAAAACTTTATGGAAATTGTTTTCAATAATATTTTGAATACATTCGCACTCTTCTATCGAAGCAATGATTGAAATTTCATAAATTGTATAGAAGATTTTTCTTTTTGAAAGAACGTTTTTTTCTAATCTTCTAATTAAAATAAGAACAATTAAAGTAGCCAAGGAAGCAATTATAGCCGTCATATACTCACCGCAGCCGCAAGACATTCCTATTGCTGCGCACATCCAAAGGGTAGCCGCAGTTGTAATTCCGGAAACATTTGTACCATGGCGCATAACAGTACCTGCACCGATAAAACCGATACCGGTTATTACTTGCGCTGCGATACGTGCCGGATCATTTGTACCTATAACATCAACCGCTATATGCATTTTAAAACCGTATATAGATAAAATTGTAAAAACGCATGCGCCGACACAAACCAAAATATGCGTCCTGAGACCGGCAAATTTTCCCGTTAATTCTCTTTCTATACCCGGAATAAAAGCAAGCATAACCGCCATTGTTATCCTAAATAAAATTATAATATTTTCATTTAAACTTCCAACTTCAAACATAATATTTCCTTTTACTTTACAGTCTTCGGATCAAGCATATCTCTTATCTTATCTCCTAAAACATTAAATGACAAAACTGCAATAAAAATTAAAAAACCGGGCGTTAAAAGCCAGGGTCTATATATTATATTGGCAAATTCCTGCGCTTCTCTAAGCATATTGCCCCAGCTTGCATCCGGCAGCTGGATTCCAAGCCCCAAAAAGCTCAAACCTGATTCGGCAAGTATATATGAGGGTACGGATAAAGTAATTGCAATGATAATATAGCTTGATGTTTGAGGCAATATATGCTTTAAAATGATTCGTGATTTACCTGCTCCTATTGTCTCGATTGATTTGATATAATCCGCATTTTTAATCGATAAAACCATACCCCTTATAACTCTTGAAAAACCTGCCCAACCAATAAAAGCAAGTATAGCCGTAATTAGTGCAAATCTTTCTTTCGAAGTCATATTAGACGGAAGAATTGAAGATAAAATAATTAAAAGATAAAAACTCGGAATAGACATTATAGCTTCAGCTATCCTCATCAAAATTTTATCAACCCTACCTCCTAAATAGCCGGAAATTCCGCCATATAATGCGCCTATCGGGAAAGAAATCAAAAGAGCAAGAAAACCGATTGTAAGAGAAATTTGCCCGCCAAAAAACAATCTTGAATACACATCATGTCCATTTATATCCGTACCCAAAAGAAACAAATTACAATTATCAGGTTTGGCAATTAGGTGTTTTTTTGTTTTAAAAAGCCCTAAAAATCTGTATTCATAACCGTCTGCAAAAAATTTAATATTATATTTTTTATCTCTTTTTTGTTTATATTCAATAGAGAGAGTTTCCCGATTAAAAGTTTTTGTATAGTTGTATGTGTATGGTTTTTGTAATTTATTATTTTTATCCAATATATAAACATTACTGGGAGGCTGATATGCAAGGCTTCTATTTGCATATGTGGGAGGATAAATTGCAAAAAAATCTGCAAAAATTATAAGAAAATACAAGGTAAAAAGAATCAAAAAAGCACAAAAAGGGATTTTGTCCTTTTTTAAACTGTTAAAAGAAGTTTTTAAACCCTGAATCAAATTTTTACCCTCTTGTCTGTTAATTTTAAAAGAATATCTGCCAAAATATTTCCGACAATCAGCATAAACGAACCGAGCATCAAACTTGCCATAACCAAATTAATATCTGATTGCATGACAGCTTCAAGAATCAATTTTCCAAGTCCGGGATATTGAAAAACATACTCCGTTAAAGCAGCACCCGAAAGTAATCCTGCAAATTCAAACCCTAAAAGTGTAATAATCGGATTTAGTGCATTTCTCACTGCGTGTTTTAATATAACTTTAGTCTTAACTAAACCCTTTGCGTAAGCAAATTTAACATATTCGCTATTTAAAACGTCAAGCAAATTTGCACGCATCTGCCTTGTAAGAGAAGACAGAGAAATTGTCGTTAAAACAAAAACAGGAAGAACAAGATGTTTGGATATGTCAATAATTTTATCAAGCAAACCCATTTCAAAAAAATCAACACTTGTAAGCCCTCCTAAAGGAAACCAACCTGTTTTTTGGGCAAACAAAAGCATTAAAATAGCAAAGAAAAAAGAAGGAATTGCCATTCCCATACTGGATAGAACCGTTAATATTTTATCAAACAATGAATTATAATATACTGCACCCAAAATTCCCAACGGAATTGCTATAATCCAGCTAAAAAATATTACACAAACAGAAAGTAACAGAGTGTTTAAAATTCTATGTTTAATTTTTGTTGAAACTCTTGTATTATCAACACAATAGCCCATATTGCCGCTTAAAAAATTTTTCAACCAAATTGTATACTGAATAATCACCGGTTTATTTAAGCCTAAACGTTCAGTTTCTTTTTTTATGGTTTCTTCACTTATTGCAGGATTAAGTTTTAATTGGGCTAAAGGATCAATCGGAGAAAGACGAATTAAAAAAAAGCTGATTAATGACACTATAAAAAGTATCGGAATCGAGCCTATTATCCTTTTAAAAATATAAACCCAAGTGTTCATTTGTGAATAATCCTACAATAAATTTTATTAAAAATGAATTAAATATAAGAATTAATTAAAAAGATTATTTAATCTTTCTTCAATATCTTTAGGGTCAATTTCATTTGTAATATTGTTAACATCCATAGCCGTTTGGAAATATTTTGCAGCTTCAATATTTTCATTTTTGAGAGCATAACTGCGACCCAGATTGTAATACGCCAAAGCATAATTAGGATTACATTCTATTGCTGTTTTAAAACAATCAATTGCATTTTGAATCTGAACTAAATCATCAAGATAAATTACGCCCAAATTGTTATGCGCAATATCGTATTCAGAATCAAACTTGATTGAAAGTTTATATTCTTTAATTGCTTCATCCAATTCTCCCATGCCCCAGTATAAATAGCCTAAATTGCAATGGATTTTGGAATTATTAGGCTCAAGCTCAAGTGCTCTTCTATATATTATTAAAGCATTTTTGTAGTCTTGATTATCATAAAAAGCACTTCCTAAAGATATATAAACATCAATTTCTTTAGGTGTAAGTGAATTGGCCAGTTGGTAATTTGCAATAGCGCAATCGGTATTTTTTTCGACATTCTGCTCAATATATCCCAAAGTTTGAGCAACAATACTTGTCCAATCTGGTTTGGGATTAATTGAAAGCGCAGCTTGATAATGAGAAATTGCTTTTTGTATCTCGCCTTTCATAAAGTATAAGTTAGCAACATTTGAATGTAAAACCGCATTATTTGGGTGAATTTTAATATATTTTTTATAATATGCAATTGCATTGTCATAATCACCCAATTCTTCATACGCTTGTACAAGCCCCGAGTATGCACTATAGCTCAAAGAATCAATCCATAAAGCCATCTTATACTCAATTACGGCTTCATCCAATTTACCCGCTCTTCTGTATGTATCACCAAGTGCTGTATAAAGAGCAGAAAAGCCGGGCATTTTATCTATGGCACTATTATAACATTCGAAAGCTTTTTCAATTTCGCCCTGGGCAAAGTATGCATCCGCTTTGCATAACACAGGAAAAATCAAAAGCCATTTTAATTTTGTTTTAATTGTTTTTCTTGCTTCACTATCAAAAGGAAGTGTAATATAGGATAAAATAAGCTCTAAAAAACTAATAAACTTCTTCTTTTTATCGGTAAAATAAAGCGCATTCAAGAGTCTGAATTTAGAATAGTGCATTCTTGATGAGTTTAAAAAGCAATGTTTTAGTGCAATATCAATATGTTCAAGAGCATCTTGAAAACGATCTTTTTTCTTTAAACAGTTCGATATCATATAATGACACTGAGCCTTGGAAGCATTTTTTTCAATCGCAATATTAAAGTAGTTTATAGCCTTATCAAGTTCTCCTTTATAATAGAGTGCAAGGCCGATTTTGTAGTATATTTCACCATTATCAATCAGTACTTCCGCCGCTTTTTGATATTCCGTAACTGCTTCATCTATATACTGCTTAGCTTGGTAAATATCTAAATGCCAATCAAGATATAAATCTCCGAGCCTGATATGAATATTGGTATCTCCCGGCTCATTGACAAGGAGACTCTGGCAATATTCAATTGCCTTTTGAATTTCTCCTTTTCTTGTAAAATTGTTGATTTTTTTATCGATTTTTTTTATATCTTCCAAAGTAACTCCAAGTCTATTTTTTTACAATTAAACTAAAAACATATTTCATAATTTTATCTTCGTCAGATGGTGGCAAGTCTATAAATTTTGCACTATAATTGTTTAAAGATGCTTTTACTATTTTTGCCCTGCATCTGATTTCCTTTTGAAAATATCTGTTGTCAAAAAGAATATCAATTTCATCTCCGTTATTAAGCTTAAAATCATCAAACAAAAAAGCAACTCCGCCTGCCGAAATATTAACGCAATCCGCTTTAAATGTTTCATTTTTCAGTATAATTTTAAAGCTCAAATTACTTAAGACTCTTACAAATTCTCTTTTTTGTTCAACCGGGACTGCTTCATTGTTTTCTACAACTATGCAATTGTTGCAATCAATAGTGCTAATTGTAGAACTTATCATATTTTTAAGCCCAAGATGTGTATTAACCGTTAAAAACAAAGTATCTAACTCATTAATTTTTTTTGCCTTTTCAATAAAAGAATCATTTATAAGAATAAGTATTCTATCATGACTGTAATCAAGCACAACACCTTCAATTAAGGTTTTATCTTTAAGTTGTATTGATACAAAATTGTCTTTTCTTAATTCTTTCATAAAACGATTTTAAATTATTTTTAATTTTTAGGCAAATAATTAATCAGATAAAATTTTGTCGCATTTAACGTCAAGTTTATCTTCAACAAATGTATTGTTAATAAAAATTTTTGGAACAACAATAATCTTTTTTGCTTTAATATTGTTTTTTGAAAAAAATTTATCGTAAAAACCAAGTCCATAGCCGAGCCTGAATTTTCTTGAATTAGCGATAAGCGCAGGTATATACATTAAATCAAGATATTTTGGGCTAATAATTTCTCCGGTTGCTTCTTTTATTCCGAATTTTCCAATTTTAAAGCCTGCATCTGGAATATATTTTCTGAACTTTAGCTCGGTGCCGACACAGGAAGGAAAGTAAAAATTTTTGCCTTTGAAATTGATTAAAGACAATAAATCCACCTCGTTTTTGTATGGATAATAAAGAGCAATATTTTTAGCAATTAAAAATTCCGCGGAATTCAATATTTTAGAAACTATAGCCGAAGAAATCCTCTTTATGGAATTTGTTTGAGCTAAAAAGTTTCTTTTTTGAAGCGCAGCTTTTCTTAGTTTGTTTTTGTTTTGTTTTAACAGAATATTATTTTCCATGATTAATTTGAAAGAATATGTATATGCAAATGATTAACTTCTTGTCCGGCATTTTTGCCTGTATTAATCAGGGTTTTAAAATCAGTAATATTTTCTTGTTTATTTATTTTTCGAATTGCTGAAAATAAATCCTTAATTAAATTTAAGTCCTCAACATAGTTCAAAGATACAATATGTTCTTTCGGAATCACAAGAATGTGCTTCTTTGCTTTAGGATTAATATCATTAACAGCAAAACATACATCATCTTCGTATATAAATTTTGAAGGAATTTCCCTGTTTAATATTTTACAAAAAAAGCAATTGTTCATATAATTTCTCCTAAAGTAATAATATTATTATAAATTAAAAATATTAATTTTGCTTTAAATATTTTATTTAAATAAAATATTGTATTAAAATATTAACTATATTATGGGGATGATTTTTAAAAAAATTATATCATTATTTTTAGTTTGTATTTTTTTAAATATTCAAACTCCTGCTTTTGCTACAATTTCAGGGCATATTGAAAAAAATGACTCAAAGGAAGAATTAAACAAAAAACTTTTCACAGGAGAAATAGAAAAACTAGACGGGGATGATGTAATTAATCTGACAGTTTCGCAAGTTTTGAGTTCGGGATATACAGTCGAAGGAGATGAATTCTTTGCAGAAGTGACTTCAGATGTGGAATCAGACAAAGGTATAATAATTCCTGCAGGAACTATTGTCCATGGTATAGTCAAGTTCATAGAAAACCCTAAAAACATGGGTAGAGATGGCTGGGTAAATGTTGATTTTGACTATATGGTCACACCGGACGGAAGAGAAATACCTATTCAAGCTTCACTTACAACTAAAGACAATCTGGTAAAAGGGGCGGCAAAAACAATTGCCACCCATGCAGGGTACACTCTTTTGGGTGGGGTTGCAGGAGGCTTTTTTGCACTCAATACTCTCGGGTTGGGTGCTGCAATCGCATCAAACGGCTATACTCTGGCAGGCGGAGCTGCAATCGGAGGTGCAATAGGTTTGACTGCAGCAATCATTAAAAAAGGCAACGGTTTTATGATAAAACCGGGCGACGAGCTTAAAATTAAAGTGGGTACAAGTATCGACATGCCCGTATTTTCAAGAGAGGCATTCAGACAAGAAGAGCTCCTTTTGGACGGACTTAAAGTCAGAATAAATTCCGTAAAACTCGAAAAAGACCCTTTCGGAGTTGAAAACACGCTTACATTATCTTTAGGGATAGACAACTACACGGATTACACTTTTTCAACCTTTGATATTGCCCTTGCTTCAAACACCGAGCAGGTGTTTTTTCCAAGTCCTTTCGGCGATACTTCTTTATGGTTTAAAACAATAACACCGGGAGAAAGAGTTGTCGGAAAACTTTCTTTTAATATAAACGACAAAAAAGCAAAACACTGGCTTGTTTTTTATGACAGAAAAACAAAACGACCCGTTGCAAGATATTCAATTGATAATGCCAAAAGCGATTTAAAACAACTTGCAAAAAACAAATCCCAAAAAAGTAAATAAAATATTATTTTTTGTTTTTATTAGTATATGATGCGCACCGATATAAATAACACAATATATCAAAACAGAGATATGTTTAAAAGTCTTACAAAAAACAAGCAAGACAATAAAACATATCTTTCGAATCTGAATTTATCAAACGACAAAGTAATATATTATAATGACGAAAATAAAAAAAAGAAAAAGAAAAATAAAATTGCATTAATCACGGCAATGATTGGTTTTTCAACACTCGGTATAATAAGCAGTTTGTTTTTCGGGAAATCCGGCGGATTTAAAAAATTAAAAGATGCGCATTTCATAGACAAGTTCACAAATTTTATGACAAACACTGCAAATATCAAAGATGATATTTTTGACAGAGTCTCTAAAAAAACAAAAAATATTCCCGTATTAGGATTAATTGACAAATTCGGAGAAAAATTAACAAATATATACAGAAAAATTGTCTATAAATCGCTAGAAAAGGAATATACAAGCGCATATAATAAAGTAATTCAAAATTCTTGCGGGGAAAAGATAGGAATTTTAAATTTTAATGAATATTTTGCAAAAGTCAATTCATCCATACTTGAAGCGCTTCAAAATAACAGAATAAGCAAAGATATACTTGACAAAAACCGACTAAAAGAGCTTACGGAATATAATTTTGCAGACAAATTAATCCTTGAGTCCGAGGAAATTAAAAAGTTGTCAAACAATACAACAATTCCAAAAAACGCCAACAAAGAATTACAAAAAAGTATTGAAGAATTTAATAACACCAAAAATAAAATATCAAATGTATTAATTCCGAAGCTTAGAGATATTAACGCAGGCAATGCACCTACGGACGCAATTTTTTCAGTTGCGCTTCCTTTAGGACTTGCAGGAGGTGCGGTCGCAATGGCAGACGGAAAAGAAGAAAAGAAATCCATAGGAATAAATCTCGGAATTCCGATTGTAACTACAGTTATTTCAACCATAATAGGGACAATAAAATGCTACAGCGGCATTAAATCTATTATTTTCGGACTTGCAACAGGGCAAATTGCAACAACTCTTGCAAAATTAGCAGATACAAAATTAGACAAAGAAAATATTGAAAAAAGTGTATAGAAAACTATACACTTTTTAATTTGGAATAAATTAATACTATTCACTTACACTGATTACATTAACAGGACATGCTTCAGCAGCATCTTTAATGCAATCTTCATTGCCGGCAACTTTTGTTTCATCTACCGTGCAAACATCATCTACTTTAAAAACATCCGAACAAAAAGATTCGCAAGCTCCGCATGCGATGCATCCGTCTTCAATAGTAACTTTCATTTAATGTCTCCTTATAAGATTAACAAAAAAAGTATATATAAAATTTATTTTTTTTACAAGATTATTAAGGATGATAATTTTTGACTATTGTCTCTTTGTCGATTCTTCCGCTTGCAAAAAGCAATTCGCTTTGCGAAATATTATATTTTATAATTGCACTTACATATTCCACCCTTGCTTGCGTCATTTGGCTTTGCGCTTGAATTACATCCAAAAGTATACCTTTTCCGTGGTTAAACCTAAGCATTGCAAGTTTTACGCTTTGATTTGAATATTCAACCCTTTTTTTGGCAACTTCCATTTCTTTTTTATTAAAACCTGTTGAAACATATGCATCAACTATTTGTTGTTCAATTTCTCTTAGCTTGTTTTGGTATTCTAAAACTTTAATTTTGATTATTTCTTTTTGTGCTTTAATTTTTGTCAAAGTACCCATTATACAGTTTTCACCGGGCATCCAGCTCAAATATCCGGCTATAATGTAGTTTGGACTTACCGAATGGTTAAGCGTTCCTTGAAATTGCTGTTGAAAATTAACAAGCGGCTTTGGAAAAAAATCAGTCATATAAACATTTTTTATTTGTTTTTCATAAGCAATTAAATCACTGAAGCTTTTTAAGTCTTCCCTGTTTGAAAGTGCCTGTTTATAAAGTTCATCAACAGAAACCAACTTTTCATCAAGTAAATTCAGAGGATTAATATCATCTTCAAAAGGCATCAAGGCGGTCTCGACTTTTATTCCCATTAAGTTTGCAAGTCTGGTTTGTGAGAGTCTAAAATCGCTCAGAGCTTTATAGAGGCTTATTTTTGCTTGTGCTGATTCATTTTTTGAACGAACAACGTCAAAATTAGTTCCAAAACCTGATTTTTCAAGGTTTAACGCAAGTTTGTACTGCGCATTTCTTTCTATTAAATTTCTTAAATATATTTCAATGTTTATTTTTGCAAGAAGCATTTGATAGTAATACTTAACCGTCAAAAAAACAACTTGTGATTTTGTGAATGTAAATTCGTGTTTTTGAGCTTTTGAAAAATATTTAGCTGCCTTGGATTCAAAAATTTGTTTTCCGCCTTCGGTTAAATGATGCTCTGCAGTTATATTAACAGATAAAGCAGTTTCGTGAAATGTGTCTCTTAATACTCCGCCAACAAGAATTTGCCCTCTATAGTCTGCAATATAAGAAGTTGCATTTAAAATAGGCAAAAATTTTGAAAGAGAATTTTGATATTCGTACTTGCTGCTCAAATAAGTATGGTCTTTTATATCTATATCAAAATTATTTTTTAGTGCAACATCCAAACACTCATCAAGACTGACCACGACATAATCTGCTTCAATTTCCTGTTTTATGAATTTTTCGATATCAATATCTTGAATATATTTTTCGCAAAACTCACTCAACTTACATCCTTTTTCCTCTTTTAAAAGTATCGGGTTATCAAAAAGAGTTTCCTTAGCCAAAACAGATTGGACAAAAAAAATCGATATAATCAATATTTTTGACACTATATGCATTGAATTATTTTATATAATCCAAATAACAATAATAATATCTTTATCGGCTAATACTTTTGTGATAAATTATTAGCATAACATTAGGAAGGATTAAATAATGTCTGATAAACCAAATTCTGAATTATCAACCGTATATAATGCAAGAGAAATTGAAAATGAAATTTATAAATTTTGGGAAGAAAATGATTGTTTTAAAGCAGATTCAAGTTCAAAAAAAGAGCCATATTCAATAGTTATTCCTCCTCCGAATGTAACCGGGGTTTTACATATGGGCCATGCATTAGATGGCACTTTGCAAGACATTTTAATCCGATACAACAGAATGCAAGATAAAGAAGTATTATGGATGCCCGGGTGTGACCATGCGGGAATTGCAACACAAAATGTTATTGAAAAAAATCTTCATAAAAAAGGTCTTAGCCGGTTTGATTTAGGTAGGGAAAAATTCCTTGAAACAACCTGGCAGTGGGCAAATGAACACAAAAACAGAATTTTGGAGCAATTTAAACTTCTGGGGGCAAGCTTTGATTTATCAAGAAAGAGATTTACTCTGGATGAAGGCTGTTCTAATGCAGTTAAAAAAGTTTTTGTGGATTTATACAACAAAGGATTGATTTATAAAGGAAGCTATATTGTTAACTGGTGTCCAAGGTGTCAAAGCGCCATATCCGATGTTGAGACAAACTACGAAACAGAACCGGGCCATCTTTGGGAAATTTCCTATGCTCTGAAAGATCAAATGGGCGCTATAGTAATTGCAACAACCAGACCGGAAACAATGTTTGGCGATGTTGCAATTGCAGTTAACCCCAATGATTACAAATACAAAGATTTAATCGGAAAAACTTGCGTTATGCCCCTGACAGGAAGGAATATACCGATTATAGCAGATGAATACGTTGATAAATCTTTTGGTACGGGTGCGCTTAAAATTACGCCTGCGCACGATCCGAATGACTTTGAAGTAGGCTTAAGACACAATTTAGCTCAAATTAAAGTCATAGATGAAAAAGGCTGTATGATGCAAAACGAATATGTGCCGCCCCAAATTCAGGGTTTAACACGTGAAGAAGCACGCAAAAAAACCGTAAAAATGCTAGAAGAACATCAAGTACTGGTAAGAGTAAGCGAACATACACACAACGTAGGTAAATGTCAAAGATGCAACACTACAATAGAGCCCCTGCTTTCAAAACAGTGGTTTGTAAAAATGAAACCTCTTGCAAAACCTGCAATTGAGGCTGTTAAAAACGGCTCTATTAAATTTATTCCTCAAAGATGGGAAAAAAATTATTTAATGTGGATGGAAAATATCCGTGACTGGTGTATATCAAGACAACTGTGGTGGGGGCATCAAATTCCGGCTTATTATCACAACAAAACAGGCGAAATGGTAGTTGCTCTTGAAAATCCGGACCCAAACAATTATACCCAGGAATCCGATGTATTGGACACCTGGTTTTCATCCGGCTTGTGGCCGTTTGAGACAATGGGATGGCCGAATATCAACAATCCGGATTATCAAAAGTTCTATCCAACAACAACACTTGTTACGGGGTTTGATATCATCTTTTTCTGGGTAGCGAGAATGATTACAATGGGACTTGAATTCACCAAAAAGCCTCCGTTTTCCACTGTATATATCCACGGGTTAATCCGTGATGAATTTGGACAAAAAATGTCTAAATCAAAAGGAAATACTATTGATCCTGTTGATTTAATTGAAAAATACGGCTGTGATGCATTGAGATTCACTCTTACATATCTTTGCACATACGGCGGACAAGATATTAAAATCAGCGATGAGAAGTTTGAATTCGGAAGAAACTTTGCAAATAAAATCTGGAATGCTTCAAGATTTGTCCTTATGAACATTTCAAAAGACAAAATTTTCGACTCGGTAGATACTACAAACCTCTCCATAGCTGATAAATGGATATTAAATGAATTAAATGAGACTATAAAAAGTGTAAATGAAAACATCAAAAACTACAGAATCGGTGAAATTGCATCAATACTCTATGAGTTTTTCTGGAGCAAATACTGTGATTGGTATGTAGAACTTTCAAAAATTGAAAAAAATGAACAGGTACTTGTATATATACTTGCTCAATATCTCAAACTTCTTCACCCGATAATGCCTCATATTACCGAAGCAATTTGGCAAAAAATGCCGGTTAAAAAAGAAAAGAAAGGCATCCTGTTTGAAAACTATCCAAAATACCTGGAAAAATTTGAATTTAATTCAGATGCAAAAAAAATGGAAACAGTTTTTGAGACAATAAAAGCTTTAAGGAACTTGAGAGCCGAGTTTAATATTCCACTCGCTTCAAAAATTGATATTATAATCGACAAAGACGAAAATCTTTATTCTCAAATCATTCCGTACCTAAAAAGACTTGCAAAGGTCAATTCTATTAAATTTGAAAAAGATTCAAGCATCAAAAAAAGCGCATGTTGTACTGTTTCTGATACAAAAATTACAGTTCCTCTTGAAGATATAATAGACTTAAAGCAAGAAATTATCCGACAACAAAAGAAAATGGATAAACTCTTAGGCGAACTCAACTCTTTAAATCAAAGGTTAAACAATGAAAAATTCATAAAAAGTGCTCCTTTTGATGTTGTTGAAAAAACAAAAAATAAAAAACAAGAGCTTGAAGCTGAAATTAAAATTATTAAAAATACAATTACAAAATTGTCTTAAATATATTTTAAAGTTTTGTAAATAAATGTTAAAAGACATCCTATTTTGCTAAAGTATTTAAAACCTTGACCGTAATTTTAAATATTACGTTTTGAAGGGTAAATTATGGATGCGATAAATTTTAACTTACGCTTTAATAGCCCAAATGACTTTAAAGGTGTTGAAAACAATACTACTGATAAGAACGAAGTTTTTAAAAAAGAAACTTCAAAAAATACTACCAAAACAGAGCTGGATAATATAAATGCTGAAATCCAATCGCAAAATGTAAACGAAGTATTATCCGAAGCACTTTCTGATTTGTTTGATGCTTTCTATTCGTTTTTCACATACAACACTTCAAATAATCGGTTAAACAAGACTGATTCTGAAACAAAATAGAGTTTATTTAGGAGAAATTTTATGGATATAAGTAATTTATCAGGTTCTTATTTAAATTATATTCAACAAAATGCTTTGAAAAATAATGAAAATAAAAATACGCAAACGCAAAAAGAATCAAAAGAAAATAATGAAAGCAGTTATTCTAATGACGTTTTAAATGAAATTAACAGCACAATTGAAAATGAAAGCATCCGGGATATATTAAACGACTATAAAAACGATATAAAAAGCTTTTTTGATTCTTTCAAAAATACAAACAGCAACAAAACTGAAACAATGCAAGATTTAGATAACTTAATTGATAGTTATGATTCTTATATACAAGGTGCAAATTCCGCAATCAGCTCGGCAAGTGAAACACTCAGAAAGCTAGCACAAGAGATGTAGAGTTAAAAATTAAACCTGATTTTTAAAATATTAATCAAAGCCTCAAAAAAGATAGCTTTATTCATTTTCGATTTACCGTTTTTTCTGTTTTCAAATAAAATCGGAATTTCGATAATTTTTGCATTTAAATTGTATGCCCGATACTTCATTTCAATTTGAAAACAATATCCTTTTGATTTAATGGTTGTAAGATTAATATTTTCAATAATACTTCGCCTGTATGCATTAAAGCCGCCGGTCAAATCTTTAATAGGACAATTAAGCAAAAAACTTGAATAAAAAGAACCACCCTTTGATATAAAATTTCTTAAAAAAGACCATCCCAAAACACTACCGCCTTTAACATTTCTTGAAGCAATTACTACGTCATTTGTTTTTAATTTTTCAAATATTTCTAAAAGATATTTAGGATTATGGGAAAAATCCGCATCCATTTGTACAAAAGCATCAAAACCTTTTTTAAGACCAAAGTTGAAACCTTCAATATATGCTCCTGCAAGGCCTTCTTTTTTGTCTCTTGAAAGCAAACAAACGTTTTGATAGATTTCTTTTGCCCTCAAAACTTCGGCTTTTGTGCCATCAGGAGAATTATCATCAACTACCAAAACAGAAAAATCATCCTTCAGTTTTAGCGAATTGATTTTTTCTATTAATGAAAATATGTTTTGTTTTTCGTTGTATGTAGGAATAATAATTAAAGTTTTCATAAGTTATATGTTAGTATTTAAAATTGTATTAATATAATATTCTTTTGATTTAGTCGGTGCAATATAGTTAAATTTTGTAATATTATTTTTCAAATAAAGATTAAAAACTTTATCTGAAAATACAAGAGTATAATTGCTATTATTTTTTAAAAGATCATTAGCTTTAAATTTGTTTTCCATAAGTATAATATCGGCAGACGGCTTTTCAACGGCATCCAATGGGCTGACACCGAAATTTCCCAGGAAAAACATAAGCTCGTCGAACAAATAAGCACTGTACACCTGTTCTTGTCTGCCATCCATATAAATTTTATTGTCCGGATAAAGCTTAAAAGCACAGTATGTTGCCACATAAAAAGGAGATAAAATATTTCCTTTTATATTATTAACTTTTAAAAACTCTACAGCCCAAACAGGATAATACTTAAAATAGCCGTCAAGAAAAGAAAATTTAACAGGGATACTAATAAAAATATAAAGACTGTATAGAGAAACTATAAGATAAATTATTATATTTTTAAAATTTATCAGCTTTTTAATGCCTTCTTTTGAAATTTCAAGATAATTTCTTAATTTATTCATAATATCATTATATAAAGCAGTACAATCATCAAATAAAAATACAGAATAAACAACAACAAAAAGACCGATATGTTTTATATATTTAGCTGATAAAAAACCGACCGTCAAAAGAATTAAAAGCTTTGTTTTATTTAATTTCGAATACGTAATTTTATACTTATAAATTTTATAGACATAGGAAGATAAGCCAAAAAATAATAGCAATTTATAAAAGATACCGGACATTAAATTTCCGCTAAAAGAACTTTGCCACTCAGATATCCAAGATCTATCCAAAAAAGCGCTTTTTAACATAAAAGCCAAAAAATCAACGCCCCAGGGATTAATCAAAAAAACAAGACAAACAAAAAAGAGAGCAACAAAATATTTTTTATAATCGTTTTTATTTAAATACTCTCCGATACCCCATAAAAAAAGAATTCCCACTCCTGCTATAGAAGCACCGTGCGAATTTAGCCAAAAAAGCATAATCAAAGGAAGCAAAAAAAGAAATTTATTATCGCCTTGTTTAATTTTTTCAAGCAACCCTATCCATATAGCAGCAAGTATAAAAGAAATCAGTTGGCATCTGACCGTTGCAGACAAAATCCCGGCTTGATGAAAAATCAAAAGAAGCAATATAAAATATGATATTTTGCATGGATAACTTGTTTTATTTCTTATTTTTATTGCAAAAATTATAGCCAAGAATACTGAAAATATTAAAAAAGATTTTAAAAAAACAAGGGAAACAACAGAAAAATTTTTAGCAAAAAAATAGAAAATTCCGCTTGTAAGCCACTCGGGATCAAACCAGGTATTAGTATTTGTGTATGAAATGAAGTCTTGTTTTAAAGGGAAACCGTTCAAAAAGACGTGTTTACCTTGAATATATCTTGCCCAAAAATCAAAATCAATAATATTATATTTTATAGAAAGAGCACAAACAAGAAAAAACAAGACAATATAAAAAATTGCAATTGAGAATCCTTTACTTAACAAGTTAGTTTTTTGCATATATTAATTCTAACTTAAAATTTAAATCATCATTAATTATTAAGTTTTATTAACAAAAAATATAAAAAATAACAATTTTAGCTTGATAAAAAACTTTATTAAAATATAGGGAACAGGGATTTAAAATTTTGTATAGAAAATTATGTCTGAATTTTAATATAGTTTTTAAAAAATAAGAGGATGAAAAAAAGATATTTTACTCTCTCTTGATATCCTCGTGTTTATAAATGTTTGACTTAGCTCAAACATTTTTTTTGCCTAAAATTAGTTTTTAAAAACTTTTACAACTTCTTCCCTGTCGTCAAAATGAATTGTTTTGTCTGATAAAATTTGATACGTTTCATGACCTTTTCCTGCAAGCACAAGAACATCGTCAACGGTAGAAATATCCTTTAAAAGTTTAATTGCAAGGCGTCTGTCAGGTTCTACAAAAACAGTTTTAGGATTTATAAGAGCAAGTCCTGATAAAATATCCGTTATTATTTGTTGAGGATCTTCATTGCGTGGATTATCGGAAGTAATTACAATTTTATCGCACAACTGCTGGGCAATTTTACCCATCTTTGGTCGTTTTGTGCAGTCTCTGTTTCCCCCGCAGCCAAAAAGACAAATCAAATTACCGTTTTTGGGCGTAAGCTCCCTTGCTGCTCTCAAAATATTTTCTAAGCCATCGGGAGTATGCGCATAGTCTACAATAACCATAGGATTTGTTTGTACAATTTCAAAACGGCCTGCAACACTTCTTGTTTTTTCAAGGGCAGATTTTATAACTTCCAAATCAATAGAATTTTTTAACCCTACACCAATTGCCGCAAGACAATTATATACGCTAAACATTCCGTTTAAATGAAGCTTAAAGTTAAGTGTTTTTTCTTTGTAACAACAGTCAAAACTAACGCCGTCATGCATAAAAACAATATTTTTAGCCATTAAATCAGACTTGTTTTTTACACCGTAAGTTACAACATCAACTTCTTTATCTATCAAATCAATAAGTCTTTTTGAATATTTATCATCATTATTTATAACTGCAAAATTACCTTTTTCGAGTCCTTTAAACAATTTTGCTTTTGCATGAAAATAATTTTCCATTGTTATATGATAGTCAAGATGGTCTTGAGTCAAATTTGTAAAAATAGCGCCTGAAAACTTGCAGTTTTTAACTCTGAACTGCTCAAGAGCATGACTTGAAACTTCCGTAATAACATTTAAAACATCAGCTTTTAGAATTTTTTGTAAAGTTTCCTGCATCTTCGGAGCTTGCGGGGTCGTGTGTTTTGCTTCAAGGTAATCCGAAGAACTTGAAAGTTTATAGCCCAATGTACCTATTAAAGCACACTTTTTATTTGCTTCTTCAAATATTTTTTGAGTCAAATGGCAAACTGTTGTTTTTCCGTTAGTACCGGTTACACCCATTAAATTAAGCTCATGACTCGGGTTGTGATAAAAAACTGCAGCCAAATCTGCAATAGACTCCTGCGTAGATTTAACTATTATCTGAGGGATTTCAATATTTAAAGGCTTTTCTGCCATTAATGCCACAGCGCCTTTTTCAAATGCGCTTTGCGCAAAGTCATGGCCGTCAACATGTTCACCTTTTAAACAAACAAAAATTTCATGGGAATTTATTGTATTAGAATTATACGAAATTCCTTTTATATCAACATCTTTAAAGTTTAATACATCAACAGTTTCAATATTTTTAATAATTGTACTTAAATCCATTTATACCACCTCAGCTATATCCATATTTTATCAAAAAAATCATTTTTTTGTATTTTTGTCAGGGTTCAAATTCAAAATTCTAACCAATTCGACAGAAATTTCTTTAAACACAGGGCTTGCAACCGTAGACCCCCAAATGCCTTCTCCTGAAGGAGAATCAACAATAACATAAAGAACAACTCTCGGATCGGTAGCGGGAAAATACCCTATCATGGAAGTATAAAGTTTATTTGAATAACCCATGCCGTTTGAATTTGGCTTTCTTGAAGTTCCTGTTTTAGCTGCAATATAAAAATCATCCATTTTAGCACAGCTTCTGCCGTTTTCCATAGATTTTACAAGAAGTTCTGTTATATCTTTCGCATCCTGTTCTTCTAAAATACGCCTTTTAACTATTTTATGCTCCGCTTCTTCGGGGCTGTATTTTATAACATGAGGAGTAATCCAAACCCCGCCGTTTGCAATGGCACTAACAGCAGAAGCCATTTGAATTGCGGTAGTAGACGCACCATATCCATAGCCCATAGCGCCATGGGTTGCAACATCCCACTGATGAGGGGGAGGCAAAAGACCTGCCGACTCACCAGGCAAATCAATTCCTGTTTTTTCGCCGAAATTAAATAATTTTAAGCTATCATAAAATTCTCTGTCAGACATCATCTGAGAAATTTTAATAGATCCGATATTTGAAGAATGTTCAAAAAGATATACCAAATCAATTATTCCCGGAGCGCCTTTTGATTTATAATCATAATTTACAACATTCCACCAACCTATTTTCATTTTTCCGGTGTCATTTATTTTAGAATTTTTATTTATTTTTTTATTCATAAATCCACTGGCAACAGTGATTATTTTAAAAGTAGAACCGGGCGGGTAAACATCCGTAATAGCCCAATTCTTCATCTCTTGCATTGTGTATTTATTATATTCATTCGGGTTATAATTGGGAGCAACCGCTAAGGCTAAAATTTCTCCTGTTTTTGGATCTAAAACAATTGCAGCCGCCCTTGGCGCTTTAAACTTTTGAATAGCCTTTAAAAGATACTTTTCACAAACATGCTGAACAGCGCTGTCTATTGTTAAAGTTAAAGTTTTGCCTTTAACCGGGGCTGAAACATCAGCAGGATTTACGCTAATATTGTATATAATATCTCCGCTCGGAGTCTTTTCGTATGTAATTGTTTTATCAACATATTCAAGATAGTCTTTTGCTTTATACTCAACACCGCCTGCAGTGTCTGCATTAGGATTATAAAACCCTAATACATGTGAAGCCAATGTACCTTGCGGATAAACTCTTTTATTTTTTACTTCATAGGATAATTCCCTTAAACCTTTCTTTTTAATTTCCCTTATTGTTTTTCTGTCTAAATCTTTTTTAACGGTAATAATTTTTTTATTTGTCTGCGACAATAATTTGGTAAGTTTAGCTTCAGGGATTTTTACATAGGGGGCAAGAATTTCCGCCAATTGTGCCGGAGTTCTGTCATAGTAGTTAGGGTGCGCATAAAGAATAAAAGTTGTTTTATCAGCAGCAAGTTTAAAACCGTATCTGTCAACAATTTCCCCTCTTAAAACATACATTTTTGAAGTTCTTTGACTTTTAGCTTTTTTCTTGCAATTTCTAATATCGCAAACCTGCAGCAGAAACAGATAAGCAATTAAAGCTAAAAAACAAATATAAAAAATAGATTGCAGGCAACCTATACGTCTTTCAAATTTGTTTTGTTGTTTTTCTTTCAAAGTTACCTCAAAAGACTAATAGCTAACCACAAAAGACTGTCTTTTTTTAGATGTTTTTTTTGGAAACTTAATATCAGCTAAATCGACAGCATCAACTTCAACAACTTCTTTGGCCCGTTCAAGAATATTTGTTTTTTGAACAGCTTTATCGATATTATAGTACGATTGAAGACTATCTACTTTATTTTGCAGCTCATCGTTTTCATAATTCAATTCCAATGTTTCTCTTGAAATTTGATTTAGCTGCACTTCTTTACAGGAAACTAAATAATAACAAACAAAACAAAAAAGCACCAAAAAACCCAACACTGCATATAAAAAATTGTTTACTCTTTGAATAATCAGCTCTTTGTATGGTTTTTCATTTAGAAAATAGCCGCTTATAATCTGACTGTTTTGATTAATTTCCGTTTGTTGTACCATGGGATTAAAAGCGGGACGGTTTTCAATTAGTTTTCTGTAATGGGTATTTTTATTATATTTTTTATCTTTATTTTTTCTTCTGTCGTATCTGTTAAAGGTTGTCTTCAAAATAGCCTCACTAAACTCTCTTTGCAATTCGAAGTTTTGCGCTTCTCGAAGGAGGATTGATTCTAATTTCTTCTTCGGAAGCACTTATTGGTTTTTTATTAACCAATTCTAACATTTTACCGCCGCAATTACAAACAGGACTACTTAAGTCGCATCTGCAGTTTGAGCAGTAAAGTTTCAATGTATGTTTTGAAAGTCTGTCTTCCAACGAATGGAAAGATAACAAACTAATTATAGCACCAACATCCATCAAATTGATAACTTTATACAATGTATTTTCAAAATTTAACAATTCCGAGTTTACTTCAATTCTAAGAGCTTGAAAGACCCTTGTTGCAAAATGAATTTTTGATTTAATATTTGGAGTTGATTTTCTGATAATTTCAACCAACTCAAAAGTAGTATTTATGGGACGATTTGATACAATTGCCTTTGCTATTCTTTTTGAAAACCTTTCTTCACCATAGTTTTGAAAAATATACACAAGTTCTTTCTCGCTATACCTGTTTACAACATCCCATGCACTTTTATTGGCACTTTGATCAAAACGCATATCCAAAGGTGAATCCTTCAGAAAACTAAAGCCTCTGACAGGGCTGGTTAGTTGATGGTAAGATGCGCCCAGGTCAAAAATTACACCGCCTGTAATTTTTTCTATATTAAGTTTTTTTAAATACAAATCAACCTCATTATAGCTTGCATTAATTATTGTGAGATTGTCATAGTTTTTAAGTCTTTCTTTTGCGGCATTTATTGCATCAATATCAACATCAAAGGCAATAAGACGACCTTTTTTTGATATTCTTTTTAAAATTTCTTCACTGTGACCGCCGCCTCCAAGCGTACAATCAACAAAAATTTTATCTGAATCATAACAATTAAGGCTATCGACAACCTCATTTTTCATCACGGTATAGTGTTTAAATTGTGTCAGATTATTTTCCATGTTAAAAATTTATCATTCTTTTAATTTCTCTTAAAAAAGTTTTGAAGTCTGCTTTTTTTGGAGGAATATAATTATCTTTATTATACTTTAAGTATCTTCCAATAATATTTTTGCTAAACTGTTGATTTTTTTTAAGAGCATTCACCATAGCCCTTAATAATCCGTCTTGAAGATTAGCATATCCTTCAATATTTTTTCTTAAATCTTCGTCTGCTTCTTTGTACATTAAAGCATCAAAAGCACACTTGATATTTATATCTTCACTTCCTTTTGGAAACTTCGAAAGTGCGCTTTGTATTGAAATTTTATTTAATAAAACTTCTTCAATTAAACTTGCGGCTAAAAGCCTGTCTTGGTATATTTGAAGTTTTTTTGATTCCATTTAATTATTATACATTCAAAAGTTCTTTATTAACAGCCATCGAATTCAAAACAGCTGATAATCTTGAAAAATCACCGTTGCAATAGCGATTGCAAACTTCATTTAATGATTTAACTATTGCTTCTTGGTTAGTGTATGTTGTTCTATAGTAAAATTTTTTACCTTCTTTATATCTCGATAAAACCTTCTTTTCCCAGAGTCTGTCCATAACGGTTTTAAGAGTCGTGTATGCTCTTTTTTGGTCATTTGACTGTTCTAAAGAGTCGTATACATCTTTTACGGAATTTTTAAAATCTCCATTTTCTTCTAAATTCCATAAAATTTTTAATATTGTGCTTTCTAAACTTCCATGCTTTGATTGCATGATTTATTCCTTTCTTTAAATTATCATACTGTATACTATTTAAATTTTACTTTGAGGTCAAAATTAATATCGCCCGGACCGAATTTTATTGTATTTGAGTTAGTATCATAAGAATTGTCTTTATATATTATAATACCTTTTGATCGTTTAATTGTGCGCTTTTCTTTCGGTTTATAGTGTATATCATCCAATACTTGTTGCACACTGCTTTTTCTGTTAAATTCTATCTTTTTATTTTTGCATCCGGATAAAGCTAAACACAACAATACACAAAACAAAATTAAAAGTAAATCACGTTTTTTATATTTCATTTTTTTTCACAACTAATTAATGTTTGTAACCACCAGCTGATTAAAAGGAATTTCAATATCGTCCAGTATAAACTGCTCTTTTACCATTTTATTAAATGCTCTTTTTATAGTCCATTGTCCTTTTGGTTGAGTTTTTATTCGACACTTGATATTAACCGAGCTGTCTTTAAATTCATCTAAACCGAATATCTCTAGCTCACCTTCAATAAGCTTATCAAATTCCGGCATGGACTTTAGTTTTACAAAAGCTTTTTTTAAAGATTCAAACACACTGTCAATATTTTCTTTATATGCCACGTCAAATCCAAAAAAAGCATAGGAAAAATTCATAGTATAATTTGCAATTGAATCAATATAACCGGGACGTATAAAGTATAGTGCTCCCGATTTATCGGAGCGAACAGTGATAAGCGTGAGTGTAATTTTTTCGACAAAACCTGTCATGTCTTTAATTTCAACATAATCTCCGACACGAATCTGTCCTTCAAAAAGTATAATTATTCCCGAGATAATATCTTCTACAAACCTTTTTGCTCCAAAACCTACAGCCACACCCAAAACACCTGCCGTTGCAAGTATTGGTCTTACATCAATACCAAATAAAAATAATAAATTTCCTATGTATATAACAAAAAATATTCCTTCAAGAGTATGTAAAAGAATTTCTTTTAGAGTCAAAAGCTGACTTTTTCTTTCATTTGAATCAATCTTTGATGTAATTTTTTTAAACACTTTATCACTAAGCCACCTTATAAGCTTAATTGATAAAATAAAAATTACGCTGCATTTAAATACAGACCACACAAAAACAATTACTTCTATATATTCTGCTTTTAAATTAAAAAACTTTAAATTCAAAAATTTTTCCATAAATCACTCCGATATTTTTATTGATTATAGAAAAAATAAACCTAAAGGTCAAAAAATAAATACACCATTTGATTAATCTGTTTTTTTAGCGATGGTAATAAACTAAAAACATCAGGAGGCATTTTGACTTTTAAATATACAAACGATAAAAAAGATTTCAACACCATTAAAAGGCGCTTTTGTGATAACCCAATCAAAAAAGATAAAAGTTTTTTTCTTGCCAAAGGCGATTCTTTTATGCTAAAAAATGAATACAGAAAAGCGGTTAAAGAGTACCTTGTCTCGCTTATGATAGACAAAAACAATATCCCTGCTTATCTTGGAGCATCTAAGGCGTATAAAAATCTTAAAGAATACAATAAAGCAATAAAGCACTTAAAGCATGCAAGAAATATATACGGCTTTGATTCTGAAATATACTATGAACTTGGCTTAAACTATCTTTTAAACGCAGATAATATTAATGCAGCAAAAAATTTTATAAGGACAATAAAACTTGAGCCGGACAATAAAAATGCTCAGATTAAACTTGCCCTTACCCATGAATTATCCGGCGAAGAAGATATGGCAATCCTTGTATATAATACCATTATTGAAAAATATCCGTACTATATACCGGCTATTTCAAATCTTGCAGGTCTTTATATAGAACAAAAAGAGTATGGGAAATCTATAAAACTATACAAACAAATTTTAAAAATCAATCCTGAATACTATAGAGCTTATCTTGGCCTTGGCCTTTGCTTTGATAAAATGAACAAACAAATCCAAGCCGTAAGGTTTTATAAAAAATATATTTCAAGAAAACCCGAGTCAAATACAACAAAGTCGCTTGTCGGGAGAATATATGAAATATATAAAAACAGAAACAGCACAAAGGACTCGAATTTAAAAATTGTTTAACTAAATATAGTATCAAAATATGAATTAGAATTAATTTATTTGACAATGATATATATGACTTTTATAATGAGATAGATAGAAAGTAAACAGATATATAAGGAAGTATTACTATGAGACTTAAGAAGGGCTTTACATTAGCTGAAATTTTAATCGTTTTGATGGTTATCGGTGTTATTGCAACAATGACTATTCCATCATTAATGAAAGGTGTAAATGAATCACAAATTAAAACAGGTTACAAAAAAGCACTAAACACAATTGTAAACCTTACCGCAATGGAACGTATTTCCGGTCAATTGCCAACGGTTGCATCGGGTGCAGATGCTTTAAGGCTGTTTGAATCACTTAATTCAAATCTATCCGTTAGAGAATACGCTACCATAGAAAAATCAAATATTGATTCAGGTTCTATTCTGGATTCTAACGGATACAGTACAAAAATTACAATTACAGATGACAGCGGAAACTCTCAAATATACGGTGCCGGTGATAATAATGCTGCAACAGCTAGCACAATTTCAACAGGGGGTGCATTACCTTGGATTGTAACAGAAGACAATTTAGCATACTCTGTAACACTACTTGGTACAACAACTAACAAAAGATGCAGCACTAAGCTTGAAATAAACGGTGCTGAATCACAAACAGCTGCAGCAACCGTGTCTTGTGCTGTTATTGTAGTGGATGTTAACGGTCTATCTAAAGGTCCTAACCACTTTGATGCACAAGTTTCAGAAACAGATGGCGCATTGGGTGCCGGTATGGCTTCAACAGAAAAAATGGCAACTCTTACAGGCGACCAATACCCAATCTTTGTTGGTTCTGACGGAGCTACAGCAGGACCTAAACAATATACGGTAACCGGACGTATTGCTTCAGACTTAAAATAATTGTTTATTTTTCTATTCAAAAAGACTCGTCGAATATACGAGTCTTTTTGCTTTACAAAAAAAATCCCCAATCGGGGACTTTTCTACTTGGTACATAGAAAGGAAGGAAAGGTTAGGAAAAATGTAGGTATGTGTAAATATTACCTTTTATATAAAAAGGATATATTTAATATATACCATATTTAATAGTTTTATAAACAAAATAATAAGAATATCTAACCGTACTTTACAATACTTAATGAAATCAAATACACTTATTAAGCTTTCATAAACCAAAGCCTTAACTTTATAAGGTTAGTTTGAAATGGTAAAAATTACACTTGTAAAACAGCCTAAAAAACTTATTCTTAAAGGGATTGAGGCATTCTAAGATTTGTGATAAAATATAAATAGAGCATACTAGACAAATACGGTGTTAACATTATGGCAAGCGAAACTGGCGAATATTATCGGGGTTTTTTAACCAACGGCTTAAGTCCTTGTTTAACCGACTACATTCGGCAAAAGGAAAAACAGGACAAAAAACTGAATATCATTATGATTTCTTTTGTAGCAGCACTTTTGGTTATGCTAATCGGAATATCAAAACCAATATTTGCAAAGAATGATAATATTGAAGTAAAAATAGCACAAGACAATTCAATTATATGGCAGCAAAAGAATTTTGAAGAAAATATTAAAAATAAATATGCAGGTTCATACATTCAATTTCCAACAAGAGGGCTTGCACATATAAAAAAGACAAAATACATCAATTCAAGACCCGTAAGATTAAATATTATTGAAATTAATACAAAAGTTAATCCAAATTTAAAGATAAAGCCACAAATAGCAGGAGAAAAACTTAATTCAAAATCGAGTGTGAGAAGAATTGCACAGAAAGAAGACGCAATAGTCGCAATCAACGGAGGATTCTTTAAACCGCAAACAGGAGTGCCGTTAGGGGCATTGATGATAGATAAAAATTTTTTAGCAGGCCCTATATTTAACAGAGTTGGAATGGCAATTTTTGAAGATGATAACGGAGTAAGCTTTAAACTTGAAAATATCAAATTAGATATAAGTTTAAAGACAAATGAAGGAATAGTAAAAATAGACAACTTTAATCAGCCAAGAATGCTTTCTGTTCATTCGATTCTTTATGACTCTAACTGGAACTACAAATCTCCAACAGCTCCAAATGGCGGATACAATGCGCTCATTCAAAACAAAAAAATAGTAAAAATCAGCGCCAATCCTATTGAAATCAAAGAAAATGAATATGTGCTTTCAGCTCCAAAAAAAATCATAAGAAAACTTATAAATAAAAAAATTGATATAGAAATAAAATCAAATGAAAATTTAAAAACAGCCAATCATATAATAGGTGCAGGTCCATATTTGGTAAAAGATTCTGAAATTTATGTGGATTATAAAGAACAAAAACTTCAGGCAATTTCCGGAAAAAACCCAAGAAGCGCAGTGGGATTTAAAAACAACGGTACTTTTATAATAGTTACAGTAGATGGCAGGGAAAAAGATTCAGTCGGAATGACACTTTTTGAACTTGCAAAACTAATGAAAAATTTGGGTTGTAATTATGCCATGAATTTTGACGGCGGCTCATCAAGCGCATTATATGTAAAAGGAAAAATTGTAAATTCCGCCATAAACAAAGAAGGAATAGCAGTATCAAATGCGCTTACAATAAGCGAATTCAATCCATATCAAATGCAGCTTACAAGTATTAAGAATTCTGAAGAAGTGCTCTAAAAGCAAGCGGAATATACTTTAATAAATCAGAAGCCAAAACACTGTATTCACTCAAAGATTTAGACGCAATTTCACCGCAGAGACCATGTAAATATACACCGCAACATGCAGCTTCTTCTAAAGAAAGACCCTGAGCGCAAAAACCTGCTATCATGCCGGTTAGGACATCACCCGAGCCTGCTTTTGCTAAAGAGGAATTTCCTGTATGGTTTATAAAAATTTTGCCGCTTGGAATGGATATAACCGTCTCATGACCCTTTAGAAGAACAATACAATCGAACTCTTTACTTGCTTCCCAGGCCCATTTAGCCCTGTTTTTTTGAATTTCCGCAATATCAACCCCCATTAGTCTGGATAATTCCATAGGATGAGGCGTTATAATTGAATTTAGAGGAAAAGCTGAATACTTTGTTTTAGACATTGCATTGATAGCGTCTGCATCAATTATTATCGGGGTATATGCGTTTTTATTTTTCTTTAAAAAATTAACAATGAAATCACTAACCCCTCCTACAAGATTAAGCCCACATCCGATGGATACAACATCATAGTTTGCAAGCGCACTTATAAATTTAATTGCATCTTTTGGTATTGTACCGTATTGTGACTGGCCTAAATCAAGATAAGTCACATCCGGACAGTTTGAAGCAACAGATGTAACGACATCCGAACAACTTGCAAGCATGCAATAACCTGCACCCACTTTCAAAGATGAAACAGAGCTCAGGTATGCAGCACCTTGAAATTGAGAAGACCCTGCGATATTAAGTACATGCCCGAAAGTGCCTTTATGAGAATTTTGAAGTCTTTTTGGGAGCATTTTTAATATTATGTCTTTTCCTAAAACTTGAATATCAGCACTCTTTTGTTGTTTTTCGCCCACTTAAGTAGTCTCCTTAATCTAATTTTGTGTCAAATTGCCTAAAAGCTTCATATGCTGCTATTGCAACAGAATTAGAAAGATTTAAGCTTCTGGTGTTGGATTTCATCGGAATAGTCAAACAGTAATTTTTATTTTTACTTAAAATTTCGTTTGGAATTCCTCGGGTTTCAGGCCCAAAAACCAAAAAATCGCCCTTTTTAAACCTGGTATTAGTATATACCTTATCGGTCTTTGTTGTAAAGTAATAAAAATTAGAATCATTATATTGTTCGATAATTTCATCTAATGTATCTTTATGCTCTATATTTAGCTTGTCCCAATAATCCAAACCTGCACGCTTTAGGTGCCTATCAGATAAGCTAAAACCCAGTCTTCCTATAAGATAAAGCTTTGCACCGAGACAAGCGCACAGCCGTGCAATATTTCCCGTGTTTTGAGGAATTTCAGGTTCAAATAATACAATGTTTAAAAAATCTGATTTCATTATTCAAAAAATCTTTTTGACTCAATAACAACAGGTACTCCCCTTAGTACACAAAAAGCAGTTGCAATAACTGCACAAACCGTACCTATTTGAATAACCAATTCTTTATTAGGATATTCAACAGGAAAATATCCCAGTATCAAAAAGAAAAAAGCAACCGCTTTGCAAAGTGCATAAGTAAAACGACAAAAGTTTGACGCAACGATAAACTTTGCAATTTTTCCCTGCATCATAGTTGTTTTGCCAAAAGCAGTATAGCCTTTTTCAAAAGCAAGTGTCCTGAGTGAATCAGTTACAATTCCTCTTGTAAGAACAATAACCGGAATTGCAACATTAATCCATCCTAAAGCACAAAACGCTACCCAGAAAACATTCTCTACAATTCTATCGCCCATAATATCCAAAAGAGCACCCAACTTAGATGAAATATTCAGCTTTCTGGCAATAAAACCATCCAGCCCGTCAAACCACATCAAAATTGCCGTTAAGATGAGAGCCAGAATATATGAATATGGACAATCTTTTGAAAATAATAAACCGACAACTATAAAAACAAGAAATATTCTGGATAAGGTCACTATATTTGCAAGGTTCTTTTTCATCATTATTCTCCCGATAACTCTTTTTTAATTATTTTTGCAACATTAAAAACGCATCTTGAATCAGTCAACATTTTTTTTGTTTCTTTTAATCCCTCAATTATATGTTCTCTTTTTGCTTTATCATCAAGGATTAATTCAATATCTCTTGCAATATTTGAAGGCTTGGCTTTGAACATTAAAAATTCATCAACATAGTCTTTTTTTGTAATAATATTTACGAGGCATGCTTTTTTAATATTTCTTACAAGCAAATATATCAAATAAAATAATAGCGGGCCTTTGTAAGCTATAATCATTGGTGTTTCATATAAAGCAGCTTCAAGAGCAACCGTACCCGAAGCCAAAATAAGAGCATCAGAATAAGCAAGAAGACTGTGATTTTCGCTCTTGATTGTTTTATATGGAACGCTAAAAGCATCGTCTTTTAAACTTAGTGCTTTAGAAAAAACAAATTGAACATCATTTCTATTTTTTTCTATTATTTTTGCAGTTTCAAGAAATATTTTTAATAAATAGTGAATTTCAAACGTTCTTGAGCCCGGAAAAATTCCAATTAATTTTTTATTTTTATCTAAATTATGGCGCTCGAAAAATTCATCCCTGTTATTACAAACAGGAAGCTCTGATACTATCGGATGTCCAACAAAAACCGAAGGAATATTTTCTTTTTCATAAAACTCCTTTTCGAAAGGAAAAATAGTTAATACCTTGTCTACGTTTTTTTTGATTGTTTTTAAACGATGCTTTCTTGAAGCCCAAATTTGCGGAGGAATAAAATAAAAAGTTTTAATTCCGATTTTTTTAAGCTGTTTTGAAATTTGAAGATTAAAAGCGCCGTAATCAACCAAAAGCACCAGGTCAGGCTTAAAATCATTTTTAAGATATTCTATTGTTTTTTTTGCAATAAAATAATGCTCGAATATGCTTTTTACACTAAGTCCTACTTTTCCCATTTTATCATGGTTTAAAAAAAGCCTTACTCCTTCTTTTTCAAGATTGGATTCCCCTATAGCCTCAATTATGATATCATCCGCCATAAGTTTTTTCAGTTCTCTGGCAACGCCTGCTGCGTGCTTGTCTGCCGAGTATTCACCTGTAATAATAAAAAGTTTTTTTACCATCTAAAGTGCCATAATAACTATATTGTGTTTATTTGCAAATTTAACCATTTTTTCTCTGTCGACAATTATGGTCTCGCCGCTTTCTAATGCAAGCAAATTTGCACCATATTTTTTCATTGTTTTAATTGTCTTAAGTCCGACAGCAGGAATATCAAATCGTTTATCCTGAGCAGGCTTTGAAACTTTTACAACAATTGCATTTTTCTTTTTTGCAAGTTTACAACCTCTTTTAATACACTTATCCGTACCTTCGATTGCTTCAATCGCCATAATCATTCTGTCTTTTATAACAACAGACTGACCGATATCCAATCCGCCCATTTGTTTTGCAATTTTAAACCCGTAATCAATATCGGCCAGTTGGGCTTCTGTCGGATGATTTAATGTTAAAACACCTTTTTGAACCATTAAATTTTTAATAAAAATTGTTTGATCCAAAATTGTTATTCCGATGTTTTCCATCTGCTCAATTATTTTTAGCATTATAGCATCATCATTAAGTTTTTTCATTTGTTTTAGTAATTCAATTGCTGTTTTTTCAAGCCTTGGACGCTTTATAAGCATAGTTTTAGAAACTTTTCCCAAAAAAGTAAGCTGTTTAATTTTTTCATCCAGCAAAAATTTCTTAATTGAATCAACCTGGCCCGGTCCAAAAGAAACCACTTTTGAACAGTATTTTTTTAATTCCTTATAATTGTCCGAGCTCAAAGAAATACAAATAACCTCAAAACCGTTATCTCTGGCACTTTTTGCCATATGGACAGGTAAATATCCGTCACCTGCCATTAAACATTGTCTGTGTTCTAATACCGTATTTGTCATATTTATAAAGTGAACTCCATTTGATCATCGTTGTTATTGGCGGAATTTTGTTCAATATTTGTTTTAACCCTTCCTGAGGCTTCAAAAGTCTTAGGTTGCATTGTCATCACAATTCTGTCTGCCTCAACTGAATTTGCACCTTTTTGTACAATTTTTGAACGTCCGGTAAAAATAATTTTATCGGGTTTATTTGTTTTAGGATTAATATACATAATAGCTTTAGGACCGTCTGCAACATAATCTGCATATTTAACATTTACGGCACCTGTAGCCATAATTGTATTAGCGCCCCTATCGTACTGTTGGCTTCTTGCGTTAATTATAACCCTGTCGCCGTTATCAAAAGTAACATCTGATAAAGTATTGCCGTTTACAATTATATCCTGTCTTAACTTTGAATACTGAATACTGTCACCTTTGATTATACTTTTATCCTGTTTTATAGTAGCCCTTGAAGTCAATTTCAAATTGTGAACATCACCTTTTTTATCTAAAAGAGCATAGGCATTATCCGAAGTAGCAACCATATCTTCGTAGTTGATTACAACAGAACCTATTGCTTTCATAAGATTTGTCTTTGTATCATACTCTTGCATATCAGCAGTTATAATTACAACCGGTTTTTTATCTTCAAGAACATTTGTCTGCGCATTTCCTTTGGCAGTTATAATTTTATTTATCAAAGAAACCTTAATAATATCCGCTTTGACCTCATGCTTTTTGTTTTCTTTTATTTGATTTGCATAGGGTTTATCAAAAAAAGTAGCTAAAGAAGGTTTTTTAGTCTCAGGCTCAAGGTCTAAATCAGCTCTTGGTGACCGAACAACGACATCTCCCACCTGTACTTTAACATCACCCGTAAAGTAGCCTTTATTTTTATCCATATAAATTTCTTGTTTTTTTGACTCAATTGTAAGCGCAAAAACACTGCTTGCAAAAAAGAATATAAAAAAAACATATAAAATTTTAAAATTAATCTTATTCATATTACCCAATCTAGCACAAAATTAAAGTTGTGTATATTTTTTCTTAGTTTCTTCATCAGCAAAAAGCTTGGTTTTTGTTTTACCAATCACTTTAAAGTTTGTAAGCGTTGAATTAAAAACCGCTTTTTGGGATTTTGTTATTATTTTTCCGTCCTGAATAAACTGTACATTGCCATTTGCTAAAATGTCTTTGTCCTGGCCTTGCCAGATAAGTTCATCAGCATATAGTTGAGAGCCGTCTTTTGAAACAAAAAGATTATCACCATTCAAAACAACTTTTTTTGTTTTTTCATCATAGTTTCCTTTATTCGACTTAAAACTCACAACAACAACTTCATTTTTGTCATAAAAGTTACCTATAACATCATTTAACTGAACGCTGTTATGCTCAGAGTTATATTCTCCTGATTTAGCATAAAACTCCCAATATTTTTTTTCATTCTGTGTTTCTGTTACAATAATGTTTTTTACAATTGCATGCTGGTTTTTCATATTGGAGTCTTTGCTGTTTTTTCTTACGGTTCTTGTAATAAACCATGACCACACAAAACCCCAGGATATCAACAAAATCAAAGAAAGTATTAAAATTTTAACCAGCCTTTTTTTGCTCATATTTAAAATATAGCATAAAAAGCCATTATAAAGTTTATTTGCAAATATTTGTAAATACAAATTAATTAATAAGTCTCCGCAATAAGTAAAGTTTCAAGGAGAGGATCACACATTAGACCATGGTAAAAATCAAATTTATAACCAAGGTTTAAATTTTCAATCCAAGGTTTAATTTTATAAAAATCATGGTAATTATGATAAATACTAATTAATAAACGCGGTTTTTGTTCTTTTATAGTATTAATTGCACCATTTAAAAGATACTGTTCAAAACCTTCAATATCTGATTTAATAAATATATACTATGCAGTGCAAAAGTGCAATTTTGTTACATATTATTTTTGAGCCATTAGGGTAATGTTTTTTCTTTAAAAAAGAGTAAAAATATTTTAAAAGGAGAAAAAATGGCAGAAATGTTCTTAAGATTAATTGCACTAACTCTTTGTGTATTATTCATTGGTTTTATTGTGCCGGGAATAACAGTAAACGGCTTTTTTGGTGCATTTCTGGCAGCTTGTTTAATTGCATTTATAAACACATTTATCAAACCTGTTTTGCTGTTTTTAACTCTGCCTGTTAATATTTTAACTCTCGGAATTTCGATTTTATTTATAAATGCACTTTTATTTATGTTTGTTGCAAAAATTGTACCGCAGATACAAATCGAAAATTTTATTTCCGCTTTTATCGGAGCGCTTTTGCTGTCTGTATTATCTGTCGGAATATCAATACTATAAATTTTAGATAACAAAATTTTGCTTTTGGGTAAACTCTTGGTATTTTTCAACAACAGTGTTTATATTTTTTGCTTGTTTTTTAGTCTGTCTCTTAAAATTGTAGCATAATCTTTGTATTCATCAGGTTGATTTGTAATTCCGAAATTACTATTATGGATTCTTCTATAACAAGTAATAAAATCAACTTTATGGATAGAAAGATTATGCTTATTCAATCTGTCAACCAAATCTATAACGTCACCTGTTATGGTATCTTCTCTAAAAAACCCTATTATATCAAAAATTTCTTTTCTAAAAAGCGTTGAACCCGTCAGAATATTAGAAAAAGGTTTTTTGTTCACATATTTTTCCTGATGAGGAGTATCCGGAGAACAAAAATTTTGAAGCATAGCCATTACAATTTTGTAATTTGGATTTTTATTTATTTCATTATAGAGCATGCAAAGTGCATTTGGTAATAAAACATCGTCTTGATCAATTGTAAGCCAAAAGTTACCTTTAGCTTCTTTTATACCCCGGTTTTTGCCGGCCATTTGACCTTTATGTTTATCATTTACAATAACTTTTACTCCCATATCGAGAGCTATTTTTACCGTACTATCCGTTGAAATATCGTCAATTACAATAATTTCATGGTTAATTTTTTGTTTCTGTATACTTTCAATAGTTTCTTTTATATATTTTTCTCCGTTATAGGAGGGAATAATGACTGAAATTAAATCTTCCATAACAAAATCCTTTTTTAAAAATTCTACCAAAATATAGGTTTATATACAACTTTAAAACACTATTGTTAATAAAATTATTTATAGTATTATAAAAAAGAAGTATATAGGATGATAAACTTGGTTCATTATTAACCAAGTTAAAGAGGAAAAATGTTTTTCGATAATCTAGAAAAAGATGAATTAAACAGTCTGTATTCCAATATAGAAGAATACTTGAATACAAAAGAAATAAAGTGGATAAAATATGCCGTATTAGGTTCAAAAACTGTTAAAATCGTAAGTTACAACAGTGAATTTTTACCTCTTGCAGAAAAACAACTTTCATACATTCTAAAAGATACTGCTGACAGCTATGATGATACACTGTATATTTGGCAGCAGGATGATGTATTTGCTTTAGCTAAAAAAATTCTCGATAAAAAAAGCTACATGCGACTTATGCTTGAGTTAACCTGCAGAAAAGCCAAAAAATTCAGTGAGGAAGAAATTAAACAAGTATACGACATTCAAATAATTGATAAAAACTACTCAAAAAATAAACCCGCAATAGAATTTCAGTCTCAAAGAGGTTTCTTTATTGCAAACAATAAAGAAAACCACAAATATTATTATGGAGTAAGAGATTTAAGTCCTGAAGAATTTATTAAAGAAGGACATATTTTTGTCCAGTTTTTCAACAATATTTTAAAAACGGAAACATCAAACCTTATCCACGGGGCGGTAATTGGATACAACAACAACGGCATTTGTTTTTGCGCAAGAGGACAAAGGGGAAAGTCTACTCTTTCGGTTCTTTCAATGATAAAAGGCTTTGAATATGTTTCTGATGACTATTTAATTTTGCACCAAAACGATAAAAGAGAACTTTTATCAAGCCCTATTTATTCAATAATAACCCTTTCTCCGGAAATGTATAATAGACTATACGACTTAATGGGTGAATCCAAATTTGTTTCAAACAACGCCAGAAAAGACAAATACGTTTTTAATATTTCAAATTTCCATGACAGATTTAAATCGAACTATCCGATAAAACTCTGTATTTTCCCTGAAATAGTAAAAGACAAAAACCCAAGCATAAAGCTCTGTACAAAAGAAGAAAAAGGCAGGGCAATTGTTCAAATGGTTCAATCAACACTCATTCAAACCGGAGATATAGCAGAAAATAATTCTGTAAAAAAACTAATGAACATGATTATAAATTTACCTTTTTATAAGCTAAATTTATGCTATGACATTAACTATAATACCGAGTTTTTAAGAGAATTTATGAATAAATTCGACACCATTGAAAAACCAATTACAGAAACACCAAAAATAGCGCTTGATATTACTTTTGATTTAGCAAACATTTTAGATACCAAAAATGGAATAATTTATTCTATGAATAAATTCACAACAAACATATTTGAAAATTTATTAAATGGTATATCAAAGCAAAACATTCAATCAGAACTAAATAAACTATCGCATTTCAATAAAAATTTAATTGAAGAATTTGAAGTCTTGCTGTTAAAATTAGAAGAAAAAGGAATTTTTACATTTAAACAAACAATTCAAAAAGAAGCTCAGATAAATCTTAACTTTGCAAAAGAGGATAATTACAAGCTTGATTTTACCGAATACATAAATGGCGAAATTAAACAGTTAATAAAATAGGAGAGAGAAAAATGTCAAATTATAAATTAAACGAAGAAAAAATGTTTGCAGATGTAACTGATGGCACTGCAATTATAATTAATTCAGAAACCGGAATATATTATGGTATTAATAATTTTGGTACACAGATTTATGAAAGCCTTACGGAAGGATCAAGCAGGGAAGATGTTTTGTCTGCTTTAAAATCGCTTAAAGATGTGCCATCTGATATTGAAACAACTTTAGATGCGTTCATTAAAAGGCTTTTGGATTTTGAAATTATTAAAAAAGCGGATACATCGTCAAAAGCTGTTAATATTGATTCTTCAATCGCAAAATCAGACAATTATAAAATGCTTGTAAATGAATACAATGACGCTCAAGAAATGCTTTTATCCGACCCTATACACGAAGTAAAAGAAGAAGAAGGCTGGTCTCCAAACAAAGATTCTATCGGATACAACAAAGAAGAAACACTAAAAAGAGAAGAAAAAGCGGAAGAATAATTAACGTTTGATAAAACAATGACGCCAAAAGTTTCAATTATAATACCCGTTTTTAACACGGAAAAATATCTGAAAAAATGCCTTGATAGTGTTTTAAATCAAACACTATCAAGCATTGAAGTTATATGCATAAATGACTGTTCAGAGGATAACTCTCTTGAAATTTTAAAAGAATACTCCAATAAAGATAAACGTCTAAAACTAATTGATTTTAAAGTCAATCAAGGGGTTTCGATAGCTAGAAACAAAGGGGTTAGTGAATCATCTGGAGATTATATCGGCTTTATTGATTCAGATGATTTTGTTGAGCTTGATTTTTATGAAAAACTATACAAAAAAGCAATCGAAACAAACGCAGACTGTGCAAAAGGAAATATATATACAACAAAAGAAGATGGTTCAAATCCTATTTTAACAGATTTTTATAACCAAAATAATAAAATAAAAGAAAACAAAGCATACTTTTGCTACGGATTTACTTCTGCAATTTATAAAGCTTCTTTAATTAAAGATAACAATATTAATTTTCCTGAAAAAATAATTCACTTTGAAGACCCGTATTTTAGTATCTTGGCAAATATTTTTATGACCTCAGTTGAAATCGTTAATAGTGCAAAATATTACTACATACAGCACAAAAATTCTGCAGTTGACGGTTCAAAAACAGAGAAAGCTGCAATTGCTTTTAAAAATAGTGTGGCAAAAATTACAGACTTAATAAATAAAAATTGCTCCAGCAAAACAGACTACAATATATACTTTAATTTTTTATTAACCCAGCTTGTTCCTTGGTGCAGTGATACTATGCTTACCGATAAGGCAAACTCTATAGCAATTGAAGGGCTATTATATATTTTTAAAAACATTAAATATGATAAACAAAAATTGTTTGAATTTTATTTTCTCAACAAAAAAAATGAAACACTAAAAAACAATAGAAAAGCAGCATTTGAAAAATTACGAAAAAAAATATCAATTAATAGTACAAATAACATTACATAAAAAGAGAATAAAATGCCAAAAGTTTCAGTAATTATACCTGTATATAATGCAAAAGACTATCTTGGAAGATGTTTGGATAGTGTAATAAATCAAACACTAAAAGACATTGAAATAATATGCATCAATGACTGTTCAAAGGATAACTCCCTTGAAATTTTAAAAGAATACTCAAGCAAAGATAAAAGGATAAAATTAATCAACCACAAAACAAATAAAGGAGAATCAGCTGCAAGAAACACAGGGCTAGACAATGCAAAAGGAGAATACATTGCATTTTTAGATAACGACGACACAATTGATTCAAACTTCTATGAAAAACTATACAAAAAAGCAACTGAAACTAATGCAGATATAGTAAAAGGCGAAGTCCATACAATAGAGTATGATGGCAGTGAAAGCTATGATGATTTGAATGAAAAAATAAGAAAAAACAATTCAAAACTATACTTTGCATACTTCTGGTGGACAGCTATATATAAAGCGTCTTTAATTAAAGATAACAACATAAGATTTTTAGAAAATTACCCATTAGGAGGCGATGTTTTATTTTTAAACCAAGCAATTTTTGCCTCAAATAAACTTTCCTTAGTTGATAATTGCTTTTATCATTACCACAGAAGAATTGATAGTGGGGATAGTTTAAAATTAACATTTAATAAAATTCAATCTGCTTTAAATATACACGAAAAAATATTAGATAATACATTAAAAAGTAAATATATAAAAACCGATGTTAATGCCGTCTATTTTCTATTGAGCTGGCATCTTAAAGCACCGCTAAACTATATGTATAGAAATAAAACCCTTGAAGTGCTTAATTTTTGCATAGAAAAAATGTATAAATTTTATAACAAAATAAAAACTAACGTTGATATCAAAAAACTAAGTCTAGATGTTGCTCCCATAATTTTAAATTACTTAGAAAATTATTCCCCAAAAGATTTAGCTGAATTTTACATAAAAAACAATTCTCCGCAAAAAATGCTTATGGCAAATTTAAGATATTTACACAGCAAAAAAGCAAGTTGCAAATAACAACATTTCTTATAAAGATTTGACTCAGCTAAAAACAAAACAATTTTACACCAATTAAAAAGAAAAACAGCAAAAAAGGAAATAAAATGCCAAAAGTTTCAGTAATTATACCTGTATATAATGCAAAAGACTATCTTGGGAGATGTTTGGATAGTGTAATAAATCAAACACTAAAAGACATTGAAATAATATGCATCAATGACTGTTCAAAGGATAACTCCCTTGA
The DNA here is from genome assembly GCA_944325315.1 of Candidatus Gastranaerophilales bacterium. Classification (GTDB taxonomy): domain Bacteria; phylum Cyanobacteriota; class Vampirovibrionia; order Gastranaerophilales; family Gastranaerophilaceae; genus RUG14156. Next base: position 95,053 of record CALVAA010000006.1, read on the forward strand.
AATTTTAAAAGAATACTCAAGTAAAGACAAAAGAATAAAACTAATCAACCACAAAACAAACAAAGGAGAATCAGCTGCAAGAAACACAGGGCTAGACAATGCAAAAGGAGAATACATTGCATTTCTGGACAACGACGACACAATTGATTCAAACTTCTATGAAAAACTATACAAAAAAGCAACTGAAACTAACGCAGACATAGTAAAAGGCGAAGTAAAATATATTAACTATGACAATACAATTACATATGGAAATATAAACGAAGAATATAAAAAAACAAAAAACAAAATGACTTTTGTTTTAAATTGGTGGTGTGCAATATATAAAAGAGAATTAATATTTGATAATAATATAAGACTTCTTGAAGGATGCATTCTTGGAGGGGATAGTTTATTTTTAAATGAAGCAATAATAAATGCAAAAAATTTCCAAATAGTAGATAATGTCTACTATAATTACTATAGACGAGAAGATAGCGGGGATTCAAAAATTTTAAGTTTTGAAAAAATGAAATCTGCTCTCAATGTTTTTGAATTGATTTTAAATAATATAAATAATTCACTAAACAACAAAATAATTACCAAAGAAGAGTATGATTTTGTTTTCAATCATTGGTTTTCATCATCCGTAATAATTTCAATGAGAAATAATGAATTAAGTTCAAAAGAACTTTGTTCAAAAACAATAATAAAATTTGCAAACAACTGTTTAAATAAAGATTTCTTTTGTTTAAGTTTAACAACGAAATTTCCCTCTATATATAATTTTGTTTTAAATAACGACACTAAAGGCTTAAGCGAATTTCTATATAAAAACAATACACCTTTTAAGTTTAATCTTGCTAATATTAGAAGTAAACACATTCTTTCATTGGAGAAAACAAAATGAATTACATACCAATTTTTCTATCATCGGATAACATATATGCACCTTATCTTGCAGTTTGCATGGCAAGTATATTAGATAATACAAAAGCTTTTTGTAATTTTTATATACTTGATGGCGGAATTGATAATAAAAACAAAGAAAAAATTAAAAACTTGAAAAAAATTTTCAATAATTTTGAACTGGAATTTATAGAAATAAATGTTGAAAAATTTAGCGATTTTCCGCTCACTGAAGGCATAACCCATTCAACATATTCTCGCTTTTTAATTCCAAATTTAAAACCCGAATTAAAAAAAGTTATATATATTGACTGTGACACAATTGCTTTAGGGGATATTGAAGAATTATACAAAGAAGACCTCGAAAATTACGCATTAGGAGCTATTTTTAATGACAAAAGAAGAAGCTTTAATCTAGATACAAAAGAGCCTATGGAATTAAGTAATAACTACAAATACTTTAATGCGGGTGTTTTGGTTATTGATATTGAAAAATGGATTAAGGATAATATTATAGAAAAACTATTTGAAATAGAAAGGAAATACAGAAAAAAAATTCCTCATGGGGATGAAAGCATTTTAAACAAATACTTCGATAATAACTACAAAACTCTTGATATAAAATACAATTATCTTGAATGGGATTATAGCTTCAATGATAAAATAGAAAAAATATATATAAGACATTTTATTACAAAAATTAAACCCTGGATGCTAAATGAAAACAATAAAATATCTGCTTATCACAATCTATCTGAATTTTGGCATTATGCAAAAATGACAGATTTTTATTCCGATATGATAAAAAACTTAAAACCCGATAATATTCAACAAGAAATGATTAAAAAAATTAGACTAGAAAAACTCTTACATCAAATGAATTTAAAGGAAATATCAAAACTTAAAATGCTAAAAGAAAACGTTAAAAAAAGATAAATTTATAAAAAATTCTATAATTAAAATAAGGAATTTACAAAAACAATATTAAACAAACTAAATTTTAATATGCTGATTAGGTAATTATAAAAAATGGAAAATAAACAAGCATTATTAGATGAATATATAAAATTCAATATTTTAAATGAAAATCATAAACAGCCAATAATAAAAATTTTAGTTTCTTATATTAAGCCTTCTTTCCTTTTTAAGTCTGAAATTTTAACACCAATACACCTGGGAAGAGCCATTGCAAAAGAATCTTCCAAAGATGGAAAAATTTCAGATAACGACATTAAATGGCTTTATAAAAACTGTATAGGTGACGATGGCTTCAAAGAAAATATTTCAGATGTAAATCGCAGAGTTGGTTTTTTGACCGGCACTTTTTGGGCATGGAAAAATTATGAAAAACTAGGCAATCCAGAATTTTTTGGCTCTTTTGGATATAGAAAACTCTTTAATCCTGAAGTTTTATACAAGTTATCCGATTACGATATTATAATTCCCGAAGCTAGAAATCTAAAATCCACAACCAATAAAGAAAATTTTATTAACTGGCATGGTAAAAATTTATTCAAATCAATGTATTTGAATTTTCAAAAAGTACACCCTGAATTAATTTTTGAATTCGATAATTACTTAAATCTTTCTTATGGTTATTATCATGAAATATATATTTTAAAAAAACAATTATTTTTTGATTTTTGCGAATGGATATTTCCATTATTATTTTCTTGCTTAGCAGATAAAAATTGCCGCAAAATTAAAGAAAATGACAAAATAGAAGCTCAAAATTTTATGTATAAAAATGATAAAAGAGATATTGCATTTATTGCTGAAATGTACTGCGGCTTTTATTTATATTTGTTAACACAAAATGAAAATTTAGCCTATAGAGAAATTGATTTGATAGAATTAGAAATAGAAAATGAAAAAGCTTTATTTGCGAAAAATTTCGCACAATTTATAAGAAATAAAAAATTTAAAAAGGATAATTAATAAATGATACCAAAACGCATATTCTACGTATGGGGATACAATGAAGAAAAATCAAGGTTGGCAAATATCTGTATTGAAAACTGGCGAATGATTTTACCTGATTATGAAATAATAGAAATAAATGAAAAAGCAAAAGAATGGTTTGATTTTGAATTTGAATATAAAAACAATGTTTGGTTTAAAACTGTCTATGATTTAAAAATGTGGGCATATGTGTCTGATTATATGCGCATAAAAACTCTATACGATAATGGAGGAATTTACTTTGATACAGATGTTACAGTATATAAAGATATTGAGCCATTATTAAACAATAAAATGTTTATTGGAAATTGCCTAAACAATGTTCCCGAGCTTGCAATTTTTGGCGCAGATAAAAACCATAAATATTTAAAAGATATGTATGATTTTTATCAAGATGAAATTTGGAAAAGCCCGCATTATATAATTACGCAAATTTTTAGGCATATACTTAGCGAAAAATACAATATTTTACCAGATTTAAACAATAATGTTTGCAGTGAAAATATAACAATTTATAAACCTGAATATCTTCATCCGCATCATTATGATATTCCATTTAGTCACAACTGTATAACCGAAAATACATATACAGTTCACTGGATGGGAGCATCTTGGCACAGCAAAAAGAATTTATTTTTTCTTGCAAGTAAACATAGAATACCTTTAAAAACATTGTTAAAACAGCTCGATTTTATTGATAAAGTAGACAATTTAACAAAAAACAAAAAATGAAAAATTAGCAGCATAAAACAGGCTTTTAAAAAACTTTTTAGCTATATTTTTAACAAAACACAATAAAAGGCTCTTTAAAAGACTCTTTTATTGACAAACTTGTTCTCCGCAAGGAAGCCCTCTTTGAATGTTTTCCCAATGACACCAATTGCAAAATTCAGAATATGGTCTTGCATAAAAATTTATCAATTCCTCAGTCAGTTCTTTTGTCGGCTTCGTTTCCCTAATGTTTACAACATCATTTTCGATTTCAGCGGTTCTCTCTTTAGCTCTATACATATGGACAGAAACAGTACATTGTAAAAGAATCCCTTCAGCCAGCATATTACAGTATCGACCAAAACAACCATCATACAATGATTTCATTGCATCAGGATTTCTCTTATCTTTATAGCATTTTGGCATAGAAAACCAATTTAGCGCTTCTCTTTTTTCTTGAAAATTATTAAACTTCACTTTATTTTCTACAAGCATTGCTTTAAATTCATCATATTTTACTGTTACGCCTGATGTAATATTTTTTACATTTCTATAGTCAGAAATTTGAAAAGCCACTTTTTTATTTTTGCAGGTTTTTAATAGTTTTTCGCTTGGTAAAATCGTACAGTTAGTTGCAATAAATATGTTGTGAATTCTTTTTTGTTTAACAGCATATTCAACCATTTTATAAAGCTCAGAACTAATTAAGGGTTCTCCGCCTACAAATCCAAGTACTTGAATATAGTCAACAGACTTTAGTATAGCATCAATATCTTTTTTAAATTGCTCAAAGTTTTCCAAATTAACATGCGAATTTGTTTCATTAAGGGTCGGGATAAATGTATTACAATGCTTGCAATTAAGGGTACATTTTGTTGTTACAACATATTCTAAATTAGGAATAATAGGTTTATGTTTTAGCAAAAATCTTAACTTCATTAATTTATAGTGCCATTTTTCCGCTTTTTTCTTATTTATTTTTTTTAAAAAAGAAATTAAAGGAAAATCAAATAACTCACTAATCCATTCATTAGTAGCAGTTTCATATATCAATTTTAAGTTGTTATTTTTAAAATAATAAAAAGCTTCTTTATCCATAATTTTTAAATATATCTCCAGTATAACTTTTTAAATAAATATTATATGTATTCTACCATAAATAATCATGCTTACAATATAAAGTTTAAGTAGCATTTATACATTTCATCGTCATCTATACTTATATATCTAAGCGTTATACTTGGATGTGAATGATTAAATATTTTTTGAAGCATGGCAACGTTCTTGTATTTTTTGTAAAAATGATAGCCAAAAGTTTTTCTTAGAGTATGCGTTCCGATATTTGAATCAATATTCAATTCATGACAAACTTTTTTAAGTGCCCTATAAGCCGAAACTCTTTCAAGACGCCTTCCAGAAGCAGTTTTGAATAATGGTTCATTAATGGCAAGATTTTTTGTATAGTTATTAAAAATTGCTTTTATGTGACTATTAAACGGAATTTTTCGTTTTTTTTAGTCTTTTTTTCAGTAATTTCCAGCATATTTTTATTCTTAACGTCTGATACATCTAAGGAAAGTATGTCTGAAATTCTTAAACCAAAATTAATTCCGACTTTGAATAAGACGTAATCTCTTAAATTTTCCTTTGCTTTTAAATATTTTTCAATTTTTTTCAAATCATTCAAATTTCTGATTGGTTCAACTGCTGTCATTGTATCTTCCTCCTTATGTAACATTTTATTTTAAATGCGGGGTTTATTAATGGGAATTAAGGATTTTATCTTTTCAGTCAAAAATATCGAAGAAACAAAAAAGAACATATTTCAAATTTAATCAGCTTATACGATAACAGCGGAGTTAAAATACTGCCAAGTCTTCCTCTTGATGATAAAATAAACAATTTACATGTCAATTTTCCAACAAGCGGTTTTGTTGTTCTGGTGTATTTAAAAAATTTAAAAGGGATAAAAAAATTCGATTATTACGGTTTTGGCTTCCAGGAAAAAAGCACATTTGAAGAAAATGTTTTAAACAGGTGTTTTATGAATTATCCAAAAGATAGTTATAGCGGACATAACTTTTTTCAAGAAGCTATGATTTTAGAAAAACTTTTCAACAACTAAAAATCTTTTCTTAAATCTTTAATAAACCATTCAATCAATCTTGGATGTTTTCTTAATGACTTTAACAGAGCATATTTGGGTTTATATTTTAAATAGTCTTTTAGAATATGCATTGAATTAATTGCATCCAATATTTTAATCGGTTTGCATTTTTTTCTTAAAGTTTCAAGATAAAACCTGTTATACATTACCATATTTGAATAATCATTTGTTTCTTTTTCAAACAGAGTATTTTCCCTGATTTCTTTTGGGAAAATATTTGTTGAAATTTTATTAATAAATTTAATTGCAAAATTCATTTGAACTTCAGTTTTTGTAAGCTTTGCATTTTGTTTTACAATTTCCCAATCAAAATCTTTTTTTGAATCTAAAAGATATTTGCAATCAAAAAGAGTATACAAAAGACCTGCTTGACTAGTTTTATCTCTCAAATTTCTTGCTAAATTAACAAGAGAAATAAAAAGCATATCTTCATTTGAAGGTACGTAAGTATCTGCTTGAAAAACTTTTTGAATTATAGCTCTCTTGTATAAACCGTTTAACAGTTTTTTTTCATAGCCTGTATCCATATGGATGAATCTGTGCAAGTCTAAAATTCCATATTCACTTTCTTCAATGTGAAAATCAACAGAATGTTGGTAAATTGTGTTATAGGTATAACCCATTGAGCAAATTATTTGTATTGATTTATCAAACTCTTCAAATTTAACTAAAGCATCAATATCCCCCATAACACGAGGCAGATTTGGCCTAAGGTATTTCATAGCCCCGCCTTTTAGTATTACAGGGATAATTCCTCCATTATTTAATGCTTTTGCAATTTTGGAATAGTGTGAAATAATTTTTAAATTGTTAAACTTAAAAAAAGTCAAAAGCCCTTTTAATCTGGGACCTTCGTATTCTCTGAACTTTAGCTCCGGATGCATATTCATAAAATATGCAAGCAAAAGCGATTTATGAGCCGCTTTAACTTCAATATCCCACTTTGTAAGCAAATCATCCAATGCTTCTTGAGTCGGATTTGGCTCAAATACCAGTCTTAAAAGCTCCAATTCTTCCGGTTTTAATATTTCATGAAAAAAATTTTCAATTAATGCATCTGTTATAGAATTTTGTTTGTTTAAATACCCGGAATTTTTTATGTCATCTATCTCTTTTTTCCAAAGAACATCCATATTAAATCTTTCTTGTATAAAAAACGTAGTATATAATAATTATATTAAAATAAAAACATTTGGATGTAAATGTATTATAATATAGAGTATTTTAAAATAATCATTTTTATTTTAATATCAAATTATGAATTTTATAAGAGGATTGTTTTTAGTTTTAATATTTTTCGGCTTAACTTTTGCAAACATAGAGCAAAAGCCGCTTTTGAATACACACTTTGACAATGCTGTTAAAATTACAAATAAACAAGACATTATTATTGATGCAAATAAGAATAAAGCTTTAGCTCTTTTCAAAACACAAAATGAAAACACGCAAATTTCTTCAAGAAGAAATTCCGACAATTCTCCCTATACACCGGAAACCGGTTTTATAGTCCAAAAACAAAACCAAAATAAAGTTTCATATAATTCAATAAAACAATCATACAAAAGTTCAAATGGAATAGCTTTAGAATTTTTATTATTTAATATTCAGCCAAATGCTCCTTAGTTTTTGTATTCAACAATTAGAATACTAGTTAAGCAAAAAGGAGAAAATATGAATATGGATTTATTTATGCAAAACCTGAATACAGGTATTGTAATAACTTTAATCGGTATGATTGTCGTAATGATATTTTTACTTGTACTGACTTGGGTTGTGGATATATCAGGCAGAGTTATTATGTTAATCAACAGATTCTTTCCTGAAGAAATTCCGGAACCCGTAAACAAAAAGAAAGTAAAAAAGAATACGGACGAAGAAGCTCAGATTGCAATTTCTGTTGCAATGGCTTTTGACAGGCAACAAAAAGGAGTATAACAATGGAATTTATACAATCATTTGTAGCTGCTAACGGAGTAATGGTATCAGCCTGTATATTGATAATAGCATATATTATAATTGCAACCGAAAAAATTCCAAAAGTTACGATTGCACTTTTAGGCGGTGCTATTACGGTTATTCTGGGTTTGGTTAGCCAGACAAAAACGGTAAACGATGCAATAAACCCTTTATATTTTGTAAATTTCATTGATTTTAATGTTATCTTCCTTTTGGTTTCAATGATGATAATAGTTTTAATCACAACAAAAAGCGGGGTTTTTAACTTCATTGCAAATGAACTTTTAAAACACACAAAAGGACACCCGATTAAAATACTTATTGCGCTTGGTGCATTTACTGCATTTGTAAGCGCATTTTTAGATAATGTTACAACTGTAATTTTAATCATGCCAATAACTTTTTCAATAGCAAAAAAATTGGATATAAATCCCATACCGTTTTTAATTTGTGAAACAGTATCATCGAATATCGGAGGAACTGCAACTCTTATAGGCGATCCGCCCAACATTATCATAGGAAGTGCGGGAAATCTTGCTTTTATGGATTTTGTTAGAGTGCTTACACCAATTATTGTAGTAATTCTTATAGCAGTACTATTATATCTTTCACTGTGCTTTAGAAAGACTTTAAAAACCACTAAAGAAAAAATGGCACAAGCTCTAGAAATTGATAATTCTAAAACAATCACCGACTACAAACTGTTAATTCGTTCAATGATAGTACTTATACTTGTAATAACAGGATTTGTACTTCATGATGTTATACATGTTGAAACTTGTATAATAGCCATGTTAGGAGCAAGTATACTTTTATTGTTTGAAAAACCGACAAAAATCTTACAGGATGTTGAATGGAATACAATCTTTTTCTTTGTCGGTTTATTTATCATAATTGGCGGTCTTGAAGCTACCGGCGGTATTAAGCTTATGGCGCAATGGGTAATAGATATTACCCAAGGCTCTCAAAAAGCCTGTGCTCTCATTATTCTTTGGGCCTCAGGCATAATATCAGGCGTTATAGATAATATCCCCTATACGGCCACAATGGCACCTATGATAGCACAAATTGAAAAAGTAATGGGTCAAAGTTACGCAACACCGTTGTGGTGGTGTTTATCTTTAGGAGCATGCCTTGGCGGCAACATGACAATAATTGGCGCAGCCGCCAATGTAATAGTATCTGAAAACGCTGCCAAAGAAGGTCACCCAATAACATTCTTAGGGTTTATGAAATACGGCGTACCTATTGTTTTAATATCGCTTATACTAAGCACAGTATACGTCTACTTTAGATTCCTAAGATAAAACAAGGAGAAAAAATGAGCAATGATAATAATAAATATGATAAAGAAGTTTTTGACAGCCACTCAAGAGAAATCATATCATCAGTTATCTGGACAATTGCAATAATGATTTCTATGTGGATAGTTTCTTTGTTCATAAATTAAAAAATGCCCCAAATTTGGGGCATTTTAATATCATTGATATTATTAATATCTTTTTTGGTCACTCACATCAACAATAACCCTGCAAGTATAATTTCCTGCACTGCATCCTTCGTTTTGCGCTATTGAAACGGAATTATCGGCCGGAATATTGTAAAACTTTCTTGCTTCGCTTGTTGTCGGCAAAAGTTTTGTAAAATTAATACTAAAAGGAATGTCACTATATTCGCCGTTACCCCAGGATTTTCTTGCAGCATCATTAAAAGTCATCATCGGAGAATACCTGTCATCATTAATTTCACCTTCAATAACAGAAGCAGGATATTTTACTCTTGCCGTTAAATACATATTCGAATAAACAGGGTATCCCATAGGAATAACTTCACCTCTTGTGGTAACCGCAAAAGGAACGATATCAGGATATATTTTATCAATAGGCGTTATCTTTCCTCCGTTTGTTTCATACTTCATGCCTACTCTGTTCGGTTTTGAATTACCGTTTAGATCAATATATACAATAAAATAATTTATTGTTTCGTCTTCCACTTCTACTTTCTTAAGGCTTGATATATAGTATTTAAAAGAATTTGAAGCAACAAATTTTACACTGTCTTCAGAAAAATTTGATGCATTATTATTAATATTTTGAGCAGAACAATGAATATTTGCTGCCCCGGCAGTGTTAATAAACTCCGTAAGTCTGGAACACAAATTCTCAGGCGTGGTCGGAAATGCCCTTGGACCGTCCGGACAGATTGCATTAGGCCCTGAATCCGGGCAATACATATCAGCCAAAACATTATATGCAGCTTTTGTTAATGAGTTATATGCGTTAAAATAAGGGGCAGAATATTGGTTTATTCTGTTTTGCAAAATTATTGTTTCAAGAACGATAATAATTCCTATAAAAGAAAGTACCATTAAAATTTCAACCATGCTGAAAGCATCTTTTTTATTCATATCAAAACTCCATTAATTTATAAATAAGCTTAGCATATTATTGCAATATGTAAAATAATTTTAAAATAGTATATGAAAAAATTAATTTATTTAAAGAATTTTACAAAGCTGACGTAATATATTATAATCTTTGAAAAAGGATGATGGAATTGCGAAAAAGTGGATTTACAATAACCGAGTTTATAATCAGTATATCAATTATGTTTCTTGTCGCGGCTGCTGCTTTTCCAATATTATTTAAAAAAGCAAAAAAGCCTACCCAGCCTGCCAAAAAATCAGGCGAAGAAATATGCAGCTGCCAAAGCGCACAAAACGGAAGCTGTACTTTTTCATTCAGTAACTCTGAAACAAAAGAATTTTTCACTATCCAAATGATAGGGGGCGGTGCATCGGGCGGAAAATACAAAGGCGGCGGAGCAGGCGAAGCAAAAATTGTATATTATCCCGCTCTTAACGGAAAATATGTGATTCAGTTAGGAAAAGGAGGTAAGTATTCGAACGGAAACGGACAAAACGGCGGAAATACGGTTTTATATAAACAAAACGATAACGGAAGTTTAGAGTTGGTTGAATACGCAAGAGGCGGTGTTACAAACAACGAAAAAATTGATTCGTCGCTTTCTCAACAAGAAAAAACCGAACAAAGACAAGGACAGATGCCTGCTTTTAGTGAAGGTGAAATTAGTGTATGCGGCAAGGGAGGAAATTCAGGTGACCAAGGCACTATGGGTGAGGTGGTAATCAGATGGTAAAAATTAAATCAGAAAAAACCTGCTCAAATAAAAAACCTGCTTTCACTTTAGTTGAAGTAATGATATCACTAATTGTTATAATGATAGTAACAGCAGGAGCAGTTCCTGTTTTAACAAAAACAAAACCAAAACTTGAACCTGTTACAAAAAGAGGACAGTATGCTTGTTGGTATAATTCGGCAGGCAAACTTCAAGAGCAGTACTATAGCGAAAGAACAGCCATAACATCAATTAAAACGGTTAACGAGTGCCATCTGAAACTTGATCAAAGCCCTGCACATTTTTATATTTTAGCTTCGGGCGCAGGAAGCTCATCAAATCCGGGTCAAACAGTCTCATTGTATACACCTGCTCTTAGTTCCGAATTAGATATAAAAATAGGAAAAGCAAATTCAAATAATCTTATAACAACCGTATCAAGCGGAAGTGCTACTGATGAAATCAGGGCACTAGGCGGTTATAATTCAACAAACGGACTGAGCGCTAACAATATAAAATCTTGTAAACTTTTAAGTGCACAAAGAAGATGCGAAAACGGCAAAACACAAAAAGACTGCGAAGTGGTAGAAGTTATTAACGGCTTGGAAAGAACATACAAAATCAGGATTAACGGATGTGAATCAGATGAAGAATACGGTATTCAAAGTACTGATCATATAATCCCAATTGAAGATTTACAATTCAATACATCAAAAACAGGTAATGTTAATTTAACAAAAATTGCAAGTTCTCAGCGCACAATGCTTTCAAACGCAAACACAGAAAGTTACAGTTGGGGTGTATATAAAATGAACTTTGAATTCAAAGACTCATCATACGTACCTCTTAAAAACCTTTTGGGATTTCAAAATAACACTTCAAACGGACTTAAAGAAGTTTCAAAGATGAGTAAAATAATCGAAACAATGCCAATCAGAAGAAAAAGTGATTTAACGGAATTGATAAAAAATTTAAATCCCGGTGCGGCCGGTAAGAATGGAGCGGTATTAATTTTATGGTAACAGACAAATTTAAAAAAGGCTTTTCATTAGTTGAAGCACTGATATTAATTGTAGGATTAGCAATTGCAGTTGCAGCAACAACACCTATTATCACAAGAAAAATCGCAAACATCCAAGATGCAGGCGCAACTCTTGGCGGCGGAACTCACGGAAGATATGAAGTATTTTATAAAGAAATCGCAACATTCCCTGATGATGATAGCGACTGGGAAAAAACCGGTGGCGGTGATGATGGTGAAATAATAGTTTATGAAAGAAAAGACGATAATACTTTTAAAACTGTTGTCGGAAAAGAACCTCTAAACGATACCGATAAACACAGAAAAGCAACACTTTATGAAGAAATACCCGCAACACCAATAGAAAACAGCGACGGCTCTATTACAAGTGCTACAATCAAAAAAAATAATAAAAAAATTACAATTACAAAAGGAACAAAATATATTTTTGAGCCTGCAAGTATTGAATACTATAAAGGTAAGCTCACAGGCGGCAGCGACCCTGATTTTGAAAGAAAAGGCAACACAACGTTAAGCTCACAAAATAAAAGAGTAATTGAAGGAAATCTTACCGTAAAATTAAATAAAAAAATCGATAATCATACGCTTTGGCTTTTTGATTTTAATAAGTCAGATCCAAAACCCGAAGTTACGGTAATTCCGACAGAATGTTTGTATAGTGGCAAAAAAACAGTATACTGTAAAAAAATCGAAAATAAAGACCCGGATGGAAATCCGATAGCAGAATTTACTCCACCTAAAAACGCTTCAAATATAGTAGTACATGCTGTTGGCGGCGGCGGCGCAGGCGGAGGGCCTGTTAAAAATGATAATAGCTATATCTTAAAAGGAAAAAGCGCAAGCGATCCTGATGTTATTGCCATGAAAAAAATTCTTGCCCAAAGAGTAAGAAAGCTTGGCATTTCAGGCACTGACGACCAGCTTGTAAAAGTAATAAATAATTCTAACGCATCCCATTCATCAAGAGATCCCCTTAACGGAGCATGGGTCGGTTTGAATACCGCAAACGGAACAATCACTGTAAGGTTTGATATAAGACAGGGTAAAATATTCCCTCATGAGCTTTTGGACTATACAAAAATTCTTGGTGCTGCAACCCAGACATCATTAATTTATGATATGCCGGAATGGTTTACTTGGAATAACCTTGCTAATTCTAAATTCTGCGCAGGCGGGGTAGCAATCGGCACAGCTGGCGGTCCGGGCGGCGATTTTATCTGGAAAACAAACGGGGATGGTGCAGGACCCGGCGAAGTTAAAGGTGACGATATGACTACGGCTTCAAGAAAAGACCTCCTCGGGACGCTAAAAGTAAAATACAAAGTTGAAAAATACAATGAGACTTCTTGTCCGCAATATGTTAATTGTCATTATCCGTCATATTATGGCTTAACCTATTGTCCATACGGAACAACAGCCTACGGCAGTCAATGTTGCCAGGTTCAGTACGTTAAAAAGAAGACATCCGTTGTATGCAAAGCTCCAAAATTGAGTAGTTATTACGATATAGATTCAGATGAAACATTCACAAAAACAGGTAGCTGCAGCAGCCCAGTAAGTGCACTTGATTGTACCAATGTAGATGTCGAATTTCACAGAAACAGTAAACGTGTTACACGAACATACAAAGGACAGGCAGCAGGCGCTGGAGGCGGCAAAGCCATAGCTGCCAGCAGAATTACAGGAATTACAGAAGTGTTTGGGCGTTGTACGGCCGGTTCATCAGATAAAGGCGCAAATTGTACAATAACCAAATCAACACTACCTTCAACAGCACCGTGCAGTAACGGATATGGAGGAAACGGACGTACCTGTTATGTCATGGCAGGTAAACAAACCGGTATATCAACAGGAGGTATGGGTGGAGCACCTTGTATACAAACACAAACAACTGTTGAACGTGATGAAACAATGGAAACGCTTGTAGAAGGTGCAAACACAGTATATCAAGCAGCCGGCGAAGGAGTAACAGGAATAGTCGGAACAGCTATTGCATTTACGGCAGCACAAACCGAAAAATTGGCTACTGAAGCTATTTCGCAGCTTGGCTACGGTGCAGACATAACTGTCGGAAACAAACTTACAAATGGTGCATATATTTATTCGGGTGATGGTATAAAAATATATAATGCTCTAGGTTTATTTGCAGACATTACAGTTTCCACATCTAACTCGTTAATAAGTCAGGTAATGACACTTGATACCGCTTGGCTCAATAAATCAGTACCCGGTCATACTTATCAATGCGAAGGCAGCCCTGGAGCAAGCGGAATAAAAATAGATGGCGTTGACCCCTACTGCACAAATAACAGCTATCTTGGTATAGGTTCAAACCCGGGTCAAATCTATAACTATATATACCATTGGACAATTCCCTTTACTATGAACTATTTAACCTATGGTGAAGGCGGAAATGCCGGCGAATATAAATCAACAAAAGTATCAAAAATCGATGGCACATTAAAAATTAACCTTGGCAAAGGCGGAGCTTGGACAAATTCAAGCTGGGCACAAGGTAAAAACGGTCCTGACGGAACTGCAACAACGGTCGATTTAGAGTCTCAGTCCGGCTCAACTAAACGAATTCTGACAGCAAAAGGCGGCAAAGGCGGAAAAGGCAGCTTACAAACCAACAGATACGACTTGTGTCATGCTAAAGTAAGCAGCACTGATCAAACATGTAAAAACCCTGCTTTTTCAAATGGAACATCAGCATCCGGAGGAATCTCGAACAGTACGGTATGCTGCAGCGGAAGCGAGCCCACAAGAACAAGTCAGGAAATCCTGACAACAGCAATTAAATATTCTGCTTTTGAAACAATTAAATCTCTTGTTGGCGGCAGCAATATAATCGGTATCGGCTTAGGCAGAGGCGGCGAAGGTGCAGGCACCAGAAGCGGAGAACAAGAATTGTACGGTTACAGGACAATAACAAATACAAGTTCATCCGTGAATTGGCCAAAAATAAGCGTATTGAATGAGAATTCAAAAGGAACTGCGCCAAAAAATAATCAATATAAAAATTCACTGCTTGAACCTGCCGCACTAAACTTTAAAGGCGGCGACGGGGCGGTAATTATTACATGGTAAAAAAGGATAAAAAATGAATAAAAAAGCTTTTACAATTGCTGAAACTTTAATAGTGATTTGTGTAATCGGAGTAATTGCAATGATAATGATAAGCTCAATGCAAGGTGCACTCCCTGACAGAAACAAAACAATGTTCAAAAAAGCATATTCCGTAGTTGAAAGAACAGTTGGCGAACTTGTTAATGATGAAACATTGTACCCCTATGATGAAAACAGAATTGGTTTTAATAACACTGATAACGTTACAATTCCGGGTACAAATACCGTTGCGGGCGGAGCAAGAAAATTTTGCGAGCTTTTTATAAGTAAACTAAACACAATCGGCACTCCGCAATACTCAGGTCAAAATTGCGTGATTGACACTTCAGACGGTGTTACTTTAATGATTCCTGCTAATGCAACTTTTCCTAAAGTTATAACTGTCGATGTTAATGGTGCAAAAGAACCTAACAGCCTGACAGGAGAAAATAGAGACAGATATCAAATTAATGTTTTAGCCGATGGCAGAGTGAATGTTACCGGTACTTTAGAAAGCGAGTATCTAAAATCCAATAATTTACAAAAATAAATTTTATTTTAGGCTATACCTTAATAAAATCTTTTTTAATGTATTAAATCTTGATAAATTTCTGCTATTGTTGTCTTCTCTGTAATCTATTCTTGAGACAAATTCTCTAAAGGTATCTTCAGAAAGGCTAATATTAAATTTTTTTGCCGCTATAGTACATTTATCAAATAAAGTTAATGCTAAATTTACAAATTCAACTTTTTGTTTTTCATTCATTGAGTCAAAAAATGCTTCAAAATTGAGATAGTCAACTAAAGGACAGAATAAGTCATATCTCGTGTTTAAATGCGAGTCAATTTTATATTTATATGCATCAATAATGTTGATACTTTGGTTGTCATAGTCAATTAAATAGTTATTAGGGTTGAAAGAATCAGCTTTATAGCCCATATTATCAAGAATTTTCAATTTTTCTGCATAGTCATCAAAGCTTTTTTGACTAAATTGAGATATTTGCCTTACATCAGAAAGAAAACCAGTTGCATCATCAGCAGTAATAGGAATATTTTTCGAGCAACGGTATGACCAATTTTGTAAAGAATGCGCCTTGCCACTTAACCGTCTCAAAATATGAACCGAATCACCGATTCTTGCAATTTCTTGGCCCATATTAGTTTTTGGAAACTCATTTTGGACTTTATAAATTTTGTAATTGTTTAATTTATCAATATTTTGTTTTCCAAATGTATCAAATTTTATAACCCAGTCTTTTAAGTCCGGAGCGGAAAATTTATAAACAATAGAATTTGCGCCGCTTCCGATTATGTTTTCTTTTGTACAGCTGTCAATAATATCAATTGCAGATTTTGCTCCGGTTTGTCTGAGCATGGATATAAATTTATAAAAGTCACTCCAATCAAAAGAAGCATTATAAAAACCCAAAGCAGTATAAAACGAGTCTTGAATTACTTGTGAGTCAAGCGTTTCAGGCTTATTTGCAGACTTTAAACCACTGGAGTAGATGCTGTTTTTAAAGCTGATGTTTTGCACAGTTAACATATTTGTATGTAAAACACGTGAATATTTTTTTTTGATTAAACATGCGTATATATAAATTATATTTATATATAATTCAATCTGTATTCACGCATAGGACACCAAAAATCACTCGAAAGTTCCAAAAATTTCAAAGTATTATCGTGAGCGGAAATCTTTACAAACAAACAAAAAAAGGACAAAGCAAAAGCCCTATCCTTTTTTTTAAA
>CALVAA010000007.1 GCA_944325315.1 Candidatus Gastranaerophilales bacterium
TGTGTTTCATGCAATGCGACTAACGGAACATGCACGGGGTGTGCCACAGGGTACTATCTAAGCGGAGGGACATGCCATCTGTGCCCCGGAGGATGCAGTGGTTGCAGCTCAGCTTCTTTATGCACGGGATGCAAGCCGGGGTATTACCTTTCCGGTAATAAATGTACTTTATGTCCTATCGGAAGTTATTGTCTAGGCGGAGTAAATTCAAATACATGCTGCGGAGCAGGATTAACCAGTGCAGCGGGGTCTCAAAATTCAAGTGCCTGTGTGGCTTGTCCTGCAGGGAAAACTAAAACAGGAAGTTGCGGAGACTGCGTTTCTTGTGGGGTTACAAATTGTACAGGCTATTCGTCGGGATGCACATGTTCAAGTTGTTCAGCAAATAATGTGGCTGTTTTTGGAAAATGCTGTCCTGTTATATCAAACTGCGGAACTTATAATACAGACTGCAGCTGTAGCGGCTGCAATGCGAACTATGAAAAAGTCTCAAACACCTGTTGTTCAAAAATAGACAAATGCACTGCTTATAATACCGACTGCACATGTAAAAGCTGTTCAAGCGGTTACGTTGTATACAATAACAGTTGCGTTGCAGGTCAGTGGTACTGTGATGCCATACTTGGAAGAGATACAAGGCCGGATGGAAGCTATGACAGGCGTTCTTGGGTGTTTATTCAAAAAGAATATAACGGTAATTCTCATAATGTGTGTGTGACTTCATATAATGTAGGGCCATCATATTATTGCAGTAATAATTGGCATCCTTCCGATGTAACACATGTTGAACCAAAAAAAAGCTGCAAAACCTGGATATGTGTCTGGTGGCATGCGCATATAAATACAACAGATGTTTATGATGATTCTATATACTATCAAAGCAATTATTCCACAAGCAAAAGGGGTGTCGGAACATTTTGGGCGGCAAAAAGTTTTTGTGCAGGTATAAATAACGGGATAATAACCCAAAGGATGCCGTCTTTAGCCGAACTCAGCGCTTGGAGTGCTAATAAGAACATCATTCCAAATTTTTCAGGCAGCTCAGAATCGCTTGATTTGTGCGATTATGAGGCAGGCTACGGGTCGAACCGTTGCTATAGGGGCATTGGAAACTGTCCCGGCGCTTGGAATGACACTTGCTATCCGCACTGCGTCTGGGGAGCTCCTGAAAGTGCCGATTATAGTACAAGCACAGGGTATGCTGCGTGTTTAGAAAAAGGTGCACTAAAAATTTACTCACGCACATTTAATATGGCGGCTTCAATAAGATGTGTACATGAAATTGACTGATTATTTTTGTGTTTTATTGTTATTGAGGGCTTATAAGCCCTCTTTTTTTATAAACTTTTATAATAATCTTTTAAAATTTTCGTATCAACTTCGATATTCGGACTTTCGCAAACCAGTGCCCCTTTAACATTAAAATCTTTTAGAGCTTTCAATAAATCTTTATAGTTAAAATCGCTTTCTTTTAAAATAAGGTGGTTTTTTTCTCCTTTTTCTCCATAGTTTATGCCTGCAGCATGACCGTGAAAGTTTTCAAGAGCAACATCTCCAAGTTCTTTTCCGATTTTTTCCAGAATTGAACAAAATTCGCTGTAAGTATTAAATTTACCGCCTTCTCTTGCGTGTATATGGGCAAAATCTATACAGGGAAGAATTTGAGAAAAATTTTTAGATAGTTCAATAATTTCATCTACTGTTCCCCATTGGCTTTTTTTGCCTGTCGTTTCAGGGCGAATCCATACATCTATATTTTCTTTTTGAAGTGTTTCAATAATTGTTTTGTGTCTTTCAATCATTTTTTTTGTTGTTATTGCTGAATTATCTCCAAGATAAAAAGCGCCATGGTAAGTTATTGAATAAGCACCTAAATCTTTGGCTGCCCTTGCTGTATCCAATACTCTTTTAATGCTTGCTTGGATTTTCTCTTCTTCTTTGGAATTAAGATTGATATAGTATGGGCCGTGGTGAGTTATGATTTTATTTTTTCTGTTTAAAATTGCTTGTTTTGTTTTTGCGCTATATCTAACACCATGGACAAATTCTACTTCAAGACCGTCTAAATCTAATTCTTCAAGTTTATCAAATGCATTTGTATAGTCTTTAGCACAAATTGGTATTCCTGCTGTTAAAAAGTAAAGTTTGTCCATATTTTCTCCTAAATTAACATTTCACCTTGTTTTGGTGTAAAAATTTGATATATTTCTCTTGGAGAGAATATTCCCCAAGAACCGATTTTAGCTATTTCTATTTTTAAATATCCTCCTTTTGCGCTAACTATAAAGTTATCGTTATCTGCTTGAACAATTGCGCCAAAAGGATTATTGTGTTCTTTTGTAATCGCTTTTGCTTGAATAATTTTAAAACCAACCCCTCTAAAGGTTGTATAAGCATTATAAAAAGGATTACATGCTCTTATTAGCCTTTCAATTTTATCTATACTTTGGCTTTTCCAACGTATTAAAAAATTGCCGTCGACTTTCGGGGCATCTATAAAACTTTCATCTTTTTTTTGCGGACATCTTTCGATTTTTCCTTTTTGTTGAATCCTATCCAAAACTTCAATTAAACCGTCCGATAGCATATATGTTGTTCTGTTAAACAGTGTTCCCATTGTTTCAAAATTTGAAAGTTTGAATTTTTTTTGATAGATGATATCTCCTGTGTCAAAATTTTCATCCATGAAATGAAGCGTTATGCCTGATATTTTTTCACCGTTGTTTATTATGTGAAAGTAGGGACTGGCACCCCTGTAATAAGGTAAAAGTGAAGGGTGACAGTTGATGTATCCCATTTTTGTTGAGGATAGAAAATTTTTGCTTAATTTGTAATTATACGAACAAACAACACCGATATCAGCATTCAAATTTTTTATTTTTTCTATGCAGCTATCTTCATTAGGGCTTGAGTTAAAGTCAATTAAATTTAAATTTTTTGACAGAACAAAGTTTTTAAAAAAATAATAAGTTTCATGAGTTTTTTTGGGAGGCACAACTGCTATTATATTAAAATTTTTTTCAAGCAGATTGGATAAACAAACAAGTGCCATATCGGGCATACCCACAAAAATAATTTTTAATTTTTCCATTTTAATCTTTCCACAAATCTTTATTCAAAATTGCAAGAAAAGGAACAATTTCCAACCTGCCTATTAACATTAAAAGTATCAAAATCCATTTTGTTGAAACATGCAAATTAAAAAAACTTCCCATTGGACCGGTTATACCAAAACCCAGGCCAACATTACCGATTGCGGATGCGGATGATGATAAGGCAATTATTGCATTGTTTTCAATTAAAACAATTAAAAAAGCCCCGATAGCAAAAAACACAAAATAAAAAGTAACAAAAGCAATCATCTGAGATATTATATCGCTTGCTATAGGATTTCCTTCAAGTTTAATCGGGTATACCGCTTTAGGGTGGATAATTTTTTTTAACTCCCTTTTTAAATATTTTCCGATAAAAATCCATCTTATAATTTTCATACCGCCCGAAGTTGAGGTGGCGCATCCGCCTAAGAAGAATGCTACAAATAAAATCGTCTTACTTATATAGTCCCATTTTATGTAATCTTCACTTGCAAAACCGGTCGTTGTGATTGTTGAAATAACATTAAAAAATGAATGCAAAAAAGCATTTTTTAAGGTATAGTTTGAGTTCATAAAAAGACTTGTTGCAAGCACAACAGCAATTATAACGGTTATTATAAGATAAACTTTAAATTCTTCACTTTTCAATATTGAAGATATTTTTTTGCTTTTTATGGAACGATATATAAGTATATAGTTAATTCCTGCAATAAACATAAAAATTGCAATACAAACCGTGACTTTTGTGTCGTGAAGACCTGCTATGCTGTCGGTTAAATAATGAAAACCTCCGGTTGCCATAGTTGAAAGGGATGTTACGACTGCACTGTATAAATCAAGATTGCACAATTTTAAAAATATAATTTCTAAAATTGTAAGCGAAAGATATATTCCCCACAACCAGCCTGCAGTGAACCTTATTCTCGGAGTTGCTTTATCTTCTGTCGGAGCAGGGATTTCGGCATAAAACATTTGCCTTCCGGCTACGGATATCTTAGGCAGAACCGCAATAAATAAAACAATAATACCCATGCCGCCAAACCATTGGGTTAGCGAGCGGAAAAAGAAAAGAGTTTTAGGGTAAAGTGAAAAATCTACAAATACCGTAACTCCGGTTGTTGTAACACCGGAGGTTGCTTCAAAGACTGAATTTGTAAAATTTAGACCATAAAAAAGATATGGAACTGAACATATAAGAACAAATAATATCCAAGAAAACAAAACTGTAGTAAGAGATTCTGTTTTTTTAATATTATCTATATTTTTTTGCTCTGTTTTATTTAAAGACAGTGTAAAACCTATGGCATAAGCAAGAATCCCCGTGATTAAAAAAGGTGTGATTTCTCTATACTCTTTTAATAAAATTGCTGCAACAATCGGAAAAATAAACATAAGGCCGATGTGTTTTGAAATTGTACCTAAAATATTTAATATGATATTATATCGCATTATTTAAAGTATTCCTTTGCAGACATTACATTATCTGTTTTTATAAAAAGAATCAATTTGTCATTTGCTTCAATTATGGTTTTTCCTTTTGGAATAATAACTTTTGAACCGCGTCTTACTATCGCTATAACACAAGGAAAAGGCATTTCAATCTGGCTTAAAGGTTTTGGTGTAAAAGAAGAATTGAGTTTGATTTCAAGAATTTCACCCTGTCCTCTTTCAACTGTTGCAAGAACCCCTGCTCTTGATTCTATTATTCTGTTTTTAATTTCGTTAACACAGGCTTCTCTTTGCGAAATAGCAACATCAACACCCACTTTTTCAAAAAGATTTGCCGTAGTTCCTTGTGAAACTCTTGTAATTATTTTTTTTGCACCAAGCTGTTTTGCAAGAAGCGAACACAGCAGATTTTTTTCGTCGTTATTTGTAATTGCAACAACTACATCACTTTTGCCTATTTCTTCCTGTTCCAACAATTCTAAACTCGTTCCTGAAGCGTTTAGTACAAGAGTTTTTTGAAGTTTTGATGAAATAAACTCGCATCTTTCGTAATTAGTCTCTATCATTTTTATTTTCATGGGCGTTTTTTCCAATTCGCAGGCCAATTCATAGCCGACTGAGCCGCCGCCTATAATGGCAATTTTTTTAACTGCTTCTTCGGATGTAAAAAGCTCGCTTACCGCAAGGTCCAGCCCGATAGGTGTACCCATTAGAATTATTTTATCATTGAGTAAGAATTCACTGTTGCCGTTTGGAATAAAAAGATCTTCATTTCTTACTATTCCGACAACAAGAACCTCAGAGTTAAAATAGCACTCTTTTAGTTTTTTGTTTAATAGTTCGGAATCTTCTTTAATCCTGTATTCCAAAAGCCTTGCTCTGCCATGGGCAAAACTTTCAACATCAACGGCAGAAGGAACTGTTATAATTTTAAAAATTTCTTGCATTAAAAGATTTTGCGGCCAGATAATACTGTCTATACATTGGGCATATATTGAATTATGGTGGTCTTTTAGAGTGTTTATAGACTGCATTGATTCCTTTTTTTGAACAAAACAAATTGTTTGACTGTCTGAAATTTGTTTTGCCATAAGACAGGCTATAAGATTAGATTCGTCATTATCCGAAACGGCTATAAAAACATCTGCTTCGTTAATCTGTGTTTCTTTTAAAGAACCTATACTAAAAGCGTCTGCACAAATTATACCTATATCCAGCTTTGAAAAACTGTCAAGATTTTTTTGAACGGGATCAATTACGATAACATCGTGATCTTCAAAAAATTCTGCGGCTAAAGAAGAAGCCATTTCATTTGCACCGTATATGATTATTTTCATATTAAACCTTTATTAAAACGGAAACTTAGGCATTTTGCCTTTTTTAAAGGATTTTTTAAATCCGCTAAGTCCTTTCATCATTTTTCTCATAGTTTCAAATTGAGCTATAAATGCATTTAATTCATTTATGTCCATGCCTGCACCTTTAGCTATTCTCTTTTTCCTTGAAGCATTCAGAATATTTGGATTTTTTCTTTCCGTTGGAGTCATTGATTGAATAAATACTTCAATTTTTTTAAACTGTTTTTCTCCTTCATTAGAAATTTTTTCCGTGTCATCTTTTGATATTCCCAAAGGAAGCATAGAAAGAATTCCTCCAAAAGAACCGAGAGCTTTAATTTGTTTTTGAATTTTAAGAAAATCCTCAAAACTAAATTCAGCTTTTAACATTTTATTTTCGAGTTCTTTTGCTTCTTTTAAATCTATATTTTTTTGAGCACGTTCAACTAAAGATACGATATCGCCCATGCCCAAAATTCTGTTTGCCATTCTGTCGGGGTGAAATTCTTCAAGGGGAGTAATATTTTCTCCTGTAGCTATTAGTTTAATGGGTTTTTTTGTTGTATGGACGATACTTAAAGCACAACCGCCTTTAGTGTCACCATCCAGCTTTGTTAAAATTACGCCGTCAATCCCTAACTGTTCATTAAAGTTAACAGCAACATCAATAGCGGCTTGACCTATCATAGAGTCAACAACAAGCAGTTTTTCGTTTATATTAAAACTGTGCGATAACAGTAAAAGTTCAGCCATCATATCGGAATCAATTTCAAGACGACCGGCTGTATCAAAGATTAAAACGGTATTGTTGTTTTCTTTTGCATAATTTAGTGCATTTTTTGCAATTTTTATAACATCTTTTTCGTTTTCTTCGCCATAAAAGTCAATTTTATTGTCGAAAGCCAAAGTTTTTAGCTGTAAAATTGCTGCCGGGCGATAAACATCAAGAGCAGTCAGGAGGGGTTTTTTGCCTTCTTTTTTTAACATTAAAGCTAATTTTGCACTCGATGTTGTTTTTCCTGAACCCTGAAGTCCGAGCATCATTATAATTGACGGGTTGGTGTCAAGTTTTAGGGGGGACTGTTTTTGCCCCAACAAATTTGTAAGTTCGTCGTTTACAAGTTTAATTAAAGTTTGAGAAGGGTTTGTTGATTTTACAACATCTAGCCCTATTACCTTATCTTTTATTGATGATATAAAGGATTTAACAACATTTAATGAAACATCTGCACCTAAAAGTGCACGTCTTATTTCTCTTAAAGCTTCCTGAATATTTTCTTCGCTTAAAGTAGTATTGCCTTGAGTTTTCGCTATTATTTCCTGTAGTTTTTGAGATAGACTGTCAAACATAATTTTATTTTACAATAAAAATTTTTTTATAAAAAATTTTATATCGATATAAAGATTGTATAAAAAAAATAAAGAAATTGTTTTTTATTGTGTATACTAATATCAATTAATGAGGTTAATGAGGAAAAATAATGCAAGCAGTTATTGATTCAAATACTTTAAAACAAGAAAACATTTCTGAAAAGCTGGACTATTTACTGTCAGATATTGACCCTGCAACGAAAAATGATGTTGAAAATTCTATAGTTGCAATGGGTTCAAGAGTTGTCGGTGCGTTGGTTGATAAGCTAAGAACTCTTAAAGGCTTGCAAAGAGGGGTTGTTGCAATGAGTTTAATAAGAATAGGAGAAAGTTCAATTGCTCCTTTGAAAGCACTTGCAACTGAAAGTTCGGAGTATCAATGGATGGCTGATTATTTACTGTCTGAAATATAATCAAGTATTTATTATTTTATATATAAAATCGGGCAATAGCCCGATTTTTTTATTTTAATATGTCAAAAACCGTTTTTTTATCGAAAAATCACCGATTCGGATAACCTTTTATGGTAATGAATACCTCTCAAAGAAAACGCATAATTTTAACATAAAATTGTATGTTTTTATTTGAAAAATAAAAAAACATAAAAGGAGGAAAAATGACTATCAAAAGAAGATTATTATCAACTGCAACAATAGGTATGTGTGCTTTGGCTCTTAGCGTACCTATGACATTTGCAGCTTGTCCCGTTGCCCCTGATTGCGGCTGCAATAAAAACAACAGCGAAATTGTAACGCCGGACAATGCAACTTGTTCAAAATGCAAAAAAGCTGATTGTGATTGCGAAAAGAAAAAGAAAGACAAATGCGATCCTTGTGAAAAACAAAAATCTGATTGCGGATGTCCGACAGGCGGTGCTGCTCCTTGTGTAGAACAAGGTATACAGAATCAACAAACATATGCTTATCCTAATGCAATATACTCTCATGCCAATGAAGCACAGGTGGGGGAGGCAATAAACAGCGCTCAAATTAATGATTCTTTATTGTCTCCAAACTACAAAGGTGTTCCTGTTGAGTGCGGATGCCCGACAGGCGGTGCTGCTCCGGTAATTGATGCCGATGCAATGCCAAAATATGACTGTGATGCTGCTCCAAATGTTTATTCCACCACTACAATGGATATTATTAAAAAAACCAAAGAACCTTGTGCTTGCTTAGGTTTTACAGGTGCAGCTGCTGACATTACCGCACAACAATACCCTGATGTATTTGACAGCTACTGGGCAAGTGGTGATATCAACCGTTTAACTGAACAGTGCGTATTAGAAGGATATCCTGACGGAATGTTTAAACCAAACAGAAAAGTATCTCGTGCAGAAATGGCAACAATGGTTGTAAAAGGATACAATCTTGACGTAACTTCCGAATGTGACAATTTAACATTTAAAGATGTTCCAAAAAGTCACTGGGCTCATGATTTCATTTCAAAAGGTGTTAGTGAAAACATGATTGCGGGTAAATCAAACGACAGATTTGCACCAAATGAAAATATAACAAGAACGGAAGCTCTTACTATTATGTCAAAAGGTCTAAATTGCCCAATGGATGAAAATAAGGCAAATGAAATCCTTTCTAAGTATAAAGACGGCTCACAAGTTCCTTGCTGGGCAAGAGAGTGCGTTGCAAAAGCTATTGATAACGGTGCTCTTAAAAACGAAAGAAATCAGGATTTCATAAGACCAAACGACAAAACCACACGTGCTGAAGCAAGTTCTATGCTTCAAGGTATGAGGCTTGCAGGCGGATATGACAAATCTACAAAAACCGCTTCACAAGACTTAGGCGGCAAGACATTTATTGAAAGAGAAACAAAAGTTTCAATTCCGACATTGGAACTTTCAATGAATGACATAATTAACGCAAAACATGTTAATGTTGGAGAACAATTCGCAGCAACAACATTAAATGAAATCACAATTAACGGACAAGTATTCCCTTGCGGATCTACCGTTAGAGGTAAAGTTGTTGAAGTTACAAGACCTTCAAAAAATTGCCCCGGTTCACTACGCTTATCATTTAACCAAATAATTAATTGTGACGGTTGTAAAGCTCAACTTCCGAAACAAATTTTGACTGCCCGTGTTGAAAGACAAAAAGAAATTAATCCTTTATTGAGATTAGTCCAATTACCTTTCACATGGACCGGTACTTTAATTGGTACAGCAGGAAGAACAATCGGCGGTGCTGCTATAGGAATTTCAAATGCTGCTGAATCACTGCTTGACCAAACAGGTGTAGGTACATCCGAATTATTGAGCGGTAAATTCAAAGCAGCGGGAAGAAGCTATCAAGATGGTCTTAAAACCGTATTTAAGGCTCCGGTTGACTTAACCAGAACCGCTTTATCCGGTACTATGGGCTTGTTCCAGACAACAGGTGACGAATTTGCTTATTTGATTGACGGAGCAGGCATGCCGATTGCAAAAGTTAACCCAAAAGAAAAGGTTACCATTGCTTTTGGACAATAAAATTAAAATCGTATGATTTTAAAGGCTGCAAATATTTGCAGCCTTTTTTATATTATAACCCTGCCTTCGATTGCTTTAGCCAGTGTAATTTCGTCTGCATATTCAAGCTCGCAACCTACAGGAAGTCCAAAGGCAATTCTTGAAATTTTTATTTCGAACGGTTTTAACAATTTATGTAGATATAAACTTGTTGCTTCTCCTTCTACGGAAGGATTTAGTGCTAAAATCACTTCTTTGATATCATTTTGGTTTATTCTGTATAAAAGTTCTTTTATCCTTATATCATCAGGACCAATACCGTCTATTGGCGAAATGAGTCCTTGCAGGACGTGGTATAAACCTTTGTATTCATTTGTTTTTTCAATCGCAATTAAATCTTTTGTTTCGCCTACAACGCAAATTATGCTTTTATTCCTTGAATTGTCGGAGCATATTTCACATGTATCAGAACAAGACATGTTAAAACAAGTTTTGCAGTATGAGACTTTTTGCTTTGCTTCAAGCAGTGCATTTGAAAAATTAGCTACCTCATTTTCGCTCATTTTTATTACATACAAAGCAAGTCTTGTCGCTGTTTTTGGTCCTATTGAAGGCAATTTCTGAAAGTATTCTATTAATTTTGCAAGAGGTTTTGTATATTCCATTTTAATTTTTCCGTTTTGTATCGGTCTTTATTTTAGCATACCTCAATTTTTTTTAATTTGTAAGTTTTTTGACAGCAATTTAAAATTTTGTATAAAAATAATATAAAAAACGGAATAAATTAATTCTTTCATTTATTAAGTCTTCTAAGGGAGTTTGATGCAGCAGAGAAGATTGAATTTATAAATACGTAAACCATCAACTATCTATAATGTAGTTTTGGGTATTTTATGAAGTCAAAGACCGGCTAAAATTCTTTTTACAAAGCGAGTTTCAAAATCTTAGCAATGGTGGCTATAAGAATCAAACAGAATATTATTTATAAAACCGTTTTATTTTGAAAATTCAATATAACTTTCTGAATTTGAAGCAGAATTTTTTGAATTAACCGCACAGTGTTGATATTGCTTTGTTAAATTATCTTTTTTGGAATTAATTGTAACGGTATAGCAATTATTGTCGTTTGAAGTTTCGTATTTATATTCCAAATCTTTTTTTAATTTTATACCTTCCAAATCTTGCGGGTATTTGCCTTCTTTGTCATGATAGTCTTCCACATAATTAATTATCGGTTGTATTTGTTTTAACTTGTTTTTTGTATTTCCGACAATATTCATATCAGCTCTTGCAAAGTTTGCAATCCCTATAACAAACCCTATTCCTATCAGGATTTGTATCAAAAACAACACTCCAAGCGCAATAAAAAACCATTTTAATACTTTTAAAAAACGTTCTTTCATATAACCACCATTTTATTAACCTACATTTATTATATCTTTTTTTGAAAAAATAACAACTTAGCTTAAAGAGCAGTTTTAAAAATTAAAAAGCCTTATCAGTATTGATAAGGCCGTTGTTTGTTGTTTATGCTTCGAGATTGTGTTGTTAGGTGTTGATAATGCTTTTTTATGCAATTGCATTAATTTTGTTTTGTTCCGCTTCCAAACCTTTTTCTATGCTTTGTTGTCTTTTAAAGAATGTTTGTAAAAAAAGCGGAGATTGTTTAACAGAACCTAAGAAGTCAGTTAAAAAGCTACCTTCGTTTTTAATATTTGTAGTGTTATTGATAACATCTGCGCCGTAATTTACTCTAACTCCCGAGGTAAAATTTAAACTTCTGTTATTTTTATTATTAATTGTATTTTGTACATTTTTTATCGAACTTACTGTTAACATTTTGGATTTCTCACCTCTTGTTTTTTTGTATTTATTAGTGTTTGTTTAACACTTGTTCTTTATATTTTTATTATGCACCTAAAAATTTTATTTGTCAACCCCTCTTTATAAATTTTTTATTTCAAGATATAGTTGACTTTCAGACACGAAATTTTAAAAAAATATAATAACTGTTAAAAGTACACTTAATAATTTTATTTTATTTTTTTGCATATATCTAAAATATTACCCATGTGTACAATTGTTTTTAACGGGTTTGTATATTTATATATAATTAATCTTTTTCATACTTCCAGCTATTCTTAATTCCAGACAGTTTGGGGCTTAAAAGCCCCATTTTTTTATGCTTTTAAAATTTAGTCTTCCGTATAATAATTCTTTTCGCCGACTTTTGAACCCAATACCACATAAATCAGCGGTAAAAATCTATCTAAAGGCAATTTTGCAAAAATACTGTCTTTGGAAGATACGAGAATCGGTATGACATCATCAGCATGAACAAGCAAATCCGTTGGTTTTACGGCTCTTTTTTTCTTGTCGTCAGGATCTATCATTTTAGTATTTATTGTATTTGTTACACTTGTACCCACCAAAAATCCTCCAAACATTGCAGCGAATATTGTAAGTTGTTTGAGGGCTTTATTCTTCCGCAATATTTCCGGTATAACTTTTTTTATGCCCTTTGAATCAGAATTCAAAATTTGCTCTGCAATTTTTGCAAATCCGGCAG
This sequence comes from Candidatus Gastranaerophilales bacterium, assembly GCA_944325315.1. Taxonomy (GTDB): domain Bacteria; phylum Cyanobacteriota; class Vampirovibrionia; order Gastranaerophilales; family Gastranaerophilaceae; genus RUG14156. Next base: position 12,289 of record CALVAA010000007.1, read on the forward strand.
GAATTGCAACATTGTTAAACACATAAATTGCCTCTTTAATTTTTTCAATTGTGCTTTCGTGTTCTTGATCTTCCGAAAAACCGCCTATAAAACTGCCAAGACATGCTCCGAGGGTTTGAAGAAGCATATATGCATATCCTCTTAAGCCTTCATAGTCCAATTTTGTGTATTTTAAAATATTCTTTGCGCTTTGTTTTATATCACCTTTGATGAAAACATCTTTGACGGGTTCATTTTTTTTGCCGAGCGCTATTGAAACACCCAAAGCCGTACCTACACCTATCAAGCTTCCCAAAAAGGCTTTTTTCTTTGTTTTTTCATCGTCAGTTAATACTTTAAGCGCCTGTTTTCTTGGAAAATCGAAGTTTTTATATATCTTTTTTTCGTTTTTGTTTAAATACAGCATCGCAAATAATTAAAATATGCTAAAAAAAATTTTTTGACTTTTATTAAATTAATTTTACATTACTTTATAAATAATTGTAGTAATAATTTGTTTAAGTTAGTCTAAAATTGAGTATTAGATATTTTGAATTAAGGTAACTTTTTTTATGTATGATAATGAATACTTTGTCGTAGATATGGCTTCTTGCACATCAACCGGTGAAATAATAAACAGTCTTTCTCTGGCGCTGGAAACACTTAATCGTTCCGGCAAAAAGATTGTTTTGAAATTAAATGACAGTCATTTAAATCAATCGCAAATGCTTAGCATCCAATCTCTTATTACAAGCTATGGTTGTATCTTGGATACTGTCGAAACCACAAATTTAGACACTTTAAATGTAGCTGCAAACATGAATATTATGACCCAAAAGCCTATTGGAAAAAGGGTTGAAGAAAAATATGAAAACAGTTCGGATAATTTTGAACCGTTTGACATTAACATAAACTCACAAACAAATGACCCGATAGTTAAAGATGTCACAGGCCTGCATTTTGAGGCCAATTTAGACGCTATTAAGCATCAGGAAGAAAGTATTAATATTACACGTGATTTAAAAGAAGCCGGAATTAATCCTGCAAGTGATTTTGAAACAATCAGCAATCAGGCTTTTGAACCTTATACAAAACCCAGGGAAATAATTCCTGCCGTTGACGATTACACTTCAATGCAAAGTCCGGGACATCTTGCTTCAAAATACAATACTTCCCTTTTAGATAAGGATGAGTTGGAAAATGTTGAAAAAAATTCTATAGGTGTATACAAAAAAGCCTATGATGAAAATGAAATACAAGAAGACAACTGGGAGGAAGTTGATTTTTATGAAACTCCGACAACTGACCCTGTTATTTCGGATTCAAAAAATACAACTTATATAAATCAAACACTTCGTTCCGGCCAAATTCTTGAATCTGAAGGCAATGTTGTTATCATTGGAGACTGTCATCCGGGCAGCGAAATAAGAGCAATCGGAGATATTACAGTCTGGGGCGTATTATCAGGAATTGCCCATGCGGGATACAAAGGAAACATAAACGCAAAAGTAAGGGCGCTTAAACTCAATGCTGTCCAGTTAAGAATAGGGAATTGCTACTCAAGACGTCCGGATGGGACAAACATCCCTTATATCATCAGATCATCCATATTCACACCCGAAGAAGCACGTGTAGTGGATGGCGAAATAATGTTATTTAAGATTAATCAAAACTAAAGGAGCAAATAAATGGCAGGTTCTGTTATTGTTATTACGTCAGGAAAAGGCGGTGTTGGAAAAACTACAACATCTGCTAATATCGGTACGGCCTTGGCTCATATGGGAAACAAGGTTGTTTTAATAGATACTGATATAGGATTAAGAAATTTAGATTTATTGTTGGGGCTTGAAAATAGAATTGTATATACAATTGTAGATGTTGTTGAAGAACGCTGCAAACTAAAACAAGCACTTGTTAAAGACAAGAAAAATCCAAACCTTTGTTTACTTGCTGCTGCTCAAACAAGAGATAAATCAGCGGTAGATGCCGAACAATTAAAAGATATATGCGAACAATTAAAACAAGATTTTGACTATGTTTTGGTTGATTGCCCGGCGGGTATTGAACAAGGTTTTCAAAATGCTGTGGCAGGGGCTAATGAAGCAATAGTTGTAACAACTCCGGAAATGAGCGCTATAAGGGATGCAGATAGAATCATAGGCCTTTTGGAATCCAAAGAAGGGGTTGAAAAATACCGTCTTTTGGTTAACCGTGTAAGACCAAAATTAATCAAATCAAACGATATGATGGGCGTTGATGATGTTGTTGAAATTTTATCGTGTGAGCTTATAGGTGTAATTCCTGAAGATACAAATATAATTACTTCAACAAACAAGGGTGAACCTGTTGTAAATGATGAAAAATCTTTAGCAGGTATGGCTTATATGAATGTCGCCAGAAGAATAATGGGAGAAGAAGTACCGTTTTTAGATATAGATGAACCTACAACAATAATAGATAAAATTAAAAAATTCTTTGCTAAGAAAGCGCAGGGCTAGAATGAAAGATATTTTTTCAGATTTATACGATAAAGTTTTAAGCTTTTTTACATCTCAGACTTCCGACGATACAAAAGTTGTTGCAAAAAGCCGCTTAAGAACAGTTTTAATGCAAGACAGAGTGGGCTTTTCGGAACGTGCCATGCAAATGCTTAAAGATGATATGATTGATTCAATTTCAAGATATCTTGAAATTGATGTCGATTCTTTTGATTTAAGTATTGATGCAAATGAAAATACTACAATATTAAATCTTTCCATACCTGTTTTACGCCCAAAAACAGATGAAGAAATCGATGAAGCATTATCTATAGCAGAAAAAGCAAAAATTGAAAAAACGGAAGAAATTGTAGGTGAATTAAAAGAACTTGTAAAAGAAAAAGCTCAAGAGCTTGCAGAACAAATAACAGAAGAAGAAAAAGAAGAAACTTCACAGGATAAAAAAGAAACAAAAAGAAAAAGAGCTGATTAATTATTTAAGCAAAACTTGAAATTTAGTTGTGTTTTAAATATTATTATCATTAGCTCATCACAATAACATAAGGAGAAACCAAATGCAGGTTATATTAAAAAAAGATGTACAAAATATAGGCGAAGTAGGCGATCTGGTTAATGTTAAAGACGGATATGCAAGAAACTATTTAATTCCAAATTCATTAGCAGAAATTGCAACTCCGGGTGCTTTAGCTCAAAGAGAAAGAAACATTGCAAGAATTAAAGCGAAAGCAGAAAAATTGCATCAAGAAGCATTGAGCGCAAAAGAAGAAATTGAAAAAATCGGCTTAATTTCTCTAAGTGCTAAAGCCGGTGAATCAGGAAAATTATTCGGTACAATCACAACCAAAAAGCTTGCCGAAGAACTTCTTCAAAAATGCGGTATTGAAATTGATAAAAAATCAATAATACTTGACAGTCCTATCAATCATATAGGAAATTTTGTAATGACAATTAAACTGTCATCAAAAGTTAAGGCTCAATTAAATGTTGAAGTTACTGCCTCCGAAACAATTAAAGAAGTTTACGAAGAAGAACAAAACGAACAAGAATAATTAAACTGTTTTTATTTTTAAGCCCGGTGAATTCCGGGCTTTTTAAGCTTAATTTATATGTACGATTTTTTTGCATTTATATTTGTTAAAATTTAAATATTAGTAAAATAGGAATAAAAAAATGGTTTTTTTAGCAGTCTTTTTTATTGTTCTTCTGGTCTTAGTTTTTATAATAGGCACAAATAATAAAATTATTATACTTGAAAATTACACAAAAGAAGCTTTTTCGACAATGGATATATATCTTAAAAAAAGGTGGGACTTAATTCCCAATCTTGTTGAAATAGCAAAAAAATATATGAATCATGAAAAAGAAACTCTTGAAAATATCACAAAAATAAGAAGATCAAATTATGCGGCAATGGAAAATAATGAAAAAATAGAATTAAATAACAAACTTTCATTCGGTCTATCTAATTTGATTGCCACTGCTGAGAATTATCCTGATTTAAAAGCAAATGAAACATTTGGTCAATTGATGAGTGAATTAACAAATGTCGAAAATGATATTGCAAATTCAAGAAAATACTATAACGGATCAGTAAGGGAATACAATACATATATTTCGATTTTTCCTTTTTGTATAATCGCAGCTTTCAAAAAAGCGCAGCCTTATGTTCTTTTTGAAATATTGCAAACGGAAAAACAAAATGTTAAAGTTAAATTCTAAATTATTTATATATGTAAAAATACTGTTTTTTGCGACGGTATTTTCAATTTTTACCCAATGTCCAGGTTTGGCTGAAAATTTTACCATTGAAAAATATATTGTCGAATTAAATGTTCAAGCTGACGGTTCGATTGATGTAAAAGAAGCAATAGCTGCAAATTTTCATACATTCTCACCCGGAATAGAAAGGCAAATTCCATTATACAGAACTCCCGGTGATAAAAACGGCAGAAGATATCCTTCAAAAGTAAAAATTAAAGACCTTACAGTAAACAGGCAATATAAAACCAGTATAAAAAACAATAATTTAATTGTTAAAATTGGTGATAATAAAAATGTAAAAGGACTTCAAAAGTATTTAATCAGCTATAAATACATACCGCAATACAAATACGGCGATGAATTCTATTTTGATATAATACAAAATAATTGGAATACGGAAATTAATAAAGTTGAATTTCTTATCAATATGCCAAAGCAGTTTGATAATAGAAAGGTTTATTTTTTAACTAATTTTGAACATCTAAATCTGCCCGTTTCCTACAAAAGGCTTAATACAAGCATTCAAGGCCAAACAAAAGCAAATTTGGTATCAAACCAGTCATTTGCAATAAAAATAAATCTTGATGAAAATTATTTTCCTGTTGCAAAAAACACAAATAAAAACACCGGCTTCAATGCTTTTTTAATAACAGTCTTTACTTTAATATCCGTAATATTTTGGTATGTATACGGAAAAGACTCTACTTCAATTCCGACTGTTTCTTTTTATCCTCCAAAAGGACTTAATCCTGCTCAAGTCGGTATGATTTTTAATGAAAAAATTGAAAATAATCTTATGCCTTCTTTGATTCTTTATCTTGCAAGCAAAGGCTATATAAAAATTACGGAAGGCGAAATAATCAATGAAAATAAATTTTTTGCAAGACATTCAAAAGATGTGTTTATAAAAAAGAATTTTTATTTTGAAAAACTGAAAAACTATGACGGCAAAAGTGCCATGCTTAAGTTATTAATGGACGAATTTTTTAAGCATTCTCCAAGAACTTCCCTTAATGTTTTAGATGTTGATTTTATGCTAAGGGGAGTTCATAAAAAAATCAGAGAAATGTTTACAGATTTTTATACAAAAATATTTGATAAAGATTCAATAAGCTTTAAAGTAAAAATTGCACCCTGTCTTTGCACTTTGTTTCTTGGTTTTTTATTGTTCTATAATCTTTTTAGCCATGATACATTGGTAATGATTTTTATATCTATATTTAAAAATTTCAAATTCACATGCTTTTTTATCTTTATGCTTTTTGTCTCGATACCTACCATTTCTAAGCTATTCAAACACAAGAAAAACATAAGCGGACATTTGCAAGTGGTTACATACACGCTTGCACTTATTATGATTTTAATGATGGCAGATAATATATTAAATATATCAATATCTTTAACGGATAACTTTGCTTTATTGACATACAATATAATAGCTTTTATTGTAAGCTTGGTTTGCTTGAAAAATTTACCCAAAAAGAACAGTCTGGGTCAGAAAATCTACGGAGAAATTCTGGGATTTAAAAAGTTTATAGAGACAGCTGAAAAATCTAAAATCGAAATGCTAATAAAAGACAATCCGGACTATTGTTATGATATAATTCCATATGCTTATGTTCTTGGTGTCAGTGTAAAATGGAATGAAAAAATTAACAATATTGCTAACTCTCCATTCTGGTTTGACGGAGAATTTAGTAATGATTGCTATGATGTTTTTTGTTCACAGCTTCTGGATGTATTAATTCCGACTGAAACAGGAAAACCTTGTGAAAATAGTAATATTTAAAAATTATTTTTTGTGGTGAATTTTAAAATTTACTTTAATGTTATTTATCTCCATTAAATATTTTTTTAAATCCCCAATATTTTCGCTTTCGGCAAGCAAATCTCTTTTTTTGCTTTCTTCAATCAAGGCATCTTTTGTTTTTTCAAAATCTGATTTATAACCCTTGTGATTGATTTTACGAACTAAATCGTCAACGTTTTTTGCTTGGTATTCGCTATACATTGAAAGAATTTCACTTTGTGTTTTTCCGACAGGCAATTTATACAACCATTTCAATGTTTCGAGATCGTTTTTTGAAATATTTATAATTCCGTATTCATGAGGAACATACATTATATCGCCTTTTGTTTTAGAATGTCCAAGCCCGACAGAATGTCCGATTTCATGAATAATTGTGTGAAAAACTTCGTTTTCATCCATATATTTTTTGTGAAGAATTCCGTCCGATAAGCCGATTGAAAGTTCAGCAGAGTAATATCTTCCGAGTTTATCATAATTAAACGTGCAAGAGCCGAGAGATTTTCTGTCCACCCTTCTCCAGTCGATATTAATTTGGGAATCATACAAATCCATTGTTCTTTCAAACGAGACAATACCCGAACTTAAAGATTCCCAAAGATTGAAAGCATCAATTATCATTTGGGTATATTTATATTCGTCATTTGCACCCATGGATTTATACCAGTTAAATTTGCCTATAAAAACTTTTAAAGGCATAATGTTATCCGGCCATCTTGATAATTTATCTTTGTTGAAACAACTGTTGAGGTAGGTATTAGTTTGCATATAAATATATAATATCATATAATATTATTAAAATTAAGACATTACAAAATTAAGGAAGACAACTACCATGATGAATATGATGCAGGTAATGCAACAAGCACAAAAAATGCAGAAAAAATTTAAAGAAACACAAGCGGAACTGGAAAATACGGAAATTACTGCCCAGAGCGGAAATGGTGCAGTTGAAGTTATTCTAAACGGACAAGGCAAGTTTAAGTCAATTAAATTAAAACCTGAAGCAATAAATCCGGAAAACCCGCAAGCTGTTGAAACAGACACTGTTGAAATGCTCGAAGACCTTTTAACTCAAGCTTTGAACGATGCTACTAAAAAAGCAAATGATCAAATGGAAGCTAAAATGAAATCTATTACAGGTGGCATTTCAATTCCGGGATTGTTTTAAAATTCCGGAATTATTGAGTTGTATTGGGCTAAAACATACTCGCAGATTAAATTTTAGAGTTTTATAATATATAATAAATGTTTTTATTATATATCTTCTATTATTTTTTCCCTTTTGTGCGGCTTAAAAATATATGTTAAATATTCTTCACTGTTTTTATTTGGAGTATTTTGTCCTTTTTTCAAAGCAACTCTTGTTTTAGCAGACATTTGTGAAAGATTTTTTCTTTCCTGAATTGATTTTTTTAAGTAATATTTTCCATAGGATGTTGCAAGTTCGGCGGACGCTTTTGTGTATTCTTTGGCTATTGCGGCAGTTTTGCTTTTATTTGATTTCATATTTTCAAAATCTAAGTCATCTAAATCTATTCCTTTATTTTTAAGATTTGATTTTACTTGATTTCGAAGCATAGTATTCAGTGAATGTTCCAGTTCATGTAATGATTGCTCTGCTGATGTTTTTGCTTTTGCTAAATTTCCCTGAACGTCGGATGGAATAATATTTAATTTTTCCATTATATTTTCACAGATATTTTTTATTGAGTCATTTGAAATTGACTCTAATTTTGTTTTATCATCAAAAAAGATTCTTTCTAATTCTTTTGATAGTTTTTCATAAGCTTCTTTTTCGCTCATTCCTTGAGGAAGTTTTGCTCCGTTAAGAGTGAATTTTGCAATATTTTCTATATCGGCATTTTGTACATATTTAGAGAAATTAAGGAATCTAAATGCATTATTAGCATCCTGGTTGACAACGTTACCTGTGTCAATCAATGTAAAGAAGTTTTTTTCACCTCTTTTTAGTGCATCCAAATCAATAAATATATTACCGGGATGAATGTCGCCATGGATAATTTTGCCGTTTTTGTCAATTTTACTAAATTGTTCAATTAATATATCCTGATATTTTTCCAGCATATTTTTAATGTTTTCTTTTGATAAGTCTTTTGTTAATTCATTGGCCAGTCTTTGTTTTTCTTTGATTTCATTCAATTTTTCCTGTGCTTCTGCAATTTTTTCTTTGTAATGTTCTTTGTTTTGTGTATAAATTCCATCAAGTTTTTTTTGCCAATATTCCAAATCGTCTTGAAGAGATTCTTCTCTCCATTTAAAATCTTGTCCAAGATAGCTTGTTAAATCCTGCAAACAAATACCGTTTGCTTTTTCCATTACATAAATATTATCTTTAACTTCAAGCGGCACAACCACTTTAGCGTTTTTTGTAACCTTAGCTAATTCAATAGCTGCATTTTGTTCGTTTTTCAAATCTATTTCAGCCAGTATTCCGTCTGCTATGCTTTCAATATTTTTTATCAAAAATTCTTTTTCTTCATTTGTTTTTTGTGAATTTTTAACTATATCTATGAATTTTTCTTTATCTTTTAGAATTTTTTGTTCATTAATGCCGTTTTTTAGCATTTTAATACAATATTCTTTACCTTTTTCGTCTTTAACTAAATATGTCTCTGCTATTGTACCTACGCCTTTACATTCAAGTACTGTATATTTTTTACCGAAAGTTTTTTCAATAATACTTTGTGCTTCTTCAATGGTTCTTGTAACAGGGCATTCGGTTTTAAGCGCACGTGACAAGTCGTCATTATTATAGCCAATTTGTTTAAATTTAAGTGCAAAAATATTTTCATCGCTTAAAGCCTGAATTTTTTCAGGCGTGTTCGTTGAATAATCTTTAATTATGTTTGCGATTTTTTCGTCTTCGAATAAAATATTTTCTAACTTTTTGTAGCTTGAACTATCATTGGCTGTAGCTTTCAAATCAGCATTTTTTAATTTTTCAATTGTTTTTTGCAGATTTTTATTAAAAACTTTATCAAATTTTGCATTTTTTATAGCCGGAATTGCAATTGCGACTGCAGATAAAATATTTATAATTTTTGAATTATCCAGATTTTCAAAATACGAATTTAAAGATTTTTCCCTGCTGTCTTCTTTTGATGCTATAAAATATCGATTCAAAGAATTTAAAACAATACTCAAGGGAATACCTGCAACACCAAACAGGGCAGCAAACGAAGAAATAAGCCCGTTAACCATTCCTGATATTGAATTTCTGAAATTTGCATTTTTCTTTTGTTTTTTTGCGGATTTTTTTGCTTCTTTGATTTCGTCTTTACTCATTTGCGGGTTTATCTGAGCTTTATATTGTTCGGTTGCTATTCTGTTTAGTTTTAGAATATTATTTTTTACAAAGCCGCCGACAAACATAGCAGGAATTGCACATAGAGCTACAACAAAATGTTTTTTATTTATATTTTTTTCAATAAAACGGGAAAGTTTTTTGACGGTTTTATTGTCAGTGTGACTTAAAAGATCAGATATTTTTATATTGTTGATCTCAACTTTTTGTGCAACTTTTTTTTGTATAAAATGTTTTAAGCTGAATAATGCTGCCGTGGATGCAGTCATGGAAGCAACGTCTGCAACCGCCTGAGCGGTATTTTCCTGGCTTCTTCTATAGTTTTTAATATCTTGCTCTATTTGTTGGTTGTTTTTCCCTTCTTCAATTGATTTTTGAATTTTTTTCGATGAAATTCCAATGCCTACGGCGTTTTTAATTTTGTCCGTTAATTTTTCAATCAGACCGTTTTGCCTTTTTGCGTTTTCTAATTCTGCACTTAATGTAGGCTTAGGAACAGTTAAACTAAAAGTATCCCGGTTTTGGTTTTGTTTGTTTGACAAATTTAAAGGATAAGTTTTAATTTTATCCTGTTTTTGAGTTATTTGTTTTTTAAAATCATTAAAATATATGAAATTATTCATTAGATACCCTTTTCTATATAAAAACAAAATTTTTCAAGAAATTGTTTAAATAATTAATTTTTTATTAAAAAAAGTTAAAATTTGAAAAAAAGAGCGATAATGTGAGTGTAGAAAATAAAAGATAACTGAAAGGAGTATGTAGTATGAAATTTTTAGTTAGAAAAGCACCTCAAAATTTTATAAGAAGCGTAAATGACGAAATCAGTTCTCTTTTGAACCGCCATTTCGACAATTATTTTCCAAATCTTCAATATTGGGAAGATGAAGCCGATAAGCTTTCAATGCCTGTTGAAGTTTGCGATAAAGGCAGTGACTACCAATTAAAAGCAGAACTTCCGGGCATCAAAAAAGAAAATTTAGACATTGATATAGATTCAAATTATGTTACAATCAATGCAAAAAAAGAAGATGAACACAAAGAAAAAGACAATTATTATAAAAAAACCGAATTTACTTACGGCGAATTTTCAAGAACAGTATATTTTCCTGAAGAAATTGATATTGAAAAAACAAGCGCAGAGCTTAAAGACGGGGTTTTAAAAATTGATGCACCTAAAAAATCAGTAAAGAGTGAAAATAGAAAAAAACTTGAAATCAAATAATTAAATTATTAATTAAAAGGAGGACTATTAATTTAGTCCTCCTTTTTTTGTATTGTATTTCATTGTTTCTCCTTTTAAAATATTATAAAAATCAAGGAGAAAAAATGAAACATTTTAGAGGCTCGTTAATATTTGCTTTGTTTGGTCTGTTTTTGGCCTATATATGGACTCATAAGGCTCATCCCGGAAATGAATTGGGTGCACTTTTTATAGTTATTGTATTGAGTGTTTTGGAAATTAGTCTTTCTTTTGACAATGCAGTAGTGAATGCTATGAAGTTGGAAAAGATGAGTGCCAAGTGGCAGCATCGTTTTTTAACTTGGGGAATATTAATTGCAGTTTTTGGTATGAGGTTTTTGTTTCCGATACTAATAGTTGCAATATTTGCCGGGGTTGGAATTTTTGACGTTGTTAAAATGGCCCTTTATGATTCAAACCGGTATGCTCATTATCTTCATATTTCACATCCTCCTATAATAACATTTGGTGCAAGCTTTTTGATAATGCTTTTTTTCAGTTATTTTTTCAATTCTTCAAAAGAAGTTCACTGGATAAAGCCTGTTGAAAAATTTTTGACCCGATTCGGGAGACTTAAAGGATTAAATGTAATTTTAACACTTATTATTATTTTTATATCTTATTTAAATGTTGCAAAACAAGATGCTAAAGAAGTTTTAATAGCGGGTATTTCAGGGATAATAATTTACCTGTTGATAGATGGTATGGCAATTGCTCTTGAAAAATACAGTGAAAAAAGGCAACTTTCTTGTTCAAATACGTCAAAAAGCTTGGTTAACTCTTGTTTTATAAATTTTTTATACTTAGAATTAATTGATGCTTCTTTTTCACTGGATGGCGTATTAGGGGCATTTGCTCTCAGCAGGGATATTTTTATAATTACCATAGGACTTTCAATCGGAGCATTCTTTGTCAGGTCTTTGACTATTATGCTTGTTGAGAATAAGACTTTAAAACAATATATATATTTAGAACACGGCGCTCATTGGGCAATTGGTGCTTTAGCTATGATAATGTTTATTTCTGCTTCATATGAAGTAAGCGAAATTATAACAGGGTTTATCGGGTTGTTCTTTATTATCTGTGCTTTAATTTCATCTGTCAGAGAAAATAAAAAAGCTTAAGTCTATGAATTTAAAAATTATCTTACTTTTAATTTGTATCCTGTTTTTAAAATTATCTGTTTTTGCGGATGAAAGTTCTTTTTATAAAGTAATAAAAGTTGTTGACGGTGATACTGTATATATTGATTTTAACAGAGACGGTATAGCTCAAAAAGATGAAAGAGTAAGACTTAACGGCATAGATACTTTTGAAGGAATAATAGGAGATCATTTTAAATTTCAGGTAAAAAAATATAATTTATCTCAAAAAGAAGTTTTGGGACTCGGGTATTTGGCAAAAGAATTTGCAAAAGAAAAACTTTTAGCTAAAGATGTAAAGGTGGAATTTTCATCAAATGAACTAAAGGATAAGTACAATAGACTCATTGTTTCAATTTATTACAATGACAATAAAAAAGGAAAATACATATCGTTTGAAAAAGAACTTTTAAAACAAGGGCTTGCGCTTGTTTATGAAAAATCCAATCTTGCTATGGATTTAAAAAAGTATGAAAATTATAAAAAATTAAAAGAAAATATTAAAAAAGCGGACGATTTAAATCTGGCTGTTTTGGATAAAAAAAGCGGAAAATACTATAAACTTGATTCTGATAAAATTTTCTATATAAACTATAGTGACTGGGAATTGTTGGAAATTTCCGATTAAAATTATTTTATGATATATATTCAAAAGGGGAATAAAAAAAATTTTCTTTTGTCTGATTATTAAAAAAAGATAAAAGAAAGGTACACTATGACATTTAATCCGTTAAAAGAAAAAGGAATTCCCCTTGAAAAACAAATAAGAAATTGGAATCAAATAGCAGTAAAACCCTATAATAAGACAACAGTAGACTGTTATACAAGAACAAGGCAAATTTTAATGAATGGAATTGAAGTTGAAGCTTGGGGTTTTAAGCACCAACTAAACAGATTTGCTTTTGATAACAATGACAAAGAACTTATTGCTCAAATAAGCAGAATTGAAGACTCTCAACAAGCAACTGCAAATTGGATGACTCCAAAAGACCAATCTGTTCTTGAAACAACGCTTGCCTATGAACAGGTGGCGGTTGATCTAACCGCTTGGCTTGCTCAAAATGAGCCGGATGATTATATTAAAGAAACATTTGATTTTGGCTTATTGGAAGATTTTGACCATCTATACAGATACAGTCAGTTTGCATATATGACTGAAGGCATTTGTCCGGATAGTATTGTAGATAATCAGACCGATGTTATAATAGGGCGTCCTACTCAATTCCATCATAATGACAACGGGCTAAGAATTAGAAAGCACTATGATAAAAAAAAGACCCACCCTCAAACAAAAGTAAATATTCTGACTCTTCTTTCAGCAGAACAACAAACACACAATTTTTACGCAGAGCACGGCTTTATGTATGGAAGTCAGAGTTTGAGAGAAACTTATGCAGAAATTAAAGATGTTGAAGAAGAACATGTAACAATGTATGAGTCTTTAATTGATCCGTCGGAGACCATGTGGGAAAAATTTTTGATTCACGAGTTTTGTGAGGTTTGCAATTATTATACCTGTGCTGAAGATGAGGTTGATTTAAGAATTAAGAAAATTTGGGAGCTGTTTTATGAACTTGAGCTCGGGCATTTAAAAATTGCTATAGATTTATTTAAAAAGTACGAAAAAAGAGACCCTGAAGAAATTATAGGCTCAACTGTCGTAATACCTTCAAGATTCAAAAGCCAGAAAAAATACGTTCAAAAAGTGTTGGAAAAAGAGACGTCAAAGCGTTTAGATACAAACGGTCGCTATAATGTAACAGACCAGCTTGAACAAGATTGGCCGAGCTATAAAGTTCAAGATAAACAAAATGAAATAAATTCACCGAGTGAAAATGCCGTTAGATTGGCAGTGATTCAAAACGATAGAGATATTGTCCATTGCGATGAAGCTTTAAAAAATAAAGAAATTGAATTGTTGAAAAGCGGTTTGCAGAAAAAATCAAATGCCAATAATACCGTTTTCCCTGATGAATTAGATGAATTGATTAAAAAAAGCAATGAAGAAAAATTAAAAAAAGAAAAACTAATATAAAATTAAAAGAGCTTTTTAGCTCTTTTAATTTTTCACGTCGATTAATATTTTTACCGTGTTTTTGATTAATCCTATTGCCCATTTGATAACTAAAATGCCGCCTAAAATTCCAATAATCGAATCAAGATAAACTATTGTAAATATTTTGCCGATAACAAGTGCAAGAATTGCCAGAATAGAAGTCAGAGCATCCGCCAGAATGTGGTAATATGCGGCTTTAAAATTGTAGTCTGTTGTTTTTTTGTTTTCTTTTTTATGGTTTAATTCCATAATTAAAATGCAAGCACTGTTTACTATAAGCCCGATTATGGCTATTAAAATTGCTTCGTCAAATTTTATTACAAGAGGGTTTATAAACCGGCTTACAGCCTCAAATATAATATAAATACCGCTTAATCCCAGAAATAATGAGCTGGTATAGCCTGCAAGAGTTCCGATTTTCTCCGGACCGTTTATAAAAATATTTGAATTTGAGTATTTTCTAACCAAAATGTAAGCCGCATAAGTTAGCCCCAAAGCAAGAACATGGCATCCCATATGATATCCGTCCGCTAAAAGCGCCATTGAATTTGTATAATAGCCGTAAATTACCTCCGCTATCATTGTGATTAAAGTAAGAAGTATGACAATGAGTGTTCTTTTTTCATTCTCCAGAGAGATTTTGTGGTGATGATTGTGTTCATTGTGCATTTTTTTATCCTCATTTGAAGTAGATCTATTTATATTATAGTTGAATAGTTGTTCAACTGTCAATATGTTTGAAACAAATCTTTACAATATTTTGACATTTGAACAAATGTTCAACTATAATTAAACTATGACTTCATTTGATTTTAAAAATCTTTTAGATAGTGATACTTTGTATGATTTATCAGACTTTTTTAAAGTTATGTCTGACCCTACAAGAATTAAGCTTTTGTTTGCGCTTGAAAAGGAAAAAATGTGTGTCGGAGACTTGTCAAATGCTTTAAATATGACAAAATCCGCAGTTTCTCATCAATTAAAAATTTTAAAAAGCGCTAAACTGGCAAAGTCTGAAAAAAATGGAAAATACGTTTTTTATTCTCTTTGCGATTACCATATTAAAACGGTTTTAGAAATGGCATTAGAACATGTTAAAGAGTAGCTGAAAAACTTTCAGCTACTTTTAACATTGTTTATATTTTTTATTCTGAATAATAGTTATATACGCTTTTTGCAAGTTCTTTTAAACTTTCGTTTTCGCTGTTATATATTTTGTTTGCTTCTTCAGATGTAATCAATCCGTCAACTTTTTCGAATGAAAATGCCAGTCCTTGCTCGGATTCTAATAGTCCGTCTGCCAGAATCATATAAGTAGCATATTCTTCAGCTGTTATGTTTTTTGTTTTTCCGTCTAAATCAAGCACCTCAGACATATTGGCTATGGTTTCATCGTCTGTATTTGAATAACTTTTTATTTCCTGATAATCTAATTTTTTATTTACAGGAGCTTCGCTATCTACCATGGAATAAGCTTTTTCAATTGCTTCAATGTCTGCTTTTGCAAAATTTAGTGCGGATTGATAATAATCATCTCCTGATTTTGCATATTCTATTCCGCCGTTTTCTTTTACAGAGCCTTCAAAAATGTCGTGTTGGTAGTAATATTCACGCTGTTCAACTTCTTTTTGCGCTTGTTCTGTTTCAAAAATATTATCGGATTTTGAAAATCCTAAAAATTCTCCAATTTTTGTAAACATTCCTTTTTTGGTATCGTCTTTACTTAAATTAGATCTGTCTTGACCGTTTAAGCTGTTTAACTTTTCGTTAAAATCTTCCAAGGTAACGGTTAGCGCTGATTTGTTTTCCTGGCTTGAAGCTGCGTTTTCTGCCATATCCATTATCGATGCGGAGGTATTGTCGCTTTGAACTGTTGCCTGGCTTAATCCTCTAAAGGCTTTAAAAGCACTGTAGCCTGTTAATTCCTGAATATTTGTCATTTTATATCCTCTCAATATATACTTTTTATCTCTTGAATATATAAAAACAATTTATTTTAAAAAATTTCTTAATTGTTAAATAATGTTAAATATCTGTGTCAATATTTTTTCTTGACGAAAAATAATAAAAGTTTTAATATATTGATACCCCCCGGGGGTGTAGTAGCAGATATGTTAAAAGGAGAATTTATGAAAAAACTACTTAGCGCAGCTTTTATAATAGGCGCACTGTTTTTGACAAATGCTGTTTTTGCATGTGAAAAATGTAAATGCGAAAACAATGATTGTGCTTGTGCTTGTCATAAAGTTTGCGATAAAGACTGCGATTGCGGCTGCCACAACGGCGAAAAATGCGCTTGTAAAGATTGCAAATGCGCTTGTCATAAACAATGCGATAAAGATTGTGCTTGCGCTTGTCATAAAGTTTGCGATAAAGACTGTGATTGCGGATGTCAAAACGGCGAAAAATGCGTATGCGAAAAATGTGACTGCAAAGATTGTGCATGCAAAAAACAAAGTAAATTTAAAAAATTATTTAAAAAATCAAAAATTAAATGTAATTGTGAAGAATAATAGTATTTTAGGCTCTTTTGGAATTTTCCTAAAAGAGCCTTTTTAAGGATTTATATGGTACATGTTGATAAAAAAAAGACTTTGAGGCTTTTGAATACCGTAAAGGGGCAAATTGAAGGTTTGTCGAAAATGATTGAAAATGACAGAGACTGCATTGATATTAGTAATCAAATTCTTGCAAGCCAATCAATATTAAAAAAAATTAATATGGATATTCTAAAAGGCCATTTTGAACATTGCATAAAGGAATCTTTTGAAAAAGGAAGTAAGGCTGAAAGCGAAGAAAAGATAAAAGAAGTAATAGAAGTTTTATCAAAGCTTATAAAATAAATTAATTAGATATTAAGTAGTCAAAAAGCTCTTTAAAATTGTCAAAGATTTTATCTGCTTTATTTTCTAATAAAAAGCTTTTGTCTTTGTAGCCCCAAGACACGCTCAATGATTGAATTTGTGCGTTCTTTGCAGTTTGAATATCAACCTCGCTGTCTCCTATTATACAGACTTCTTTTTTGCTTAAATTTAGTTTATCTATAATATATAATACGCTTTCGGCGGAAGGTTTTTTTAGAAAGGCAGATGTTTCACCGAGTGAAATATCAAAAATATCCGGAAAAAATATTTCAGATAATTTTTTTACCTCACTATTTTTTTTGTTGGATAATATTGCTAATTTTATGCCTTTTGTTTTTAGCTTTTTTAAGGTTTCAACAGCTCCGTCATAGGGCTTTGTTGTGTTTGTAGAGTTTTTTGAGTAATGATTTATAAAATATTTATAGCAAAGTTCATATTTATCCTGATTTTTTCCGATTGCCCTTTCGATTAATTTTCCAATTCCGTTTCCGACAAACTCTCTCGTTTTATCAAGTGAAATTGTGTCTAAAGAACACTTTTTGAGTGCATAATTAACACTTTCGGACAAGTCTTTAAGTGTGTATAAAAGAGTGCCGTCAAGATCAAAAATTATTCCTTTGTATGTCATGAATCGATATCCTGTTTATGAATGAGTTAGTACAATAAATGTTACAAATATTAACAATCGTGCTATAATTATATTGTTGTGTGGAACAAATTAAAATATAATGTAATTATTATAATACGGATATTATAAACTTAAAAGGATTTTTTAAATGTCTTCGACAATTACAGGATTAGGCTCTGGTTTTGATATTAACAGCTGGGTTGAGCAATTAGTTGCAGCCAAAGAATCAACTATGCTTACCCCTTTGCAGACTAAACTTACAAATTTACAAAATAAAAGCAGTGCAATATCTGAACTGAAAACAAAGTTTTCGACTCTGCAAAGCTCACTTCAGGCTTTTACAAAAGTTATATACGATTCTTCGTCAGATATGTGGACAAATACAACTATTAATTCGTCTAATTCTGCATATGCTACTGCAACCAGCGCAGGAAATGTTGCTGCGGCAAGCGTTAATCTTAAAATTGAACAAATTGCAACCGCAACAAGCGCAAAAAGTATAAATAGTCTTGGAATGATTTCAAAAGATAACATTGAAAATGCAAAGTTTGTTAATTTGGCAAACGGCCAAGCCAAAGAAGGCAGTTTTTCAATGTTTTTAAACGGAAAAGAATACAGTATTGAAATAGACGAGAGTGATTCTCTAAAAAATGTAATGGATAAAATAAACGATGCTTCAGGCGGAAAAATTCAGGCAAGTGTTGATGACAGCGGTAATTTTTCTATTAAGGCATACAAACAAGCACAAGATGGTTCGTGGGAAGTTGACACGAGTGCAAATTTGGTTTTAGGCTCAAGCGGTGATGAGTCAAATCTTGCTTCTGCGCTAAAATTACATACTAAAGAAGGAGAATACGGATATACAAGCTCATATCCGGTTTCTGTGGTTAATACCGGTGTTGCAATGGCGGGTGATGAGTCCGGGCTTTTTGGAATAGAATTTTATGATAAAGACGGTAACCCTGCTGATTCAGGCACAATTACAATCAACGGTGTGGATTTTACGGTTGATAAAAACACAAGTCTAAACAGTCTTATATCAAAAATTAACGGTAATTCTGATGCTAATGTTAAAGCATCATATGATTCTTTAACAAATAAACTTATTTTGACTTCAACTCAAACCGGAGAAAACAATATAAGTCTTTCTTCCGACGGAACAAACCTTTTAAATGTTTTAGGCCTTACGGAAGGTACGGGTGAAGATGAAACTTTAGCTCAAGGTTCGCAAACACTTGGCCAAAATGCTATTGTTTATATTAACGGCAATAAAGTAATTTCAACATCCAATACCATTACCGGAGAATCTTCGGGAATAGCAAATCTTTCAATTACGGTAAAAAAGCCAACAAGTGATTACAGTTCAAACCCTGATGATGATAAAGAAGTTACGCTTGATATTGAACCGGATTATACAAAAATTAAAGAATCTCTTCAGACTTTTGTTGATGCATATAACGATGTAGTTGAGACGACAAAAACTTTAACAAGCTCAGATGGTGCTATCGGCTATGATTCAAGTTTAAACATGATATTATCATCAATGAGAAGTTTAACTTCTATGGTGAGTGAAAACGATGGTGCTTTTTCTATGCTTGCACAAATAGGAATTTCAACTTCGCAATCCGATACCACAAAGCTTACTATTGATGATGCAAAATTAGAAGAAGCTTTAAGTGAAGATTTTAACTCGGTTAAGCTGCTTCTTTCAGACGGTTATGTTTCAAAAAATGATACCGGCTTATTTGACAGGCTTTTGGTTAGTGTAAATGCTGCTTTGGATAATGAAAACGGTTATTTTACAAATTCAACAAACAGCGTAGATAGCCAAATTGCATCTATGAATACACGAATTGAGCGTGCAAATACAAGAATTGCAAGTTACGAAGAAAGAATTACAAAACAGTTTAATAAAATGGATTCAACAATTTCTTCTTTGAATTCTCAGTTGAGCACCTTGCAAGCATATTTATAAAGCTTTGCCTGCCAATTGCCCGCAGGCAGCGTCAATGTCTGCTCCACGCTCCAGTCTTATTGTAACCTTTTTCCCTGAAGCTTCAAGAAGATATTTAAATTTCATCATATCTTTTTTCTGGGGTCTTGTAAAGTTATTATCGTCTAAAACAGGGTTATAGGGGATTAAATTTATGTTACATTTAATCCCTTCAAGAAATCTGATTAGCTCAAGCGCACATTCTTTTGTGTCATTTAAACTTCCGATTAAAATATATTCGATTGTAATTCTGTCTTTCGTTTCTTTATTATAATCCAGAAGCGCCTTTTTCAATTCATCAATATGGTATTTTTTTTCAACAGGCATTATTTTTTCCCTTGTTTGATGATTTGCACTGTGAAGCGAAACGGCAAGAGTCGGTGTAAGCTCATTTTTTGCAAGCTCATAAATCTTGGGAACAATGCCGCAGGTTGAAATAGTCAGTCTTCTTATTGAAATTTGGAGGTTTTTGTTAATTAATAAAATTGCCTTCTTAACGTTTTCAAAGTTGTCCAGAGGCTCGCCCTGACCCATAAATACAACGTTTGTAATTTTTAAATTCGTATCATTTTGTACCAATAAAATTTGTGATACAATTTCATATGCTTCCAAATTTCTTTTAAATCCGTTTTTCCCTGTTGCGCAAAATTTGCACCCCATTTTGCAACCTACTTGAGATGATACGCAAATTGAGAGGTTTGAACGGTTGTCAAAGCGCATCAATACAGCTTCTGCGTATAAGCCGTCTTTGTATTCAATTAAATATTTAAGTGTTCCGTCTGATGAAATTTGTCTTGTTTTTATTTTGCAGTCTAAAATTTTGCAGTTTCCATTCAAAAAAGTTCTGAGTTCTTTCTTTACATCAGTCATATCGTCAAAACAACGGGCATTTTTTTTCCAAATCCATGAAAAAATTTGCTCTGCACGAAATTTTTTCTCACCGATGCTTAAAATATAATCTATAAGTTCTTCATAAGAGAGTTTTGAAAGAATCATTTTTTCCATATTAATAATATTAACACAAAAATATTACATCTCTTTACAGAACTCTTGCAAAAATAATTTGTTTTTATTAAAATTGATATTGCCTAAAGTGGCTTATGGTATGCCACAAGGGAATAAAAAAAAGGAGAAAAAAATGCCTAAAATGAAAACTCACAAATCAGCGGCTAAACGCTACAAAATTACTGCTTCCGGCAAAGTTCTACGTCAGAAAGCAGGAAAAGGTCACTTGTTAGCTCATAAAAGTCCGGCCAGAAAAAACAGACTAACAGGCACTACTGAAGTGTTTGAAGGAAATTTAGCAATGATTGCTAAAGAATTACCGTACAAAAAGAAATATTCAAGATAGGAAGGCTGAACTATGAGAGTTAAACGTGGTAATGTATTAAGAAAAAGACATAAAAAAATATTAAAGCTTGCTAAAGGTTTTATTGGCGCAAGAAGCAGGATTTTCAAAGTTGCAAATATAGCAGTAATGAAAAAATTAAAATATCAATACAGAGACAGACGTGTTATAAAAAGAAACATGCGTTCACTTTGGATTGTTAGAATAAATGCTGCGGTTAGAGAATTAGGTTTAAGCTATTCAAAGTTTATGAATTTGCTTAAAAAAGCCGATATTCAGGTTAACAGAAAAATGTTAGCTGAGCTTGCAGCAAACGAACCTGAAGCATTTAAAGTTTTGGTTGAAACTGCACAAAGTGCAAAATAAATTTATAAGAGAAATTCACGTCTCTTTTTTATAGGTAAAAATAAAAAGCCGCATTTTTGCGGCTTTTAGACTTGTAATTTAAAATAAAATTTGTTTACTCTCTTTTTTTCCTCTTTTAATCCAGTAGCGCTTCAAGAATAGCGGCATTCTTGTTTGCAAATGTGTTTTCTCTGATTTTTGAGCGGTTAATATATGTTCTTAAAGCTTCTCTTATTAACTCGCTTCTTGTTCTGTTTTCCCCTTGTGCTACCGAATCAATTTGTGATAAAAATTTCTCCGGCATTGAAATTAGCACTCTTGCCATTTTATTCTCCTTATAAAATTTATTTGTTTTATCTTTCTTACATATATAAAAAGTATATGAACTTACAATAATTGCTATATTGATTATAAATTTATTAATATTTTTTAACATTTTTGATTTTTCAGTGTAAAAATAATCTTTTTCATTAAAAAAAAGAAATGAAAAACATTCTGTTAAAGTTTTTGAAAAATCAGACAAAATGCAGCCATAAAAATGCTCTTTTAAATACAAAAAGCGGTTATTGTCCTGATTGCGGGCAATATCTGGAAAAAAATTATTATATAGTAAGATGTATGGGCTGCGGCATAAAAAGAAATGCAAAAGTGTATCTGGATGAAATTGTGCCTACAGAAAAATTCTGTTCAAATTGCGGCTGCAGAGGGTATTATATTGAAAAAACAGATGATATTAATTTTATTGATGCTAACTATGCAATTTGCATTAAAGAGCCTGCCTGCGAGTATCAAAATTTACATGTAAAAGAGCAAATTTGGGTTGATCCAAAAAGCAGCGGTTTAAAAAAAATCACAAAAATGAGTTAAGTCTATTTTTAACGTCTTTTTTACTTAACATCCAAAAATAAAGATTTGTATTCATTTGTTTTATAATATTTCTAACAAAGTATGGGTTTATTTAAAATTGAAATCAACTTTGTTTTTTTGAACCTGCTTATAAATGTCTGCAAAAATCTATCATAATGCTTGATTCTGAATAAGCGGGAATAAGAAGGTTATATCTAAATAAACTAAATTTATGCAAGCGCTTTAATATCGATTTGAAGCTTATTTTTAAAAGCGTTATTTATTTCCTGTTCTACATTGGAATTAACATCAACCCAAAGCTTATGGCTTATCAATAATTCATAATTTTTAAGAGTGTCAAATTCATCAGGCGCAACAAAATCAATCACAACGGGATTTTCGCCTTTGTGTTTTGTAAGAAGGTCTTTAAGATATATATTTTCTTCCATTTTTAATTCTTCAAGAAATTTAATTCTGACAAGGCTAACATTTTCAATCGGCCTAACTTCATTAACTGCAAGATTAATTTCTTCGTCTCTGATATTCACTTTTGCTTTTAAAATTACTTTCTGCTCGGATTCAATCAAAGCGCCGTATTTTTCTACAATTTTAGGGAAAGCAACTATGGAGATTCTGCTTGTTAGATCTTCAATTATCCCTGTTTTAATAAATTTTGTCGGGTCTTTTTTTGTTGGTTTTTGGGTAATTTGAGATAATAAGCCGCAAATTGTAACGTTTTCATCTTGTTTTGGTGATTCTAAAATATCGGAAATTGTTTGCGGGGTTATGTATTTAACAGTATCTTTAATGGATTTTAACGGGTGCGATGTGACATAAATTCCCATTAATTCTTTTTCAAATATTTGAATTTGACTGTCTGTAAATTCGTCGTTTTCATCCCCTTGCATTTTAAAAGTAGGAATGTTGAGCTCTTCTTGAGAATCTCCGGATAGCCCCGCAAAAAGACTAACCTGACCTGAAGATTTTGCTTTGTTTGAATTTTGAACAAATTCTACAACTGCATCAATGTTGTTTAGTAATTGTTTTCTTGATTTTTCAATACAGGAAAAAGCTCCTGCCTTAATTAAACTTTCAAGAGTTCTTTTATTCAAACATTTCATATCAACTCTCGTGCAAAAATCAAAAAAGCTTTCAAAAGGTTTGTTTTTACGTTCAAGTTCAATTTGTTCAATTACCGCCTCGCCGACATTTTTAATCGATGTAAGTCCAAAACGAATATTATTGCCATCGGGGGTAAACTGGGCATTGGACTTATTAATATCGGGTGCAAGAACATTTATTCCCTGTGCTTGGCATTGCAAGATGTATTGTTGAGTTTTTTCTTGTTTATCTGCAACTGAAGTCAACATTGCGCACATAAATTCAACCGGATAATGTGCTTTCAAGTACGCTGTTTGATAAGCAACAAACGCATAAGCGGATGAGTGCGCTTTATTAAAACAGTATTTTGCAAAGCTTTCAATTTGCTCAAAAAGAGCAGTAGCAGCTTGTTCACTCATTCCTTTTGAAGCTGAAGCCTTTACAAAACGTTCTTTTTGTTCTGCCATCTGTTGAAGTTTCTTTTTCCCCATCATACGGCGCACCATATCGGCATCTCCAAGGGAATAATCAGCAAGGGTTTGGAATATTTGCATGATTTGCTCTTGATATAAAATAGTTCCGTATGTATCATTTAGAATGTTTTCAAGCAAAGGATGAGCGTATTCAATTTTTTGTCTGCCATGTTTTCTGTCTACAAAATCATCTACCATGCCCGCTTCCAATGGTCCGGGACGGTACAGCGCAACCAAAGCACCCAGATCTTCAAAAACGTTTGGTTTTAGGCGTTTAACTAGTTTTTTCATTCCACCCGATTCAAGTTGGAACACAGCATCAGTTTCCCCTCTTGTTAATAAATCAAAAGTCAACTTATCATCAAGCGGAATTCTGTTGATATCTATACTCTTACCTGTTCTTTGTTTGATTAAATCAAGTGCATCCTGGATTATGGTTAAAGTTTCAAGACCCAGAAAATCCATTTTTAACAGACCGATTTTTTCAATACCTGCCATGGGATATTGCGTTGTTGAAGCCTTTTCTTTTGAAAGAGCAATCGGGATAATTTCATCCATTGGTCTTGGGGCAATTATGACGCCTGCTGCATGTGTTCCTGTTTGGTTTTTTAGGCCTTCCATATGAAGCGCTTCATTTACTAAGCTATTTACCTGGTCGTTTTCGTCGCACAGTTTTTTTAGCTCCATTCCGTCTAAAAGCGCTTCTTTTAATTTTGTTCCCGGAGCTGAAGGCACCATCCCTGCCCAAGTGTTTGCCTGTGAAAAAGGGATATCATAAACCCGGCACACTGCTTTAAGTGCAGCTTTAGCTGCAAGTGTGCCAAATGTTATAATTTGACAAACGTGGTCTTTACCCCATTTATCTGAAACATAGTCTATTACTTCTCCACGCCTTCTTTGGCAAAAGTCAATATCTATATCAGGCATTGAAATACGCTCAGGGTTCAAGAATCTTTCAAACAGTAAATTATGATATATCGGGTCAAGTTCTGTTATACCTAAAGAATATGCAACAATTGAGCCGGCTGCAGAGCCCCTTCCCGGCCCGACCGGAATTGAGTGTTCTTTTGCCCAGTTTATAAAATCCCAGGTTAAAAGAAAGTAAGCCGGAAAACCCATTTTAAATATAACGCTTTTTTCGTATTCATATCTTTCTATAATACTGTTTGGTATAGGGTCTCCATATCTTTTTTTTAACCCTTCAATACAAAGACAGTCAAAATATTCTTCTTCGGTTTTTCCGTCCGGACATGGGTATTTGGGTAAGTATTCTCTTGTTTTTCCAAATTCCAGTTTATCCATTTGAAAATCTATTTTGTCCGCCACTTCAACAGTTGTTTCGATACATTTGTTGAAGTAGTCTTCATCCATCCACGAGAATGCTTTTCTCAGTTCTTCTACGGTTTTTACATAAAATTCGTTTACCGAGAATTTAAATCTGTTTGGATTGGCCTTAGAAGACTTTGTCTGTTCGCAAAGCAGTGTGTCATGCCATGCGGCATCTTGTGCTTTAAGGTAGTGTGAGTCGTTGGTTATAACTGTTTTAATGTTATATTCTTCAGCCATTTTCATTAAAAACGGATTAGAATCTTTTTGTTCTTTTAAGCCGTGATCTTGAAGTTCGATATAATAATCATCTTTAAAAAGATTTTTATAGTATTTTACTGCTTCAATTGCACCTTCCTCGTCTCCGTCTAAATACTTTCTTGCAACTTCTCCCTGGATGCAAGCAGAAAGACAAATTAAATCGTCTTTGTATTGTTCAAGTATTTCATGATTTATTCTTGGCTTGTAATAATATGCTTTTGTTGTCGCAATTGAGTCCAGTTTGCAAAGGTTGTGATAGCCGTTTTGGTTTTTTGCAAGAAGAACCAGATGGTACATTGTTTTTTTGCTTCTGTCTTCTAATACATCTCCTTCGCAAATGTAAAATTCGCAGCCTAAAATTGGTTTTACTGCTTCTATCTTTTTTTTCATTTCCTGCTGTTCATCTGATAGCATGTGTGACAGCATTTCATTTTTTGCTATAAACATATCAGCACATCCATACATTACGCCGTGGTCTGTTATTGCTATTGCAGGAAAGTCATTTTCTGCCGCATACTTGTAAAATTCAGGTATTCTTATCGCCCCGTCTAAAAGAGAATACTCCGTGTGGATGTGTAATGGTACATATTTCATATTTTTATTTTAGCATAAATATTTTTATATATTTTTTTTGTATAAATTTTTGTTAATTTTAAAGGTTTATATAATGCATTAATATTTGAATTATTTCGTTATGCTTGTTTAATATAAAAACTACTGCTATTGATACAACCAAACCGATAATTGCTTTTGTTATATCTTTTAAAAGGTGCTTGTATACTTTTTTTTCCGTGATGAAACGCAGCCTGTTATACAGGGCGATTTCTCTACCTGCTAATACTCCTAAAAATACCCAGGTTGTTGACATTGGAATATTATTTACGTTTTGGAAATATAAAAGTATGCAAGCATAGACTATATCTATAATTGTTGCAGACCTTACGTCTTGGGTGTTTGTTTTTAATTTTACTATGTTTTGAATTTCTCCGCCTCTTTTATAGCAAATTATGTATAGTAATCCCAAGAATACCATCATACTTATTATCATTTCTTCAAAGTTTAATTTTCTTGGCAAAAATACAAATAAAACAGCCCCGTCCTGCAACAGCCAGGCCACCCATAAAAATGCAGTAGATATCCATTTTGCCACTATCCAAGACATGGGAATTGCTTTATTTTTTTTATAGAGAAATATTTTTTCAACTTTTCTTGCTATAAAAAAGTATAGAACCATTGAGACTATCAAGGCCATGATATAACCTATAAAAGATTTTACAATCATTAGCCCTATTACCGTATTTGATGAAAAGATGCTTACGATTAAAAATGATGTTGCAACAGGTATGCCTTTTTTTGTTAAGTAAAGTAACACTATAGGAGGAACTATATGCCACCAGTATAATTGCTCGGGATAAGGAACTCTATCCAACCTTCCAAATGCCATATCGCCGTCATTTACATACCACCCTATAAGGAAAGTCAGGAATAGTATTGTTCCTGTATAAAGCCAGACTTGCCAGACAGGTCTTTCTTTTGTTGTAGCTAAAAAAGTGCCCAGAGTTTGAATAACATCGTTTGAAACGCAAGAATACAGGGAAAGCAAAAACCCTATTATCATAAATATCAAACTCGGTGTAATTTCTATCATATACTATCCGTTTTTCTATGTGTCAATTAAATTCATTATTGATTCGTCAGCTTCAAAATTAGAGTATACATTTTGAACATCATCATGTTCGTCTAATTTTTCCAGTAACAATAGTACTTTTTTTGCAACTGCCGCATCGGTTATTTCATTTGAATTGGAAGGAATTCTTGTAAGCTCTGCGCTTTTTATGGTATATCCTAAGTTTTCCAGTCCTTTTGCGGTTGATTCCAATTTATCTGTTGCTGTTTTAATTTTAAAATCGTCGTCTTCAGCATCTTGCCAAACATCCATAGGGTCAAATTCCATTGAATCTTCAAACAATTTATCAAAATCGAATACTTTTACTTCTTCTTTGGAGCGTTTGTTTACTTCTTTTGGTTTTTCTATAGAAATCAAACCGCATGGTTCAAATATCCAACCCACGCAACCTGTTTCTCCAAGGTTTCCGCCAAATTTTGTAAAATAACTTCTGATATCTCCTGCGGTTCTGTTCCTAT
The DNA here is from genome assembly GCA_944325315.1 of Candidatus Gastranaerophilales bacterium. Taxonomy (GTDB): domain Bacteria; phylum Cyanobacteriota; class Vampirovibrionia; order Gastranaerophilales; family Gastranaerophilaceae; genus RUG14156. Next base: position 39,433 of record CALVAA010000007.1, read on the forward strand.
TATCTGTTGCAGCTTCTATAAATACAGCAACTCCGCCTGCGCCATAGCCTTCGTATGTGATTTCTTCATAATTATCACCTTGGGAATTTCCTACTCCTTTATCTATGGCGCGCTTTATTGTATCGTTTGGCAAACCTCCGGCTTTTGCTTTTTCTACAGCCGTTCTAAGACGGAAATTGCCGTTTATGTCTCCGCCGCCAATTTTAGCAGCTATAATTATTTCTCTTGAAAATTTAGCAAAATTAACGCCTCTTGCCGCATCTGCTTTTGCTTTTTTATGTTTTATATTTGCCCACTTTGAATGTCCTGACATAGTTTCATCCTTTTATTTACTTTTTTTATCTTTGGCCAGTTCGCTGTCTAATCTTAAAAATACGGGAGTAATTTCTTCTTTTGATATTAGTTTTCCTGCTTTTATATTATTGAATTTCATATCATCTAATTTTGTATTTATATCATATTTAAGTTGCTTAGCCATCTTTAAAGCTATATTCGGACAATACGGATAAATTAAACTTGAAATTGTGCACATAATTTCAAGCGTGGTGTATAAAACTTCACCGCATTTTTCAATTTGGTTTTCTTTGGCTAAAGTCCAGGGAGCATTATCTGTTACGTATTTGTTAACCAAATCCACAAGCTCGTTAATTTTCAAGGCGGCTTCCGCTACTTCAAAATAATCAAAACAGTGTTTTACTTCTCCAATTGTTCTTTTTGCTTGCTCAAATAAAATTGAATCTTTTATAAATTCTTGTTTTATTTCTCCGTCAAAATATTTAACAAGCATTGATAAGCTGCGATTCAAAAGATTTCCCATTGAATTTGCAAGATGCGCATTTACTTTTTCTTTGAAATCATCATCGGAATAATTACCGTCTTTTCCGACAGGAGCGGCTGTTGCCATATAATAGCGAAGTGCATCCGGCTCTTTTAAGCCAAATGCTTCAATTATGCTTTTTGGACTTACAACATTTCCTAAAGATTTTGACATTTTAGTTTCATCAATTGTTATCCAACCATGGGCAAGAATATGTTTTGGTAAGGGTAGATTGAGTGCCATTAGGATTGCAAGCCAGTATATTGAATGGAATTTTAAGATATCTTTGCCGATAACCTGAACATCAGCCGGCCAATATTTTTTAAAGAGACCGCTGTTGTTAACGGTGTCATACCCTAAAGCTGTTATGTAATTTGAAAGCGCATCAATCCAAACGTAAATAACTTGTTCTTTATCGCTTAAAACGTCTATTCCCCATGAAACATTTGCTTTTATTCTTGAAACCGAAATATCTTCAATATTTTCCAGCTGATTTAAAACCTCATTTGCTCTAAATGTCGGGATTATAAAATTCGGATTGTTTTTTATGTGTTTAATTATTGCGTCTTTATATTTTGTTAACTTAAAAAAGTAGTTTTCTTCTTGGACAACTTCCGGCTTTTTTTTATGTATAAGGCAATTTCCGTTTTCATCCAAGTCCTTTTCCGCAAGAAAAGCTTCGCATCCTGCGCAATATAACCCTTTGTAGGAATGTTTATAAATATCACCTTGTTTTAATAGTTTTTCAAATATATTTTGAACTGCTTTTTTATGGTCTTCATCTGTTGTTCTGATAAATTTTGAATAATTTATATCAAGCAGCTTCCAGGCGTCTGTAAATTTTTTTGCGTTAGCATCGCAAAATTCTTTTGGACTCATTTTTAGCTCTGAAGATGTTTTTTGAATTTTTATGCCGTGTTCATCTGTTCCTGTAAGCATAAAAACATCATTTGTTCTTTGCATAAAGTGTCTTGCAATAACATCCGTTAAGATTTTTTCATAAGCATGCCCGATATGAGGCGCACCATTGACATAATCTATTGCTGTAGTTGTGTAAAATTTATCCATTTTTATTTTCCATATACCTACAGTTGGATTATACCACGAAAAATTTTGCACTGTAAAACTTAAACTTTTGCTATTCTTTTTCGCCGGCTCTTGAACCGCTGTAGATATATATAAATGGCAGGATTTTGTCAACCGGAATATACTTTTCCACTTCTTCAAAACCTATTTTTATGGTTGCAACTATATCGTCAAAATTTGCAACGGTATCTTTAATTGAATACTGCCTTTCTTTTTCATCGCTGCCTTTTGTTGCATTTGTGATTTTTGTAGCTGTTATTGCTCCGATGCCCATAGCTAAAAATGATGCAACAATTCTTGCAGGAATTGAAGACAATACCTTTACTTTTTTACACACTTCCAAAACAGAACCTACCATCACCATAGGAAGTGTAGTATTCATCATTTGAAAAACAGCTTCGTGCCGCTTTTTCTTTTTTGATTCCCTGCTTGCTTTAATTGAGCCTCCTAAAACACCGCCAATATTTCCAAATAGAGCCATTGTGAGCATTTTTAGGGTTGAACTTAAGCTTTTGTTTTTAATTCTGTTTTTATTGTTTACTATAGCATCAAGCGCTAAAGCGCTTCCTACACCAATTGATGCTCCTAATAAAGATTTTATTTTAACATCTTTTTTTGTTTGTACTCTATAATCCTTTTGGCTGTTGGCTTTATAATATTTATAAGTTTTAAAATTAGGATATATTTTGTTTTCTGCTTCCATTATTAACTCACCATTGAATATATAAGCAAAAAAACAAAAATTTTACCAGTTTTTTATTGGTTTAGTTTATAAAATTTCCTTAAATTCGCTCTTTGGAGCATTGCACAAAGGACAAACCCAGTTTTCGTCTAAATCTTCAAAAGCTATGTTATTGTTTTCGCTTGGTTTATAGATATAACCGCAAACTATGCATAAGTATTCTTTCATTCTTGTCTCCTTTTTGAAAAGCTTAAATCAAAAAATAAAAATTGTTATTATCTTTATCAGCTAGTTAGATTTTACAAAAGTTAATATTTTTTCGTTTTATGTAAATTTATTCTTAAGAAATTTTTTTATTTTTATATAGGGGTTTAATAAATTTTGGAGGACTTACATTCATGTCGGTAGGACTAATTTCGCAATCTGACTGGGAATTGTTTAATAATGATTTTGTAAATTCCAAAGCAAGTATGCAAGCGAATTATACAACTTCTAATGCGTCTGATCAGTCAGTGTTTAGTGAGCAAACGCAACAAACCGGTGTATCATCCGAGTGTAGTGACGGTAGTGATGACGGCAAAATCGGACTTTTTTCAAAAATCGGAAGTGTTTTAAAAGGTGTTGCAAACGGTGCTGTTAATATGGTTAAAGGTGCAATATCGAACCCTCTTAAAACGGCTGCCGTTGTCGCTGCGTGCTGTATACCGGTTGTAGGGCCGTTGGTTGCCGGCGGACTTGCTGCCTATGGTATATATAGCGGCGGCAAACAGATATTAAGCGGTATTGAGCAAGCAAATAATGCTACAACTGATGCCGAAGCAAAAGATGCTTGGGAAAATGTCGGCTCGGGAGGACTTACGGTTGGAGTTTCCGCTGTCGGCTTAAAAGGTAGTGCGGGAATGTTAAAATCTCAACTAAATGGTGCTTCAACGACGGTAAATGCTGTTAAATCGGCGAAATCAAACGGTGCAACAAAAGGTCAAATTGCGGAAATTGCATTCAAAGAAGGCGCAAGAGAAACAGGAAGAACTATTTCGGGTGTTTATACAAAAGTAAAAGATAAAGCTGTCGAAATAAAAGATGGCGGAATACAAGGTGTCAAAGATTCTCTGACGGCAGAAGCAAACAAAGCCATTGACAGTACCGGAGCTAAAATCAGGAAAGTTGTTGATAAAGTCGATGATTTCCAAAAACAAAATTTAACAAAAGAAGCAAGAGCATTAAAAAAACAAACAAAGGCTGCTCAAAAATCTGAAGTGCAGACCATTAAAGATAATGCAAAATTAGATGGCGGAAAAATTACGGAAAAATCTTCAGGCTTTGAAGTTGAATACTCTGACGGCACTGTAATGAAATACAACAATAAGGGCATTCAAACTTCCCAATCAAATACTGTGGTTAACTCGGATGGCACAACAACAACTATTGTTAAAAAGTTTGATTCACAAGGTACTTTAGTTAAACGAACAACTACAGTAAAAAATTCCCAAGGAGAAATAATAAGTGAAAACGGTATATCGAAAAATCTAAAAACTGGTGTTGAAAAATCCAAACAAGTAAATATCGATGCTGACGGAAACAAAACAACAACTACCACCTCGACAAATCACAAAACAGGTGTTGTATACCAGGATAAAGTAAGCAAAACAACAAATGGCACAAACAAATCTTCCCAGTATGCGTCATTTGAAACGGACGGTTTTGTTGATGCGGGAAATTTATCAAAAATAGACAAATTTTTCATCAAAGCTGATTCAAATTCACTCGGAAACATAATAAATTGGGAGTCAAAAATTCTTAAAGAATCTACAAATCCGTTTTTTATGACAGGAAGCAGCATACTTTTAGAAAAAGAAAAAGAAGCAATATAAAATTAAGGGCTATATAGCCCTTAATTTTTTTCTGCCTGAAATTTAAAACTAAACCTTGCTATAGTGAGTGTCAAAAAAGCAATCAAAATTAACGGAATTAAATTCTGAACAACAACAATGATATCCATGTTTTTAAAATATATCCCTTTAATTATCAGCATATAATATCTTACAGGGTTTAAAGAGCTTATATATTGGAAAAACGGAGGCATATCTTCAATGGGCGAAACAAAACCGGATAACAAAACAGCAGGGGTCTGAAAGACAAAAACTCCTAAAATTGCCTGCTGTTGCGTATAAGACAAAGAAGAGATAAAAAGCCCCACACCAATTATGGAAAAAAGAGAAATAAACATTGCAACAAGATAAATTAAAATTGAACCATTGAAAGGAACTTTGAAAGCAAAAACGATAATCAGGGTAATTACAATACTTGAAAAAAAAGCTGTCAAAAGCGGGGGGATAGTTTTTGAAAAAAGAATTTCATCAATAGATAACGGACTAACCATTAGTTGGTTAAATGTTCCCAGTTCTCTTTCTCTTGCAATGGATAAAGACGACAACAGAAGACTTAAAACCAAAGCAAGCATAACAATTAAACTCACTGTTAAAAACCATTTGTATTCAATATTCGGGTTGTACCAGTTTCTTACTATGACATTAATTGAAGGATTGTTAATGCCTTTCAATTTATCAAGCTCTCTTGAATAATCAGATATAATTGTGCTTGCATAGTTTGAAGCAAGTGCGGCCGAGTTTGTTTGTCTGCCGTCTGCTATTATTAAAACTTCATTTTTAGAGTTTGAATTAATATTTCTTACAAAATCGTTTTGAATTATTATTCCCAACTGTGATTTTTTTAAGTCAATATCATCTTTTAATTCTTTCATTGTTTTAGGATAGTATATTTTTCTAAACCATTTCGAATTATAGAATCTTGATGTTAACTCTCTTGAATGCTGCGAATTTGAATAATCTAAAACTGAAATATCAATATTTTTGACCTCCAAAGTTATGGCATGAGCAAAAACCAACAACTGTAAAACCGGAGGCATTATAATAAGGGCTCTGTTTTTGGGGTCTTTGAAAATTGTAAGAAACTCTTTTTTTATTAATGCTTTTATTCTTGTAATTCTGTTTTTTTGCATTTTTCTAACCTCAAATCAAGATTTCTGTATACAATTAAAAAAAGCGCAATACCTAAAATTGAAAGGAAAAATGAATTAATTAAAACTATCTTTGGAACTGTTCCTGCCATAAATTCGCTTTGGATAAAGATTATAAAATATCTTGGAGGTAAAATTGAAGTTAAATATTGAAATATTTTAGGCATAGAACTAATAGGATAAATCAACCCTGAAAGCATTAAGGCGGGTAAAAGCCCAAAAGAAAGAGCCATTTGTGAAGATGAAAATTGTTCTTTATAAGCAGAACTTATTGTAAGTCCTACACCAAGGCAACAAAAAAGATACAATCCTCCGACAAAAAGCAAGATAATCAAATTTCCTCTAAACGGAATCTTAAAAATTTTTATACAAAGAAATATATTAAAAATAAAAGAACTTATTCCTAAAATAAAATAAGGTATGTATTTGCTCAATATAAGCTGCATTTTTGTAATTTTGGTTGAAAATAATGCTTCAATTGTTCCCCTTTCCCATTCTCTTGAAATTACAAGTGCAGTCAAAAGCATTCCGATTAAATTCATGGTGACTGCAAGAGAGCCGGGCAGAATAAAATAGTGTGAATTAACATCCTGGTTATACCAGTATCTTATAGTTGGTGTTATTGATGTATTTTTAAACAAATATTTAAAATCCGATGTTTCATAAAGCCAAAGATTGGCAATAGTATAACAATAGCTTTGTGCAAAGTTTGCAAGATTAGCTTCAGAGCCATCTGTAATTACAAACATATCAGCAGGCTCATTTTTTAAAAGTTTTGAGGTAAAATCGTTCGGGAAAATTACAGCGCCTTTTAATTTAGAATTTTTAATTTTTTTATACATTTTATTTTTTGAATCAAAAAATTCCGTTTTAATGTATTTACTGTGGTTAAAAGAATTAATAAGTGTTGATATTTTTGGATTTATATCATCGTTTTTTATTCCAAGAGTAACCTTTACCGTGTCTAAATTGACTCCGTAGCGATAGAGAATTAAAATTATAAAAGGCAAAACAACCGCAATCAGAATGCTGGATGAGTCTCTTATAATTTGATAAAATTCTTTTTGGATAAGTGCAAAGTATATTTTCATTTTTGATTTGCCTTTTTAATTAAATTAATGAAAGCATCCTGCATTGTTTTAGCTTTGGCGCTTTCAATTAACTTGTCGGGTTTATTTAACGCTATAATTTTGCCGTTATAAAAAAGACTGATATTATCACAAAATCTTGCTTCGTCCATAAAATGTGTTGTTACTAAAACACTGACTCCGATTTTTGATAAAGATTTAATATGATTCCAAAATTCTCTTCTTTGAATAGCATCAACTCCCGATGTCGGCTCATCTAAAAATAATACGGGAGGCTCATGGATAAGAGCGCAAGCAAGAGAAAGACGTTGTTTGAATCCTAAAGGCAAAAGGGAGGTTATTGTTGTTTTATATTGTTCAAGGTCGAAAATTTCTATCATTCTTTCCATTTTTTTCTTTTTGTCTTTGCCAAAAAGCCCATAGACGCCTGCAAAAAAATTTAAATTATCCATAAGCGAAAGCCTCGAGTACAGAGAAAATTTTTGCGCCATATATCCAAGATAACTCCTTGCTTTTGTCGGTTCTTTTTCAACATCAATTCCAAGAATATATCCCTTCCCGCTTGTTGGTTTTAAAAGAGCACACATCATTTTAAAAGTTGTGGATTTTCCTGCACCATTTGGGCCTAATAAGCCAAAAATTTCACCTTTTTTTATACAAAAAGAGTTATTTTTAACAGCCCAAAAATCTCCAAATTTTTTTGACAGATTGTCTGCAACAACAGTGCATTTTTCGCTGTAATTTTCTATATGATAGTTTTTTGCTATCTTTGATTCGACTTTTTTATAACCTCCCATTAAATCAATTACTTTTGATTCAAATTCTTCGTATGTGGAGCCCAGGGCTTTCGTATTTCCTTCAAATATCACTTTCCCTTTGTCTAAAATTATGCTTAAATCAAAATTAAAAGCTTCATCAAGATATGAACTTGACCAAATAACGCTTGTATTTTTATTTATTGTTTTTTTGACAAGTTCTAATAATTCAAGTCTGGATAACGGGTCAACTCCAACCGATGGCTCATCTAAAATTAAAAGCTCCGGTTGTGCTAATAAAGCACAAGCAAGCCCGAGTTTTTGTTTCATTCCTCCTGAAAGATTTTGAGCCAGGCGATTTTTAAAAGGTTTTAAGGTGGTAAAATCTAACAGTTCATCAAAATCGTTTTTTGTATTTTTTAACTTTGCATACAAATTTAAATTTTCAATTACTGTTAAATCTTCATACAAACCAAATTTTTGGGGCATGTAACCTGTTTTTAAAACAATTTTTTCTTTTTGTATGACAGGGTTTAAACTTAATGTTTTAATTCTTCCTTCACTCGGACATAAAAGCCCTATAATTAATCTTAAAAGTGTTGTTTTTCCTGAACCGTCCGCTCCCAAAAGTGCAACAATTTTTCCTTTTACAAAAGACAATGAGATGTTTTTTAGGGCATATTTATCATCAAATTTTTTTGATAAATTTTCAATTTCAATACATAAATCCAATTTTTATTCCTCGCTGTCAAGATTAATTTCAACGCTTACAGGCATGCCTTGTCTTAGGTATTCATCGACTTCATCTATATAAACTCTTATTCTGTAAACCAAATCTGCTCTTAAATCTTCGCTTTGAACGGTTTTTGGAGTAAATTCCGCAACCGGTGAGATATAGCCTATGTAGCCTTTATATTTTTTCTTCTTTTTGCTTTTGATATCCTCTGTATCGGTGTAAATCCAGGCTGTTTTCCCGTATTTAATGTTTCCTAAGTCACTTTCTTTTATATAAGTTCTAACCCAAATCGGTTTATTTAAACTCAAAACATAAACAATTTGGTTTTTTTCAACACGAGCGCCCTTTTCCTGAACTCTTGCAGTAATTATCCCTTCCTGCGGAGCATACATTTTTGTATAGTTCAGCTGTAAGAGGTGGTACTGTTCGTTTTCAATGTCTTGTTTGTATTTTGCGTATGATAAATCTTTCGTATTTAAATAAGTTTCGCATTCTTGCTTGGAGATAATTTCGCCTTTGCAAAGAGGGCGGTTTTTTTTGTATTTTTGTTCGTCTTCTTTTGCTTGTGCTTTTGATTCGAATTTCTGAAAGTATGCTTTTTTATAATTTATTTTATAGTCCCTATCATCTAAAACGGCAAGCAAATCCCCTGGCTTTACCCGGTCTCCTTCTTCAACAAAAACATCTTTAATAATTCCTGATACCTGAAAAGATAAATCTACCTGTCTTATTTCAATGTTGCCGTAGGTTTTTATTATGTTTGGTTTTTTTCTTGTAAAAAAGTTATACAAAAAATCCGCTACGCTTAAAGCTATAATAAATATTAAGGAGACTACAATAATTTTTTTTATCATAATTCTCCTCCAACTGCTTTGTATAGTGTAATGTAGTCAATAAGGCGAGTTGCTTTAGAGCTTGCCTGAAGTGCTTGCTTTTGTTCCAGAGAAGTTTTGTCTTCCAATAAGTTAATTTTTGAAATTGTCCCATTTTTAAATTTTTCACATGAAGCAAAGAAGTTTTTCTTTTGAAGATTTAGAGCACTAATCATATTTTTTTCGGTTTCGCTGTCTCTTTTTATAATATTCAGTGCATTATTTATTTCTTTAATTGCGTTCAAATCAGCTTGTTTGTATTTTTCAACAAGTTCATAATACTTTGCTTTTTTAATTTTTAGATTGGCAAGTTTTTCTCCGCCTGAAAAAATATCCTGGCTCAAGCCTGCAAGTAAAAAAGCAAAAGAAGATTGCCAAGAAAAAAAGTTTCCGCTTCCCGCCGTGTCAAAAACAAGATAACCTGTAATGTTAAATCTTGGAAAAAATTCTTTTTTAGCTACAGTGACATCAATTTTTGCGCTCTTTAGTTTGTTTTCAATTTCAACTATATCCGGGCGCATATAAATTACGTCGGAATTTATAATTTCAGGTATTGTTTGGCTGTATTCAAAGTTTTCCAGTTTTCCCCGTTTAATATCGCTAAAATTTTCAGGACATTCACCTATTAAAAGCGCAAAATTATAAAGAGCAGTTCTTTGACTTTTTAAAAGATTTTCGTAAATGCTGTTTTCGTTTTCAAGCTTTTGTTTTTTTTCATTTAATTCGACGATATCAATTACGCCTTTTTTATATTTTTCTTTATTTAAATCAAAACTTATTTTTTTATCTTTCAATATTTCGATTTGTCTTTCCAGTAAATAATCAAAAAGAAGAATGTTGATATATGTGCTTGCAACATCCGACAATAGTGAAATATATGTTCCTTTTTGATTTGCAAGCATTGCTTTGTAGAGTTTTTGGGCACTTTTTGTTTTGTCTCTGTTTTTCAAAAGTAAATCAGGTTCATAACCGGCAGACAAAGGCAAAATATAAGAATTCCTTTCCATAAGAAAATTATTATCTCCTTTTGGAAAATGCGAACCAAGATAATTACTTGATGCAGTAAGTTTTGGCAGTTCAACTGCGAATTGTTTTTTTATTTCATTTCTGTATTGCTCTACTTTATGATTTGTACTTTTTAAATCATGATTATTTCTAAGGGCAAGTTCTATGTAATTTTCCAAAAAAATATCACTAAAGCGTTTAAAAAAATCAATATTAACAGAAGAAGCAAATGTTGATTGCCCGAGTAAAAATAATATTAAAACGATTAAATACAAAATCCTCATATAAGAATTTTTTATCGTTTTTGTAGTGTTTTGAATTGGAAAAATGTACTAACCTATCCGTCGCACTTTTATGTTTGCTTTTATTAAATCGTTTTTTAAATTTTTGATGTTTAAAGTATTGTAATGAAAGATTGATGCAGCAAGTGCAGCATCAACATTTGTTTTTTTAAAAACGTCTATAAAATGTTTTGAATCAGCCCCAGCTCCGCCCGATGCTATAACAGGTATATTCACCGCATTTGATACAATATTTAGTAAATCAATATCAAACCCTTTTTGAGTTCCGTCAAAATCCATTGAAGTTAAAAGAATTTCTCCTGCCCCTAATTCGGCTGTTTTTTTCGCCCAATCAACAACTTTTAGACCTGTGTTTTTTTTGCCTGCATTAATAAAAACGTAAAAATCACCGTCAACTCTTTTTGCATCAATTGCTGCTACGACGCATTGAGAACCAAAGTAGTTTGCGCAATCGGATATTAAAGAAGGGTTTTTTACTGCCGCCGAATTAACGGAAATTTTATCCGCTCCGAGCGTGAGAATTGTCCTTATATCTTCTGTTTCGCTTATGCCGCCTCCAACAGTAAAGGGGATAAATACTTCTTTAGCCACTTTTTCTACAAGTTCTGCTACTGTTTTCCTTTTTTCATTTGTTGCGGTAATATCCAAAAAAACAAGTTCGTCCGCCCCAAGTGATGAATATTTTTTTGCAAGCTCAATTGGGTTTCCTACTGTTTTTAAATTTTCAAAATTAATACCTTTTACGGTTTTCCCTTCTTTGACATCCAAACAAGGGATTATTCTTTTTGTAAGGTTATTCATTAAGCGCCTAAATTCATTTTGGAAAATTCTACAATTTTATTTTTTCCTGATTGTTTTGCACTGTATAGAGCGTGTTCTGCGTATCTTATAAGAGTGTTTGCGTTTTCTTCCACCCCTTCCATACAAGGGAATGACGAAATACCCCCGGAAATTGTTACGGGATGGCGTTCTTCTTCGTTTGCCGGGATAAATTCCATCTTTTCAACATCTTTTCTGAAGCGTTCCGCAAAAATCATAGCCTGTTGTTCCGTTGTTTCGGGAAGTAGTATTATAAACTCTTCATCGCCATATCTTGTTAAAACATCTTCTTTTCTGACTAAAGCACTAAGCATTTGAGCGATTTTTTTAAGCAAAATATCTCCCCAATCATACCCGTACATATCATTTACTATTTTAAAGTAATCTATGTCCAACAATAGGCAGGAAAGATGCGTTGAGTATCTTTTTGAGCGGGAAATTTCCGCTTCAAGTCTGTGATGGAGGTATTTCCTGTTGTATAAACCTGTAAGCTCATCGCAAATAGCTGTTTTTACAAGATTTCTTTTTATTTCTTCGGTCTTTAAAAGCGCATTAATTCTTGTATTTAATTCAATTTGGTTTACCGGAGTTTTAATGTAATCATAGCTTAAAGCTCTAATTGTAAGATTTTCAGGTATTTCGGATACTAAAACCAGAAGCGGGCATTCGAGTTTTCTTACCGCACAAAATTCTCTTACTTTATTAACGTCCAAATCCAAAATCATCACCGAAGGATTGTATTGTTTATAGTTTTCAAGTTCTTCAAGCGGTATTTGTCTTACCTCGATTTCTTCATCGGTACTTATCAATTGAACTAAATCACTTTTTGAATTTTCACCATATATAACTATGTTCACTTTATAAAACCTCGCTAAATTTTGCTAAAATAAGTATAGCATATTTTTTTCTCCTCCAAATATATTTCATACAAATATATTATGTTTTATATAGTTTTCTTTATTAAACTAATCATAGAGCTATAAGGAAGCTTTGGTTTGTCAAGAGCAGTTAAAAAAGTTTATAAGAGTGCTCATTATGAATATAACCATTCGTACTATGACTATATTCAAGAGCCGATATATATAAAAAATAAAAGAAACAAAAAGCGAAAAGGATTTTTAAAATCCGTTAAAAGATTTTTTGCTTTAATGTTTGCGCTTTTATTGCTTGGCTGTTATGGCGTTTTTGTTTGTCCTTACAATTTTAAACACTATTTTGAAGTACTTTTTTTAAACCGTTTTTTAAACAGAAATTTAACTTTAAAAACGGATTCGTTTGTAAGTCCTTTGAGTGAATATATCTATAATTCTTTTTTTATGGGCGACTATCAGCTTACGCCAATTGCAAACAAAACAAAAGAAGTAACGGATATTCAAATAGTTTCGGAGCTTAAGGATACAAAAATCAAGCTGCTTGAATTATTTAAAAAATATCCAAAACTTACCCCAAGCGTTTTTGTATGGGAATATTCAACGGGCTCGGGCCTTGAAATTAATGCCGATGAATTATACCCGAGTGCAAGTATAATTAAAATCCCTATAGCATTTGAGCTTATAAGACTTATTGATGAAACCTCAAAAACAATTAACCCTGTAACCCTAAGTGATAAAAGAGTTTTTACGGATGAATTCAGAACATTGGGTTCCGGTGATTTGCAATACACCAAGTCGGATGTTGCCTATTCACTAGATTATTTGGCAAATATAATGATAGCAAACTCGGACAATTCGGCAACAAATATGATACTTTATGAAATTGGCGGACTGGATTCATTTAACCGTTCAATGAGAAATTTAGGTTTAAAAAAAGTTTCAATGGGTGAGTGGTTACCGGATTTGGATGGTAAAAACAAAATTAGCGCAAAGGAAATATCCAAAATATTATATAATATTGATAATCCTAATTATATAAATCCTAAGTATAAATCAATTTTAAAAGAGTATTTGGGCAATACGAAAAATATCCACCTAATAAAAGAAAAACTTCCCAAAGATGTTATGGTTCTCCATAAAACAGGAGATATTGCTTCAATGCTCGGCGATAGCGGAATTGTATATACAAACAACGGCAGAAAGTATATTGTAACAATCCTGACAAAAAGACCTGCAAATGACTACAGCGCAAAAACCCTTATTCAAGACGCATCTTTGTTGATTTATAACGATATTAATTCTCTGTAATTTTTTCTTGACTAATCCACAACCTTATAAGATAATCAATTTGTATTAGTGTATGTCAAGTTCAATGCACTTGAGAATAGGAGTAAGTTATGAAAAAAACTACGCAGGCTTTGTCTATAACCTTAGCAATGTTTTTAACTTGCACTGTGGTTATGGCTAAACAACCGTGTTGCAAACAAGAAAAAGTTGAAGTTTATGCTCACCCTTCGCTTATGAATGCTGATGCAACCGAAGTAAAAGATGCTAATTATGTTTACAGAATTGGCGGAAAAGTACTTAAACAAAAAAACAGACTAGGTTTCACAAACAAAGATAACACTTATGTAAATGCTTTTTCAAAAGATTTGTTAAATACAATGAGTGTTAGAAAAGGCGATAGAGATTTTAATATTAAAATGCCTATCTCAAGATCAGAACTTGCATTTATGCTTTCTCAAGGCTTAAATATGAAACAAGTGGGAAATACGAAAAAATATACAGACGTGACTGTTTCATATTGGGCTAACGACGAAATCAATAAAGCTACTGCAGCAGATGTTATGATTGGATATCCGGATAAATCATTTAAACCGGATCAAGCTATTACAAAAGCAGAAGTTTTTGCTACCGTTGCAAAATTAATCGATGTTAATTACACAAATGACAATACTGCTCCCAAGCTAAACGGTAAAACTATTGAAAATATACCAACTTGGGCTTACGGTTGCACAAAAGAAGTTATTGCTTCAGGTTTAATTGACAATCTTCCTGATGAAAAAACACTTTATGAATCTCAATACTTATCAAGACATCAAGTTGCAACTTTAATTAGCGAATTGAGACTAAAATATGGTTCAAATGGCCAATTGATTGGTGATGCGTTTAAAGGTGCAGGTACTCCTGTTGCAATTAAAGTTAAAATGTTAGATAGAATTGATGCTAAACATTCAAATATCGGGGATACTTTTGTAGCAAAAACAACTCAAGAAGTTACTGTTGACGGTCAAACTTTCCCAACAGGCTCAAAAGTGTACGGTAAAGTTGTAACAGTTCAAAGACCGGGTCTTGGAACTCATCCGGGTTCAATTACCGTTAAATTTACAGAAATCAAAAACGGAGATTGCACTGCTAAATTCCCGAAAGAGTTGACTTCTGCCACTGCTGATTGTTTGAAAAATCCAAACATTATAGCAAGAATTTTAGGACTGCCGTTTACTGCAGCTGCAAGAACAGTTGGTGTTGCCGGTCGTTCCGTTGGTCAGGTTGTTAATATTTCCGCCAACGGCTTAGAAGAATACGGCGATAGATTGTCTGACACTTTTGTTGAAACATTCACCGGACACCTTGGACGTGGTGCTGCAAGCTTTGGTATGTCCTTTGTAACACTTGGTAAAGGCGTATATGGAATTATCAAAACAGCAATTTCAGGTACATTCGGTGTAATTTATGAAATCGGAGATGAATTGTTGTATACAATAGTTCCTTCTGTTTCTAATTCTTCAGCTTTGAATCCTAATGAAGAATTAACTATCATTTTTTAAAATGATTTAACTATTAAAAATAGAGTCCTATTGGACTCTATTTTTTTGTTTAAATTAATTACTTTAAAAATAAATAAGATATATTTATTACTTGATTTTTAGATATGTAAACTTATCTTGTACAACTTTAATTTTGCAGCAATTTTTTGTTTAATTTTTTACAATTGTTGCAGCCGGGATTGGTGTTTAATAGTGACTTAACATCCGGTGTCTTTAAAGTTGGGTATGAATTTATTCATTTGATGACTTAGAAATTTAACAAATTCTTTCTGTTTTATGCCGCTATAATGCCGAATAAAATTTTTATGCAAGTTTTTGGATTGCAAAACATAAATTTATTATGACCAAAAGTCATTGACTTATGGTCATAAATATGTATAATTTATTATAAAAGGATAAACTATGAACAAAAGAAAATTAACAGCACAAAAAACAAAAAGAAAGCTTATAACAGCGGGACTTGAATTAATAAAGGAAAAAGGGTTTGATGCAATAAATGTTGAAGATATTACAAAAAAGGCAGGCGTTGCAAAAGGCACATTTTATATTTATTTTAAACGTAAAGAAGATATCGTCCTTGATATAAGCAGAGTTCCGTTTGGTGAAATAGCAGATGAACTCGAAAAAATGGAGGGTTCTGCAATAACTGAAAAGTTGCGTCATTATTTTCACAGGTTTATGGAATGTGTTGAATCTTGCGGCATAAATGTTTGCAGGCAATGGACAAAAGACGTATTAGATCCTAATAATGTTCCTGACACAAAAGACGGGCGGAAATGGAAATACGATTTTGAAATGTTGAAAGGTATTTTGGAAAACGCCGTTTTAAAAGGTGAATTAAAAAGTAATGCTCCTGTAGAGCTTTTGACGCATATTATAATTTCTGAACTTTACGGAATGATGACTTGCTGGTGTATGTCTGATGGTGAGTTTGAACCTTTGGATTGGACAGACAGGTTTTGCGAAATTCAGATTCAGCCAATTTTAGGAAAATTTATAAAAAATGATGGAGAATAATTTATGAAATACAGAAAATTAAGAAATATTGAGGTTTCAGCCATTGGTATGGGTTGTATGGGTTTCAGCCACGGTTATGGTGCAATTCCGTCGGAAGAAGAATCTATAAGACTAATGCATAAGGCATATGATTTGGGCTGCACATTGTTTGATACCGCAGAAGCTTATGGACCGTTTGTAAATGAAATTCTTGTCGGAAAAGCCGTAAAGCCCTTTAGAGATAAAATCATACTCACAACAAAATTTGCTCCGGTATTCCAGCCCGGGCAAGAAATTCCTGAAGGAAAACTGAGTAAAAAAGGAATAGAAAATGCATTGAATGATTCTTTAAAAAGACTTAATACAGATTATATTGATATTTATTATGAACACAGAGTCCCATTAGGCAGTGATGTGGAAGAAGTGGCCGGGTGGATGGGTGAATTTATAAAAGAAGGAAAAATTCGTGCGTGGGGACAATCGCAGTCAACTGTTGAGCAAATAAAAAAAGCCCATGCAATCACTCCCCTTTGTGCAATTCAAAGTGAATATTCCATGATGGAGCGAATGTTTGAAAAAGACGTTATTCCGATATGCAAGGAGTTAAATATTGGTTTTGTTGCATTTTCTCCTATGGCTTCGGGATTTTTAAGCGGAAAATATAACAAAAATACCAAATATAAGGGAGATGATGTAAGAAGGGTTATTACAAGATTTAACCCTGAAAATGTAGAAAAGAATCAACCGTTACTTGACCTTTTGCACTCGGTTGCCAACAAAAAAGGCATAACACCGGCACAAATTTCACTTGCCTGGATGCTTCACAAATATCCGCATGTTGTACCTATTCCCGGCATGAGAAAAGATGAAAGAGTAATTGAAAATCTCAATGCTGCTGATGTTGTTTTAAGTGATGAAGAATTTAAAAATATTGAAGATGAATTAATTAAAATTTCAATCTATGGAAACAGAACAGATGAAGATATTCATAAATTGGGTACTGTAAAATCTATTTAGTTTTGAATAATTAAGGAGGATGCTTTAATGAACACAGTAAAATTAAACAATGGCGTTGAAATGCCGATTTTGGGTTTCGGGGTTTTTTGTAGACCCTAAAGAATGTGAAAGATGTGTAACTGAAGCTATTGAAACAGGATACAGGTTGATTGATACGGCACAAGCCTATTATAATGAAGAAGGCGTTGGTAATGCCGTTAAAAAATCAAGAATTAACAGAGAGGAGTTTTTTCTGGTTACAAAAGTTTGGATAACAAACTCCGGCGAAGAAAAAGCGTATAGGTCCATCGACGAATCCTTGAAAAAATTACAAACAGATTATGTTGATTTATTGTTAATCCACCAGCCGTTCGGTGATTACTACGGAACTTATAGGGCAATGGAAAAAGCCTACAAAGAAGGTAAAGCCCGTGCAATCGGTGTTAGTAATTTTTTCCCTGACAGATATGTAGATTTATGTAATTTTGTTGAAGTTAAACCTATGGTTAACCAAATGGAGACCCATGTATTCCAACAAGAAAAATTATCCAGAAAGTACATGGATAAATACAACACTCAATTAATGTCGTGGTCACCTATGGCAAGAGGCGAAAACAACTTTTTCGATAATGAAACTCTTAAAGCAATCGGAGAAAAACACAATAAAACCGTTGCACAAGTAGGACTAAGATTTTTAACGCAGGAAAATATAATAGCAATTCCAAAATCAACCCACAAAAAAAGAATGGAAGAAAATTTTAATATCTTCGATTTTAAACTTTCTTCCGATGATATGGAAACTATAAGAAAAATGGATAAAGCATCAAGTATTTTTGTTAATCATTATAATCCTGAATTTGTAGAGCATATTATAAATTATTAACAATACCGCTATTTTTATAAAAGATTATGCCCTTATAATTTAAGGGCTTTTTTAATTTAATTTTCAAGCAGAATTTTTATTGCTTTTCCGTCTCTATGCATTTCTATTGCTTTTTTAGCGTACTTCATATCCATTTTTGCCGTTATTAATTTTTCAACATTGATTTCACCTTTGATAATTAAATCCAGCGCTTGCCTAAAGTATTTTGGTGTGTGGTGAAAGGAACTTATAATTTTTACTTCGTCATAGTGCAATCGTTTTGTGTCTAAATTGATTGAAGTTCCGGAAGCACATCCTCCGAAAAAGTGTACACATCCGCCTTTTCTCACCAAAGAAAACATTTTTTCCCAAATTTCAGGCAATCCGACACACTCTATTGCAACATCAAGTCCTCTTTTTTCTTCGGTATTGCTGAGAATAATCTCTCTTGGGTCGGGATGTTTTTTTAAATCTATTATAATATCTGCGTTTGAAAATTCATGTGCCATTTTTAATTTTAAGGGATTACGCCCAAGGGCAATAACCTTTGCTCCTTTTAATTTTGCCAGACGTGCAAACATAAGCCCTATTGGCCCGATTCCCATAATGCCTACTGTGTCTCCCTTTTTTATTGGAGTTTTATCTATGCCATGGACAACATTTGCCAAAGGTTCGCTGAAAGCAGCCTGAGCGAAACTTATGTTATTTGGAATTATAAGAGTGTTTTGTTCAACTATTCTTTTTGGAACTGCAATATATTGGGCATATGCTCCGTTTAATAAATCTAAATTTTCACAAAGCTCAAATTCTCCTCTTTTACAATAAAAACACTCTAAACAAGGGGCGCTGTTAGCACAAACCACCCTGTCTCCTACATTAAAGTTTTTAACTTCTTCGTCTTTTTTTACAATTATGCCTGAAAATTCATGTCCAAATCCTGATGGTACGGTTTTAATTAAAACCGGATGACCCCGTTTGTATGTTTTTACATCAGTCCCGCATGTGAGAGCAGCTTCTACTTTTACAAGAATTTCTCCTTGTTTTAGTTCGGGAATCTTTATTTCTTCATATCTTATGTCATTTGGCGACCAGAAACGCACTGCTTTCATTTTCATATTTCTATATATGCCTTAAAAATTTTGTTATTAAAACTATCATCAACTGCTTGTGCTAAATTGTCAAGTTTATAGTGTGTGGTTAGATTTTCTACATTAACAAGTCTTTTGTTTAACAAATTTGCAGATAACTCAATATCGTAAGGGGATGGAGAATAACTTGCTATAATTGACAATTCTCTATAATAGATTTCATTATTTGAAAAACCCTTATTATCCAATTCAACAGAAGAAAAAACAATGATTTTTCCTCCGTCAATTACATATTTTAAAGCAGTATCAACAGCCTTTGAATTCCCTGCAGTCAGAAAA
Organism: Candidatus Gastranaerophilales bacterium; assembly: GCA_944325315.1. Lineage (GTDB taxonomy): Bacteria > Cyanobacteriota > Vampirovibrionia > Gastranaerophilales > Gastranaerophilaceae > RUG14156. Next base: position 58,613 of record CALVAA010000007.1, read on the forward strand.
ACAACATCATATTTTTTGTCTTTGTCAAATTCAAAACCGAAATTCTTTGCCTGTTGCATTCTTTGTTCGGAAATATCATATCCGTACGTTTTAATATTGAATGCCTTAAGGGCTTTCATCATTAAAAGACCAATTGACCCCAGACCAATTGTAAGGGTGCTATGATTTGAGTTTTTGTTTTTGCCATATTCAAACCCCGCTCTTCTTATTGCTCTATTGCAGCATGAAAGCGGCTCTAAAAAGGCTTTTTCGTCATCTTTCAATGATTCATTCATTTTATAGACAGTATATTTAAGATGGTTTTTGTCAACTCTTATATACTCACTAAATCCGCAGGGATATATGTTTGAATTTTTGAATGTTTTACACATTGAATAAGATTTGTTTTTGCAATATTCACAATCAAAGCAGGGGTAGTGATGCGTTAAAGATACAATATCACCCTTTTTAAAACCTTTAATATCGCAATTTATATCTTCAATTATCCCTGTAATTTCATGTCCCAGAACAACTTTATCTTCATTTTTCAAATTTGAGTGTTTGATTTTAACTAAGTCTGAGCCGCAAAGCCCGCAGCCTGTAACTTTTATAATTGCTCCTTCAATATTCAAATCAGGTTTTTGTGTTTCAATTATTTCTATTTTTTTATTAATTAATTTAGCGCTTTTCATTTTCTGCCTTAAAAGTTTAAAATTTATTGCTTTTAAATTATACTATAAACCATGATTGATGACGAAATTAAAAAAAATCTTTCAAAATGTTCAAGATGTGCTCTTTGTGTGCAAAATTGTCCGATATATGATATTACAAAAAACGAAAATAATACCGCACGAGGTCTTGTGTGCAAACTTTTGGGTTATCAAAAAGGCTTGTTAAATGAAAAAGAAATAAGAAAAGATTTAAAAATATGTCTAAACTGTTCAAAATGTTTAAAAAATTGCCCTTCAGGGGTAGACACAACGGAAATTTTTGCATATAAGAATGCTGTTTTATCTCCATCAAAAATCAGTCAAAGACTTTTTTTAAAATTAAAACTTTTGCCTTTAAAGGTGCTTTATTTTTTAAATTTTTTCAAAAACACCAATATAAAAACTAAAAAAAAATCCATTGTATATTTTAAAGGCTGCGTTGCAAAAGCACAACATAAAAAAACTTTTTTGGATAATTTATTCTATAATCCCGGCTTTTCTTGCTGTGCTTTACCGTATTTAGCCGGAGGTGATATTAAAAATTATGAAAAAGCTAAAAATAAAAATATTGAGCTTATTAAAAAATCAAATTGTGTTGTATTTGACTGTGCAACCTGCAAAAACTGCGTTTCTTCCTACTTTGGGCTTGAGGATGAAAACAGGGATAAGCTTGTCTTTTTTGTTGAATTACTAAAAAATAAAAAATATAAACTGAAACAAACTTCAAAATATATAAAAAAAACAGTGGTCTTTCATAAACCCTGCCATTTAGATAAAGAAGATTTTAATAATATTGAAAATTTTTTAAAAAATATTGAAGGAATAAACTATAAACGCTTGAATAATATTGATTCTTGCTGCGGTTTTGGAGGCAGTTATTTTATATTTCATCCCATTATTGCGTTAAAAATTGCATTTAAAAAGGCAAATACAATAAAGGAATCTAAAGCTGATTTAATATTAACTGCATGTCCCTCTTGCGTTTTGGGCATTAGAACCGGACAAATTTTTTCTTTCGGTTTAGGTAAAACACTGGAATTAAGAGATTTTATAAATAATGAATTAATTGAAGTTTAAATTAATTTTTCATAAGTTTCGAGAATTTTTTTGGCTTGCCTTGGCTTGTTAAGCTCTTTATAACAGTATGCAAGGTTATAGTAGTAATCTTTGTTTGTATTGTCAAGTTCAAGTGCTTTAATTAAATTCTTTTTTGCTCCCAGGTAATTTTTAAGTTTTATTTGGCAGCAAGCCAGATTATAGTATGCGGGAGAAAAAGTTTTGTTGTATTTTATTGCAAGTTCAAAGTTGTTAGAAGCTAAAAGATATGACTTTTTGGAGGCAAAAATGCAACCTAAATTGTAATAAGCTTTATAATAGCGGTAGTTTTTATCAAGAGCTTTATTTAAATTTTTTATTGCCGTGTTATCATCTTTGTTTTCCTGGGCTATATTTGACAATATTAGAAAAACTTCTTCGTTTTTATCATTTGGACTTAAATTATCGAGCAATTTAAACGCTTCTGCGTAGTTGCCTGTAGTATACAGGGCAATTGCTTGTTGTTTTATATCTTCAATGTTGCTATTTTCATTAGAAAGTGCTATATTAACATTGAAAAATAAACAGAACACAAAAAAAGTCAGAATTTTTTTTGTAAGTTTTATATTTTTTCTAAACAAAATTATCCCCAATGCTTTATAACAGTATAATACACTAAAATTTTGAATTTGTGTATAAGTTAATATTAAATTTGCCATTTTTTCGTAGTATAATTTTAATGTAATTAATTTATCGGTAACAAAAATGAACAGTAGCCTCGAAGATAGAATTCAAATATATAGAATACCAATCAAACCACAATACAGAAGACGTCGTCGCCCCAAAAAAAATAATAACAATTTTGCAAAATTTTTGTTTTTATTGGCGCTTGTTTTTTTTGGTGTATTCTGGTTTTTAAACGAAAATGTAAATACCGATTCTGCGATTGTTCAGACTGATAAAGCTCATCATTCTCCTATTGATTTGAGTTTTAATTTTTCTCCGAGAACTCAAAATATTCTTTTAATGGGGGTGGATGTCGCAACAAATTCACAACATCCCTTCAAAGGGAATCGTTCTGATACAATGCTTTTAATCAGCATTGCACCATACGGTAAAAACGTAAACGTAATTTCTATCCCGAGAGATTCAAAGGTTTACCTTGCGGGAAAAAACAAGGTAGATAAAATCAACCATGCTTTTGCTTTTGGAGGTGCGAAACTTGCAGTTAAAACGGTTGAAGAGACTTTTGGTGTTAAAATACATAACTATCTTGCAATTTCAAATGCAGGCGTAATAAAAATGATTGATGTGCTCGGGGGGTTGCCTATATATATTGAAAAAAACATGAAATATGATGATTATAGCGGTAATTTGCACATTAATTTAAAACAAGGAGACCATATTTTATCGGGTAAGCAAGTTGAAGGGTATTTAAGATTCAGACATGATTCTTATGGCGATATAGGCAGAATCAGAAGGCAACAATGGTTCTTTAATGCACTCCTTGCTCGACTTAAAGACCCTACGGTTGTAGTTAAACTGCCGGAATTATTAAAAATTTTGCCTGAATATGTTCAAACGGACTTGTCTGCTTACGATATGGCAAAATATTTAGGAATGGCAAAAAATATTGATACTTCTACTATTCAAATTGCAACCATTCCAGGAGCTCCTTCTACAAAAGGTATAATAAGTTATTGGATAATTGATCCTATAAAAACGCAAGATTTAATAAATAAGATGGTCTACAGAAACAAAACAAACATAGGACCCGGTGATTTATCCATAGGAATACTTTATGCAGATTCAGAGGCTGATAGTGCAAATGTTTTAAAACAAGAGCTTGAAGCAAAAGGAGCTGTTGTAAAAATGAAGACTTCTAATTCTCTTGCGAAAGACTACATCGCAATTCATAATTTGGATATTGCAGGCGAAGCATTAAGTGAATTAAAAAAGACTATTCCCGAAATTAAAGATAAGCATACAATATATGATCCTGTTGGGATAAACCGTACCGGCCGTGATTTAACAATTGTTATTTCAGGACTTTAAAAATACATTGTTTATACTATAAAAATTTCTTTCAAACTGTTCTTACGGTTGATTTAATAAATTGCTTTCTATTGCAAAATCATGATTATGATATGTAATAAAAATGAGAAATGTCTTTTGAATTTTATTGCCGGTTACAAAGAAAATTCCGGCAAAGATGATTTAATGAAATTAATATTAGATTTTGGCATAAAAATTGATTTCAAAAATCATAACTCGGTATATCAGATAATTGATGAACTTAATTATGGTGAATATTTTTCAAGGCGTAGTTTATAATGACAAAAGAAGGTAAAAAAAGGTTAATATATGCTGTTTATACGCTCATTGTAATCACTTTATTCGGATGTTTAGTGTGGCTTGGACACTTTGTTTCGTTTCAAAATTTTATAAACACAATTGAACAAAGTACATTTGACAGAAGGCAAAAAGTTATTGCAAAATACAAAACAGCAAATAAAGATTTTGTAATAATATCTGTTGATGACCAAGCATATGAGTATGTTATGGACAAATACGGCGAATGGCCCGTATCAAGAAAAATTTGGAGTGAAGTTATAAATTTTGTCGAAAAAGCAGGTCCAAAGTCCATTGTTTTTGATTTAATTTTTGCAAAACCAAATCTAAAAGATATTGCTTCGGATGAAGCTCTGATTAATTCCGTTAAAAATAACAACAATGTTTATCTTTCAATGAATTTTGATAATTATTCAGATGAGATAAGGAAGTCTTCAATACTTGATGATAAATTAAAATTAAAAATCAAAGAAGGCAGTCTTATAGATAATCCCTTTGTTACATTTATAAATTCAAGAGTGATAATGAAAGAATTGATGGATGTGACGGATAATATAGGGATAATAAATATTACAAGAGATAATGACGGCATAATTAGAAACACCACTCCCATTTTTAAATATAAGGGTGATTATTATCCAAACCTCACTTTAAAAGTGGCTATGGACTTATTAAATAAAGATGAAGTTTCAATTAAAAACAACCGCATTGTAATTGACGAAAAACACTCAATACCATTAGATGCTACTCAAAGGACAATACTAAATTGGTATGGAAAAAGCGGAACATACAAACACATTTCTCTTTGGCAGGTATTAAAAGCAATTAAAAATAATGACAGTGCTTTTTTTGATAATAATTTTAAAAATAAAGTAGTATATATAGGAACAACAGCAACAAGCTTATCTGACATTAAAAGCACCCCGATTGAATCACACCTTGCAGGAGTTGAACTGCATACAACATTTTTAAATAATATTTTTGATAATAATTTTATAAAAAAAGTTCCCGTAGAAATTGACTTTTTAATTTCAATTTTACTTTGTCTTTTGGTAGGGTATTTTGTTTTAAAAATACATTCTGTTTTAAAAACTTTTGTTTTCTTGTTTGTATCATTGACTTTTTATATAATAATCAGCACTATTTTAATGGCAAAATACAATATTTGGATATCAATCGTATTGCCCTGCATGAGTACAATTGCAACTTTTGTTTTGGTTTATTGCGAAAAATATCTTTTAAAAGTAAAAGACTATGAACAAACATATAAGCTTGCGGTTACTGATGGTTTAACCCAGCTTTATAATCACAGATATTTTCAAGAACAAATGATTCTTAATACAAACAATTTTAAAAGGTATGGAAGTGTTTTTTCTTTAATTTTAATAGACATAGATTTTTTCAAAAAATTTAACGACACATACGGACACCAATCCGGAGACTGTGTTTTAAAACAGGTTGCCTCAATATTAAAAAGACAGTCAAGAACAACGGATATTGTTTGCAGGTATGGCGGAGAAGAAATGTCTATAATTTTAACAAATACAAATAAAAAAGAGGCAGAAATTACTGCAAACAAAATATGCAATGCCGTAAGAAACAATAAGTTTATTCTTGCAAATGGTGAAAAAGTAAATGTTACAATAAGCGTCGGCGTTGCAACAGCCGGAGTTGACGGTGATATGCCTCAAGAGATTATTGAGTATTCAGATAAATGTTTATACAAAGCAAAAGAATCCGGAAGAAACCAAGTTGTATCTTTAGTTTAGAATTAATCTAATCATTTAATTGAAAAGGACATTTGCTGCAACGTGCTTTTGGATGAAGCACAAGGTTGTCTTCTAAATCATAAAGTTTTGCTATTCTTGTTATTAATTTTTCATTACAAACCGGACAATTAACAGTAAAGTTGGGATTGTTTCTATTTAAAAGAATTTTTTCTTTTATTTGATCTTTTATCGATTTTTCTGTTTGGTTGTAATCTACTTTAATTTCATATTGTTTTATTTCTTTGTTATCAACTTTTAGTCCTTTTGCAAGTTTTTGTCTTGTTGTTGTTGCCAAAAAAAGGTCAATTCCTTGTTCTATTGACTGAATTTCGTCAACAGACAGACTTGATAAATTTGAAAGCTCGTTTTGGGTCAAATTAAGCTTTTCTCTTGTTTTTATAACAAATTCAGCAAGAGATGAATATTTTTTCTTATGCATTCTTTTTAGCCAAATGTTCTTTTACTATGGATAATACCGGTCCTGCCGTAAAAATTGATGAATATGCTCCTGCAATAACCCCTATAATGATTGCAAGAACAAAATCTTTAATAGTAGAACCGCCAAACAGATACAGAGCAAAAAGTGTGAATAGCGTTGTTGCTGATGTATTTATTGAACGGGCAAACGTTTGGTTTATCGATGCATTTATAATTTCATCAGATGTATGTTTTTTTGCCAAAAAACGCATATTTTCTCTGATTCTATCAAAAACTACAATTGTGTCATTAATTGAATAGCCGATAATTGTTAGAACAGCGGTAATAAACAAGCTATCAATGGTTGTGTCGAAAAATATGCCTTTGATTGCAAAAATACCGACAACAACTATCGTATCTTGAAAAAGCGTCAATAGGGCAATCCATCCGTATTCCGGCTTGAACCTGAATGATATATATATAACCATCAAAACAAATGCAATAGCCAAGGCGGTCATCGTGTTTCTTAAAAGCTCAGATCCCAAAGTAGGCCCTACCGAGTTTACTGCGAGTAACTGAGCATTTTTAAAATCCTTTGTTATGATATTTGTAATTTCTCCTGCTTTATCTTTGCTTTCTTTGTCTCCAAGAAAACTTGTCCTGATTGATATAAGGTTGCTAATGTTTTTATCTGATGTTTGAAAAGTTGTCTGAATAACGGGATTTTTAACGCCGTTTTTTTCTAAGTCGCCTCTTAATTTTGCTATATCGTCTGTTTCAAGCTTTTTATCTATACTATATTGCAAAATTGTCCCGCCCGTAAAATCTATACCGAGTTTTAAAGGTGAGTGGTTAGGCTGTGTTGCCATTAAGTAAATTATTGCTGCAATGCACGGTATTAGAAACAATGTTGTCAGAGTCAGCCAAAAATATCTGTATTTAACAATATCAATTTTATATTTGTTTTTTATCAAATTCGTATTTGCCATTTTAAAGTCTCCTAAATATTGTTAGTCCAAAACGCCGAATTTTGCTTTTTCACGTTTTGTTTCCTGAGCTTGGTATGTGTTTTCGATTTCTTCTTTTTTCAGACCAAAAAGCTGAGGGTATTTTAATTCGCTAGAGCCGAATATTAAGTGCATAAAGTTTTTGGTAACCGTAATTGCGCTGAACATAGATAAGCATACCCCGATTGTTAATGTAAGGGCAAAGCCTTTAACCATTGAAGCACCGAAGTGGTATAAAATTAAACAAGTCATAACTGTTGAAACGTTTGAATCAAATATGCTTGTAAATGCTCTGTCGAACCCGGAATTAATTGCGGTAAACAAAGTTCTTCCCATTCTCAGCTCTTCTTTTGTGCGTTCAAATATTAAAATATTAGCATCTATCGCCATACCTATCGAAAGAATGAAACCTGCTATACCTGTAAGTGTAAGAGTAACAGGCACAAGTTTAAAGATTGCGAAGTTAATAAGAGCATATATTATAAGGGCAAAACAAGATATTAATCCTAAAACTCTGTAATAACCTATCATGAATATCATAACTGCGGTTATACCAACAAAACCTGCAATTTTAGATTTATTTATACTGTCTTGTCCTAAAGTAGGTCCGACCGATTCTTCTTGAATTATTTCAGCCCCTACAGGTAATGCACCTGCGTTTAACAAGTCAACCATTTCTTTTGCCTGTTCGTATTCAAAGCCTCCTTCGGCACCTCCTGTGATTTGGGCCTTTCCTCCGGAAATTTGTTCGTTTACCCTTGGTGCAGATTGTTCTTTTCCGTTGAAGAAAATTGCCATTTGTTTTCCTGTAAGTTCTTTTGTTAAATCGGAAAACTTTTTAGCACCTTCTAAATTAAACTCTAATTCGACAAGCCACTCGCCTGTTGCAGGAGCTGAGCCTACCAGTGCTTTTTTCAAGTCTTTTCCTGTAAGGCCGGTCGATTCCCAGGTGGTTGAACCGTCAAAGTTTTTTTTGGGTCTTTTGAATTCCAATTGGGCAGTTTGACCTATAAATTCTTTTGCCTTAGCTGTATCTGTAATATTTGGGATTTCAATCAACAGTCTTTTTGCTCCGACTCTTTGAACTATGGTTTCACCTACCCCCATGGCATTTACCCTGTTTTCAATGGCGTATTGAAGGCTATCCATAATTTCAGGTGTAATTTTCGGAACAGAATCAGAGGTTTGTGCTTCAAGCATAAGCCTTGAACCGCCAACTAAATCCAACCCAAGACTTGTAGGTTTTTTCCAAATAACATAAATGCTTGCAAAGGTGATTGCCATAATAATCCAAAAAAGAATTAATTTGTTTTTCATTGGTATTCCTCAAAATGATAATATTTTTATCCAGATTATAACAAAAAAACAATTAAAAGTTAAATTAACGACAGGAGGGATTTATTTTTTTACATTTTTAAATAATGACTCTTTATTAATTTGTAAAGAAATGTATCATTATTTAAAGTTACAAGCTTTTTGTGTCGAAAATATAGTTATATTATAGTTTTAATATTTATTTACATTAAGTCAATTTGTCCGCTTTACTTGTTTTTATTAAGGTAAGTGTCTCCTTAATGGAAACAAAAAGGAGTAACTGTGCAACAAGCAATTAGAGCAAATATTAAAAGATTAAAAACGTTTTTGAATTATTCCAAAAACTATCTTAAAAGAAATAATCCTTTTAAGATATTGCAAAAAGAGCTGGTTGCAGGCTTAAAGGATGCACTTTCCATTAATAAAAAAAGAAAGATGATAAAGTATAAACTTAAATATCAAATGCATCAGTTAAGCCAGATGGAAAAACTTATTGCTCAAAATAACGAGCATGTTTTTCTGAGAGGTAACAAATTTAACGAAATGAGATAAGTATGGGACTATTAGTTTCTCAATTCCAACTGGCACAAATAAATAACTACAGATCAGATCTTGAATATAAAATTAATCTTATTGCTTCAACAAAGTTGGATTTATCTGCCCAAATCAATGATATTGTCGGCTTAGGGTCTGATATGGAACCGGACAGTCCTGAAATGAAGGCTTTAGAAAAGAAAAAAGAACGTCTGTATCAGGCAGAAAAAGCTCTTGATCAAAAATTACAAAGATATCAACAACAACTTGAAATGATAAACGCACAGGAACAATCGGTAAGACAAACAGCGCAGCAAGCTGTTCAACGTAGTTTCGGCGGATAATTTAACTTTATGTTATGATATTTAAATGATTAAAATATTGGATTCAACCTTAAGAGACGGCGGCTATATTGTTGGCTGGAATTTTGGTGAAAAAAGAATTTTAAATATAATTAACAGTCTTGTTTTATCGGGGATTGATTTTATTGAACTCGGTTTTTTAACAAACAAAAAAACAAATTTAAATCATAGCCTTTTCAACAGTATGGAACAAGCACAAAGACTGGCCGGTTCTTTTAGCAACGGTAAATTTTGCCTTATGTTAAAACAAGGCGAGTATGATGTTGAAAAAATTAAAACAAGCAACATTTTTTTAAGATATATCTTTAAAAAAAATAATAAAAAAACAGCTATTATAGAATGCAAAAAACTAATTGACAGAGGTATTAAACTTTTTGTTAATCCTGTTTTTATTGATGAATATAAAGACGATGAGTTTTTGGATTTAATGGAGAAGATTAGTCTGATGAATCCTTATGCGGTAAGTGTTGTGGATTCAATAGGAGCAAAAAATGAATCGGAAATCGAGCAGCTTTTTATAAAACTTGACGATATTGTTAAAAAAGATATTAATTTTTGTTTTCATGGGCACAATAATAAAGAAAGAGCTTTTATTTGTGCTAAAACTCTGATGAATTTAAACTTAAAGCGTTTAATTTTTATTGATTCAACCCTATCCGGCATGGGAAGAGGGGCGGGTAATATTTGTAGTGAACTTATATGCAGCTATTTGAATATTAAATATAAAAAAAATTATAATATTGAAATTCTGTTTAAAACAATTGAAGAAGAATTAAACCCTATTTTTGAAAAAACTCCCTGGGGCAATTCCATTCCTTATTATATTTGCGCAAATTATAAGTGTCATAGTGAATATGCCGGAGAATTGATAAAAAGAAATATTAAAATTGAAGATATGGATTTTATTTTTTCCAATATTCCGAATGACAAAAAGGCGTTTTTTGATAAAACATATTTGGATGATATTATAGCTAAAACAAATATATTGAAATAACAGCCGCAATTATAAGAGCAGGATTAAAGTGTATAAAAGTCGGAATACAGGTGTCTTTTATATGGTTATGCTGGTTATCTGCATTTAATCCGGCAGTTGGACCTAAAGTTGTATCGGATGCGGGTGAGCCTGCATCTCCGAGTGCTGCCGCTGCACACAGAAGAATTATTATAGAAGGGGTTGAAAAGCCTAGTTTTTGGCAAAGAGGAACAAAAAGCACTGCAAGAATAGGTATTGTTCCGAATGAAGAACCTATTCCAATCGTAATAATAAGCCCCGCAAAAAGCATTGTTAAAGCTGCCAGTAATTTTGAATTTGCAATAAAAGGCATCATGGAATTTATTAATGATTCAATTGAGCCCGTTTCTTTTAATACAAGCGCATACCCTGCACAAACAAGCATTACAAAAGCAATGTATCCCATTAAACCAACGCCTTCATTCATTAAAAAATCCATTTTTTTATGCGGAACAGCTCTAAATCCGAAAATTATTCCAAGTCCGATTAAAGCTCCCAAAGGTAATGAACCGCTAATCAATTGGACAACTAACGTTACAATTGCCCCCAGAAGGGTCACATAGTGTTTTTTTGTTAGTTTTTCGCAATTTTTAGTATTAAAATCCAAATTATCGTCATTTTTATATTCTCTTGGTTTTCTATAGCTTATAAAAATTGCAATGAATAAGGCAATAAGCATTGCAAAACCCAAAATCCAACTATAGTGCCAAACGTCCGTTTTAAGAACTTTAATTCCGTTTTGGGTTATATTATCAGCAATTAAGCCTTGAAAAATTAGTCCAAAACCGGCAGGAATGGCAATATATGGAGCTTTTAGACCAAAGGCAAGCGAACAGGCAACAGCTCGTCTGTCTAATTTTAACTTATTCATTAAATTTAAAAGCGGAGGAATTAAAATAGGAATAAATGCGATATGAACAGGTATTAAATTTTGTGACATTACCGAAATAACGGTAAGTATAAGAAGCAATAGATACTTATTGTCTTTAATAAAATCAGATATTTTTATTGCAAGTATTTTGGCTAACCCCGTGTGTGTCATAGCGGCGGCAAGCGCTCCAAGAAGGATATAACTTAGGGCGGTTTCAGAGTTTTGTCCCATCCCTGAAATAAATAAATCCATAATTTTGGATATAGGCATTTTGGCCAACAAACCTGCAATAATCGAGCTTATCATCAATGAAAAAAGTACATTAATTTTAAGCAAGCATAAGATACATAAAATTGTCACGGATACTATTGTGGCGTTTAATTCCATAAAAAAAATTTACCATGAAAAATTAAATTTTGCTAATTTTATAAATTAAAAGTCCTAAATCTTTTTTCTTATCATCTTTTAATTCAAACAAATATTCGCCTTTTGGCGTATAGAATATGTAGTTGTTATCTATCATTAAAATGTTTGTATTTTTAAATTTGAGGCTGCCAAGTAAATTAGCGGTTAAAACATAATTATCCTTATTTTTATCAACAAGATTATAGAAACTGTCTATATCTGTATATGAATTTGCCCAATACGACATTTTTTCTATACTTTTAAAACTTCGTTTATCATTATTTTCAACGTCATAAATTTTAATGTTGTTTTTCGCAAGATAAACGCCGGCACTTGGGGTAATATCACTCCACCATTGCAAAGAATACAGTTTTGCGTTTTTCAGATAGTCTTTAGATGCTATATACTCTGCAATTTTATTTGCTTTTGATGAATATATATGAAGAAGTTTTGAATCTTTATGAAGTGTATTTGGAAAGGTGAGCAATATTAAAGTTGAATAAAATAAAATTTTTAAAATCTTATTTTTGAAAAGCTGTTTTTTAAAAAGCCAAAAAAGAACAATAAAATATATGTAGTAAAAATAATGATTCCAATAACTTCCAAAGTGAACAAAAAAGAAAATATAGCTTAAAGTAAAGTAAACGCAAAAGGCAAAGTAAAAAGCACGCTTTGAATGTTTAAAAACCAAAACGGGAAAAACCGTAAGCAGAAAAAAAAGGTCAATCTTGAAAATGTGCGCTAAAAAAGAATCAGAAAAAACAAAAGAACCTCTAATACCACTGTGTCTCAAATTATAAGTCTGGGCTAAAATTAAAAGAGCACATAAAATAAAAATCAGGACAGTTTCGATTAATTTTCTATTAGAAATTCTTTTTTTAAGGTAGCCTTTTATAAGGTCAAACAAAAATGCAAGAGCAATATAAAAACTCCCGACAAGTGCAAGCACGCTGGTATTGGCACAAATAAGTATTAAAAAGGCAAATAAGCGGGGTTTTTCAAGTCTTTTTGGGTAAAATGTGCAGATTAAAAACAAAAATAAAATTCCAACAGAATAACATCTTGCAACGGGTGCAAAATATAGCAAACATGGTGTTGAAAAACAAATTAAAAATTTAGCCAAAGGGCTAAACGGCGCTTTTTTCCATAAAATAAACACAGCTAAAGCCATAAAAGCCCAATTCAATATAAGCATAGGATACGGGTACAATTCGACAAAAGAGAAAGGTTTTAAAATTAGAAACCAAACTAAAAAATGTCCTTCTATTCTTGTCAAATGAAAAATTTCACCCAGACTTAAACAAGAAATATCATACCCATGGGCTTCATCCCAAAAAGGAACTCTTGTAATTGCAATAGCAAAAGTAATTATTGCAAAAAGAAAAAAACCGTATTTGTTTAGATAACTATTTAATAATTTCATCTTTTAAAAATTTTAAAACATTATTTAAAGCTTTTGCTCTGTGGGACACTTTGGCCTTCTGTTCTTTTGTGAGTTCTGCCATACCTTTATTTTCGGATTTTACAAAAAATATCGGATCATAGCCAAATCCGCCCGTGCCTTTTTCTTGTTTGAGAATAGAACCGATGCACTCACCTTGGGTTTTATATACAATATTTCCTTTTTTATCCGTAATTACCATAGCACAAACAAATTTTGCATCCCTTTTTTCTACGCCCTTTAAATTATCTAAAAGTTTTTCTATTCTTTCTTTTGGGGTTTTTGCATAACGTGCGGAGTATATACCGGGAGCTCCGTCTAAAGCTTCAACGCAAAGCCCCGAATCGTCCGCAAGATAAAGTTCGGTTGTACCGTTCAAGCTTGCACATTTTGCTTTGCAATAGGCATTTTCAATAAAGTCTTTGCCGTCTTCAACGGGGTCAAATTCTCCTTTCGGAAGAATAAATTCAATATCATAATCTTTTGCTATCAGATTAATTTCGTCTACTTTGTTTTTGTTTGAAGTTGCAAGAGTAATCAGCATTTATCTCCCCCATCTTCTTTGTCTGTTTGCAAATTCATATATTGCATCTTTTAGATGATTTTTGTCAAATTCCGGCCAGTAAACATTTGTTGAATATATTTCGCTGTATGCAATTTGCCATAACAAATAGTTACTTATTCTTTTTTCTCCTGAAGTTCTTATTAATAAATCAGGATCGGGCAAACCTTTTGTATACAGGTAGTTTGAAATTAGTTTTTGGTCTACATCTTCCGGTTTGATTTTATCTTTTATAATATTTTTAACGGCATTTGTAATTTCATCTCTGCTCCCGTAGTTTATAGCAACAGTGAGAGTTACGCCTGTATTATTTTCCGTTGTCTTTCTTGATTCTTCCAATATTTTTTGAAGATTTGTATTTAAGCGGCTCAAATTGCCTATAAAATTCATCTTTACGTTATTTTCATTCAATTCTTTTAATTCTGATTTTAGGGTTGATGCAAGAAGTTCCATTAAAAAATCCACTTCTTCTTTTTTTCTGTTCCAGTTTTCGGTTGAAAAAGCATACAAAGTTAAATATTTAATTTTAAAATCATCACAGGCACGTGCTGTTTTTTTTAAAGCTTCAACTCCTTTTTTATGACCGGATATTGAGGGCAAAAAGTGTTCTTTTGCCCAGCGTCTGTTGCCGTCCATTATTATCGCTATATGTTTTAAATTGGTTTTTTCTACAATTTTTATAATTTTTTCTTTTTCTAATTCCATTTTCCCTCCGAGACTTTTTAATTTTACCATATAAATTTTATTTATTTACTTCAATCGTATAAGCCCAAAAGAGAATGTCGGGGTTTTTATAAAACGGTTTAAAAATAATAGTGCTTTTATCTCCTTTAAAAATAAATGAGTCGTTGTTTTTAGTTAACAGGGGGTTATTTTTTTCATGATTAAAAAAAAATTGGTTTGTAAGAAGAATTGAATTGTTTTCAACATGTTTTATAAAATTGTCAGGATCAAATTGACTTAAATTAAATTCTATTTGTTTTCGCATGCTTTTTGGGCTTTTTCTTTCAATGTTATTTTTATCGTAAATATTAACATTTTTTAAATATGGCAAACTCGCAGGTGCAATGTCGCTCCAAGGGTCAAGGCAGAACAATTTTTTGTTTTTAAAAACAGGATTTTCGAGAATAATTTGTGCAATATATTTTGATTTTGAATCGTTAATGGTGGTCAACTTTGAATCGATGAACATTGAACCTTTGAAGATGCATAGTGAAAGTATGATATAAAAACACATATTTAATATTTTTGAAATTTTGTTTTCTTCTTTTAAAATCCAAAAGGCTGTAACGAAATAAAGGTAGAAGTAAAAATAATGCCAAAAGTTTCCGCTGTAGAAAAAAGTGAATAAAACTATCATCGAAAAGTATGTTGATAAAATAAAAAATAAAACTTTTTTGTTATTTTTAGTGCAAAAATAACAAAAAACAAAAGCGCAGACAACGCAGGCAGTTCTTAGAAGACTCATTAAGGTTGACTGTATCGGATACTGTTTTATAAAAAATACAGGCCTGAAAATAAAGCCCAGAAAGTCTCTTAAAAAACCCATTTCGGGAAGCTGTCTAAGATAATCCGGACTAAAAGAAAAAATTTGAAAAGCGACAACAGAACAAGCAAATAAAAATATTAAAAGAATTTTGTAAAAGTTTTTATTTTTTCTGTTTTCAAAAAGAAAGATAATCAAAAGAAAAAAGCTTCCAATGAAAGCCATAACCGAAGTGTTTAAGCTTAAGGATAAAAATACGGTGTATATATAGGGCTTTTTAAATCTTATTTTATATATTGAAAGCGCTAAAAATAAAAATAAAATCCCAACAGAATAGCATCTGGCGACTGTTCCCCATAAAAATAAAAAAGGAGTTGAAAAAGTTATCAAAAGTTTTTGTGTAAATGAAAATTTTGAATATTTCAGAAGCAAAAAAACTGCTCCCGAGGCAAATAAAGCATTAATTGTATAAATTGAGTAAGGATAAAAAATATTCAGCTTTGCAAAAGGAAAAATAATTAAATACCAGGGGAAAAGATGACACTCCAGCTTCATTAAATCCAAAAATTCAGCGGGGTTACTGTTTGCGCTAATTAGCCAAGCTCTTGCTTCATCCCAAAAGGGAATTCTTTGAAAGCTTATAATTAAACATAAAGTAAAGTATATTAAAGTAACAATAATGTATTTTTTATTTTTCATAAACATCAACCACGTTAATTTTATAAATGCTGAAAGGAATATTTGGCATAAATTTTACAATTTCAAAAAAGATTTTGCATTTGTCATCAGTATAAATAAAACCATTTTTTGTAAAGTATAATTCTTTTGCCCTAAAGCCTTGGTAGAAAATATAGTTTTGAGTTATAAGATAATTATTCTTTGTTTTATCAAGATGTTTTATAAATTCTCCTCCATAAAAAGGAGTTGTCCTGAATTTATCTATATTTTTTGCGCTTTGAAAAGTTGTTCTGTCTTTTCCTTCTATATCATATATTTTTATATTTTTTTGTTCCAAATAAGGTGCAACTCCGGGGAAAAAGTGATAAAACCAGTCAAGATAAAAGAGCTTTGAATTTTTAAATTCCTGATTATCAAAAATAACATCAATCATTGTTTTATAAGTTCTTGTGTCAAGTGTTTCCGGAAGTTTTTTGTTAATAAAACAGGTTTGGAAAAGAGATAAAAATAAAAAACAATAAAGAATAATATTTATATATTTAACATTTTTTATTTTGTCCCAACTTATCCAAAGAGCAGCAATAAAATATACGAAGTAAAAATAATAATGCCATACATTTCCCAAATATACTTTAATAAAGAAAGTGCTCATCAGGATATATATTATAAACAGAAACAGAAATGAATGTCTTGCTTTTTTTAAAAATACGGCAGAATAAACCCAAAACACTCCTGACGATACAATAAAAAAAAGAATTCTTAAAAAAGTTTTGTCTTCAATATTTAAAAAGAATAGCCCCAAAAAGCTTAAAGCGTCAAGTTTAAAGTTTACTATTTCATTAACTAAAGAAGCCTGCCTTTCGGGGATTTGAGCGCCAATGAACTGGCTTAAGAGAAAAACAAAAGAAAAAATAAAAACCAAACCGCAAATTACAATATTTTTTTTTGATAACCTATATTTAAAACAGTTTATTAAAAATAAAATAAAAAATGCAAAAGCGCCAAAAAGGTTAATTATTGAAATATTTCCGAATAAACTGACTAAAAAAGAATACAAAACCGGTCTTTTTAATTGATTTTTATATAAAAAACAAATTAAAAATAATATCAAAACCCCTAATGTATATGGTCTTGATACAACTCCAAAGTAATTTAAAAAGGGGTATGAAAAAGTAATCAGAAACTTAATGATATTGTTAAAAGGAGCTTTTTTCCAAAAAAAGACAATTAAAACAGACGCAATTATCCAATTTACAAAAAGCATTGAATAAGGATAGAAATTGATATTATGACTAAAAAGTTTTAAAATAAGATACCAGATTAAGTTATGCCCTTCAAATCTTGTTATGGTAAAAATTTCATAAAAGTTCATTCTTGAAATAATATATGCAAAAGATTCATCAAAACACGGGGTTCTAAAAAAAGAGTACAAAAAAGTTGCAACAATAAAAGCAAAAGGAGAAATTTTTGCGAGATATTTGTTAAAAACATTCATAAAACAAGTATAACAGACTTGTTTTTTATAGGTCAAAAATTTAAAACAAAATATGAATTATGAATATAAATAAAAGTTATGATAATATGAAAATATGATTGATATTGTAATATTGTATATTTTAAATAAATACGACGCAACAATTTATAGAATTGCAAGAATAATAGACGAAACGTTTATGGCTTATTTAAAGGCAAGTACGGGAACTATAAATCCGGCGCTAAAAAGGTTAAAAAATCTCGGTTGTGTTGAATTTACGGAAAAAATGAGCGATGGCGGTATGTTATCTAAAATTTATTCGATAACGCCCGTTGGAAAGGAACATTTAGCAAATCTTTTGCTTTCTTTTGAGTGTAAAAATCCTTATTATATTTTAAATGATGTAAAAATAGCGCTTTGCTGTTCAAGCGTATTAAGTATTCACCAATATAGCGAATTTAAGGAAAATTTAAAAAATTATCTTGAACTTTATAAAATTAAACTGGAAAACGGATTAAGTGATTATTGCGATGAATTTGACTTAATTCAAAAAAGAACAATGGAAATAACAATTAAGCAAGCAGAAGAGCTTTTGGGTTTATTATGAAAAAAAATGAAATGCTGGTAGAAGATGTAATAAAAGACTCTATTGCTTTTGAAGTCGGGATAGAAAAGGGAGACAGAATACTTTCGGTTAATTCAAAATCGCCAAAAGATATTATTGAATACAGTTATTTAATAAATGATGAAAATGTTGATATTGTTGTTGAAAAAAAAGACAATACCATAGAAGAAATTCAAATTGAAAAGGATTTTGATGATGATTTGGGAATGGTTTTTTCCTCAGCTGTTTTTGACGGAGTGAAAAAATGTTTAAATCATTGTATATTTTGTTTTATTGATCAACAGCCAAAAGGTTTAAGAAAGTCTTTATACGTTAAAGATGATGACTGGAGGCTTTCGTATTTAGACGGTACGTATATCACCCTTACAAATATAAAAGAATCAGATTGGGAAAGAATCGAAAAGTACCATATTTCCCCTTTATTTGTTTCTTTGCATACGACAAATCCGAAATTAAGAGTTCAAATGACAAGAAATCCAAAAGCAGGAGAAATACTTGAACAATTAAAAAGGTTCAAAAAAATAAAAACAAAACTCCATTTACAAATTGTTCTGTGTCCTGGGTATAACGATAAAGATGAGCTTAAAAATACACTTGAAGATTTGAAACAATTTAAATCGATAATTAAATCAATTGCAGTTGTTCCGTTAGGGGTTTCAAAATATAGAAAAGAAAAATTTAAAAAAGTGGACAAAAAAATTGCACTTGAGACCATTAAAACTATAGATGAATTTAATGCTTCAATAAAAAAACAAATTGCTGTGGCTTCGGATGAATTTTTTCTTTTGGCGGGTGTTGAAGTGCCTTGTAAAAAATATTACGGCGATTTTTTTCAAATTGAAGATGGTGTCGGTGCAGTAAGGCTTCTTGAGGACAGTTTTAAAAAATGTCTTAAAAAAATGAAAAAAAAGATTAAAACAAAAACAAAACTTACGGTTCTAACAGCAAAAAGCGCAGAAAAAATATTTAATAAATTTAAAGCCCAAATTAAGGTGGAAAATCTTGAATTTGAAGTAATAGGAGTTGAAAACAATTTTTTTGGACATGATATAAATGTTGCAGGTTTGATAGTAGGAGAGGATATTCAAAGAACAATAAAAAATAAAGATATCGAATATTTAATTATTCCTTCTGTCATGCTTATGAAAAACGGGGAAGAATTTGAAGAAGTTTTTTTGGATAATGTTAAGCTGGATGAAATTACAAGCAAAAACAAAAATATGAAAATAGCGGTTTTAAAAGACTGCTATAATTTTGAAGAAATTTTAAGTATAATTAATGCTCTATAGCAATTTTTTCTTGAATATATACTTTATATATTATATCAGTATATCAGGAGAAAAATAATGAAATTGGTTAAATTTATTACGGAAGTTATAACTAAAGTAAATGAGTACGATAAAAAATATAGAATGGCATAGTTATAATTCTTAACAAACAGGCAAAATATTAACAAATATTGTTTTTTAAATAATATGGAAAACATATCTTCAAAAAATCCGAATATTAATTTAAATTCTCCTTTAGAGCAAAATCACACACAGCAAAAGGAGAATTTTACCGCATTAAATAAAGAGCAAATAAAAAAAGACACGGCAGAATTCACTAAAGGTGCAAAACAAGGAGTTGAGGAAAATTGGGCAGTACAAAATGCAAAAGATATTGTAAGCGCTAAAGATTCAAAAAAACTTGTTAAATCTATTGCTCTGACCGCTGCTACTATAATTGGCGTATCAATATTAGGTAACAGCAAGTTTTCTGTTCACAAAATGACAGAATTAGGTATAAGTTTGAGTGAAGCGTTGAACAACAATAAATTGTATTCAAACGCTGCTGCGGCACTGAAAAAATTAAAAAGTAATACAGGCTCTTTTTTAAGAAAAAGTAAAACAATAGACGATATCATAAATACTTTAAAAAACAATAAAGCAATTCCAAAACTGGATGTGACAAGGGGCTATGGGCAGGGTTTTTCTTCAATATTTGCTCTTACTCCTATTGATATTTTAAAAACCCAATTCAGTAAAATGAAACCTGATGAGTGTCTGGAGTCTTTAAAAAAACTGGCCGGAAGCGAAATTAAAGCAAAGAAGCTTCAGTCTGTTTTAATGGAGGGCCGGGATGAACTCGGAAGAAAACTGTCAAATAAGCAAATTTGCAAAGAATTTACAAAAGCAATTCAAGAAAGATTTAACTGCAAAACCAAAAGAGAACTGTATGAAATTTTATCGCAGCTTGAAAAAGGCAAAATTACAGGGCTTGACGGTAAGTTAAACCTGGATGTAAGCGAATTTACAAATGTTGTAATGAATGGCGAAAAGAAAAACACAAAAGGAATTGCAGGATTAATCTTAAGGGTTTTAAACTTGCCGTTTGATCTTATGAGTTTATGGTGGCATGTAAATCTTATTGATAAAGCCGGCTCTAAAATAGCTAAGGCGGCGGGAAAAAACTGGAAACCCTTCGGAAGGGGTAATTTAGGAAATTCATTAATTAAATATAATGTTGTGGCGGGTGAATTAGCAGATACAAAAATTGGGTCTTTACTTCAAAAATCAATAATAGTTCCGACTGAATCAATAGGTAACCATGTTAATGACATGTCCGGCATGGGTTTGCTTTTGGGTTTAAATATTTTAAAACTGTATAACAATGCCCAAGATGCTCCAAAAGGCCAAAAAGCTGCAACAGTAGCTGATGATTATATAGGCACTATAGGCTCAATTGCAATTTCAACACCGCTGGCTTTTGCAGCAACATACGGACTTGCTTCTTTGGGCAATCTTGAAGGTAAGTCCATATTTTCTAAGATATTAAAAGTGCCGGGAAAAATCTTTTCTATGGGACTCGATCCGGTTAAAAACGGTGTTCCTGTTCCTAAACAACCAAAAAATATTTTTGGTGCTTTAGCTAAAAAAATATCCGGATTATCAGGAGGTGCTTTAAGATTTTGGCTTGTAATGTTTGTATTTTCTGCTATGTTTTCAAAGCCTATGCATAATGTAATTCATAAAATTTTTGGAAAACCATACGATAAACAGGAAGAAATAGATAAACAAAAAATGGAACAAGCCAAAAATCAGGTTATTCCGGAATTAGGCATAAGTTTAGGTGAATTGGAAGAAAAAATAAAAAATAATCCGGATGCAATTGAAAAATTGCAAAAAGACCCCGAACTTGTTAATAAAGTTAGTCAAAATCCGAAATTAATTTTGGATTTACTTGATAATAAAGACATTAAAGATGCTAAACAAGCTGATTTAAAAGAAAATAAATCAGTTTTAAGCCCTGCAAACAGCTCTTTATTAAATAACAGATTGCAAAACAATGCTTTGTATAAAACTCCTTTAAGTAACAATCAAAATGTATCAAACAATCAAAATTTGTTTAGCAATAAAACTCAAGACGGCAAAGAGCAACAAAATTTGAATTCCAATGAAACAGTTGACACTGCAACATACATCCCATCCAGTGCATTTGTTGCATCAAATACTATTTTGAGCGAGGAGCAAAGTAAAGAACTTGAAGAAGTTTTGAATAAATCGGATAAAGTTTTAAGACAAGCCGAAAAATATATTTAGCGGTAAATTTTTTGAACGGTGTTTACGTCTCTTTTTGAAATTTTTCCGTACTGCAAAGTTGATGTACTATAATACATTATATCTGCAATATTGTCACTGTGTGATGTAATTCCTATAGCATGACCGATTTCGTGCAGGGTTGTGGTTAAAAGCGTAGTATTATCAACAAGGCCGCCCATATGGTTTTTGAGTGCTATATAAATGTTGCATTTTCTAAAGTAAAATTTGCTTCCCAATTTGTATCTTTTAAAAGCTGTTACTCCGGCTTTTTGCCCGTCAAGTTGTTCTATGAATTGTGCAGTGATATCTGCGTCTTTTTCCTCTTTTACGTATGAAAAATTAACCATTTTATGCAAGCTGTCGTCCCAAGTTTTAAAAGCTTTTTTTAAAATATTTTCCTTCCCTGTTGAACCTAAAATGCAGACTTTGATGTTATAAGGCTTTTGCCATTGGCTGGTATCTTTTAGTTCATCGTAATAATTTCCTGAATCCATCCTGTTTGCAGAGTTGATTTTACTGATTTGATTATTAATTTTATTTAAAAGGGTTCTTGCTTTGGATGATATGTTTGTGTTTGGTGAATTTACTATTTGATTGAGAATTGTTCTTGCTTCGCCGTATCTTTTTGTGATGTATAAATTATGTGCGTAATAATATTTTACATATATATCATTCGGATACTGTTTTAAAAGATTTTCAAAACAAGAATTGTCATAAGTATAAATACAGGTTTTTATTTTTTCCGCTACACTGTTGTTTGCATAACAAAACCCACCAAGAAGCATAATCATTAGTATAAATTTAAAAAATATTTTCATATTTAATTTATACCACGGATTTTATTTTTTATACTACATTTTTGCTCCGGTTGTTTTATAAAGGCTGATTTTATCAATATAACAGTCTGCTTTCGTGCTTGCAGCCAGTTTTTGTGTGTATAGTAGAGCTTCTTTTTGTTGTAATAAATCTAATTTTGAAATTATTCCTTTTTCAAATTTTGATTTTGAAAATTTGTAGTCTTGTTTTTGAATGTCTAAAGCCTTGAGGTTGTTTACAAGTTTTTCATTGTCTGATTTTAGATTATAAAGAGAATCATTAACCTCTTGAATAGCAACAAGATTTGTTTTTTGATATTGTTGCAAAAGCTGCTCGTATTTATTTTTATTCAATTTTAAGTTTGCAACACGTGAAAATCCTGTAAAAATTGGTAAATTTGCACTTCCCCCGAGAAGCGAAAAAGCATTTTTCCAATCCATTGATCCGGCTGAAGAAGCAGCAAGGAATGTGAGCATTCCAAGAATATTAATTGAAGGCAAAAATTCTTTTTTTGCAACACGAACATCTATCCCTGCCGATTCCAGTTGTTTTTCCAACGATTTATAATCAGGTCGATTTGTAATAATTTCAGAATTGATTTCATTCGGAATTTCAAAATCATCTTTTAATTCATCAATTGATATTCTTTGATATTCGTTTTTGTTATTCGGACTGTCCCCAATTAAAACAGCCAGTGCATTAAGAGCATTTTCTCTGGATTTTTTGTAATCCAGTAAATCATTTTGAGCTAAAATATATGATTTTTCAGCTAAAATTAAGTCTGATGTTGATGATATTCCTTCTTCATTTGATATTTTTTGTAAATTATATATTTGCTCTCTGTCTTTGGTTAATTCTTCTTGGATTTCAATCATTTTATCAAGTTTTACAATATTGTAATAAGTTGTTGCAACCATTGAAATCACTGCAATATCAGAAGCTTGTGTTTGGTATATTGTTCCTTGAAGAAGCTTTTTTGAAGATTTTGTTTTGTCCCAGTTTTTGCCGAATAAATCAAGCTCGTATTGGGCAAAAATAGGAAGTGCTATAGAGCCGTCTGTTTTTGTTGAGCCCGGAAATTTAGTCAAAAAAGGACTTGCTCCAACAGAAACAGAAGGCAGTTGTCCTGCTCTTGTCTGCATTACATTTAGTTTTGCCTGTTCAACCTTTAAAGCTGCGGTTTTAATATCATAGTTGTTATTTATGGCGCTTACTATGTATTTTTCCAGATATGGGTCATTTTTCTTTTTCCAGATGTCAAAATTAATGTAATCCAGAATTGATTGTTGTATCTTTTCTTTTTTATTTTCAACTATTGCATAAGCAGGGTTTATTATAAAACCAAATGAAAACATTGTTAATAGGCTTGCGGCAATTATCTTTTTCATATTTTCCTCAAAAAATTATTCCTTAAAAATTTTGTTGCATTTTCTACTTTAAAATGTTAGCATATTAATGTTGCAATTGCAACATGTTGCCAATACAACAAATTAAGCATTTACAAATTTGATTCTGAAATATATAAGGGAAGTATGAAAACAGAATACGAAAACTCTTTATTTTACCAGATACATTCTTGCGCCAGGTGTTTTGATATTCTTTTTGAACAGTATTTTAAAGAATTG
Source organism: Candidatus Gastranaerophilales bacterium (assembly GCA_944325315.1). Classification (GTDB taxonomy): domain Bacteria; phylum Cyanobacteriota; class Vampirovibrionia; order Gastranaerophilales; family Gastranaerophilaceae; genus RUG14156. The sequence continues at coordinate 82,668 of CALVAA010000007.1, forward strand.
GATTTGGGAATATCATCAATTGAAAATTTGGCATTGGGAATTATTATCGAAGTAGAAGATTGTTGTTACAGGGATTTGGCAAAAATATTAATTAAAGATAGATCTAATACTGGAAAATTAGCATCCGTGCTTGAAAAAAAGGGGTTTGTGAAAACTGATTTGAAAACTAAAAACAACAGACCCGTAAAAATTCTTAAGGCAACAAAAAAAGGAATTGAAATTCACAATAAAATAAGAAAGATTATTAATCCGGTGGCTGAAGAAATACATTCTAAAATTTCTTCTAAGTTATTAGAGCAAACAAAACAAAATCTTCAAATGTTTAGAAAAACAGTGGAAAAAGCAATAAAGACAAATATATAGGAGCTTAAAAATGTCTGAAAATACGTTAAATAGCCAAGAGCAACAACAAACAGAAAAAAGAATCAAAAAAAGAAAAATATTAATCCCTATTGCAATCGTAGCTTCAATTTTAGTTGGTTTATTTTTATTTTATGAAAGTCATTTTCAATCAACAGACGATGCCTACGTTGAAGCTGATATAATTCAGGTGACACCTAAAGTTGCAGGGCATATCACAGAAAGCTATATTGAAGATAACATGGAAGTTAAAAAAGGCGATTTAGTCGCAAAAATTGATGATGAGGTTTATATTGAAAAATATAAACAAGCAAAAGCCAATTATGAAAAAGCTTTATACAATCAAAAAAATGCAAAAGCAAGTCTTAAAGCATCTAATTCGGAAATTAAACTTGCTAAACTTGATCTTGACAGGTATACGGCACTTTATAAAGAAGGTGCGGTTTCAAAACAGGTTTTGGATAAAGCGCAAACAAACTATGATAATGTTTTGGCAAGTCAAACAAGAGCAAGAGAGAATGTGTTTGCTGACGGTAAAAATGTTGCCGATGCCGATTTAAAAGCACTTGAGGCAATAATGAACCAAGCAAGACTGAATCTTGAATACACAAACGTTGTTGCGCCAAATTCGGGAGTTGTAACAAACAGAAGAATTGAAAAAGGAAGCTATGTTTCAGTCGGTTCTCCTTTGTTTGCAATTGTTCCTGATAAAATATGGATTGTGGCAAACTTTAAAGAAAATCAAGTAGGGCAAATGAAGCCGGGACAAGAAGTTACAATCAAAGTGGACGCTTATAAACATAAAACATTCAAAGGTAAAGTTGATTCAATCCAGCGAGCTTCCGGTGCGAAATCCAGTCTTTTCCCGCCTGAAAATGCAGTTGGTTCTTTTGTAAAAATTGTTCAAAGAATTCCTGTAAAAATTGTTTTTGATGAAAAAATAGACAAGAATGAATACAATATAGTGTCCGGAATGAGTGTAGTTCCAAAAGTAAGGATTAAATAGGTGAAATTGTGCCCAATACAGACGTTCAAGAATGGAAACCTTCACATAATCCGTGGATAACCTGCATACCTTTGATGGTTGCCGCATTTATGTTTGTGCTTGATGAAACAATTGCAAATGTTGCGCTTCCATATATGGCTGGCAGTTTTTCCGTTTCAAGGCAAGAAAGCACTTGGATTTTAACAAGTTATCTGATTGCTTCGGGTATAGTTATTCCGTCTGTTGACTTTTTTTCAAAGTTGATGGGAAGAAAGAACTTTTTTATATTAAGTATAATAGTTTTTACTGTTGCCTCTTTTCTTTGCGGAATTGCACACTCGCTTCCTATGATGGTAATAACAAGGGTGTTACAGGGCTTTGGCGGAGGTGCACTTTTGCCTTTAGCACAAGCAATTACGCTTGAATTGTTTCCGGTTGAAAAAAGAGCGCAATCAATGGCATTATTTGGACTTGTTGTCGTAATTGCGCCTATAATCGGTCCTGTTTTAGGGGGGTGGATTACAACAAATTGGTCTTGGCCTTTTATATATTTTATTAATATCCCGATTGGAATTATGGCAGTTTATTTTGCAAAGATTTTTATAGAAGATCCTCCCTATGCTCAAAAACAGGAAAATGTTTCAATTGACGGTCTTGGCTTTTTTATGCTGATTGGCTGGCTTACTTGTATGCAAATTGTATTAGACAAAGGTAACGATGCTGATTGGTTTGGCTCAAGTTGGGTTTGTTGGCTTACGTTTTTTGCTGTTTTGTTTGCTGTATGGTTTTTTTACATACAGGCAACGAAAAAAAACTCGCTTGTTGACTTGAAAGTATTTAAAGATAAGAATTTCTCGATAGGAACTCTTGTACAGGTCGTAATGCAGGGAGTATTATTGGCCTCACTTGCAATTTTGCCGCAGTTTTTGCAAGGCTTAATGGGCTATGATGCTTATTTGTCAGGGCTTGCTATGATGCCGAGAGGTATAGGGGCTTTGTCGACGGTAATTTTTATCGGTACAATCGGAAGTAAAATTAATAATAAGATACTTGTTATTATGGGGCTTACTCTTTTGAGTGTATCCGGGTTTATGCTTTGTCATTTAAATTTGCAAATTTCAACAATGAATATTGCAATACCTAATTTTATTATGGGAATAGGCATGGCGATGAGTATGATTCCTATAATTACTCTTTCTACCATGACTCTTTCCAATGAACAAATGACAAATGCTTCCGGTGTTCAAAATTTATTAAAAAATCTTGGCGGTGCAATAGGAACTTCAATTGTAACGACTTTAATCTCAAGAAAAGCGCAAGCTCATCAAAGTTTTTTGGTTGATAATTTAACCTTGCTGAATGATAACTTTATTGAAAGATTAAACAGCTATCAAGGCGTATTTTCCTCTCTGACAGATCCGATAAGCGCTAATTATATGGCACAAACCATGCTCTATAAACAAATGCTGCAACAAGCTAATATGGGTGCTTTTAGGGATACTTTTGAAGTCTGTGCCGTTGCTTGTGTGGTTATTATTCCTTTAGTTCTTTTAATAAAAGGAATAAAAAAGAAGCATTAATATTTCTGTATACTTCAAAAAACAAAGCCTGCGCTTGCAGGCTTTTTATTCTCTTAGTTGCCTATTCAATTTTTTTAGATTTAACTTTTTTTAATTTTGTTTTTTGAAATATCATAATATATTCATGTTCAAAAATATTAAATCCGCCTGATAAGGCTCTATAGCGCCATAAATTTGCGGTTTTGCCTTTTGCTTTTTCGTTTCCTGTGATATTTTTTACAATTACGGCTTTTGTTACAAATCCAAGCTCTTCCATTCTCTTTTGGCACTCAAAGCCAAGAGAAATATATCTGCTGTTTGCGTACTTATCTCCTATGATGAGTGCTGCGAAACGGTTTTGTTCAAGCAAGTCGTAGCCGTTTTTTGCAACTTTTTTAAATAAATCATAAAATTCATCGGTAGAAGCGCAATTTGATAAGTCTTCTTTTTTATCTGAAAATTTAATAATATCATCATAAGGAGGATGCAAAATTAAAAGTTGGGCTGATGTTTTTCCCATAATTTCAAGCCTTGTTTGGATTTTTTCTTTTATACTTATCGAAGCACTGTCTCCTTGAATGATATTTATGTTTACAACTAAATCTTTTGGGGAAAATTTAGCTGAAACATAATCTGTCATTTCTTGTTTTAACTCTACTCCAATACATCTTCTTTGAAGATTTTTTGCCTCAATTGCAGTTGTTCCCGAACCGAGAAATAAATCTAATACAATGTCGTCTTTTTTGGTGTATCTTTCAAGCAATTGCGTTGCAATTTGAGGAATGTAATTTCCATGGTAATCGTATGAGTGCCCGTTTTTCTTTTCACGGGATTGAAATTCCCACCAAGTGCCTGTTTTAATGTTTTCATACAATTTCCAGTTGTTTAAATCAATATCATTGTATGGCTTGGTTTTAATCGGCTTTACAACTTCAAGAGAATTTTGTTTTTTTACTTTAGTATTTTTTTTTGAACTGATAGGCATTTAAATTTCTCTTTTTAAATCTTGTTTTCTAAAGTATAATTTAATTAGATATGTATTAAATCAACCTAATACATTAAAAATTTAATAGTAGCAATTTTTTTTTATCAGTGGTTTTATTTTGGTATGTTAAATGTGAATTCTTTTAGTTTTAATAATTATTTATCCGGTCAAAAATCTTCCAGTTTAAACGGCAGGAAGGCTGTTTTGACTAATGAAGATGCAAAAAAAGACCAAACTTTAAATGCCGAAAACAGCGCCAAAAAGAAAAATCCCGATAAATTATCTATTTTTTATTGTAACGATATCCATGGCAGTTCAGACCAAATCAGCGGATTAGTTAATGCTGCAAAGAATTTTTGGCAAAATGCGCCAAAAAAAGATGCCTCAACCATGATACTTTCTGCCGGCGATAACTGTAGCGGCGCTGATATCAGCAAAAACAAATTTATTTTTGACCTTTTGCAAAATTCTATGAAAGTTGAATACTCTGCTGTCGGAAACCACGAAGCAGACAGTGCTTCTATGGGATTTAGCGAAACGGTTAAGGATAAAAACATTAAGTTTATTGCAACAAATGTTGAGTTTGATGACAACAATCCAATGAAAGATGTTGTGAAAAAATCGCAGATTGTTGAAAAAGACGGTGTTAAATATGGAATAATAGGTACAATGCCTATTGATTTTGAATCCGTTACAAAAAAAGAAGTGCAAGAAGGAATTGATGTAGAAGACTATGACGACACTATTGAATGCTTACAAGAAGAAATTGACAAGTTAAAAAAACAAGGTGTAAACAGAATCATATTGTTATCTCATACAGGCTATGATATCGATAAAGAACTGGCTAAAAACCTTGACGGTGTTGATATTATAGTGGGCGGACACAGCCACAGTGTTGTTGAAGGCGTAAAGGAAGGGGATAATTTTCTAAAATCAAAATCAAATGAACCGGTTGTAATAACCCAAGCCGGTGAAAATGCAAAATATTTTGGTATTTTAGATGTAGAATTTGATAATAACGGTGTGATTAAAAATGTTTCAAATACTCTGACAGAGACTAATAACCAGAAAAAAAGCCCTGTTATTGAATATATTAAATCAAAAGAGATGGGCGACAGCCCAAAAGTGGGAACTATAAAAGAAATTGATCCTATGCCTGCAAACAGAAGAATAGAACCCTGTGCTTGGACATGCATGATGGCTGATTCAATGAAAGAAGAATTAGGCGGTGACATTGCTTTGATCAATTCTGCTAACATAAGAAAAGTCCCAATGCAAGGAACGCTATCGGAAAGGGATGTCTCAGAATCTGCCCCTATGAAAAATAATTTAATCAGAGCAAAAATTACTCAAAAACAACTGGTAGAAGCTGTAGGAAATGCTGCAAAATCTACCATGCAAGCATCGGATGGCTATCCGGGTCTTCTGCAAGGTAGTGGATTTAGCTATAAAATAGATGATTCGGGCAATCTTTTAGAGATGAATATTGTTGATAAAGAAGGAAATAAAACACCGATAGATATTAAAAATCCTTCCGAAAATATAACTTATAATGCAATCTATGATACATTTACAGCTCAAGCGGACGGAGAAACTCCGGAACTTGCCCCTAAATTTGGTTTTGAAGAATTTCAATTTGATAAAGATAAAACAATGATGGATTATATTTCAAAGCTTCCAGATAAAGACAATTTAAAAGTAGTTAGTGATAATAGAATTGAAATACAAAAAACATCGCAACCGAAGCAACAAGGCAATAATACCCGAAAGTTTTTAGACTTAACCACCCCAAAAGCTTCATAAAATATTTTATACACAAGTAGCCTGAAACAAACGAGGCTAAAAAGCCTAAAATAATTGCTTTAAAATTAAATGTTACAAATTGTGATAAATCCAGCTCCATAATTGGATAAACCAAGGAAGCAAGGAAGATAATAGGAATACTCATCAAAAAAGAAAACCTTGCAGCTTCTTTTCTATTCATTCCTAAAAAAAGCCCCATAGATATAGTTAAGCCGCTTCTTGAAAAGCCGGGGAAAACAGCAAATCCTTGAGCTATAGCTATCAATACGGCACTTTTTAGGGATATTTTTTTATCTCCTTTGTATTTTGTTTCGCTAAACAGGAGGATTAAACCCGTTACAAAAAGTAATATGCATATTACTTTAGGGTTGAGAATAAGCTGTTCTACTTTTGGCTTGAACAAAAGACCTATAACCCCTGTTATTATTGTAGATAGCATAATATAGTATACGAGTTTAAAATCTTTATCGTTATAATTTTTTTTATTCACTGCAGTAAAAAAGTTTGAAAAAATTGTTTTTAAATCGTTAAAAAAGTATATTACAACCGCAAATAAAGTGGCAAGATGAACCATAATATCAAAGAAGATTTCTTCTTTATCAACAACATTTTCAATTTGTGTATGTGTAATTAAACTGTAAAGTTCATTTGAAAAAACAATATGTGCCGAGCTTGAAACCGGCAAAAATTCACTCAAGCCCTGAATAGTACCTGTGATTATTGCTTGCAAAGTGTGCATCTTATTCCTCTAATTCAAAATAACTGGCACGTGAAGTTGGTGTTTCCCAAACATTTACGCAGTAAATATTGTCGACTTTTTCCTTCATTTTAAAATAAATGAATTTTGCAATAAATTCAGAACTCGGACTTTGATTTTTAAATTCATCAAGCTCGTTTAAGTCCTTATGATCTAAATATTCCATTACTTCATTAAGATATTTTTTAAGGGTTTTAAAGTCTATAAGAATGTTTGACTTGTCGAGATTTTCTCCTCTGACACTAACTTCAACTTTCCAGTTGTGTCCGTGCATATTTTCACATTTGCCTTTGTAGTTTAGCAAATGATGAGCTGATGAAAAATGTGTTTCTACTTTTACTTCAAACATAAGTAAATAATATCACGAATTTAAAAAAAGCAAATATTTAATAAACAGCTTTGTTTATGATAAAATGGTTTTATGAATCATGCTTTCATACAAAAAGTATTTTACTCTGACACCGATTCTTATGGTGTTGTGTGGCATGGAAGCTATTTAAGATGGCTTGAAATGGGCAGAGTTCTTTTGTGCGAGAAAGCCGGCTATAAACTATCTGAACTTGAAAAAGAAGATATAGTCTTGCCTGTTATTGAAATGAATATAAAATATAAAAATTCGGCAAAACTTGATGATGTTATATTAATCAACACTGAAATTATTGAAAAAGGAAAATATCACCTGACCTTCTATCAGAAAATAACTGATGAAAGTTTAAAAAAGACGTATATTGAAGCAACCGCAAAGGTTGTTGCAATACACCAAAGTGGAAAATTGTATAGGAGTTTGCCTGCGCAAGTTGAAAAAATTGCACAGATTTAAATGGGGCTTATGCCCCATTTATTACAATTATTTAACTCCAAGTGTAATTATATTTTTTCCGAATTTTTCTTCAAGTTTGTCCCAGGATTTTGAAAGCTCTTGTCTTTTTAAAGTTTTTGTTGAATTAAATATTGAAATTTGTTGTACCGTTGCTATAGTTAATTTCATTGCACAAAAACCGCATGAACGGTAGACTGTATTTTTTTCATACAATAAATCCAGGATATTTTTTGAATGTTCCAAAAGTTCAAATTCTGTATTTGTCGGATTAACAAGATTTATTTTGATGCTTTGAATTTGAAAATCTTTTGTTCTAAGCATTACACTGATGCAACTCGTAAGAAGATTTTCCTGTCTTAATTTTTTGCAGACCCTGTGAATGTGATAGTTTAGTTCTTTTTGAATATAGGTTTTATTTGTTTGAAATTCTTTAAAACTTTCGCTTCTTGAAATTGTTTTAGGCGGGCTATCGGTGTTTTGGACGGGGTTAATACTGTTTCCCAAAAGTTCTTGTTTTAAATCAAGTCCTGTTTTTCCCAAGTTTTTTTTAATCCATATATCTTCTTGCAAGACAAAATCCCAAGCACTTTGAATCGAATATTTTTTTAAAAGCGATGCAGTATTTTTCCCAACCCCCCATACTTGAGACACAAGCGTGCCTTGAAGTTCTTGTTTGATTTGCCTGAAGCCTATTTTATAATTTTTTTTATCTATTTTAATTTTTTGCAAATCTTTTGCTTTATCATTTGCAAGTTTAGCTAAAACTTTAGAATAAGACAAACCTACGGAAACATCTATTCCTATTTCGTCTTTTATTTCTTTAATTATTCTTTCGCAAATTTTTTCATAAGAACAATTAAATGTTTTTTTTAAACCTGTTAAATCCAAAAAAGCTTCATCTATTGAATAAACTTCAACATCCGGAGTGAAATCATACAATTTATCCATTATCCTTTTTGATATTTCACAATAGTAAGATAAGTTTCCTGATAAAAATATAACTTTTTTAAATTGATTTTTTGCAATAAAATAAGGTGCTCCCATCTCAACACCCATTCTTTTTGCCTCGTTTGATCTGGAAACAACGCACCCGTCATTATTTGATAAAACACAAACAGCCTTTCCTATAAGCTCGGGTTTTAACAATCTTTCGCATGAAACAAAAAAATTATTACAATCAACAAGTGCTATAACTCTTTTCATTAGCTAATTTTCCTTACATTTCCTATAGCAACACCAAAAATATTAAGCGAAAACTTTGGTCTTATTATGGGATAGTTACTGTTTTGCGGTTCAAGATAAATTCCTTTTGAATCTTTTTTGTATGTTTTAAGGGTAAATTCACTGTCAACAACAGCTAAAACTATATCTCCAATGTTAGCTGTCGGAGTTTTTTTAATTACAATGTAATCGCCGTCTAAAATTCCGGCTTCAATCATTGAATCTCCTGAAACTTTAAATACAAATGTCGAAGGGGAATTAACATTTAAAATTTCATCAAAAGAAATTCTTTTTTCGATTTTATCATCCATTACAGAAGCAAACCCTGCTTTAACAGAGCTAAACACAAGACTTGCGCCGAGATAATCCGGGTTGATATATAAGTTGTTGTCTTCTTTAATTATAAGATTATTGGCCTTTAAAATTTCAATATACTGTTTTATAGAGTTTTTTGATTTATAATTAAAAATTTCTTTAATTTTATCATAGCTCGCAAGGGCTTTTTTGTTATAAATTTGTTTCAATTTTTCAAAAAAAATTATTTGTTTTTTACTAAGATTTTTCATAACAATATTATGTACATAAGTACATAAATTGTCAAACATTTAAAAGATTTATTTATGGAAGGAATTATTTGAATCATTCAACAATATCTGTTTCTTCATACAGTTCGCTTGCTGAATTTGCGCTTACGTTTGTATTTGGGATTACAAGAACTCTGTAGTTTTTTGTACTGTTTTTATATTCTATAGAAATGATATCCCCGGCTTTTAATTGTTTAGCCGGTTTAGCCGGATTTTTATTTACAAAAACTCTGGCACTGTCGCAAATATCGTTTGCAACCGTTCTTCTTTTAATCAGTCTTGAAACTTTCAGAAATTTATCTAAACGCATAAAGTTTTAACCTTGAATTCAGGGGCTTTTTCCAATTTCTTTTCAATTTCACTAAAAGTTAAAAATCCTTCTTGTGCTCCAAAATGTGTACAAACAGATGCTGAATTAATTGAGGCATAAAGAAGTGCTTTTTCGATATCCCATTCAAATTTGTCCATTGTGGCGCAGAATGTTGAAGAAAAAGCATCACCTGCTCCAAGGGTTGAAACAACCGTTGCGGGGTATATGGGGCACAAGTATATTTTTTTGCCGTCATAACAGTATACGCCGTTTTTACCATCGGTTATAACTACAATAGCATCTGTGTTGCCTCTTAAAATTTTCAACATTTCAACAATATCAGGATGAACATTTTCTTTTGAATATTTGGTTTCTTTGGTGTCTTGCCTTATTTGAATTTTAGTTACCAAAGTAGCTTCTTCTTTATTCATTACTACAATTTGAGCTGTTTTTAATATTTTTGAAAAATATTTTGCCCCCTTTTTAAGAGCAGTAGTTCCTGCATTAATTGCAAGATTGATTTTATTTTCCTGGCAGAATTTTGAAATTTTATCAAGAATTTTATTGCTTTCTCCTGAAAGAGGCGAGACATAGACCCATCTTGAGTTTTTAAGGGCATTAAAATTAACTTCACGCTCAAGGACATGTGCATTAGCCCCTCTGTGAGCAAGAACGGTTCTATCGCCCTGAAAACTTACCAGAATAATAGAAAAACCCGTTAAATGTTTTTTTGAATCTATAATGTTCATTATATCGACACCGGATTGAGCAAGTTTAAGTTTAATTATGCTGTTGAATTCATCATTTCCGAGTTTAATTATTGTTGAGGTTTTGCAGCCTAAATTAGCAAAATTTGTTGCCGTGTTTACCGCTCCTCCTCCAAGATTTTTTGAAAAGTCTGCAATTTCTGTTTTAGCGCCGTAAGGAAAGGACATAAATTCACTTTTTTTCGATATCTGGCTAACAGAAACTATGCTTGCAACATCTGATTGTACAAAAACATCCTGCGTTGCTGAACCTATTGTTATAAAATCATACATAATTTGCTCCTTTTCTGGTTTCATTATACTATTAAAATATGAAATTAGAAAAATTAATTTTAAAAAACTATAGAAACTATAAAGATTTTGAATACTCATTTTTAAAAAACAAAACATTAATTATAGGGAAAAATGCTCAAGGTAAAACAAATATTTTAGAAGCTGTTTATTATCTTTGCACGCTCGATTCAAACAGAATCAAAAGGGATTTGGAATTGATTAATTTTGAATCGGATACAGCTAAAATTCAAGCGGAAATTCTAAAATCAGATATTAATCTCGAATTGGAAATTAATTTCAGCAGAGACAAAAATAAAGTTTTAAAAGTGAATGGCTTGAAGAAAAATAAATCAAAGGAATTCTTAAGAGTTTTATCTGCAGTAAGCTTTTCAACGTCCGATTTGCTTTTATTGAGGGGCGACCCTTCAGATAGAAGAAAATGGCTTGATTTAGCTATTTTTCAAGTCTATCCTCTTTACTATGATAAGCTTTCAAAGTTCAATAAAATTCGTCTTCAAAAAGCAAACTATCTTTCAAGCGGAAACATAAATTCGGATATGTTGGATGTTTTTAATGAACAGCTTGCAATAGCAAGTGCTAATGTTGTTTTTTTAAGAATGAAGTATTTAAAAGAGCTTGAAAAAATTGCAAAGATTAAACATTTAAATATGGCATCAGGGGAAAATCTTTCAATAAAATATATATCTTCCACAGAAGAGATTTTGGCGATTGATGAAATGAAAAATTTAATTTTGAATAAATTAAATGAAATAAAAAATGATGAAATAAGAAGAATGCAATGCCTAATCGGAGCTCACAGAGATGATGTTGATTTTTTTATAAACGGCGTGGATTCTAAAAAATATGCTTCTCAAGGTCAGCAAAGAACGATTGTTTTGGCTTTAAAGCTTGCGGAATTAGAGATTCTGAAAGAAAAGAACAATCAAGCCCCGCTTTTATTGTTAGACGATGTTTTGGCAGAGCTTGATTCAAACAGACAAAACTATCTTTTAGCCACAATTGAAAATGATATTCAAATGATTATAACAAGTGTTGATACGCTTGCTTTTGATGATGAGTTTTTAAAGAGTGTTGATATTATAAAAATTGCATCAGGAAAATTGATATCATAATAACAAAATTGTTTGCTAATAATGTAAATAAAAGCTATAATAAAAATGAGTATGAAAAAATTAAATATAGCATTTATTTGGCATTTTCATCAGCCAAACTATCAGCAAAACTATACAAGCGATTTTTTGCTGCCCTGGGTAAGACTCCATAGTTCAAAAGACTACTTGGATATGCTTTTAAGGGTGGATAAGTTTAAAAATATAAAGCTAAATTTTAACTTTTCGCCTGTGTTGTTGTGCGCACTCCAAAAATATCTTAAAGGAATTAAAGATATTCACCTAAAACTTCTTTTAAAAGAAGAAAAAGACATAAATGAAGCAGATAAAATTTTTATTTTAAACAATTATTTTGACTTGAATTATAAAAATATGGCTTTAAAGCGCAGTTACTATACGGAGCTTTATAATAAAAGAGCAAATGCGCTAAATTTAAATGTTGACATGTTTACGGTTCAACAATATGCGGATATTATGGCAAACTATACTCTTTGCTGGATAGATGAAATGTTTTTAAAGGATTACCACGATCTTGAATATCTTTTTTCAAAACAGAAAAACTACACATTGGATGACAGAAAAAGAATTTATGAAATCCAGTTGGATATTATAAAAAGAATTTTATCAACATATAAAGTATATCAGGATAACAAAAAAATTGAAGTTTCAATAAGTCCTTTTTATCATCCTATTATCCCTTTATTGATTGACTTTAAAAACAAAGAAATTAAAAATTTTGAAAATTTGCCGGACAATTTTTCAAGAATTGACGATGCAAAAGAGCAGATAAAATTAGCAATAGATAAATACAAGGAAATATTCAAAAAAAATCCAAAGGGCATGTGGCTTTCCGAACAGTGTGTTTGTTCTAAAACAACGGAGCTTCTGTCAAAAGCGGGAATAAATTGGACCGTTTTGGATGAAGGCATACTATCTAAGACAACAAAAAACGAATTTGTAAGAGATTTTGAAGGAATACTTGAAAATCCGTACAGCCTTAATATTAACTATAAAACAAAATCAAAACACCCTGTTAATATTCTTTTTGCGGATTCCTTTTTTGCAAATTTGTTGAATTTTGGCTATGGCAGCTATGATGCTAAACTTGCTGCAAATGATATGTATGAAAAAATTAAGACTATTCAATCCAAGCTGCAAAATTCTCCAAAAGATAATCATATTCTGACAATTGCACTGGATGGTGAAAACTGTTGGGAAATGTATCAAAACGACGGTGCTGAGTTTTTAGATACTCTTTATTATCTTATTGATAATGATAAAACCTTGGAAACAGTTTTGGTTAACGACTTTATAGAAAAAACACCTCCTGAAACTATTGAAAATATTAAATCCGGTTCTTGGATAAACAGGAATTTCGACCTTTGGATAGGAGAAACTACAAAAAATGCGGCATGGCTTTATTTGTCTGCTGTTTGCAAGGACTTCGAAAAATTTAAAATTGAAAAATTATCAAAATTGAAAAACAATGATGAAAAAGCGGAACTGGAAAAAATATTAAATAAAGCAAAAAGAGAAATATTAATTGCTCAAGGCTCTGACTGGTATTGGTGGTATGGAGAACCAAATGAATCTAAAAGCGACGGTATTTTTGATTTTCTGTTTAGAAGCCATCTTATAAATGTCTATCAGATATTAAATCTTGAAGTCCCGGAGTATCTAACAATTCCGCTTGCCAGTGCAACGGTTAGACCGTTAAGAAACCCGTCGGGTAAAATTTCCCCTACGCTTATATGTGATATTGACGACAAAAACAATGAATGGGAAAAAGCGGGACATATTTTTATCCCTGACGGTCCTACCTCAAATGTTACCCGTTTAATTAAAAGTATTCATTTCGGTCATGACGATGATTTTCTTTATTTTCGTTTTGAATTAAATAAAAACTCGGTTAAAATTTCAGGCAAGAATATTGAAAATCAAATTGCAATATACTTTGCAAATGAAAAATCGATGTATTTTTCTCCCGTTCGTTTTGTAAGCAAGAATGACAGTATTTATCCTATTATAAAAAACCATTTTTGCAGAGAATTAAGGTTTGTTTTTGACAACCATAAAATATCTAGAATATTTTTTAATAAAGCCTGCCCTTGGGGTTTATGGTCGCAATTTGTCTCAAAAAATGCAAAAATAACTTATAAAGAAGTCATTGAACTTAAGATTCCTTTTGAAGATTTAGATTTTACGGAAAAAGAATTCTCATTTTGTATAATAGATTCTACAAATGAATTAATAAATGAAGTTTATCCTCAGGATGTCTTAATTGATATCAGAACCTAGGTTAATTGTCTCTTACTTCAAAAGTTATTTCCCATTCGTCTTTCTGATTTTCTTCGGTTTTTATTTCAGCTGCTGATTTTATTTGGTTAAAGTCAAAACTAACGGGCATTTTAATATCTTCTTTTTTTATGCTTTCCTTAACGCCTATGTATTGTTTGTCAAAGTCTGCTTTTTTTGAATAGTCTTCAATTTTTTCAATTTTATATTCCTGATATTTTTCTTCATTTAAGTGTGTTTTGTTTAAGCTTTTTTCTTTTAGCTCTTTTAAAGAAACATCTTTAACGTCTGCTTCTTCTAAAGGCAACCAAAAACTAAAAGTTGAGCCTTCGTTTGGTCTTGATTTTACAAAAACTTTTCCCTGATGATGTTTTTCGATTGCAACTTTAACAAGATGAAGACCAAGACCTGTTCCTTTTACTGTATGAACCTGATTTTCTATCCTGTAGAATCTTTCAAAAATCATTTTTTGATGCTCGGGTGCTATTCCGATTCCGTTATCTTCAACTGCTACTTCAAGGAATTTGGGATCTTTTGCAATTTCTGCTCTAATTTTAATTCTCGAATTATTTGGAGAATACTTTATTGCATTTGTGATTAAATTGCTCATAACACGTTCAATGCTTTGAGTATTATAGGGAAGCTCGGGAAGCCCTTCTTCTTTTATGACTGTTATTGAGATATTTTTTTCATCAGCCAAAACTTTATGACTGTGAGCGATTTTATCGATAGTTAAAGTAATGTCTTGTTTTTCTTTTTCAAGTTTTGTATCAGATTGAAGTCTTGAAAAATCAAGTATATCATTAACCATTTTGTTTAATCGGATAACTTCTTGGTTAATTGTTCCTATGAATTCTTTTTGTTCTTCAAATTTAAATTCTTGTCCGTAATTATACAAAGTGTCGGCGTATGAACTTAAAATTGTAACAGGGGTTCTTAATTCATGGGATACATTTGAAATAAAATCGTTTTTTAGCCTGTCTACTTCGGCTTCTTTTGTAATATCAATTAAAACGATAATATATCCGAGATAATCATGCATTTTTGAATACATAGGAGAAATTAAAGCTTTAATTACCCTTTTATCAATATTTACATTAAATTCGAGAGGTTTTTTTTCAATAATATCTAAAGGTGTGTTTTTAAAAACTGCGATTTTATCTTTAAAACAAAGCTCTCCGGTTGAATCGCAGTAGTTTTGAATAGATGTATTTAAAAGCTCGGATTCTGATCCGTTTAAAAGTTTTTGCGCGGCGGAATTTGCCATTGAAATTTTGTCATAGTTATCACAAACAACAACTCCGTTTGCAATGCTCATTAAAACAGCTTCTAATTTGTTTCTTTCCAGGGTTAACTGGTCAATGTTTTGCTCTTCGTAGTTATGAAGCTTTTTGGACATATCGTTAAAAGCATCAAAAAGCTCTTTTATTTCTCCGGATGCTTGGTTGTAGTCAAGTACCGTCCCAAATTTTCCCTGTTCGATTTCTTTTACTCCGTGATGCAAAAGAGTCAATTCTCTTCTAATCAAATAGGCATTGCCTAAAATTACAAGTGTGAAAACCAGCCAAACGGCACTGAATACGGTCAACATTGAGTTTTTTGTAGTATGCGTAACATTTTTTGCAAGATCTGCAGATAATCCAACTTCAACAGTCCCTACTACTTTTCCGTTTTGATCAAGCATCGGAGATGATATGTTTGTGTCGGCGTTTTGCGCCCTTTTGTTGTAGTTTTCTATTGTTGTATAAATTACATCTCCAAGTTTGTTTTTAAATGTGATATATGAAATATCGTTTGTGGAAGAAAGTATTGAATTAACATGGGCTTTTACAAAGCTAAGTGCAGTTGGATTGGTTTTTGCTTGCGTAATTTCAAAGTTTTGGACTGCAAGCGTTTTTGTCAAAAGCTGTCCAAAGCTCCTGTAACTTTCATCTAACTCTATCTTTATTCGATTGACCGCCCAAAATGCTATTGAAACTATAAGTGCTGTTGAAATAATGAGGGCTGTAATAATTAATTTGTTTTGGACGGTTAAATCTATATTAAATTTTTTCTTCATAATAAAAATTGTAACATAATTTAATTTTTTAATATATATCGATTATATGAGAAAGTTAGTTTTTTTTAACTAAAGTTACCCGACTGATTATTTTTTGTTTATATAATTCTTTAATATCATCCGGATTGCATTTAATTGGAAAAGCTTGTTGATGAGGATTATATATATAATAGTTTATGTTACCGTTTTCATCCGCTTCTCTTGAAAGGCTGTATGCATGCCCTTTTATACTTAGCTGAACATTGTTGTTGTCAAAAGTTGATTGGCTTTCAAGTTTATTTATAAAATCATCCATACCGTAAAATACACTATCATCTGCATTAGGTGTGGCTTTTTTAATTTTTTCAACCGCTTGTTCCAATGTATCCGTTGAATATTTTTCATTTAAATATATTTCATAATCCATATCCATTACTTGTGCAATTTGAGAAGAAAACCCTCCGTTTCCAAGCAAATATGCATTAAATGTTTTGTAATTATTTTTTTTGAGCTGATTTGTCTCAACTGCTTCACTGTATTTCATCCAAACCGGGGTATTATTTGATGAATCTATATAAAAATCGTTTTTGTTTTTTTCTATAAAATCTAAAAATTCATCAAGTTTTTCTCCATCAAGATTGTTTTTTGCTTCATCTACTGCTCTTTGTACAAGGTTTTCACTATAAGCGTATTCAAAAAGTTTATACCCAACTGCTCCGCTTGAATACAAAAATTCATCTTCGCTTTCCGGCAATTCTCCTTTTGAAAAAGTTGTTGATGTTTTAGAATTGGGTAAATTTATCGTAATATTTCCAAGCTCATCTTCGCTTATTGTCCTGATTAGTTTTGCTCTTGTGGTGTTGTCTGAAAAAAGATTCATAAATGTTTCTATGCAATAACAGTCTTGCAGATACGTCTGGGTGGTGCTGAATCTTTCAAGAGGAGGGAAAAGCTTTAGGTATGTCTCTTTTGAAATGTTCATCAGTTCTGAAGTATTATCATTTGTTTTAATTCTGATTTTATCTTCATTATCCAGTATAAAAGCGTCGCCTGTTTCCCTGTTTTTTATTGCTTCGGTTTCATTTTTATAAGAAGGTATATAATTGTTGTTTATTTCTGTAAAAAGACGGTTTTTGTTTTTGTTATTCAAAATAGTGTCATATATTAAATCTATATCCCTTTTTGCTTGGTTGGATATTGCCCAGCCGTTAATTGATACTTGGCTATTAAAACCTGAATCATTGTTATTTAAAAGAGAGTCTTTTGTTTGTATGGAATTTATGGCAAGAGGGTTGATTGTATAGTCTTGCATTAATTCAAGCATTGTCTGTAAATAGCTTGCATCTGTCGAAGACGGATCTATTCCCATCATGGCTTTAATGTTTTGATATTTGTTTGTTGAATTGTCATCATTGAATAATATTTTATACCCGTCTTCCGTTTCTAAGTTTTTGAAATATAAAAAAGCATCGACATATTCTTGCGGACTATAGAGTTCGTTTGTATAGCCATTACAATTTAAAAACATATAGTCATCAAGAGTTAAATTATCGCCGGAATTTAGTTTTTTATTTATTGAATTGTCAAATAAGTTTTTTGTTTTTTCGCAAGTTTTTACGAACATATTATTAAATTTGCTAAGCTTATAACTTTCTTCGGATGATAGATTTAGTTTTGTTATTGCTTTAAGTTTGTCGTACGGTTCATTTATTTTTGAAGTTGTTTCAGAATATTCGACGGTCTCATTTGACGATTTGCTTTTTGGTCTTTGTGTAGAGTTAGAGTTAGTTAATGATTCATTTTCCGCTTTTGTGCTTTCTTCTATAGCGTTTTCATTTACTTTATTTCCCGTGTTCTTGCTAAATACTTCTGTGCTTGCATCTGTAATATCAGTTTTGTTTTTGGTATCTGTGTTTCCTTTTGTTTTATTAATTCCAATACCTGTTATGGCGCTTAGAATTTGGTTTAAGCCTTCTCCTTTTAAATCTGCTTCACCTGTAAGAATCAGGTCTGACAGAATACTTAATGATGCATCTACTCCAATTTCGCTTGTTGAGCTAAGAAGCGTGCTTCCTGTTTTTGTAAGGGTTAAGTCTTTTATTGCACTTGCCCCTTGCCCGATTTTTATACCTGAATACATTAAAGTAGCATCCGTAATGGCGTCTTTTGCGATTTTAAAGTATTTGCTTGTGTCCGTATTATTTTTACTTGTGGCAGTGTTAATTAAGTCGAGCCCTTCATCTAAAAAAGTACCTGCAACGGCAAGTTTTTGCCCTCCCGAAGCAATGGCTGTACCTAATCCTATTCCGACTCCGGTTGTGCATAAGACACTTCCTCCTCCCATTAAAATTATGCCTCCGATTTGCATACTTGCTGCAAGTGTATCCGAAAAACCTTCTTGGCTTTTACAGTATTTGTTTATTGTTTCTTGAATTTTGTTTCCGTCTCCAAATGCTTCTTTTTGCAGTTGCTGCACCTTTTGTTCAAGTTTTTCTTTGTTTTCTCCTGTTGCTTTTTCAAATTTTTCAATGAAGTGTTCTTTGTATTTGTTTCCATAGTTGTTTGACTGAATTGAGCTGATTTCTTGTTGAGATATGTTTTCTATTTTTTTTGTTGTTGTTTTTTCTTGTCCGAATTCGTTAAGATGTATTATTGTGATAGTGTCATTTTGTATTGATACTTCTTGAACATTTTGGTTAGATATGCTTGAATTTAGTTTGTAGCTGTCAAGAATCATTTGGGCAAATTCTTTTTCGCCTTCCTTGTTATCCCCAAAGTATTGTTTGTATTGGTTTAGTATTTCTTTTGGATTGTTTGTGTTATTTATTGTGTTATAGAATTCCTGCGCTTTTTGTGTACCTGCATTTAAAAGAAGCAGTTTGTTTTCTTCTTTTTGATATTGCTCTATTTTTTTAGGGTCAAATGTTACTCCGGTAAGTTCAAGGTATTTCTCGTTGAACGTATCTTCTTTTTGGGCTGTTTTTAATTCTTGAATTAGTTCTTGTTGTTCTTTAACGGCGTTTTCAGCATCTTTCTTTGAGATACCGAGGTTTGTCAGCTCTTTTATTAAATTAAATCCTTGGTTTATAACCCCGTCATTTTCGTTTTGTTCCAGTAGTGCATTTGTTGAGCTTTCAAGCTGATTTTCAAACAATTCAATTGTGTTTTGCTGAACGGTGGTGTCAGATAGAGAATCAGAGCTTTCATTTTCTTCTAAATTTGTTATCAAATTTAGAATATTAAAGTCTTGATCTGAAAGCTCATTTATGCTGTCAAAAGTATTTTTTGCCTGGATGTCTTCTGAAAAAATGCTGTCATTTGGGCTTTGAATTTGCGTTTCTATAGAATTTAATGATTGATTTTGATTTTTTACAGAAGAAAATATATTTGTAAAATTTATTTCTGCCATAATTTTTATAGATTTTATTTGTGCTTAGATAACAATTACGGCATAATTGAATATTATCTTTAATAAAAATTGTTTTTTTAAAAAAAGTTGAAATTATTCAGCTAAAAAGTAACTCCGTTATAGTATTTGTATAATTCCATAACGTCGTCATCCGGCTTTTTGTTGTTGCATAATTGTGCAAATACTTCCGCTACAAATTCTTTTGGATTTGTTTGTGCATAGTTTGATACTTTTTGGGCTGTTGTTTGTTTTTGAAAATCTTGTCTGAATTTTGCAACTTGACTTTTTCTGTCGCTTAATTTGCCGAATATTTGAGTATATAAACTTGAATTTTTTTGGTTAAGTAAATGTCCTATTTCGTGGTATATGGTGTCAAATTCGCTTGAATATCTGCTTGCACCTTTGAGATTGATTATTATGCCGTTTTTTTCAAATATTTCCAGACAATTTTGCAGTATTTTGCTTTGTTCTTTTTTTGGCATTAAAAAGATTTTTTCTAAATCCAAATTGATGCCGCTTTCTATTAACATTTTTTGTGTTTTTTTATTTTTCCATAACATACTAAGTCCTCTTGCAGGTTCAATAAGATTTGATAGCATGTCTTCTATTTCCAGCAGCATATTGGCCCAGTTGATTTTTGAATAATCGTTTGGATTTCTTTGCATTGCCTTGTATTTTTCAAGCAGTTTTTTAACCTTGCTATAGTCTGCTCCTCTCGGAATACCTTTTGTTTGTATGGATTCCATTATGTTCGTTATTTCATTAATGGCTTTTTCTTTGTCAAATGCTTCTTTTACGATGCTTAAATTGTCAAGACTGTCAACAAAAGCTATGGGTGTAATTTCTTTGCTTTTTTCTGCGTCTAATTTACCAAACCCCACGCTTTTTGGCATGTGAGCTTTCCCTTTGAATATGTTGTTTATATTAGTTAAGCCTTCATTTATCCAGTTTGCAATTTCTAAGTCATCATCAAGTTCAAAGTTTTTTATGTTGAAGTTTTCACTTGCATATTTTTTTGCTTCATCCATTGTGCTTGCAGGTTTAAATTTGATGTATTCTTTAAATTTTGCATTGTTTAAAGACTTGTCTTTTGAAAAAAGCACATATATTGCGGCAATTGCACTTATGGCAACGGCGCTTGCTATTGCCATTATTTTCTTTTTGCTGTCTTTTTTGCCGTTTTTATTTGATAAAACAAATTCATCCGCATACTGTATGTTCGAAGCGTTTTGGTTTTTATGGCTATTTTGCCGAGTTTTTTGATTTTCTATATATTTTTGATTAACCGGCGATAAATTTGTATTAATCATTTTTCATCCTTTTATAATAATAAAAACAAATTTAAAGGTATTATTGCTTTTTATTTTTTTAATATGTACTTGCGAAACTATTTAAGCTTAAATATACTAATTATATGAAAAATGTTAAAAAACAGACGGATAAATTAATAGCATCAAATAAAAAAGCAAGCTTCGACTATCTTTTGTTTGACAGATTTGAAGCAGGTATTGCACTTTTGGGTACTGAAATAAAATCATTAAGAAAAAACGGTGCTAATTTAAAAGACAGTTATGTTAAAATTACCGATAATTTGGAAGCATATTTAATTAATTGCCATATTTCTCCTTATCAATTCGGAAATATTTTTAATCATGAGCCAATGCGAGACAGGCGTTTGCTTTTGAATAAAAAAGAAATTTTGAAAATTTTAAATAAAATAAAACAGGAAAAATACACTGTAGTTCCTGTAAAAATGTATTTTTCATCACGTTGGGCAAAATTGGAAATTGCCCTTGCAAAAGGTAAAAAACTTTATGATAAAAGAGAATCCATTAAAAAGAAAGATATAGAAAGAGATATCAAAAGGGGATTATAGTGAAAAAGTTATATTATTTAGGTCCAAAAGGAACATATTCGGAGCTTGCTTGCGGGTATGCAAATAAAGTTTTGTTTTTTGAATATGAGCCTTTCCCTGTTTCAACTATTGCAAAAATAATAGAAATGACATCTAAAAGTCCTTTAAGCTGTGCTGTTGTCCCTATTGAAAATTCTATTGAAGGAATTGTTCGCCAAAGTCTTGATGCGATATATGCATCTGATGTTAAAATTCAAGCCCAATTTGAAGTTCAAATTAAACATTGTTTAATTTCAAAAGGGAAAAAAGATAGGGTTAAAAATATTGTTTCACATCCTCAGGCTCTTGCACAGTGCCAAAAATATATCCTGGAAAATTTTGATGAAAATATAAACCTGATTAATGTTGATTCAACATCTTCCGCTTTAAGTTTTTTAAAGGACAAAGATGAAACTTTTGCAGCTATTGCCTCAAAAAATTCTATTTATGATTCAAAATTTTTTATTTTAGATGAAAATATAGGCGACATTAAAGATAATAAAACCCGTTTTGTTATAGTATCTTTAAAAGATATGGAAATAGCTGAAAAAATAAGAACTTCGATTGCTTTTAATACAAAAAATGAGCCGGCTGCATTATTGAAAATATTGTCTATTATTGCAAAATATGGTCTGAATTTGGTTTATCTTGAATCCCGCCCTTCGAAAAGAGTGTTTGGCGAATACAATTTTTTTGCAGATATTGACAGGGGAATTTCAATGATAGAAGAGCCGTTGGAGCTTATTAATAAAGAGTGTAATTATTATAAATTCCTTGGCAGTTATCCAAGTGTGTAGTTTTTTTAAAAATTTTGTATTAAAACTTTAAAACGTAGTATTATAATTTTATGTTAAGTTTTTTGCAGCCAAAAAGTAAACTTCAGGTGCATACATATAGGGAAATTCCTATAGAATCGCTTAGAATTTTAGGCATTGCACAGGTAAACCCATATTATAGCGAGGATTATCAAAGTGATAAATTAATCACTCTTGTTTGTTTTGCAAATGAATCCAAAGATTATGATGAAAAAGAAGCTATGGTTTTAACCTCATATTTTGCATTAAGAAGATGTCCCAAATGCAAACATGTTGAATTGTTGCCTGTTGAAATAAAAATAAATTTTGATTCAATATATTTAAAGCACGAAGAAGAAATTGCCTATGATGCTTATGAGCAACATCCTACAAGACGCCATAGTCCTACTTATGTCAGATGTTTTTGTAAACATTGCTCAAGTTGTTTTGAAATAAGAGTAAAAAATTCGGATGTTTGGATTAAAGAATCTAAAAAGTTAAAGCCTAAAGATTTAATAGGCTCAGGTTGGGAAGAATATTGTTTTGAGTAGTTTAAAAAAAATTTGAAAAAGTACTTGATTTTATTTTTTTATGTTTTAATATAATAATTACACGAGTTAATTAACTCGTTAGTACATTCTCACGAATCCCAATTAAATTTTTTCAAATTCACCTTTTGAAGACAAACTCATTAGAGTTTGAAGATTTTAAAAATTTCAAATAAAATATTTGACATTTAAAATTGACGTGATAATGTAGATAAAGCAACCGGCTGGAGTATTATCTTGTACAGGTTTGTGAAATTAAGGAAACACCTTTTTATTGATTTGCAATAAATTCCGCTTTCCTTTTCGTACATTGAAAATAGAATATCATATCATGTCGATTGTAGTGTCGTTAGTCATTCGGAGTC
>CALVAA010000008.1 GCA_944325315.1 Candidatus Gastranaerophilales bacterium
AAAAACCCGGAATAGTTTTAATAATTGAAGATAAAACTAAAGACAACAAATATGTTAAAAGAGCAAACACCATTGCACAAAAATACAACATAACAATATGGATAATGTTTCCTGAAAATCTAAACAGCAATAACAAATGTTAAGCTCATCTCTTTTTGTTTAAACACACAAAAATCGCTTTCAAATTTTTTTATTTTTACTATAACGATAAAAAAACACCACAAAATAAGTATTTCATTTTGTAAAAGAATTAATTTTTAATATATCAAATACCTCTGTTTGGATATAAAATTTTTATATGAATAAAATTTTAATTATTGATGATGATACTGCAATTTGCGAACTTATAAAAATCAACCTGGAACTTATCGGATACGACTGTTTGTATTCAACAGACCCAATAAGAGGTTTTGCTCTTATAAAGCAGGAAAAACCTGCCCTTGTAATACTTGATGTTATGATGGGTAAAGTAAGCGGTTATAGTGTTGCGCAAAAAATAAGACAAACCAAAGAAATTGAAAAAACACCAATTATAATGCTTACAGCTTTATCAGAATTAAACAACAAACTTGAAGGTTTTAGCTGCGGAGTCGATGACTATATTACAAAGCCTTTTGAAATTGAAGAATTAAAAGCAAGGGTGCTTGCCCTTCTAAACAGAACCGGCCAAGAGCTTCCTTCTTTAATGGTTAAAGAAATTCTTTCAAAAGGCGATATCACACTTATTCCCGAAAGTTACTCGGTTCAAATTCAAGATAAACAAACCCAGCTTACTCCGATTGAATTTGACATATTAAATGTTTTAATGCAAAAAGAAGGTTCAATGGTATCTTCAAAAGAACTTCTGAAAGAAGTCTGGGGATACGAAGAAGGAGAAGATATAGACACAATAAGGGTTCACATTACCCATTTAAGGGCAAAAATTAATAAAATTTCTTCTCAAAAAAATAAATATATTCAGACAATATATGGTGGCGGATACAGACTTTTAGCGGATGGTGTAGAAAAAAAAGAAGATGGAGAAAAAAAACAAAAATAAAATAAAACAGTATTCCTGGCTTATTATAAGCATTATTGTTTTGTTTTTAACTACCTATCAAAATTTTAAAGTTAATCAAATTAATCGAATCAATAAAGTAAGCGCAATGAATTCGATTAATCAAAAAAACATTCCTCCAAAAAAACTTTTTCTGGAAACCTGGCAACTTGTAAAAGCCAACTACTATGAAAGCAACTTAAATAAACAAAACTGGACACGATGGAAAAAAAGGTATCTCCACGAAATTGAAACACAAGAAGATGCTTATGTTGCAATCAATTCAATGCTTGCAAGTTTAGACGATTCTTATTCAAAATTTTTATCAGAAGAAGAATTTCTGGAACAAACCCGTGCAATTAATTCAAAATTATACGGAATCGGAATTAATATTGCTTCAATTTCAGGAAAAATATACATTGTAAATGTTCTTGAAAACGCTCCTGCCTATAATCAAGGGATAATGAGCGGTGATATTATTTTAAAAGTTAACGACCAAAACGTAAACGGACAGTCAATATACCAAGTAGCGCAAATGATAAGAGGAAACCTGAATGAGCCTTTAAGACTGGAGATTTTAAGAGGAACAAAAAAATTAAATAAAACAGTTAAAAGAGAGGAGATAAAAGTCAAAACAATAGACTACAAAAAACTTTCAAATGACATTGGATATATAAGAATATCAAGCTTTATAGGAACAGATACCCCTAAAGAATTCATTATTGCGCTTAACCGCCTTATTGACACCAAAGCTTTAATTATAGATTTAAGAGGAAATTCAGGAGGGCTTTTTCAAAATGCCATCGTAATAGCCAATCTTTTTATGAAAAAAGGTACAATTGTAAATGTTATCGCCCGTCAAGGCAAAAAAAACACATACAGTGCAGAGCAAGAAGGATGTATATATAACAATCCCATTGTTATTCTAATCGATAATTCCTGTGCTAGCGCTTCTGAAATATTGTCTTCAGCACTCCATGATAATCAAAGAGCGGTTTTAATCGGAACAAGAACATATGGTAAAGGGCTTGTTCAAAAAGTTTTTTCTCTGCCAAATAAATCAGGAATGAATTTGACTATTGCAAGATACCTTACTCCAAATGGAATCGATATAAATAAGAAAGGAATAGAGCCGGATTACTGGGTAAGTTTCAGTCATAACGATTTTACAAACAATATTGACTCACAGTTAAATTATGCTCAAAATTATCTTGAAAAAAAGCTTTCAAATAAACTATAATTGTTTGTAAAACTCTTATGAACAGATTTAATAAAAATATAATATTTATACTGTTATTTATATTTAGTTTTGCTTTATCTGCTTTTTTAAACAGAGCAAAAATAGATATTCCATATTTTGGCGGGCTTTATGAAAAAACCTATATTGATGTTACTTTCAAAAAAGAAAAAACAAAAGTATATTTTGACAACATTGAAGCAAAAGAAAATATAAAAATAGACAACAATCACTATCTGTTCTATATTCCAAAATATATTAAAATAAAAAATATAAACTTTGAAAACGAATCATCAATATCTTCATATCACAGCTATGTAGGAAACAAAATTATCTATGTCAAAAAAATAAATAACGAAAAACAAATCCATAAAAAAGCTTTAATTATACTTTTATCATTTTTCTATAACTGGAATTTTTATATCATTTCATATATTTTCTTATTCTTATTTTTATACAATTTCAAAGAAAAAATAGACACCAAAAAAACTTTTATTGTCATTCTTTTCTTAGCTTTAATTTTTCGCCTTTGCCAAATAAATTCCATTCCGTTTTGGGATGATGAAATATATACTCTTTCTTCAACCGCTTCTTATTCGCCCTTAAAAGCCTTGTTTTTAGACCCCGGGAACCCCCCTTTATATTTTATTTTATTTAAAATTTATAGAACAATTGTTCAAAAGGAAGAGTTTCTAAGGTTTTCAAGCGTCTTAATAGGTCTTTTTTCAAACATCTGCTTTTATATTTATCTAAAAAATAATTTAAATAAAAATAAAGCACTGTTAGGGTTTTTTATTGTTGCAATAAATATACCTTTAATATATCTTTCACAAGAACTCAGATGTTACATTCTTTTAATTGCCTTAGCAATAGTTAACTCAACTCTGCTTTTTAAATTCGGACAAAAAAACAAATTTCTTTATCTTCTATCCTCAGTCTTAATTCTATACACACACTTTTATAGCGCTTTTATCGTTTTTTGGAATTTTTTATTCGGAATATATCTTTTTTTGAAAAACCAAAAAAAGCTCTTAAGTTTTCTTACTATTAATTTTATTACCTTTTTAATTTACATTCCTTTAATTTTCTTAAAACAATCTTCAATTCATTCAAGCTTTAATTCCTGGCTTGAGCCGCCGGATTTAAACGATTTTGCTTTAACAATTCAAACGGTTTGCGCCAAAGGCATAATTCCTTTTATTTTTCTTGGTGTTTTAATTTATGTATACATTAAAACCCCAAAAAAAAGAGAGAAACTTTTTGTTTTTTATAATATTCTTACAATTATATTCACCATTTTTGCAAGCAGTGTTTTTTCTTATACAATAAAACCGATTTTTTGTTACAGATACTTCTATATACTTTATCCTTATTATTTTGCAATTGTGTCTGTTATAGTTTATTACTTTTGGAAAAGAAAAAAAATTGTTCTATCTGTTATTTTTCTTATTATTTTTACAATTTATTCAAGGATAAACTACCAAAATCTTTTTTGCAACCATAATCTATACCTTAATTTTATAAGACATGATATAGACTATAAAAAAACAAACTATGTTTTTATGACAGACACTGTTAAAAACTATAAAGAATTTAAAATTAAGGGGGCGAATATAATATACCTGCCTGTTAACAGCGGAATTAATGAAATTGATATTGAAAAATATCATCTTAAAAAGCCTTGCGTATTTTATGTTTTAAATTTATATTTAGATAATAAAACGCTTCAAAAGACAAAAATAAACCTGTATAAAACCCCTTTGGGAGTGTTTTTAAAGGGAGAATACAACTAAAAGGAGAAAAATATGCTTTTGGATTTAATTAAAAACAGAAAAAGTGTAAGAGAATACCTTGAAAAAGATATTCCAAATGAAGATTTAAAAAAAATTCTGCAAGCAGGATATTATGCTCCTTCCTGGATGAATAGCCAGCCTTGGAAATTTATTTTAGTTAAAAATCCTGAAGTTAAAAAACTTCTATCGGAATTATCAGGAAACCAAAACCACGTTAAAAGCGCAAATGCGTTAATTGTCTGCATTGCAGATAAAAACGGGTGGTCAAAAGAAGAATTCGGTAAAGTTTTAGCTCAAAGGGGAATTAAAGAAAGCGGAATAGAAAAAATATTTAATATTCCAATGCTCTATCCTCCTTTATTGGGCGAAGACAAAGTTTTATTGCGCTCCGTTGAACAGGTTACTTATGCTGTTAGTTATATGATGCTCGAAGCAAAGGAATTAGGAATTGATTCTTGTATAATTGGGGCAATTTCAAATGAAGCTACGATTAAAAACGAAGACATAATCGAAAAAGTAAACAAAGCCCTGAATTTAAAAGAAGGCGAAGTTCTAATTACAATAATTACTTTGGGATACGCTAAAGAACAAACACAGACCGTTAAACAAAGAAAAGACTTTAACAGTGTCATTCACTTTGAATCAATAGGAAACAAAATTGATTTTTAATATAAAAAAGCTTAAAATTTAGTTAATGAATGAAGAATTAGAGTATAAAATTCAAAATTTGAAGCAAAAAACATTTTCCACAATAGAAAATGCTAATTTGTATAAATACAAAGGAGTTGTATCAAAGCTTTTAGGCTTAACCGTAGAAGTTAAGCTTCCGGGGTTAAAAATTGGTGACTTGTGCTATATCCAAACTTACACGGGAGAAAAAAAAGCAGCCGAAGTTCAAGCATTTAAAGGAGATGTGGCACAACTTTTACTTTTATATGACGGCGAAGGAATTGGTCAAGGGTCTCTGGTCGAAACAACGGGAGCACCCATACTTTTTCCCGTTGGAGATTTTTTGCTTGGAAGGCTTGTAAATCCACTGGGAGAGCCTATGGATTCAAAGCCTATGGATATATCAAATGCTAAATACATGAATATAAACGGTACTATTCCGGATGCATTCCACCGCCCGATTATAACAGAACAAATATCTACGGGAGTAAGAGCAATAGATGGTCTTTTAACCATGGGTACAGGGCAAAGAATGGGGCTTTTTGCAGGTTCAGGCGTTGGAAAATCCACCCTTTTAGGCATGATTGCAAGAAACTCGGATGCCGATGTTAATGTTGTCGCTCTAATTGGAGAACGTGGAAGAGAAGTAAAAGAATTTATTGTTGATGCCCTTAAAGAAGAGGGGATGAAAAAATCCGTTATAGTTTGTGCCACAGGAGACCAGCCGCCTTTAATCAGAATGAAGTGCCTCCTTGCAGCTACAACGGTGTGTGAATACTTTAGAGACCAAGGCAAAAAAGTCTTTTTAATGACAGACACGATAACCCGTTGCGCTATGGCAGGACGTGAAGTGGGACTTTCTTTGGGAGAGCCGCCTACAATGAAAGGGTATCCTCCAAGCATTTTTTCCTGGCTTCAAAGAGCTCTTGAGCGCACAGGAAACTCAGAAAAAGGTTCAATCACTGCTCTTTATACGGTCTTAATGGAAGGAGACGACATAACAGACCCCATTGTTGATATTGTAAGAGGTATTGTAGACGGACATATTTTCCTATCCAGAAAAGTAGCAGAACAAAACCATTACCCTGCAATAGATTCACTTGGTTCTATTTCAAGGTTAATGAGTGCTATAGCAGATCCTGAGCACAAAGAGGCTGCAGGAAAAATGAGAAACCTGCTTGCAATGTATCGGGAAAACAAAGACTTAATAGATGTAGGTATGTATCAAATGGGTTCAAATCCCAAATTAGACATAGCGATTGAACTTATGCCTCAAATAAACGCTTTTTTGCAGCAAAAAACAACCGATATTGTTTCAATGGAAACAACAATTAAAACACTCAAAGATATGATGAGAAATGTTCAATTATAAATTACTTGTTTTTTAAGCAATTCAGCAACTTTTTGTTTTATTGTTTGGTGAATTTCTTCTTTTTCTTTTGTTCCGTCAAGTGTTATAAAGCCGTATTCTTTTTGAAGTTTTTTGTATTCATCCAAGCATCTTTTTTGATAAATTTCAAAACTGTTATATATATCTGTAGATAAACCGATATCTCTTCCGGATTCAAAATAATCCAAAACTCCGTTTTTAGCAATAAGCCTTTTAATTAAAATATCAACAGGAACATTTAAATAAAATACTAAATCCGGTTTTGGGGCAAAACTATAAAGGTTTTTAACCCAATTAATATCATGACCTCTAACTGAATCACGAACATAAGCCGTATAGATATATCTATCCATCAAAACAACAAAACCGGCTTTAAGGGCAGGAATAATTTCATTTTCGAGTCTGTCCGTATAATCGGCGGCATACAAAAGAGAAAATGTTGTTGTATTCAGCATATTTCTTTCTTTTGCTTCATTTATAACTCCCGAAATCAATCTTGAAGTTTTCCACTGCGAGACAGTGCATCCAAAACACTTTTCTTTTATGTATTGAGACAACATATTAACCTGGGTGGATTTTCCCGAACCGTCCGTGCCTTCAATAACAATCAACAAGCCTTCATATCCATGTGCTTTATTCATCTTCACCTGCCTCAAGCTCAATTTTTATATTGTGTTTAGTTAAAAGCTCAGCTACTTTTTTTCTTATAAATTTCTGTTTTGAATGAATACTCTCAAGCGCATTAATTTGTATGAGATTAAATTCATCTACCATTTCTTTATATTCTTCCACAATTCTATTTTGAAACAAAACATAGCTTTTATACGGATTATTTGACAGTTTCATATCCATGCCTGCCTCATAAAAAGAAGGTTGACGATTAGCACAAATTCTATCCAGACTGTCTTTTGGACTCACATCAAAATAAAATGTTAAATCCGGTTGAATTGCAAAACCATACATATTCCTTACCCACTTAGGGTCAACATTTCTTGCAACATCCCTTGCAAAAGCCGTGTAGACATATCTGTCAGCCAGTACAACAAACCCGGCTTTTAAGGCAGGTTTAATTGTCCTTTCCAGTCTGTCAGCGAAATCTACGGCGTGTAAAAGCGAAAATGTTCTTCCTGATAAAAGATTTTTCTTCTTTGCTTTTTTTGTTGTTTTAGAGATAAGTTCAGATGAATTCCACTGCGTTAAAATTACATCAATACCTTTTTGGCTTAACCAACTGTTTAACAATTCAATTTGTGTGGTCTTACCCGAACCGTCAATCCCTTCAACACAAATTAACAATCCTTCATAATTATGTTTTTTGAAAAATCTTAACATTTACTACCTTGTTTTTTTAGTTGCACGTAATATATTAATAATAGATTATAATATTTAAAAAGTAAATGCGGGGCGATTTAATAAACATGAGTATAACAGCGATTATTAAAAAATCTTTTAAAACAGTTGTGGACAATCCTTTTATAACATTGCTTCTGGTTTTGTTTTTAATTGGTTTCAACATTCTTATTGCACATATTTTTATTGTTAAATCTTTGACAATAATGACAGTACTTACACTTTGTACTTTTGCATTATTTGTTTGTTTTTTATCCGGATGGTTTGGCGTTATTAAAGAAGCCTGCAATGATTCAAAAGATAAAAACTACTCTGCAATATTTTTCGAAAATATCGGGAAAAATATCATTCCCACAGTTATTGCTATTTTGGTTTATTGCTTTTTGTTTTTAGTTATAATTTATTCTACAAGCCTTATAGCTACAAAAGTATTTGGCAGTTTAGAGCCAATTATTGCAAACTTTAGCGATAATATTCAAGATAATGCAAAATTTCTTGAATATATACAGAATCTTCCTTTGGAACAAAAATATAAAATATATTCCTGGCAGCTTTCCCTTATTGTTGCATGCGGAGGATTTAATTTTCTTTTTATGTTTTATTTTCCCTCTATATTTTTTAATGAAAAATCAAACATACCGTCAAAAGCATTTATATCGTTCTTTAATTCCGTTATATTCCTGTTTAAAAACTTTTTTGGCTCACTTTTAATATTTTTCATAATATGCAGCACATATTCCCTTATAGGAGTCTTAAAATTAATTGCTCTTTCAAATATGTTTTTAACAATGCTGCTTTTAATTGTTTCAATATATTTTATAGCTGTTAGTATTATGGTAATATTTAACTACTACCATGAAAGAAATAATTGTAATAACAGGACCGACGGCGTCGGGGAAGACAAATCTTGCGATAAATCTTGCGAAGAAAATTAATGCAGGAATAATTTGCGCTGATTCAAGAATTGTATACAAAGACTTTGATATTGTATCAGCAAAACCTTCTATTCAAGAGCAAGACAATATTAAACATTATTTAATTGATGTTGTTGATGCAAATTGCGACTTTTCGGCAGGAGATTTTGTAAAACTCGCAAAAGAAAAAATTGAAGAAATTAAATCCAACGGCAAAAATATTATTATAACAGGCGGAACTTGGTTTTATATAAAAAGCTTATTGGATAAAAAAGAGCTTTTACCAATCGGCATAAATAAAACTTTAAGAGAAGAGCTGTCCTCATTGGATAATGAATCGCTCTGGCAAAAATTAAAAAACCTGGATAAAAAAAGAGCGGATTTAATTCATCAAAACAACAGAGACAAAGTTATTCGCTCTATCGAAATGTGCCTTTATTTAAATGGGCCGGTAAGTGAATATGAAAGAAAAGACAATGAAACATATCCTGCAAAATGGTATATGCCTGATATAAAAAGAGAAGTCCTGTATGAAAGAATAAACAAAAGGGTAGATAAAATGCTTAAAATGGGGCTTTATCAAGAATGGGAAAAGAACAAAGTAAAGTATCCAAACTCAAAAATTCTTGAAAACACTATTGGCTATAAAGAATTTTTTGACCTTGAAAAAGGAATCTACAAAGACTTCAATTTTGCAGTTGAAAAAATAAAGCAGCATACAAGAAACTTTGCAAAAAGACAAATTACATATTTTAAAAGCAATAAAGATATTAAATTAATACAAAATACACAAGATATTTTAAAGGATTTAGACTGTGTTTAAAAAACTAATACTCATATTTTTTCTGCTATCCCATCCTGTCTTTGCTCAAAGTGCAATATCGGGAGGAATTCAATACAATGAAATCACGGCTAAAATTGAAGCTTTTAGCAATGTTAAAAGAAAAATAGATAAAGAATTTTATAAAGATTACTTAAAAGATCCCAACAACAAAGAAAATTTAGAATTAATTAAAAACAAAATTTATCAAAAAGACAATAGAATTCTTTGTCCTTTTTATCTTAAAAACACTCTTTTAACTTACGCTATAATGTATGATGAGATGCCCTTGAATGTTTTTTACTATAACACTTTAGGCTCATTAGTAAAATTTGATATTGTAAACCAATCAGTCTATCCAAGAAAAGTTTTCGGTTATTCGAGATTCGGGAGGCTCATTAGTGTATCATTTGAGGTGGGTGATAATGAGCAATTTGTCTATAGCGCAAAAGGAAATTTAAAAGCCCATTGGAAAAATAACGAAGCGTATAACAAGAATAACGAGACTTTTAAAATATTAAATTTAAAATTAAAACGATACAGCGATTAATTGTTTGCAATCAAAACTACTCCAAAAAGCATTATAGTGCCTGCTATAATTTTTCTTATAAGCGATTTTTCGCTAAAAAACTTATATCCTAAAAAAATATTAAGTAAAGAGGACAGCGAAAACAAGCTTAAAGCAGAGCTTACGGGAATTTTATTAAAAAGAATATTTGTCGAATACTGCATTAGGCCCATTGTCAAAATTAATGATATAAAAAAAGGACAATCTCTTTTTTGAATTTTAGTTTTCTTATTAAAAGAACAAAACAAAAGAGAAAACAAAAAAGAGCTAAATGCCCATAAAAAAAGAGCATTATAAGGATTTGACATTAGAATATTTTTTTTAATACAAATAGCTTCAAGAGAAGTAAAAAACACGGCAAAAATTCTAAATAAAATATCTTTCCTTTTAAAAAGCAAGAGGCTAAATCCTTCTTTTGTTGTCTCAAAAATAAAATATGAGCCTAAAAATATTAGTATCATGCCTAACAAAGCAGGTTTTGAGGGAAACTCCTTCAGAAAGATAAAAGCAACAACTAAACTAAAAATAACTTTATAAGAATTTATCAATGTTAAAACCGACAATTCACCGCACCTTAAAGCTTTAATTTGAAAAGCATTACCAATTGCCCCAAAAAGACCCATAAAAAACGAACAGTACAGAATTTGAAGATTAATTTTACTAAAAAAAACTAAACAAATTATACAAAGGAAAAAATATGCGACAGAATTTATAAAAGAACTTGAATAATTCAAAGAAAGTTTTTTTTGAAAAACATTTGAAAAAGAATTGGATAATATTCTGATTATGACAAATAAAATTATCAACAACATAACTATTCATTCAGATATTTATATTTTAAGCTGTACAGGCCTGCTATAAAAGCAATAAAAGCCATTATAATTAATATTTTGTCTACGCCAAAAACTTGCCCTATTACACCTAAAGGAGACAGGAACAATGCGCCAAAACCCCAGCTTGCTCCCTGCATAAGCCCGCTTACAACTCCGGTGTATTTAGGAATTGCTTTTTGTGCTTCAACAAGAATTATTCCAACGGACAAAAGTATAAAAAACCCTGTTAAAATAAACAAAATACAGGCAAAATACTTATTAATATTTAAAAAATACAAAAACAAAAGCACTAAAGGCAAAACACTCATAAAAGAAAGTACGACAACACCGTTTGTTGAAAGTCTTTTTTCAAATTTTGAACTGAATATCGTAGCCAAGCCGCCCGAAACAAAAAACAGAGTGACAACAAGCCCTATTGTTTCAAGGCTAAAACCTTTTGTTTTAAGCAAAAACGGAATATAAGTTCCAAAACTGATGCTTACTGCTGATTTAATTATAGAAATTATTGTTAAATATATACATTTTTTATTTTTAAAAATTTCTCTTAATACTTTAGTAAAATTTTCCTTATTTTTCGCATCAAAATAAGGTATTTTCGGTGTAAAAAAATAGATAAATACACTCGATAAAATCCCCAATAAAGATAAATATAAAAGAGAATTTAAACCGAAATTTTCAACCATTAAAGTTGAAAGATAAGGTCCTATGGCATACCCTATTGTTCCGAGTCCTAAAAATATACCCATGTAGCGGGATAATTCAGGGTTATTTTTATTAAATTCTTTAACTAAAGCACTAACTTGAGGGTGAAACAAGGCATTTCCTACCATGCCTGTCATTAAACACAAAAGAAAAAGAACCTGCGTGTTTGTTTTTATGGTTAAAGGTATAAAAACACTTGTTAATATAAGCCCCCAGACCATAAAGACTCTATGGTGAAGCTTGTCTGAAATATATCCAAATAAAGGCTGCATCATTGATGAAACAAGATGTCCTATTGCAATAATAGTGCTTATTGAAGCAAGATTAATACCAAGCTTTGATGTTATCATAGGATACAATGGGACTAAAATTGCAGCATAAAGATCGACATTAAAATGTCCGAAACTAAAACCGAATATCGCCCTTGATTCTTTTGACAACAATTTTTCCATTGTTTCCTCTAATGCTTAAAGTGTCTTATTCCTGTTGTAATCATGGAAATTCCGTACTTATCCGCTGCTTCTATTACTTCTATATCTTTAATACTGCCTGCCGGTTGAATAATTGCACTGATTCTTTCTTGGGCTGCCACTTGAATATTGTCTATTGCAGGGAAAAAGCCATCACTTGCTAAAACAGCCCCCTTAGCGCAATCGCAAACACGATTGAGCGCTACTTCGACAGCACCCACCCTACTAGTTTGTCCTGCGCAAATTCCTATTGTTCTAAGGTCTTTAGCTACAACAATAGCATTAGATTTAGCGTGTTTTACAACTTTAAAAGCGAAAATCATATCTTCAACTTCTTTTTGCTCGGGCTTATTTTTTGTCACGACTTTAAAAGTATTTACATCTAAATCTTTTGAATCTTTTTGCTGTACAAGTGCTCCAAAAGGGGTAAGTTTTATTTCTTCATTATAAAACTTTAAAATATCTTCTAATTTTGTATTAATTTTAACTAATCTTAAATTCTTTTTCTTTTTTAGTTCATCCAATGCTTTATTTGTATAATTAGGAGCTATAATTACTTCTAAAAACATTGAGGTTAACTTCTTGGCTAAATTTAAATCAACTTCTTTACTGAAAGCAACAATCCCCCCAAAAGGACTTATAGGGTCAGAATCAAGCGCTCTGTCCCAGGCTTTTTCAATGTCGCTTGCAAGAGCAACAGCGCAAGGATTTGTGTGTTTTACTATAGCCACAGCACTTACATCAAAAAACTCACTTACAATTTCAACTGCAGATGTCATATCTAAAATATTGTTATAAGATAGTTCTTTCCCGTTTAAAACTTCCCAGTCGATTTCTTTATTGTAACTATATAAAGATGCTTTTTGATGCGGGTTTTCTCCGTATCTTAAATCTTTAATTTTCTCAAAATAAAACGTTTTATTTTGACTTTGCGCTCTAAATTCTTCACTTAACTTTTTATTTATTATAAAGTCATACTTGGAAGTTTTCATAAAAGCTTTTAGCGCAAGTTCTTGTTTTTTAAATTCATCAATTTCATCTATATCGATTTTATAATCATCACCCGATGAAATCACAATAACATTTTTGTAATTCTTTGCTGCCGCCCTTAAAAGAGCTACGCCGCCAATATCAATATTATTTATAAGAGTTTGCAGCTCAACATTCTTGTCAATATATTCTTCAAAAGGATACAAATCAATTGCCACAAGGTCAAACGGGATTATATCTTCTTGTTTTCTTTCCGTCTCATTTGCCAGAATTCCGGCGAAAATTTTTGGATGCAAAGATTTTACTTTTCCTTTTAAAAGCTCATCAAAACCCGTCAAAAGAGAACTCTCTTTTACATCAATACCTTTATCTTTAAGGTATTTAAAAGTATTAGATGTTGAATATATTTCCCAATTTTTGTCTTTTAAATTTTTTGCTAAAATTTCTATATTTTCTTTGTTGCTAACGCTTATATACGCTCTTTTCACTATTATTTCCCCTTTTTATTTTTTAAGTATATTTTACAATAAAAAAATCAAAAAAAATGGGGAGTTTATAACAAGATTGTCAGGATGTTATCATTCAGCTTTTTAGAATTTAAGAAATGAAAACGGATTAAATTTGCCTGCATCTAATTGCATACCGTCACCCTGAATTTATTTCAGGGTCTTAAGGGCGGAGGGTTAAATAATTCCAACTTATGCTTTAATAGTGTTTAGTTTTGTTATTCAATCCACCCCTCAACAAACTTCTAATTCTTTATAGCGTCATATCCGTACCAGGAGCACTTGCCACCTTTGCAAAATGCATCTTCAAGGTTTTTCATTATATCTTTATGGGTCATCTCAAAAGTTACAGGCGTAATAGATATCCTGTTTGCACGTACGGCAGCTATATCCGTACCGTCTTCTTCGTGTTTTGATGTCAATTCTCCCGCCATCCAATAATAGACTTTACCCCTGGGGTCTATTCTTTTATCATAGTTGTCGGTAAACATCTTTGTTCCGAGTTTTGTAATTTCAACCCCGGCAATATCTTCTTCTTCAAGAGCGGGAGCGTTAATATTCAAAATTGATTTTTTAGGAAAATCAATATCTTTTAATTTTGGTAGAAATCTGCATATAAACTTAGCCGTTGCATCAAAATACAGAGGATTCGGGCTCATTGAAGCAAGAGAAACAGCAATTGAAGGATAATCAAGCATTGCAGCTTCCAGAGCACAGCTTACAGTTCCGGAGTATAAAATATCTGCCCCGAGATTAGGCCCGTGGTTTATTCCGGAAATTACAATATCCGGAAGTTCTTCTTGTTTTAATAAAGCACAAATTGCAATTTTAACACAGTCACCCGGAGTTCCGTTCGTAACCCAAACTCGCTTTAAACCATGCTGAGGCTCAAGTTCTTCAACCCTGATAGGAGAATGCAATGTGAGCGAATGCCCTGCAGCACTCCTTTCTCTATCCGGAGCAACTACATATACATCATGGTCTTTTGAAAGATTTAATATTAAGGCCTTAATACCTTCTGCAGCAATACCGTCATCATTAGAAATTAAAATTTTCATCCTAAAACCCGTTTCTTATATCCATAATACAAACTAATAATATAATACCACGTTTGGATTGTTAAAAATCTTTAAAAATTGTATTGCAAAATTTTTTTTATATTTTAAAATAAGAAATGTCAGAAATCCCAACATCGAACATGAAAAACAGCTTTTAAAAAAAGTTATTTTTTGATGTTCTTTTTTAATTTTAGGGAAATCCCGAAAGCATAATTACAATTAAGAAAGGTAATAAACGTGGAAGAAAACAAAGAAATTCAAACACAGGAAGCTGAACAAACAGAAGTGGCAGAAACAAAAGAAGCTATCGAACAAACTCCTGTTGTTGAAGAAGTTCAAGAAACAAAAAAACCCCAAAGAAAAAACAGAAGAAGAAAAATTGAAACAGTTGAGCCAACCGAATCAGAATGGAAAGAACAAGTTGTTCAAATTCGTCGTGTAACAAAAGTTGTTAAAGGCGGTAAAAAACTTTCCTTCAGAGCAATTGTTATTGTTGGCAACAAAAAAGGTCAAGTGGGCATGGGCGTTGCAAAAGCAGCGGAAGTTATTATTGCTATTCAAAAAGCTGTAGCAGATGCCAGAAAGAACCTAATAACAGTTCCAATATTTAATACAACGATTCCGCATATGATTACAGGACGCTCAGGAGCAGGTTCTGTTGTACTAAAACCTGCTTCAAAAGGTACGGGTGTTATTGCAGGTGGTGCGGTTCGTGCAGTATTAGAGCTTTCAGGAATTGAAAACATCCTGTCTAAATCACTAGGTTCTAAGTCTCCGCTTAACGCTGCAAACGCTGCTTTAAATGCGCTTAAAGCTCTAAAAACATTCAAAGATGTTGCCCAAATCCGCGGCATCAGCGTTAAAGAAATGTTAGGACAAAAATAGTTAAAGGTATAAAAAAATGACAGATAAAAAAATAAAAATTAAACAGGTTAAAAGCACGATAGGTGCCAGCGAAAAACAAATCAGAGTAGTTCGTGCTCTTGGTTTAAAGAAAAAAGACCAAATAGTAGAACATGCTCCAAGCGCTACAATTATAGGTATGGTAAACAAAGTACCTCATTTAGTTCAAATCGTAGAATAATAGGAAGGTTTAATATAATGTTAAATTTAGAAGATATAAAACCGGCTCAAGGTGCAACTCACACTAAAAAACGCAAAGGCAGAGGTATAGCATCAGGCCACGGTAAAACGTCATGCCGTGGAAACAACGGTGAAGGACAAAGATCCGGCAACTCACACAAACGTGGTTTTGAAGGCGGGCAAATGCCATCATATCGTCAAATGCCGAAATTAAAAGGTTTCAAAAACAAATTCAGAGAAGAATCCGCTGAAATCAATGTTTCAAAAATTGCTGAATTAAATGTTGAAGAAATTGACTTAACATATTTACAGGAAAACAAAAAAGCTTCCTCCGCCGCTGTCGCACTTAGAGTACTTGGAAACGGTGAAATAAACAAAGCTGTTGTAGTGAAAGCTCACTATTTCAGCCCAAGCGCAAAAGAAAAAATTGAAAAAGCAGGCGGAAAGGCAGAATTGGTATAATGCAACAGAATATCGACTCGGATAAAGTTGTGCAAAATTTAATGGCAAGTTGGCAAGCAAGTGGATTAAAGCAAAAGCTTATATTCACTTTTGCCATTATTGCTTTATTTAGATTTGGTGCACAATTGCCGATTTATGGCATAAATAACGAAGTATTCCAAAACCTTGCAGGAGGAAACAACCTTATTGGTTTTTTGGATATGTTTTCAGGTGGAGCCTTAGGTAAAGTTTCAATCTTTGCTTTAGGTATAGGACCGTATATCACATCATCAATTATAATGCAATTGATGGCTGTAATCATTCCTTCCCTGGAACGAGCACAGAAAGAAGACGGCGAAGCAGGGAGAAGAAAAATTCAGCAGTTGACAAGAATTTTTGCTGTAGGACTTGCTCTTTTCCAATCAATAATATTTGCCCTTGCCTTATATAAATTACCGGGAGCAATACTTCCGAATGTTAATCCTGTAATGTTTTTTATAGGGTCTGCCGTATCTTTAACAGCAGGAGCTATAATCGTTATGTGGTTGGCTGAACTTATAACCGAAAAAGGCGTAGGAAACGGAGCTTCGCTGTTGATTTTTATAGGTATTATAGCGGGTATTCCTCTATACTGCAACAGAACAGCAACACTTGTTTCGCAAGATTCAATGTTACAGTTAGGGCTTGCTGTTTTGATTGCTATTTTTCTTGCAACCATAATCTTTATTATAGTACTCCACGAAGCTGCAAGAAAAGTTCCTATAGTTTCAGCCAGAAGACAAGTTGGAAACAAGGTCTATGGCGGAGGCAATACTAATATTCCGTTCAAACTTAACCCGGGCGGCGTTATGCCTATCATCTTTGCAGTAGCAATACTGTTGTTTCCGGCAACAGTTTTGGGATTTGTTCAACAAATGCACATAGACAATGTTATGCTTGCAGGAATTTTTGAAAAATTAAATCTGATTTTCAGTGCAAATTCAACAAGTTACTATATAATTTATTTTGTATTGATTGTAACTTTAACATTCTTTTATGCTTCAATAATTCCTTCAATGCAGCCAAAAGAAATTGCAAACAACCTAAAAAAATATGGTTCGGCAATTCCGGGTGTTAAACCGGGAAAGCCGACAGCCGATAAATTAAACGAGATTTTAACAAGAATTACTCTAATCGGAGCATTGGCACTTGGAATAATTGCAATGATTCCTACAATTGCAACCAAAGTAACAAACATAACAACATTCCAAGGTATAGGTGCAACAAGTTTAATCATCCTTGTTGGTGTTGCTCTCGATTTTATTAATCAAATTAAAACTCACATGTTAGCCAAGAACTATGAAAGTTTCTTGCAACAATAAAAGGAAACAAAATGAAAAAAGTATTCATATTTTTAGGCCCTCCGGGCTCGGGAAAAGGTACTCAAACTTCAAGATTGGCAGATAAGTTATCAATCCCGCATATTGATACAGGCTCTTTATTAAGAAAAAATATTCAAGACAATACCGAATATGGAATAATTGCAAAAAGCTATATAGACAAAGGGCAATTAGTGCCTTTAGAAGTTGTTTCGAATATTATTAAAGACAGATTAACTAAAGATGATTGCTCTCAAGGATATATTTTAGACGGTTTTCCA
The DNA here is from genome assembly GCA_944325315.1 of Candidatus Gastranaerophilales bacterium. Taxonomy (GTDB): domain Bacteria; phylum Cyanobacteriota; class Vampirovibrionia; order Gastranaerophilales; family Gastranaerophilaceae; genus RUG14156. The sequence goes on from CALVAA010000008.1 coordinate 17,500, forward strand.
CGCTCAATCGAACAAGCGGAAGCTCTAAAAGACATACTTGACAGCATTGGAAAATTCAATTTGAAAGACGATGCTGTTGCAATATACTTTAATATCGACACTGAAATATTGGTTCAAAGACTAATAAACAGACGCTCCTGCCCCAAATGCGGTACGATATATAATCTTATATCTAATCCGCCAAAAATTATGGACTACTGTGATATATGCGATACAAAACTGGTTACAAGAAAAGACGATAACGAAAAAACCGCAAGGGCACGCTTTGAAACTTACGAAAAAGAAACAGCTCCATTGTATGAATATTTTAAACAAATGGGAATCTTAAAAGAAATCGAAGCAGACAATCCCATTAGTGAAATATGGGAAAACTTAAAGGCTATATTGTCGTTATAAATTTCAGTATAAAACCATATAAAAATCCCGAAACACAGCTTTCGGGATTTTTTTAACAATTGTTAAAAAAATACTAAAAAAACTTAAAAATATTTTGTTTATAGTACAATAAGATAGGAATTTGCCCGATACAGTTATATATTCAAGAATCAAAGCGAAAAGGAAAAAAGATGTACGATATTGCAATTGTCGGCGGTGGTCCTGCTGGGATTTTTACTGCTTTGGAAATTACAAAATTAAAACCCGACTGGAAAGTTCTGTTAATTGAAAAAGGCAGAAAAATTGAAAAAAGAATTTGTCCTATAAGAGAAGGACAAAAAAAATGTTTAAGTTGTAAAACCTGCGGACTGCTTTGCGGCTGGGGCGGAGCGGGAGCATTTTCAGACGGTAAATTAACACTAACACCGGAAGTTGGCGGACACTTAGTTGATTATATGCCATACAATGAAGTAGAAAATTTAATCAACTACTGCGATAACATATACCTTGAACACGGGGCAACAAAAACTGTTTTTGGCACAAACAGAGCAGATTTTGCAGATATAGAACATGCCGCAACCCTTGCGGAATTGAAACTTGTTCACTCGCCTGTAAGGCATTTAGGAACAGAAAAATCTTTAGCTGTATTAAAATCCATGCAAGATTATCTAATGGACAGAATTGACATAGTAAATAATGAACAAGTTGAAGAATTAATCATTGAAAACAGCACAATTAAAGGTTTTACCACAAAAGAAGGTAAAGAATATCTGGCAAAATATGTTGTAGTAGCTCCCGGCAGAGAAGGGGCAGATTGGTTATCAAAACAATTTATCAAACATAAAATTGAAATGGTAAACAATGCCGTTGATGTAGGGGTTCGTGTAGAACTGCCTGCTGCGGTTATGGAACCTATAACAAGCCGACTTTATGAATCAAAACTAATTTATCATAGTCCGACTTTTGGAGATGAAGTAAGAACTTTCTGTATGAATCCTAATGGCGAAGTGGTAAATGAAAACTACAATGGTATTTCAACCGTTAATGGGCACTCATATGCCGATAAAAAAACTCCAAATACAAACTTTGCCCTGCTTGTTTCAAAAAAATTCACCCAGCCGTTCCATGAGCCGATTAAATACGGACAACACATTGCATCTTTGGCAAACATGCTATCAGGCGGCATTCTGGTTCAAAGATTTGGCGATTTATTAGAAGGAAGGCGCTCCACTCCGCAAAGAATTAAAGAATCAATAATTCAACCTACCTTAGAATGCGCTACTCCCGGTGATTTAAGTTTGGTTTTACCATACCGTCAACTTTTAAGTATAATTGAAATGCTTTATGCCCTCGATAAAATTGCCCCGGGTGTTGCTTCCAGATATACTTTGTTGTATGGTATAGAAGTAAAGTTTTATAGTGCAAGAGTATTAATCTCGAATGAGCTTGAAACGCTTGGGGTAAAAAACCTGTTTGCAATAGGAGATGGCGCAGGCGTTACAAGAGGCTTAATGCAAGCAAGTGCTTCAGGTGTTTATACTGCAAGAGTAATTGCATCAAGAGTTTAGTAGCATAGTAAACCAATGCCGGCATAATTTTTATGCCGGCTTATTTTTTTGCCTTAATATTTATTTCTGTAGTTATCTTTTAGCCATTTTATTGCTTTTTTTGTTGGATTTATGATAAGTTTGTAAATTATTTTTTTGAAGTTATTAAATGTAATTATTTCATCTAGTTTTTTAGGATATAGTTTTAGAATCCAATTGAATTTATTAGGATATTTTGTTGTTAAGAATTTTATTGTTTTATACGCTATTATTGGATAAATCCAACCAAAACCTAGTAATGAATTGCCAAATGTATTTGAGATTATTCGTTTGTGTTCTTTTATAACAAATTCAAAAAACGGAAGGTCACTAAAGTTAATTGGAAAAGATAGTGTAAGAATAATTTCAACAAAGATTATAAATAATAAAGCTTTAAAAAAAGATAGATTATCTATAATTTTAATCAACCCTAACTTTTTTGCAATGAAGTACACAAGAAAAGAAAACAAAAAACATAAAGAGTAAAAAGTAATAATATAAAAAAATTCATGTGTTCCCTTAAATACAACATCTGATAAAATAGCATTAATTAAGTGTATAGCACCAAACAAAAAGTCTGAAAATTGCACTAAATAGTAAAAAAATATTATTTTTATAATATTTACTAAAAAAACTTTTAATGCATTCATTTTTTATCCTTATTTTTTATTAATTCAATATAATCCTTCCCCCATATTTTTTCAAGTAGTTCTTTTGGAGCAATTACACCTTTAATTGTAAATAAAGGCTTTAAGTCGCCTTTTTTCATTGCAATATCCCCCGCCTTGACAATTTTTGTTGTCTCATTTTCATTATAATCATTTGTGTCAGAAACATCCCCCAAGAGATCTCCTCTTTCATTAAATTTATAATTTATAAAATCTGCATAATGATGAGCATAATAAAGATTATCTTTTTTAAATTCAATGCTTAAATTTCCTTTGTTATTTAAAATATTATCTTTATTGTTTTTTAAAAAATCTCTAAATTCTGAATCATTGACAATTCTTTGAGAAGGCTCTGATTCAGGTATAAAGTAATATCCAGGAATTTCATTTATATCTATATTGTAGTGTTTAAACTGCTCTGTTAGTTTTTCTTTTAAATATCCTTCGTATTTTTCAAATCTTTTATCTTTATAATTGTCAATTTTAATAGCATTTTTTATATAACTTTCATCATTTATTTTTTTGTGTGATATATCCAGCATTCCAGCAGCGTCTTTACCAAGGGCAAATTTTGCTCCTAAATTATAAAGTGAACTATAATCTTTTCCAACTTTATCCGCAAGAAACTTTAGAGGCGCATTTTTTATAATAAATTTTATACCTCCTCCCAAGAATTTTTTTAACCCTTTTATGCTTTTATCTTTTATTTTTTCAGGCATATAAATAATTTTCTTGCTAAATTTGTTAAGTTCACCTACGGTCTTTTTGCCGTATAAAGCTTCTTTAATTTCTTCTAAAGAAGTATTGTTATCTTTAAGTTTGTAAATATTATCTTTACCATTGTCAATAACAGGATTGGATTTAGGTGTTTTTTCTTCAGCTTTTTTATTATAGAGCGCGTCTTTAATTTCTTCTATATCGATCTCATTTTTTTGTTGATTTTTTTGAATTTCATCCTTATTTTGTGCTCTTCTGTAAATATTATCTTTACTATCGTCAATAATAGTATCAAATTTTTTCTTGCTGTTTTTATTGTAAAGTGCGTCTTTAATTTCTTCTACTTCGTCTCTTTTCTGAAATTTTTCAAAAGTATCTTTATCTTGAAGTTTGTAAATATTATCTTTACTATCGTCAATAATAGGGTCAATTTTAGGTGTTTTTTCTTTGGAATCACTATTGCTAATTTTACCTTTTAATAAAGAATCGGTGCTATTTTTGAGTGCTATTTTATTATTTTTATTGTTAGATTTTGACTCTTCATATGAGTCATTAGTATAAGGTATATTTTCCCTTTTATTTTTATTAACTTCATTATTTGTTAAATTGTTATTTGTTTCTTCATCGTCACTATCTGTTTTATTGTCTTCTTTATCCTTAGTTTTGTCATCTTGTTGGTTTTGGTTATTTGTATTTTCTTCAGTGTCCTCTTCGTCTTCATCCTCATCTTCAACAGGGGAAGTGTAAATGTCATTACTACCACCTAAAAAATCTTCAACTTTATCATACCAAGAAGGTGTTGAACTAACTGTTCCGGTAAAACCCGAATAAAGGGTATTTTTTAATTCATTATAATTTTTTTGAAACAATCTTTTTTCTCCTTAATTCCAGACAATACATTTTTAATATAACATATTTTTTTTACTTTATCAATATATTTTTTAGTATATAAATAAATTATTTTTTGAAACATATGAAACATATGTTATTGGCTGACTTGAAAAAATATGGGGTAAAGACTATAATAAACTGATAAAAAAATAAGAACAATATGCAAAAATTAAAAAACCTAAGTCTAAATATTTTAAGAATATTTGTTTTATACTACTTAAACGGTGGTCTTTTATCATTTGGAATAATCTTATACCTTATTCTCGGATTTTGTTTTACGCCTATTTTTTGGTTGATTAAAGGCAGTGCAATTGAATTTACTTGTTTTATAGCATTGATAATGACTCGTGGTATTTGTTATTTTCTTAAATTCTTCATTGCAAAAAAGTTAGGACTAATTAAAATTTTAGACAGTCTCCCCTTTTTTAAGGCTATAATATTTATTCTATTTGTTGAAATTGTTCTTTCGCTAAGTTTTCCAATTAACTTTAATGACCTACCGTTTTTTGAATTTGTTATAAAAAGTTATAAACTAATAATTTCAAACACACTAATGGAGATAAAAGTTGGTTCTGGCTGGATTTATCCAATAATAGTCTATAAAACAATAAAACTTTTAACAACAAAATACCCCAATAAATTCAATTGGATTCTAAAACTATATCCTAAAAAACTAGATGAAATAATTACATTTAATAACTTCAAAAAAATAATTTACAAACTTATCATAAATCCAACAAAAAAAGCAATAAAATGGCTAAAAGATAACTACAGACCGTATTAAACTTGAAAAGATTTTTTTAATGGTATAATAACTAAATGAAAGATATTATTGGCTTTTGGGGTTACCCAAGAATTGAATTGATTGAAGATATGAAAAAAAAATATCCAAATGCAAAATTTATTGATTTGGATATAGATTTTAACTATCCAAAACAAAATTCGACACCTGAAGCTTATTGCGTAATTATAAAAAATATTTTAAACAATGCACTTTATCTTAAAGAAAGGATTATTTTAATACTTGCTCCGATTGGAAAAGACAAGTGCGATAGTGCTTTTTTTGTAAGTGAAATTTTAAAAAAACAGGGTTTTAATATTATCCAATCGACTTTTGAAGATAAATGTCCTAATATTAACAATCTTTCTTTACCTATTTGTAAAAGCAATTTAAGCTTAAGGGAAAAAATTGAAATTATAACAAAAAATATAATTGAACAAAAAGATTACTCTAGCTTACCTCAAACCAAGGCAAGATTTGGTTTTTGGGGAGTACCACCAAATGATTTATCTATTCTTGAACTATTCCCAAATGAAACAGAAGTGTTTGGTTGGTGTAGAGCAGTTGAAGCCAAATACCCGGGGGATTTTGAACTTGAAATGTATGTTGATAAAAATATTCCTACTATCTTTTTTGCTCAATCTTTTTGTTCTAAAAACTATCTTGCAAAATATCTTGCAGACAAATACCAAGGTCTTTATATAGATATTGATTCAACCCCCACCAATAGCGCAAAGGCAAAAATTGAAGCGTTTTTAAAGTTAAGGTAAAAAATGGAAAAATTATACATAGATGCAGGCACAACCTGGACGAAAATTTTAAAAATTGAAAACGAAAAAAAAACTTACACAATAGAAAAAACTTCTGACTTCAAAAAAAAGGATGCCGACTATACAAAATGCACTGGTCATAGCCTAACTAAAAAACAGGGAATATATGAAAACGAAGTAGTGGCACTTTCAAAAGGAGCTCAAAAGTATCTAGAAGACGATTTTGTAGTTCTGGATTTAGGCTCAAGAGATATTAAATATATTAAATTTGAAAACAAAAAATTCAAAGACCTAGACTGGAATTGCTCTTGCGCTTCAGCAACAGGGGCTACTATTGAAATGCTTTTAAAGTTTTATGAAGTAGATATTAAAGACTTAGTTTTTACAAAAGAAAAATATGCTGTAACTTGTGGAATTTTTGGACTGGAGCGAATCATGGATGATGTTGCAAATGGCTTAAAGCCAAATATTGCAATATCAAAATTTGTCCATGGAATTGCATACAATGCTTTCAATTTTGTTAAAGGTGCCCCCAAAATATGTCTTAGCGGAGGCTTTTGCGAAAATCCCTGTTTTATTGAATCCCTGGAACAATACTCAACAGTTATTCCTTTGGGAAGATTTATTTTAACTGAAGGATTGTATGAGATTGATAAAGAAAGCTATCTTTGTTCGAAAAGCACTATAGAATAAGGGTGTTGAATAAAAACATCGGACATATTTTCTAATACGCCAAAAGAATCTTCACGAGCGCTATCGCATACTTTATACCACTTTTTCCCGTCATCGGCTTTTGGAAGTTTAACATCAATAAAGTTTGCATCTGATGAAACTGAAACAAAAAGCGGTTTTTTATCATTAACTTTATAGCACATTATATTTGAATTTGTATTATTCCAATAAGAATTATCCCAATCATGCGCAATTGAACCATCGGGTTTAAAGTATTGAATTTGAGCTTGATTGGTTTTTATAGAATCATGAGAATTTCTAAAATCAATCATATTTTTTGTAAAATCATATATTCTATATTCAAGACTATTTGAATCATTGATTTTTGAAAAGTCAAGATAATTTGTATCATCGTCCAAACAATAAGTGTTATTATTGCCGCCTTTTGAATGCGCTATAATATCTCCGACTTGAAGCATTGGAGTACCTTGGGCAAGTAAAGTCAGGGCAATTTGTTTTTTAATTTCATTTTCCCTGCGGCCGCTGTCGCCTCCGTAGCGCCAGAGTTCATTATTGTCTGCAAGCGTATATCCGTCATGGGAATTTGTATAATTAACAGATTTATTGAAAGCTTTCATAACACCTCTTGAACCTTCAAGAGCATCTCTTAGCTGCCTTGGAGTGTATTCAAAAGGACTGTGGGATACTTTTTTAATTGTTTCTCTGAACTTATCATTCCACTCAGCCCAATTTGTCGGAAAATTACCAATTTGATATGCATAATCCCCGACGCAAGTCCAAGGTTCAGCTATTAAAGTTATGCCGGGACCTTTTTCATCCGGAGCTTTTACTTTTATTCCTTTTTTTTCAAGTTTTTTTGCAAGTTTTCCAACTATACTTTTATTGGTATCAAAATAGACATTATTTCCTTCTTTGGTATCTAAAAGGCCTGCTGCAAGGTCGAATCTAAAGGCATCAACCCCTTGATTTGCCCAAAAGGCAATTGAATCGGCTATCATTTCCATAACTTCACTATCAGCGGCATTAATATCGTTTCCGCAGCCTGAATTTTGGTTATAATATCCGCCATTTTGTTTATAGTACATTTGATTATCCAAAAGAGCAAAACTCATCTGTTTTGCATTATCTTTTTCGCCACCAATATTTGCTCCTTCGCCTGTATGATTATAGACAACATCCATACATACTTTTATATTTTCTTTATGATAAGCATCAACCATTTTTCTAAATTCTCTTAAAGAACCGCCGGGGGTTTTATCGCTGGAGTATTTTTTAGCAGGTGCAAAAAAACCTAAAGTCATATAACCCCAATAGTTTCCATCATATCCTTCTTTGTGGTCAAATTCTTGAAGCGGCAAGAATTCAACCATAGATATACCGGCTTCTTTTACTTTTTTTGCCATTTGACCGGCACCAAGAAAAGTCCCCGGGGCATCAACATCTTCATTTATACTTAAATCCTTAATGTGAACTTCACCTATTACTTCATCGACAAGGGCTCTATCTGTTGTTTTTGATAATAGTGTTGGAACTTCAACCGTAAAAACACTCTTTGGAGCAATGGATGAGTTATCTTCAAACGGTTTATATGTTGAAAAAAACGCAGGAATTCCATCGGGATTGTCTGAAGGCAAATGGCTTAATTCTCTTCCGCAAGGGTCACTTGCAATTTTATTCGGGTTAAAGCGATTGCCTTTTTCATCAACAATAGAATTAAACCCTGCTTTTGGATTTTTTATATTTCCGTTTTCGTCAAAAAAATCTTCGCTATAACGCCAATTTTCACCAAAAGCCCTATAGCCGTAATAAATTGGTTTATTTTTTCCGCCCAAAGATTTTATCGGAACAGAAGTTTGCCATACATCCTTGTTTTTTTCCATAGGCAAAGTTAAATAAGGCTTTTTTGCCTTTGGCTCATCAAAAACGCAAAGAAAAACCTTTTCGGCATTTTTAGAAGCAACTTTAAAGTTAACTATACCTGTTCTGGGATTAAAATTCACCCCAAGGCGGGTTTTATCTTTTGTAATAAATTTTTGCTGAATTTGTCCTAAAACCTTGGCTTCTATAGCAGAAGCATAGGTTTTTCCGAAGGAAATATTTTTTGAAAAAGGAGGAGTGACCGTATTGGTATATACTTTGTTTGGCGTCTTTAAACCGTGAAAAAAATAACCGTTTTCAATCTTCCTTATTATCATGCAGCGCTCCTTTAATTCCAGTTATATAAAACATGTAAATAATTTTTATTGCCTGTTTAAAGATAAAACATATTAAGAAATAATAATATTCTTGAAGTAAAAACAATTTTGTAGTACTTTTAAAGTGTATATAGTTTACTTTTTAAAGGTTTAAGGATTAATTATGGTTAAAAAACTTATCACTCAAGACACCAGAATGTTCTTGACGGGTAATGAAGTAATTGCCTATGCCGCAAATGCAGCAGAAGCTGAGTTTATGTATGGTTACCCGATTACACCTCAAAATGAAATCATGCACACGTGGTGTAAATTGCTGCCTAAAACCGAAGCAGGATTTTTACAAACCGAAGATGAAATTTCTGCCGGTTTTTCAACAATTGGCGGTATTTTAGCAGGCAAAAGGGCTTTTACGGCTACGGCAGGTCCTGGTAATGTCATTATGCAAGACGCTCAATCAATGGCTGAGATGATGAGAATTCCTTTTGTTTGCGCAGTTATGCAAAGAGGAGGCCCTTCGACTGCTACAGTAATTTATGCCCAGCAAGAAACACGTTTAACTTGTTTTGGAGGAAACGGGGAAGGCTTCAGAATTGTATATTCAACGGCAGGACACCAGGATTTATATGATTACATGATTAAATCCTTTAATACTGCTTGGAAATACCGCTTCCCGACTTTCATGTTAGCTGACGGATATCAAGGCAAAATGAGAGAACCGGTTACATTGTATGATCCGATTTCCAGAGGCATTAAAATGGAAGCAACACCTGCTATGCTTAGAGCACCCGGTGTTATAGGGGTAGACAGAGAAGCTAATCATTTGAGAAACACATTCAATTTAGAAGAAGAATTAATGAGCCAGCTTGATCAATACCAAATTGATTATGACAAAATGAGCAAAGAAGTTGAAGAATACCTTGAATATAAAGCTGAAGATGCCGAAGTTCTTATTATTGCCCATGGTATTGTTGCAAGATCAGCAATGACAGCAGTAGACGAATTAAGACAAAAAGGCATTAAAGCAGGTTTATTCAGACCAATCACAATAAGACCTTTGGCGGTTGAACCAATGAGAAAAGCAGTTAAACAAGCAAAACAGATTTTATTTACAGAATCAGCAAACGGACAACTTGCTCAGATGTGCCTGGAAAAACTATACGGTCTTACTACTCCATATCAAACATTGTTTAAAATGGGCGTTGGCGTAACAGGCGATGATATAGTTGAAAAAGTTGAAGCCATGGTACGCCAAATGGCAGGTGTATAAATCAAGAATTGATGAGGAAATAAAATGATTACAACATTAGATATAAAACCTGATTTAGCTAAAGCGCAAAATGCTGAAGCCGGTGCATCTAAATTTTGCCCCGGATGCGGTCATGGTATGATTTTAAAAACTTTAGCAAAAACAATAGATGAACTTGAACTAAACGAAAGAACAGTATTTGGCTGTGACATCGGCTGTTCTTTATTATCTTGGAATTATATGAACCTTGATACTGTTCAAACTCATCATGGCAGAACCACTCCCGTAATATATGGTGTTACAAGAGCAAACCCCGGAACAGTAGGAATTGCTTATATGGGCGATGGCGGCGGACTTGCAATCGGAGCTCAACATCTTGTAAATGCTGCAACAAGAGCAGAAAATCTTTTGGTGATTGTTGCAAACAACACAAACTACGGTATGACAGGCGGACAAATGAGTCCTACTACAATGCCCGGTCAAAAAACAGAAACAACTCCATATGGAAGAGACTGCGAAGTTACCGGACGCCCCGCAAAAGCTGCCGAGCTTGTTGCTTCAATTGCAGACCCGGCTAAATCTTATGTTGCAAGAGCTTCTGTTTCTAATTTAAGAAAATTAAACACTGTATTCAAAAAAGCTCTTAAAAATACAGCTCAAGGCGGATATTCCTTTGTTGAAGTATTGTCTGTTTGTCCCCTAAACTGGAGAACAAATAATGTTGATACCTGGGGAAGACTCAAAACAATGGAAGAATGTTTTGAAGTAAAAGAATTTCTGATAAGAGAAGGATTGGAGTAAATTATGGCAAGAACAAAAATAGTTTTGGCAGGTGAAGGCGGACAAGGCGTTCAATCTATTGCAAAAATCCTTGTTGAAGCAGGATATGAAGCAGGAAAAGAAATCCTATATATTCCAAACTTTGGAGTAGAACAAAGGGGTGGTGTTTCTGTTGCTTTTTGTCAAATAGCAGATGAAAAAATCGGAGAACCAAGATTTGCTAAAGGCGATATTATAATAGCCCTTTCGGATAGAGCCATTGAAAGGTGCGAAACATATACTTCAAAAGATTCCATAGTAGTATATGATTCTTCTGTTTGCGAAAACAAACCGAAAGTTGAATGCAAGGAAGTTATTGCAGTTGAGGCAAACAAAATTGCAAACGAACAATTAAGCGCTCGTGTTTTTAATATTATGATTTTAGGAGTACTGTTAAAAGCAACAAACGTTTTAAAATTGGAAGATATTAAAAATGCTATGGAAATTGCCTTAGGCAAAAAATTTGCAGCTAAACCCGAGTTAAGAGAATTGAACTACAAAGCTCTTGAAATGGGCATGGCAATGATAGACAAGGTTGGTGTATAATGGCGGAAGAAAAAAAATACAAAGGTTATAAAATCGAAAATGTGGCAAAAGGAAAAGCTGACTGGTATATGTTTTCGGAACTATGTAAAGGCTGCGGTCTTTGTATGGTAAAGTGTCCTAAACAATGCTTAAAATGGTCAAAAGAAGTGGGTTTATACCAAACTCCTTGTGTAGAGCCTGATCCTGAACTCTGCATAGGCTGCGGAACTTGTGCCTTAACTTGTCCTGATAGTGCAATTAAAATTGTTAAAAAATAATAATTAAATAAAATCCGGGTTTAAACCCGGATTTTATTTAATTCTGACTTTTCCAAGAGCTATGGTGAAAACATCATTACCATATATGCCTCTTGAGTCCGGAGTGGCATATAGAATATACCCGCAGACATTTTCAACAATTCTAAGTCCGCTGTTTTGATTGTAGTATTCTTTTATTTGATATGTATCGGAACAATTTCTGTTTAAATATATTCCCGCTATTATTTTTTGATTTGTAATAATGCATTGCAATTCGTCTTTTTTAAAATTTTTTCCTACGTCTGAATTTACTACAAGCCTTGAACAATCAATATTTTCGCCTTCCAAATACTTTGCATATATATCTCTTAGCTTTTTACTGTCAGCTTCTATATCATAAGGATTATTGTCAATATTTACAATAGTTCCGCCAAAAGTTTCTTTTAACAATATTCCCTGATAAGAATTTTCAACGTTTGAAAAAAAAGAATTCGAAAGAGCAACGATTCTTTTAGTTCTGATTTCACCCGAAGTTAAAGTTGAAAAAGCCGTAAGCGCAACAATAACTCCTAAAATACTCATTACAATGAGGGTTTCTGTCAATGTAAAAGCTTTAAAATGTTTATTTTTTCTAATCATATAAATACACTTTTTCCTGTCTTCTTTTTATATTATCCCAATATAAAGTCTTTATGTATTCATATATTTAGATGATGCTAAATTGAATAAAGTTCAAATTTGGGTATAATAATAAATATGAATAGAATTTTAGATAATACTCCTGCTTTTACTTTAACTGAGGCAATAATTGTAATAGTAATCTTCGGAGTTATTGCAATACTTGCTTATCCTACGCTTTTAACCATTAACCCCAACGAAAAAAGCTGGGACACAATGTCGGTTAAAATGGCAGAATACATAGAGCAGGCAACATCAGAAATTCTTCTTTTTCATTCAAGCTATGACGACTTTTTAAGAATAAAAGATACTGATAACAAAACATACTTTTCAATAGAAGATAAGGGCGCAACGGAAAGAATGGCGGGGCTGTATCGGAAATATTTATCCGATGTAGCTATGAATGTAAACACAAATAGAGAGTATTTTTCCGAAAAAATTAAAGACTATAACGGAAAAACAACATCCGAACCAATAAAAACCGCTTATTCTAACTTTTTTTATGTGAATGACGGTATGATAATTGGTTTTAGGTTTTATGAAAGCTGCAGCGCAACAGAAAAAAACTCAAATCCACCAAAACATAAAGGAAAGTTTGAAGTAAACAACGTATGCGGTTCAATATTTTATGATATTAATGCATACAAAAAACCCAACAAACTTGGCTCTGACCAATATATACTGCCTGTTTATTCACGAGGAATCAAGTACAACAACGATTAAAGGAGACACAAAATGAAAATCAAACAAGCTTTCACAATGGCAGAGGCAATCCTCGTTATGACAATCCTGGGTATCATTGCAACAATTATGATTACAACCCTAAAACCAGCTGAATTTAAAGACAAAGGGATGAAAATACTGGCTAAAAAAGTATTATCCGAAATTGACACGGCAACAACCCAAATTCTGATTAATAATTCTCTGGATGGTACAATGACAGCGCTTTATCAACCGGGAACGGCCACTACCTATGCGTTTAGCTCAAACGCTACACATAATGCAACTTTATATAAAAAATATTTAACAGCAACAAGACAAACAACAACAACAGAGGACTGCGCCCAAACCGGCTATAATGTATCGTTTTTCTTAAAAGACGGAGCTTGTATGGCAATAAAAACAGGAGCGCAAACAAATGCTCCTACAATTTTCCCGGGTGAAAAAACAACAACAAATGCAAGTCCTAAACAGGGTCTTATCTTTTTTGATATAAATGGCTCTGAAGAACCGAATGTAGAAGGTAAAGACAGATTTATTTTACCCGTTGGAGATGATGGTATAGATTATGCTATCTAGAGGTAATTAACTTGAATAAATCTTTTGCTTATACACTCGCTGAATCATTGATTGTAATAGCAATTGTCGGCATTATGTATGTAATTGTGCTTCATGTTTTGCGTCCGAATAATATAAAACATGAAGCACTTACAAAAGCCGGCAGCAATTTATATATTCAAATAGATTTTGCAACAAAACAAATGCTTGCAAAAAACACTAAAAACTATATTTTAACACGCCTGAAAGATTCGAGCGGAGAATTTTCAGTTGAATCGAGCTCGTCTGCTTCAAGGCTTTTGGCGATATACAAAAAAAGATTGTCAGGCATCAGAAAAACTCCTGATGCGACTTATCTTAATTTAGCCTTGCAGGATAGCTCAAACAATAAAGTCGGAAACTTAAAAGTATCAAGCTTCCAGGGTTTTACCTTAAAAAATGATGCTTATTTCGGAATAAAGCTCAACAACAACTGCACAACAACGGAAAGTTATATTTATAACCCTTCAATGCCAAACAAAAGAACTCAGGCAAAAAGTTGCGGGCTAATCTTTTTTGATGTAAACGGACAGGATTTGCCAAATAACCTTGGGGTTGACCAATATATCATTTCTATAGGCAAAAGCGGAATACGATAGCTATTTTTGAATTTCTTTCATTAAATTTAAAAACTCCGGAAAAGAAGTATTTATGCAGTCAAACCCTTTAATTTTTAATTCTTTTTTAGTTATTAAAGAAAGCACATAATAGCTCATAGCAAGTCTGTGGTCTAAAAAAGTTTCAAGTTCAATTGAATTTTTAACTTCTCTTTTTCCTTGGATTATAAAACCATCCTCTTTTTCTTCAATTTCAACTCCAAGTGCCATAAAAGCTTCAACGATTGCTTTTATTCTGTCTGATTCTTTATTTCTTAAATCTTTTGCATCTTTAACCACTGTTTTGCCGTTAGCACGGGTTGCCAGAACCGCTAAGATTGGAATTTCATCAATTAGCCTCGGCACTAAATCTCCTTTTATTTCAAAAGGCTCAATATTTTCGCTATAAGATACTTGAATATCGGAAACAGGCTCATTTGCAAGCATTCTTTTATTTAGAAGTTTGTAGTTAATTTTTGCCTGGTCAAAAACATCCAAAATTCCTGTTCTTGTAGGATTTATCCCCACATTTTTAATAACAATATCTGAATTTTTAATAATAGCACCGGCTACCATAAAAAACGCAGCAGAAGAAATATCTCCCGGAATTTCTATATCTTTTTCAATGAGACTGGATTTTTCAACTTCAACAAAATAGCCATTATCATCATATCCTTTTTTTATATTAGCTCCCAAATATTCAAGCATTAATTCACTATGGTTTCTTGATAGCGTTTTTTCCCAAATTTTTGTTTTCCCTTTTGCATTTAATCCTGCAATTAAAAGCGCACTTTTTATTTGCGCAGATGGAATAGGGCTTTTGTATTCAATACCTTTTAGCACGCCTCCTTCAATAATTAAAGGCATTTTATTATCATTAGATTTAATTTTAGCACCCATTAATTCCAGTGGCTCTATAATCCTTTTCATTGGGCGTTTTGAAAGACTTTCATCTCCGAAAAGTTCACTTTTAAAATTTTTTGAAGCCAAAAGCCCGGCCATAAGTCTTGTTGTAGTTCCGGAATTACCGCAATCGAGCTTATTTTTAGGCTCAATAAAAGCGCCTGTTGCATCTAAAAATAATTCTCTTTTTGATAAAAACTTATGCCTTACACCAAGCTCATTTAAAATTTTTAAAGTAGAAATGCAATCAAATCCAAGAGAAATATTGCTTATTTTAATTTTGCCTTTTGTCAAAGCTCCCAGTATAAGGCTTCTATGGGAAATTGACTTATCGGGCGGAATAATAATTTCACCTGATAAACCGTTGGTATTTTTTTTTGTTATAAAAACATTATCCATTTGCTAATTCATAAACAAAATTTGGTACGCAAAAAACAGCACTGTGGAGCTTTCTATTATAGATTTTGCAAGTTTTTTCGATTTTCAAAGCTCTTTTTTCATCAATTGTTCTATAGTCTAAAGGAATATCAACTTCATCGCTGCAAAAACCCCAAGACCAATATCCGCCCGGATATGTTGGCATAACAGAACAATAGGGAGCAACGTTTTTAAATACTTTTCTTAAAAGTCTGTATGTTTTTTGCATATTTTCACTCTGGGCAAAAGGGCCTTCTGTTTGAGGAACAACAATTCCACCTTTTTTTGAAGCTTTTTTAACATTGTTATAAAAACCTTCATTAAAAAGTCCTTCCCCGGGGCCAATCGGGTCAGTTGAATCAATTAAAACAACATCGTATAAATCGGTTTTGTCTTTAATGAATTCAATAGCATCCATAACCAAAACCGACACTTTTGGATTATCAAGTTCGCTTGAAACAGTTGGAAAGTATTTTTTAGATGCTTCAATTACTTCCCCGTCAATTTCAACCATATCTATATGAACTACGCTATCATGTTTTAACAATTCACGAACAGTTCCGCCGTCTCCCCCTCCTATAACAAGAATATTTTTTGGATCTTTGTGTGTCAACATTGGAATATGTGTAATCATCTCATGGTAGAAAAACTCATCCCTTTCAGTTACCATCATAAGACCGTCCAGCGTTAAAACATTCCCGAAAGCACGAGAAGAAAAAACATCCACTTTTTGAAAAGGAGACTGTTTTGTATATAAATCTTTATCTTTTTCAATTGCTATTCCAAAGCCTTCAGGTGTAATTTCATGGTATAAATTTTCAGACATCTTTTTTCCTTTTTTAAATCTTTTTATCATTATACAAAAAAAACACTATTTGCTATAATAAATTTAATGAAAAGTAAAAATAAAATTATGGACTCATTTGAAGAATTTGTTGCATTGCCTTTATCCGTTTTAAAAAACAAATTGATACAGATAACGGGGTTTAAATCTGATTTTATTTCAACAAAATCAATAGATGTTGAATTATCAGATGATACAATTCACATTAATTGTGTAAATTCTGAATCCGCTTATAATCTTTTAAGCAGCGTTATTTATAAAAGAAAACTAAATCAAAAAAAAGCTATAGAACAAAAAGCCAAAGAAGAACTTTTAAAAAATGATATTACGAATATAGCTTAAAAGCTCCGAATTTTCGGAGCTTTTAATTAAACGTTCAAATCATTAATCATCCAATGCATCAACACCGGGCAGTATCTTTCCTTCAATAAATTCTAATGAAGCACCGCCGCCTGTTGAAACATGGGTAAAATCTTCAGCGCTAAAGAACTTTTTAGCAGCGCTAACAGAATCCCCGCCGCCTATTACAGAAGTTGCACCATTTTTTGTTGCTTCAACAACAGCTTCTAAAACAGCTTTTGTGCCTTGAGCAAATTTTGGATTTTCAAAAGCACCAACAGGGCCATTCATAAGAATTGTTTTAGATGATTTTATAACATCTGCAAAGATTTTTTGAGTTTCAGCTCCGGCATCAACTCCTTCAAAACCATCAGGAATATTATTTACATCTACAACTTTATTTTCACCGTTTCCTGAAAAATCGTTTGTAGCTAAAACATCTTTAGCTAAAACAAGCTTAACACCTTTTGCTTTGGCTTTTGCTTCAATTGCCTTAGCGGTTTCCATTTGGTCATCTTCACAAATTGAATTACCGATTTTACCGCCGTTTGCTTTAACAAATGTATAAGCCATACCACCGCCTATTATAAGGTTATCAACTTTATCGATTAAATTTTCCAAAACACCAATTTTCGTTGAAACCTTAGCACCGCCAACAATAGCAGTAAAAGGATGAGTCGGATTATCAAGAGCAGAACCCAAACATCTTAATTCTTTTTCCATTAAAAGTCCTGATACAGCCGGTTTTAAAACTTTAGCTAATTTTGCTGTTGAAGTGTGTTTTCTGTGAGCTGCGCCAAAAGCATCATTTACATAAAAATCACCAAGTTTTGCAAGTTCATTTGCAAATGTCATATCATCATCTTTAGCTTCTTCTTCTTTATAGAATCTAATATTTTCTAATAATGCAACTTCACCGTCTTTCAATGCTTCTAGTTCTTTATCAGCGCCTTTTCCAACCAAAGACTTAACAAACAAAACATCTTTTCCTAAAATTTTTGACATATATTTTGCAACAGGCTCTAAGCTGAATTCCGGTTTTACTTCACCCTTTGGGCGTCCCAAATGCGCCATTAAAATAACCTTAGCGCCTTTTTTGGTCAAAAATTCAACAGTAGGTAAAATTGCCTGAATTCTTGTATCATCCGTAACATTGTTGTTTTCATCCAAAGGAACATTAACGTCGACTCTAACAAGAGCACGTTTTCCTTTGATATCACCTAAATCTTTAATGGATTTTTTCATAATAAAACTCCTTATTAAATCACACTATATAAGCTAATTTTAAAACAAAAAAACAGTTATTCAACTTTATATTTATTTTATGCGTTTATTATAAATATATGACAGCACCATAAGAATAATGCCTAAAGTCAAAAATGCAATAAATTTGTAGGTGATATCGACGCTTGATAAATCAAAAATAAATATTCTTATAACAGATAAAACGCACAAGACAATTCCTGAAAGCTTTAAAAATTCTTTATTTTTGAATATACCAAATAAAGTAATTATACCGGAGTATAGAATCCAACAAATAGAAATTAAATATTTTGAATCATCCAAATGATAATTTACAATAATATTTAAAATTTCTTGATGTATAAGAATAAAACCTAAAACTACTGCAATATAGTTGTATAAAGTTTTTTTGTATAAAAGAAAGGCAAAAATACCTGCAGCAAAGGCAAGAAAACGGAAAAACAACAAAGAAAAAGAACATGGTTCGTTAAATAAATTAAAACCTGACACCAATAAATATAACATTGTTAAAAAACAAAATATTTCCGATAGATATTTAATCAATCTTGTATTTGACATTTTGTATATGCTATACAAAATTATTGAATAAACAAAGCCTAAAATAGAATTTATCATACAAGTATAGTCATTATAAGCATATACTTTTATATTTATAAATGCTATTGTATTATTAATTTCAAACCCTAAGTATATAAAAAACAAGCTAATCGAAGATAGTTTGAAAAATTCCCTGATATTTATAATACCTTTATCGTCTGATCTTCTGTGAAAAAGGTAAGAAGAAACAGAAGAAAGCAGCACCGGAAAAACCGCAAAGAGTCTTTTATTCCAAAAAGGAGTATAAGACAATGAACTTGAAAGTTCGGATACGTCATCATTCGGCATGAGCGAACAAAAAGCAATTGTCCAAATCCCCACTGCCCAATAACTAAGCGCTCTATAATTAGATTTACATGCAAAATAAGTTAAAAGTATTGCCTCTAAAGACCAAATTATAGTGCAGGATGAATCATAAAAACAACCGTTGTTTATGGATAATACATAAAAATTAAAAGCAATAAGCGCTAAATGCAGATAGTTTTTATAAGCAGGTTTGTTCTTTTTGATTGCCATGTATACAAAAAAAGTATACACAAAGCATAATATTACTTGCGAATATGCAACAATATCATAATTAAAATCCGTGATTTTAGCTATGATACACAAAAAGGCTATATGGTTCGCGACATTCAGTTTATTGCCGGTAATTTCTTTTTGTTTTGAATCCATAACAAAACCAAAAACAAAATACAACAACCAAATAACAGCAGGAATAATAAAAAGATTTGTTTTCGATACAAAACACAAAACAACAATTGTTGTAGCAAAAAGATTTATTATGTTTATTTTACTTTTAGTTTGATTTTTATATGAATATATAACAGAAAAAGCATTTACAAAAAGCAAATAGGCCATTAAAAACACAGGTTCAGACTTATTGTGCCAAATAAAAAACGGATTTAAATACCCTGCAACAAGACTGAGCACCAACATCGAAGTTGTTTTTAATTTATCAGCCAAAAAGAAAACTGCAATAAGTATAGCCGTTGAAACTAAAAACGAAACTTCAGCGCTAAAAAGTTTTAAAATCGTACTTGCGCAATATGTGGTAATAAATAGAACCCCAAAACCTGTTCCCAATAATACTTCAGAATAGTTTTGAAGTTTTTTTGTTTTATTTGGAATCTTATAAGATATTAAGACCAAAATAAGACCGAATAAAAATCCCAAAACAGTTTTAGACACTGCTGTAAAGATGATAAATTGAGAAGCAATTTTTGCAAAAACTATAACACCGATAAAAATTGCAAATGCACCGATTTTATTAAAAATGTTTCCAAGAAATAACTTTTCAAAGCTGTTAGTTTCCAATCTGCTTTCTTTGTCTTTGCATTCACTGTTTTCACTTAAAACTCCATATGCAACAGCATCTTTTTTATCATCAATATCGCATATTGCTAAACTATAGTCATTTTCACTATCGTTATTTTCTTCTTTTTTATATTCTAAAGAAGGCTCTTTTAAATCTATATTTAGCCCTTCTATTTTATTTATAAGTTCATCTAATTTGTTTTGAATTTTAAAAAGCCAAGTAGCTAACAAAAAAAACAAAAACAAAGATAGTATTATTGTATTCATATTCCCACTTTAATGTATATATTTGCAATAATACTACTTTTAAATTTATTTTGTCAAAATATTAAAAAAAATTAATCTGTTTTATTTAAAAAAAGACTTTTTATCCAATCAACAAAATCCAAAAACAAACCTTTTATAATAGACAGAAGGCTTTCTTTTTGAATCTCATCTGCATCTTCCTGTCTTTCAAAAGAATCATCAGGATAATCACGGGGGAATTCAATATTTTCTTCTTCACTTTCGCCACGCTTAAAATACCCGGTGTTTCCGCCACCTCCGGCACAAGCTTTTGAACTTGCCTGCACATTGGATAAATTCTGCATAGGATTAAAATCAAATGACATTGTATCGCTTCTTTCTTATATTTACTATAATTATAGCAAATATTTGAATCTTTTACAAGGTCTTGCAGGATTTATGTGCAACTTTACACCTGATAATGTAATTTGCCTGATTGGAAGAATAAAGGCACAAACTGTCATGCTGAACTTCCCGGAATTTCAGGGTGACGGTATAAAAGTCAAATGCAGGCAACTATAATTTATTGGCAAGGAACTTTAAGATTATCCTGAACTTCTAAAATTAGTTTTTCGCCTTTTTTAGCTTTATAATGAAGTCCCGGAGAAACAACACCGGAAATCAATCCAACGCCGCCACCTACAGAGCCGCCTATTATAAGACCGGTTATCGTATGGCCCGCAGCAACTCCTATAGCTGCACCTAAGCCTGAGCCCACACCGCCTATCGAAAGAGTATAAGCAGCAATTTTTCCTGCAGTTTCTTTAGCGCCCTCTTGAAGATATTTCTTATGAGAAGCCAACTGAAGAGCAACAGGTATATTTTGGCCGTCAGGCAAAAGTATGTGTGTAAATTCTAAAAAAACTTTTGCATTTCTTGAAAACCACTTTGGTTTTTCTATGCAAGACACTTTTGCTATCAAAGAAGAACCGCATGGAATTATCAAAGTTCCTTCTTTGGTTTTTAAATCATTATCAAATGAAAATTGGACATAATCACCCACTTTATAGTACTTTGAATTAAAATTTTGAGCAAAATTTACAACCAATATATTTTCTTTTTGTATAACATTACCGCCGTTTGTGACTTTTACAAGGTCTATTTTGGCATTATCAACCGTATTTAAATGCTCGACATCACTATCCGTTTCACCGTATGCAAAACAAATAGGAGCTTGTAAAAATAATGCTATTAAAGATAATGAAAACGCTTTTTTAAACATTTCAACCTCGCTTTTAGTTTCTATTTAAATAATAACAAAAAAATTATTTTTTTAATCATTAATTTGATTTATAAAATAATACAAATTAACGTCTTGTGAAAGTTCTTTTATTTTAATTCTCTGTTTATAATCAAGAATATATCCGGGTTTTTTAATTAAAAAAGAATACGAAAAACAAGAACGCTCCAAAGCATCCTCAAAATGTATCCCGCCGTTATGATAGTCAGCGTATATGTAATAGCAGTTCAGTTTTTTTGCATTTTCAAAAATAACTTTCGAATTTTCAACTTTATAATCAATATTAATTTCCCATGGATTAAAGACATTATCGTTTTGAACTTCACCTTCCAAAATAATTAAATCATATTTTTTTATTTTTTCTTTGTCCAAAAAAGCAGCATTTAAAAAATCTATTTTTCGTTCTTTATTTTCAAGCTTCTTTAAATAAAGTGTACTTGAAATTAAAGTTTTTACAAAAGCAATGTTCTTTTTATCTTTATATCTTTCGCAAATTGTTTCATAAACAAAAGGGGCAATTTCCATTACTGAAAGAACTTTTCCCCTGTAACAGTCCTGTTCAAATTTTTCTAAATTAAAATTATTTTGCTTAAGCCCTTTAAAAACAACATTTAAAGGCATTCTTTTAACGTGAGTGGAAAGAAGAATCATATAAAAAAGGCAAAAGAAAAGAACAAAAGGCTTTATAATACTTTTTTTTCGATAAACAACAATCAAAACAACACTGCTAAAAACAACATAAGATACAATAAATCTTATAGAATATATCATATAGCCAAAAGCGGCACAAAGAAATAAAATATTTATCAAAAAAGCCAAAGAGAATAAAAAACACAAAATCACTCTTTTATTTCGACTAAAAAAGATTCTAAAAAAAGAATAAACTACGCTTGGCAAAAACACTAAAAACCCTAAAACGCCAAAGCCTACAATTTGTTCGTCCGCAATTATATTGACCTTTTGCCAAGCAACATTAGAACCTAAAAGAGGATTTATATTTAAAACTTTAAAAAGCGACATTTTAAAATTTACTATTGCTTCATTCAAATAAAATCCCCATTTAAAGCCCGTAAAATCAAACGCTTGAAAGAAAAAATTGATTAAATTTGCAACAAATCCCCCGAATCCTCCCCAAAAGCAATGTCCGAGATAGGCAGCTCTGTTTGAAAAAGGACTGTGAAATTGAACTAAATTTAAAATATAGTTATAACTTGAAAATATAATAAAATTAAATACCAAAAACATTAATGTTTTTCTTAACAAAAGAAATTTTTTTTCTTTTTCAACCAAGATCTCATAAAAAGTACAGACAATTAAAAAAGAAAAAACTGCGCCAAATGCCGTTGTTTTGATTCCAAGAGCAAGAGCAAGACAAAGAGATGAAAAGAATGCATTTTTTCTCGCAAAAAAGGCAAATGCGCCCAATAACAAACTCCCGACCAAAATGTCAGTCTGCAAAGACATCATCTGGACAATAACCGCACTGAAAGATGAAAGTATAAAAATTGCATAGAGTCTTTTTCTGTATGAAAACTTAAATTTTTCAAATATATCCCACAAACAAAAAATCGCAAAGATATATGAAAAAAAGCTTAAAAGTCCATATCCTCTAAAATTATTCTTAAATGCAAGCATCCAAGCATAAAAAACCTCCGAGTTGAAAGGCATTATAAGAGCTCTTATGTCATTTGTTTCAAAATGAGATAAAGACTTATTTTCCAAAAATTCAACCGCTCTTAAAAAATGATAAGTCTGTCCGTCCGGCTCTAAAGTCGGCATTACAAAAGATAAAAACAAAGCAACAAATAGCAAAAACAAAAAAGCAAACAATAAAACCATTAAAGTTTTATCCAGTAAAAGTGCGTGTTTAAATCTTATAAAGTTAAAATCAGGTTTTAGAAATTTTGCTTTTTTATACTTAAAAAACGCAAAAGTAAGAATAAAATTTAAAAAAGCAAAAACAAACAGATTGTTTTTACCGATTGCCTCAAATAAAGATAATATTTCAACATTCAAAACAACAAGCGCAAAAAAAGATACAAATATAATTAAAACACTTTTGTATACCGAAGCAACAAAGTAAGATGATAAAATATTAAAAACTATTGCCGCAATAAACATAACTCAATTATAACAAAAACCCGCCAACATTAGCGGGTTTTTATATATGTTTATATTTTTAAGCTTCTTGCCTTTTCAAAAAACACTCTTTGCAGAAAATTTCCTTCCCCTCGCTTGGCTTAAAAGGAACTTTTGTCTGTGCTCCGCATTGAGAGCAAACAGCATCGTACATTTTTCTTCTGGATTTTTGTCTTCTTGCTTTTCTGCATTCCGGACATCTTTTTGGTGTGTTAACCAATCCTTTTTGAGAATAAAATTCCTGTTCTCCTGCGCTGAATACAAATTCTTTACCGCAATCTTCACATACTAGGGTTTGATCTTCAAACATTTTGGGTCTCCTTGCTTTTATAGTGTACTTATCCGACCACTGGTGCAAAAATTCTTTAAGTAATTAAGTAATTCAAGCGCTCAGATAGTTGATTATCTTAATATCTTATACCTTTTTTGCTATTTATGCAAACTATTTCTTTATTGAACGATACACTTCGTCCAAATCAGAAGGGGTTGTTAAAATTAGCATTTTTTCGTTTTTCTCCAATTCCCAAAAACAGCACTGGATTGCACTTTTAATTGAAGAATCCATTGAAATTAAACAAGGGTTAACATTAGCATATTTTAGCCTCAAGGCAAGGTCGTCAAATCTGTTTGAAGAAACATAAATTTTATTTTCAAACCCCTCAAATGCCTTAAAGTTTGAATCCCATATCCAGCTTGTATCTACTCCGTCTTTTGAAGCATCCGAAAGACAAAAAACAACTTTTACATTTTTTTCACCCCAAAGTTCTCTTATTGCCTCAGACAGTGAAGTCGGGTTTACAATTGTTTTAATTTTAATATTCCTCCCGTTGTTTTGGATAATTTCATCCCTCCCTTTTACGGGAATATAATTTTCAAAAGCTTTAGATATTATCTTTCTTTCAATTTTTAAGCTCAATGCAAGCGCTATCGCTCCAAGTGCATTGTATGCATTATAAACACCCCCGAGAGGAACTTTAAAAGCGTATTTGTTTTCATTATAGTAAACATTTAAAAAACTATAGTCCGGATAAATTTTTGCATCAGCGCTAATTTGAAGTTGCGGCCTTTTGAAACCGCATTCACACTCATAATATCCTATATGAGAATAAAATCTTTTCTTATAATCAAGTATACAGGCGCATTTAGGACACCTTAAAAAGTCATTCTTCTGCTCCAGAATATCGTTTGTGTTAAAAAATTCAATATTGTTAAATCCATAGAAAATTTTATTTCTTTTTTTGTTTAAAAGAACATCGTTTTTAATATCGTCGATTTCAAAAAAACAAGGTTCATCAGCATTTATTACAAGGTTTAGTTTTGAATTTAAAATAAGTGCTTCCTGAATTTTTTGTCTTTTTTCTCCAAGCGTCGCATAATCTTTTTGGTCAATAAAAAGATTATGCAAAACCAGATAGTCAAATCTGGAATTATTAAAGCAGTTTGCAAGTTCAAACTCGTCAAAAATCATTGTGTAGTAGTCTTTGAATTCATTTGAAAAAGAATTTTCTTCAGACAAATTGAGTACAATTGAGCTCAAAAAAGAATACTTTTTATTTTTGATTAAATTTGTTATAAAAGTTTTATTGTCTTGCTTTAAAATTTGATTAAAAATATTCAAAAGAGTTTTCTTGCCATTGGTGGAACAAATTGCAACTTTTCCTGAGTTGCAATAGCTTTGAAGCTTAAAAACCAATTGCGGACTGTAGTTATCTATAAAAGAATCAAGAGGGAAATGGCTTTTCAGTCCTGTTTTTTCCAAAATTTTATATAGCCTTCCTAATAGCTTTATTTTTGTTTTAAAATCCATTTTATTCCCTAAATTGTGTATAGAAATTTTTCCCTATATATATTATAATACACTAATGCTAGATTTTATTTTTATATTTACAATATTTTTGGAAATTGTTTTAACCGTTATTTGTTCAAAAAAATTAATTGAACTTGAAAAAAAAGTTTCAATAGTTGACAAAAAGTTAAAAACAATTTATACGCTGACATGTGAAATAAACACCAAAATTAAAGGCACTATAGGAAAAATCAACAAGTTTGTTTCAATAATTACAAATAAAAAGTTAATAAAAATAAGACAAATAATAAAAATCACGATAAATGTTGTCCAAATTATTATTCTTATAAAATCATTAAATTTTTCAAAAGGATTAAAATCCATAAACTACAAAAATATTAAAAGACTCCTGTTTGCGCAAGGTTTAAGACAAATTATTAAAAACATTTTCATAAATTTAAATAAATTGACAACTTAAAATGTAAAATAATTTTAAATTTTAGCCTTAAAAGAATAATAATGTTAAATTTATGATATGAAAGAATTTTTCGATGATGAATTTATAAACAAAAAACTTCTCTGTCGCATGCAAAAAGAAATTAAAAGACAGCAGTTGGAAGTTACCATTGATGAATTGAATTACTTAAATGAATTACAAAGTCATATTATATCCAGATGTGATTTTACGCCTTCGCAAAATAGGGAGTTAGACTTTATTAAAAAAGTAAACAATGCAAGAAGAAAAAATATACAAGCATAGACTAAAATTATCTAAAAATAAAGAATTAAGATTCGTTTCACATCTTGATTGGCAAAATTTAATCTTAAAAGTTTTCAGAAGAACGGGGATAAGACTCGTTTTATCCCAGGGTTTCAACAAAATGCCAAAGGTATCATACAGCCCTGCTTTACCTATTTTTATTGAATCGGATTGCGAACTTGTAAACTTTCAAACCTATGATAAATTAGACGAAGATTTTATTGAAAAATTTGAAAAAAATTCTCCAAAAGGAATTAAAGTAATAGAGTTTTTAAAAATTTTCCCCAATTCAAATGAACCTAAAAGTCTTGAAAACTATGTGCAGTGGGCGCAATATGAAGCAAAATTAATTGATGAAAAAAATCATGTTTACAATTTTGATAAAATAAGATATATTATAGAAAAGTGTTTGTCTTCGGATGAATTATTAATCACGAAGAAAACTAAAAAAGGTATAGAAAAAACAATTAACTATCGGAATTCCCTAAAATCTTTTGAAGTGGATGAAAAACAAAACATAAGTTTTGTTTTAAAAGCCGGACAGAATGAAAATATTCCTTCTTTAAGAGCGGATGAGTTTTTAAAAGTACTTTTTGGCGAAAGTAATATTTTCAAAATCAAAAGAGTAAAATTTTTCGATATTAACTTGAGAGTTATTTAAGTTTAAAAGGATTTTTTAAGATGACAAAAAAAATTATTATATCCGAAAAAGATAATATTGCAGCTCTTTTAGAGGATAACAAAGTATCAGAGTTTTTCGTTTCCAAAGGAGATGTATTGTTGGGAGATGTTTATTTATCAAGGGTGGATAATATTCTTCCTTCAATTGAAGCAGCCTTTGTTGATGTCGGAATGAGTGATAAAATGGGCTTTATTCACACTGACGATATCATAGGGCAAGGCTCTTTAAAAGAAAAAGTTAAGCCCAACCAAAAACTGATAGTTCAGGTTGTAAAAGAACCGACAGGCCACAAAGGCCCGAGAGTTACTACAGCTCTTTCTTTACCGGGAAGATTTCTGGTTTTATTACCTGACGAAAAAGGGGTAAATGTCTCCAAAAAGATTACTTCACAAAAAGAAAGAGCTCGACTTAAATCCATAGTAAGCTTGCTAAAACCGGTTGGCGTAGGCGTAATTGTAAGGACAGAAGCCGAAGGGCAAACTGACAGCGAAATTC
Organism: Candidatus Gastranaerophilales bacterium; assembly: GCA_944325315.1. Lineage (GTDB taxonomy): Bacteria > Cyanobacteriota > Vampirovibrionia > Gastranaerophilales > Gastranaerophilaceae > RUG14156. Next base: position 44,678 of record CALVAA010000008.1, read on the forward strand.
AAGAAGATTTAGAAATTTTACTTGAAAAATGGAATTCAATAGTAAATGCGGCCGATAGCGCTAATCCCCCCACTCTTCTTTATAGAGACCAAGACTTATTATACAGAGTTATAAGAGAAGCATGTGACAGCGAAGTTGAAGAAATCATTGTAGACACCGCTTTTTCATTACACAGAACAACCCAACTTTTACAGCACTGGAACATGCAAGTTAAAGTTACAATACACAAAGGAAATGAGCCCCTTTTAGTTGCAAGCGGTGTTAATAAAGAAATCACAAACGCCTTAAATACAAAAGTCAATCTGCCCTTGGGAGGATATCTGTTTATTCAACAAACTGAAGCCTTAACAGTTGTGGATGTTAATTCGGGTAAATTCACAAGCTCATCTAACCAGGCAGAAACTATTCTAAAAACAAATATTCAAGCGGCGGATGAAATTGCAAGACAACTAAAGTTAAGAAATATTGGCGGAATGGTAGTAATAGACTTTATCGATATGGCTTCCCGCATGGATAAATTAGCACTTTTAGAACATTTTGAGATTGTTTTGGAAAAAGATAAAGCAAAACCGCAAATCGGGCAGCTGTCTGACTTGGGTCTTGTTGAATTAACACGCCACAGACAAGGACAGAGTTTAGCTGAAATATTTACAAAAAAATGCGACAAATGTCAAGGACAAGGTTTTATTGTTGATGAATTAAAATTTTCAACTCCGACTGCAGTCGGTGAAAACAGGGCCAAAATGAACAAGATTAAAGGACCATTTGCATCAAACTTTAGTTCAAGCTCAAATAATGAAAGTGCATTTAATTCCAAAAATCATAAATTTGATAAAAACCAAAGACGAGATAAAAACCAAAAGAGAGACAATCAAAACAATACCCAAATGCAAGCTCAAAACGGTCAAACCGAACTTACAAAAGCAAAAGTCAATGAAATTATCGATGATTTAATAAAAGACGTTGTAATCGATAATACAATTGAAACTATCAATGAGCCGACAGAAGAAAAAACGGAATTAATTGAACTTAAAGAAAATATGCAGTCAAAAGAAATTAAAGACGAAATAAAAACGGAAGAAAACAAAGAAGAATTGACCGGTTCAAAAGCAGAAAATGCAGAAGAAAATCCGAAAGAAGAACCGAAAAAACTGTCAAGAAAAGCAAAAAAGACAAAGAAAAAAGAAACCGCTTCACTGGAAAATGAAGAAAATACGGAAGAAAAGCCCAAAAGAAAAACAAGGAGAACGAAAAGTGCCAAAACAACTGCATAAAATTCTTGTTTTATTAAGCATTCTGTGCATAATGTCACTACCATGCTTTTACATTGACGCAAAAGCGGAAAATATAATTAATTCTCAAAATAATAATCAAATGGAATTAATTCAAAACAATGTTCAAATAAACGATTTAGACATTGAGCCCATAAATGTCAATGAGGTCAAAAAAACTGTAGTACCCGATACTAAAGAAGAAGGCAAAAAAGTCATTAATCTGTTTTTAAGGGCCATGGCAGGCGTTGTTATATGTGCCGTTATACTTTATTTTGTTTTGTTATTTGTCAAAAAATATTATGGAAGCGCTTTTGTAAACACCGACTACGATGAAGATTTTGAGTCATTAGATTTGGCAACGCCAAATAACAAACAAGATGCGCTAAAATCCTTTTTAAACAGAACAAGATAGTTTAAGCTACTATATCATCCAAACAGATATTTTCTTTTTGAGCTGATGAACCTAAAATCTCTTTTTCATCAGGCAGTCCTTGGGTTTTTAGCAAAATATTAACTATTTTTTTCATCTGGCATTTAAAAGAATACCCTGCCTTTGTAATAGGGCAGATGTCGCAATTTGAGTTTATTTTATAACAATCCAAAGCTTGCCTTGTCCAATTTTGCACAATTGAATCAGACACAATACCATTTGTTTGGCACACAAAGTATTCTTTATCTATAGCACTTCCGTAATTATCCAAAATTTCCCCTTAAATCGCAGTAAATCAAATATATAATTCTATTATGCAACTTTTTTGACTTTTTTTCAAATTAATCCTTTAAAAGTAGTACAAAAAAGTATACTTTTTGGGAATATTTTTTTAAATAAAATCAAATAGACTTTTAATATGTATAACTTTTTTAAAAATATTTCGGAAAAAAATTCATGTCAATTAAACGGTGCATGTTCCATACACCCAAGTGTTAATGCACTTTATCAGGTATTGGCAAACCAAATAAGAGAAATTTCGTTTTATCTTGTTAAATTGAAAGAGTTTAATATTACGGACGAAAACGCAATAGATTTGTCATTAAAAGGACTATCAATATTTCTTATTAATACAAGCTATAACCAAAAAAAATACTTAGATTTTATATACGATATTTATAGTGCAAAGTGCGAAATTAAAGAACGCTACAAAAAACACTGCAAAGAAAATGAATTCCCCTGCGAAATTATAGATTCAAATTTTCAATTAAACAAAAATACTACAATATCAGAATTAATAAAATATGCACAGAACAATATTGCGATAAAAGAAAAACACGTTGACAAAACAAAGCAAAGACTTTATGAACTAATAACAATTTTCGCCCGTTTGTGTGCGATTGAAGTTATAAAAATCAAAAAGTTGGATAAAGAATTCAAAGAATACGATTTTGAAATCTTAAGGTTTTTTGCGTTAACTAACAGCTATTCAATAAGGAACGAAAAAATTATAAGAAGAATAAAAGAATTTTCGTCTTACGCTCTTATGATTATGAATAAGCTGAATACAATCTATGAAACAAGATACGGCAAAAAGGAATCCGCAACTCCGGCTACAAATGCATTTATGGGACACTGCATTTTAGTTTCCGGAGACGATATAGACGAACTTGAAAAACTTCTTAAAGCAATTGAAAAAACAGAGACCAAAGAAGAAATAAATGTTTATACAAACGGCGCATTATTTTTAGCGCATTTTTACCCTTATTTTAAAAATAATAAATACTTAAAAGGGCACTGGGGAGGAGATAATGCCGAATACGATTTTTCGATTTTCCCGGGAAGCATCCTTATCACCCAAAACTTTATTCAAAAAATTGATACTTTATACAGAGGTGAAATATTTTCAAATAAATTAATTTCTTTTTCAAAGGTTTTTGATATTACAAATGATAACTATATGCCCTTAATAGAATGCAGCCTCGGCCTTGACGGCTTTTTAAAAACAACAGAAAAAACATCTATAAAAGTAAGCTACGACAGGGAAAAAATTCTAAAATTTTTAGAAAACTTTGAGGAGCAGGAAATTATTATAATATCCAGCTTTTTAAATGGTGTTGATGTTATAAAAGACCATGAAAACAAAAAAATATTATATTTGAACTGCCCTTTAGAAAATGACGTTTTGGAAGAATCGATTAAAATCTTGCAGAAAAAAAATGTCAAAATTACAATATTCTTTGCTCAGTGCAATCTTTCGAGTTTAAATATGCTAATGGCACTATTAGATAAAAATATTGAGCTTAATATTGCAAACTGTCCGCACTCACTTATAAACCCGCATGTCATTGAATCTTTAAACAAAGACTTTAATGTGAATATAATTTAATTATAAGACCTCTCAACTTGAGAGGTCTTAAATTATTTTTAATGAGCACCGTTATATATTGCCCTAAATGCAATATCTTGACCTCTTTTATTTGCAACGTAAAAATGATTAACAGTATCGTTTAAAACAATATTTGACCCGTTTTTGTTTACAATTCTTTTATTTTTAATCGTATATTCAGCTCCGTCATCAACAAAAGAACCGTTTTTATAAACTTTTTTCTTTAAAACAGTGCCTTCAGCAAGAGGGCAAGATCCATCCGAATCTGTAAGTTTAATTGAATCGACTGAAACATTTTTTGTTTGGAATTTTGTTTTGTATGACGGGGTTTTATACTCAAGACCGTTATTTGTGATAACGGAAACTACCTGAGAGCCTTTTTCGTCATAATTATACAATGGCCAATAATGCAACAGTTCTTTGTTTTCACTTTCAAATTGATAATATTTTTTGAAAAGACCATCTTTATAAAATTCTATAAAATTTTTCTTATTGCCATTATTTTCATCTATACCGAATCTGTCTTTTATTGCACCGTCTTTTCCGTCATAAGTTTCGAAAAATTCTTCAAGAGCTTTATAACCCCCGTGTTTTTCTATATTTTCAATAAAATAATTCATTGCACCATCATTACTTGTTTTTAAAGTCTTTATGCCCTGAACTTCCAAAGGCAATGTAAAGCCACCCCTTAAAGCGCTCATGCCGGGTTGCTGATATAAACTTGACACAGCAAACATTTTGTCATAAAACGGCTTATACAAAGGATTATCTTTTAGTTCATGCACGATTTGTTCACGGTTTTTTACCGTAATATTTTTGCATTTTTCTTCATAACCTGTTTGAGCATATTCCGTACCGTTAAATAAAGTAGGAGTGCCGGGAATTGCATTCATCATCTGCCAAAGGGAATCAACCCCGTGCATTGAATTTTTCAACAGTTTATAGTTAAATTCAAGCGCAGCATCATCAAGCTTGCTTTCAGAGACAATACCCGCTCTTTTAAACATGTCTTTTGCGCTTATTCTATAATCAAGATTTCCAAAAGCCTCAGACCTTGAACGATCAGGCTTGGAATCCGATGTTTTTTGACCTTTTGCAAGTTCAAGAAGTGCAGCTTTAAGTTTTTCTTTGTCTTTGCCTTCATACTCTTGCTCGATTAAATCATTCATAATAAGCGCAACAGCAATAGCTCTTGATGATATTTTGTTGTAATCTACATTTCCAAATAAAGCATTTATTCTTTCTTGCTGTTCTTTTTCTAAACCGTTAAAACCTTCTTTTGTGGTATCATTTAGAAAAATTCTCATATCTAACGGCATAGAATGCATTATACGAGGTTTATCGTGATTATCAACAAACATATGACTCAAAAGAGCGTTATTCGGTTGCACAGAAGATATAAACCCAACCACATTGTCTTTTAAAGCTTTCAGATTACCGCTGTTTATAGGTACTCCGTCAAAATTTTCAGGATTTGTTCCAACGAAATTTGAAAGTTTATTAAAATATTTACTATAATTTGAATTAGCGGTCGCACGTGTTTGTATTATGAAATCTCTTTCTTTTAAGTCAGGATTATATCCGTTATCATCGAAAGTAAACTTATCCGTATTATAGAAATCCCATAAATCCGTAAGTTCAGAGATAATATAAGCGGAAGGATTATATTGCCTTACTTTATTACAATAATCTTCCCAGAAACCACAAACGGAATAGTCGCCTTTCCAGAACAAATCCTTAAAGTTTGTATTTTGGGCTCTGGCAGAATCAAGATCACCTATATCTTTTGCCGCATCGAATCTCCAATTTAATCCTGCCTTGCTTTGCAGAACAATTGATTCTGCCAATTTAAAGTCTTCAAGACTAATTTTGGCAAGTTCCTTTTTTAACTGTGCTTCAATTTCCTGTACACCTGCCCTGTTTAGATTTCTATGCAGTCTTTTAATCACCTGTTTTCTTTCGCTTTCTGGGGTTAGTGCAGGGAAATAATCCAAATTTTTAATATTAACTCTTTTTAAATTTTCATAATTCAAAGAACCGTCTTTGTTTATGAGGTTGTCACCCATAGCACTTACATAAATATTTTTTAATATTCTGTTTGCGCAGGTTTTAACAACGTATGTTTTATATTCATTATTGTGCTTGTATTGCTTAGGAATAACATTTTCTATAACATCGTTTAAAATTAATGCTATTTCTTTTTCGGTTTCTTCTGTTAAAAATTCTTTTTTAAATTCACTCTGGGCAAAAACAGCGCTTAAATCGTCCCCTGTTTCAATAGACTGCAAAGGAAATTCCTCAATATAGTCATTTATTGTTTTATTTTGCTCCAATACGGGATATTGTGATTCATCTATAGAAGATTTAATTTCTTGATAATCTTCCTGTGAAATATCGTTGTTTAAAGCTGTTTTTTCCTTTTCTTTGTCGCTCATTTGAGCAGTTCTGTATATTAAATCTGATTGGATTGCTTCTGTCCAATAAGTTGCAATCCCGAGCAGATATTCTCTTGCTTTTTGAGTGCCTTTTATATCTTCTATGTTTGTTCTGTCAGGATTGGAAAGATTAAATTTAACCATATCACGGTTACCATCCCAATAAGAAGCGCCTCCGGCATCGTTTCTTTTAACAATTGTAAAATTATCAAAATCTAAAAATTTTTTCTTGCCCATTCTTATTTCATACAAATAAGCCGAGTTTCTGTCTTTAAACTCTGCCATCCTTTGAGGCATTGTCAAAGGATCAATTTCAAAATAAAAAGGATAGGCCGAATCTTCATTCGAAATTATATCGTAATGGTCTTCTATGTTTTTATCATAAGCTTCTATAAGTTTTGTTGAATCATTGATTTGTTCTTCGCTTGCAAGACGATCATCAAACAATTGGAAATATGTAGGTTGTGAAGCGTCATATTTCACTCTGTCGGCCGGATTATTAACTATTCTGACACCGATATGATCTTCAGGCGGATCATCATCGTCTTCTTTTCTTGATTTTGGAATAAGCCCCAACTGGGGTTTACCTTCAATTTTAAATATATTAAACCAGGGAGATGCCTGCCCCCATTTTAAAACATGCTGAATTAATGGAGATTGTATACTTTGAGATGTGAAAGCACCATCAGCTACATATCCTTTACCTCTTTTATAAAGCTCAAAATTAAAATCCTTAAAGTCATTTAAATCTGAACATTGGTATAAATTGCAAGGCCAATATTTATGGCTTGAAATTTTGTCTACTCCAATATCCGGAGTTGTAATAATATATCTGTAAGGGTCAAGAATGTCTGTTTGTTTAAGCATTAAAAGCAAGCCCTTAACACTGCCTTTAAGCTTATTAAAGTGATTTCTTACAAAATCTTTATCAGCATTTAAATTTAATTTATTATTTACTATAATTGCGTCGGAATCTATAAAACTGTGGCGCATTGTTCCGGCTTTAGGGGTAACTTCGTAATCTTTCCCTGCTTCAATGACATTTAATCTTTCACTTGAATCTTTAAGAGGGATAGTTTCGTATGAATCCGTGACATATTTCACGCTTCCGTCATTGGATTCAATTCTGTAACGATATGCAATTCCCTTTCCGCCGTTTTTGAAAGTTTCATTTGGCAAAAGCAAAGGTTCAAAAGCATAAAATTCTGCTTCTTGAAGTTTTTCTTGCGAAGGATTTTCAAGACGATTGGTTTCTTCATCAGTTTCCAAAAAAGTGTATTCCAAAAATACCCTTTGAGTTTTATCGTTATAAGGAGGCGGAACAAACTTTACAACAGGCACGTTGTTTATATCGTAGCCGCCTTTTACCCCTTTAAAATTTATTTTTTGCAGTTTTGAATTTCTAATTTTGTTTACCGATAAATCCATAGCTTTTAATCCTATAACTTTAAATTTCCCTTTACAAGACTTTTTTAACCTTTAGTAAAATGCTTTTGCTGAATAATATTTTCTTCTTTTGAAAGTTTTTCTATATCCGCATCATCAATTTCAAACACACAAGCTCTGCTTGCAGGCATTTCAACGGTAACACTGCCGTCTTTGTTGTTTTGAAATTTGCATTCATCTCCATATTTTGGCATTAAATTATTAAATTTCTGCTCCGGTTTCAAGCCCGGAATAGTTACTTTTGCTCCGACTTTTTGGTTAACATTTCTATTTCCGATAAATAACAGTGTTTTTCCGTCTTTATGTCTTGCAAATGCAATTACTTCGGGGTTATTTGTCGGAAGAATAATAAATGAACCCTTGGTTATAACATCCTGAGCATTGTTCATCTCAAGTTTAATGCCGTTATTTAGCTCATTATATCTGTTATCTCTTAAGGCAAATGCGGATTTAACAATCTTCGAAATTTCAGGAAAATCACCGCCCGGTTTTCTGGATTTGTTGAAAATATCCATTCTGCCCGTATGAACCGTGCATTCATGATTATCGGTCAGCGTATCTCTTACAAGCGCATGGTCATATGGATAAATATAATAGTCGCCTGTCTGTAAACCATCGGTTAAATAAGGATTAACCTGAGGCAACATGCTCTGCAAAATCGTAGTAAACATTACCCAATTTGCTCCGCCATAAAGCATAGGAGACTGATCATCATGGGTTGCAAAAGAGCCTATTAATGATTTAGGACCTGTTTTTGCTCCTATCTGATTGTTCATATCAATATTTTCTCTGACATAATCATAAAGCTGGTCTGCCTTTGTCCAATCATTAAAGATGTGATATTGACCGTAATAGCTGTCAAAACCAACTTCAAGAAGCTCTTGAGGTCTGTCATAAGGCATATTCAGCTGCGGAGATGCATCTTCATGGGTGTATGTTTCAGCTAACATCGCAAACTGCGGATCTTTGGACCTGACATAATTACTTAAAATATACCAAAATTCAACGGGTTTCGCCCTTCCTACATCGGCTCTCAAAGCATCTATTCCAAGTTCAAGATTAGAGTCAAAGTATTTTTTGTGCATATTAAGAAGCGGTAAATTCAACTTTCTTGTTTGTTCGTCTTCAAAAGGACTAAACATTCTTATATCCTGCCAGCCTTGCGGAACTTTTTCTTTTCCATCGGGACCCATTGCCATCAATTCAGGATGTTTTTTTGCAAAGTCAACACTGGCACATGAAGGCAAGTCAAGCATTACTTTAATATTGCGCTTGTGGCATTCATCAATAAAATATTTAAATTGGCTAAATCTTACATCCGGATCATTTTTGTCCATTTTTATAAGTTTTTTGCCTGTTTTTTGTTCATATATTTTTTCAATTTCAGTTCTTGCCTTGGGGTTTGGATTTTCATCTACAAGCTCAGGGTCAATAGCTAAGTCCCCGTTGTCTTCAATAAATTTTTCAGGAGCATAGAGCGAACCTGCTGTTCCCATTGCCTTCATTTTTCCGGTAGGATGTATGGGGAGCAGATGAAGCATATTAAAGCCTAAATCTTTAATTTCATCTAATCTTTCAACATCATTTACAAAATTGCCGCTTACTTCATCCCCTTGTATTAATCCGTTTCCGTCTTTATCCTGAGCATTCATTGTCCTCAATATAACCGCCAAGATATTTGCCTGATTGTTTACAAACATATCCCTTGCGTTATTTCTATAAGGCTCAACGCTTTGATTTTCAGAAACACCATTGGCACGGCTGGTAGCATTTACAGGGAGAATCTGTTTAGAATTCGCAAGAACGGTCTGCTTTAAAAGGGGGCTGTATTGAACCTTTTTAGCGGTTTGTTGTTGCATCGGCGACTCTTTTTTAACCTCTTTATTTTGATAAACAGGATTAACACCTAAATTTCTTGCCAACATTGGACTCATTATAGTATTTGTTGTCATTATTTAGTGCCTCCTTTTTCCCCTTCTTCAGGAAATTCTTTTTTGATATTTCCAAACAACGGCTGTACAAGAAGCGTTGTTGCAACTAAGACTGCCGCCATAGGAGCAAATATTTTCAACCAAGATTTATTATTATATAAGCTTGTTGCATACTTTTGTGCAAGGCTGTTTAAACTTGGATTTCTCAAATATTTTCTTGTAGCATTTTTTAGCTCTTTTGAACCGTTGGACTTAACAAAATCTTCATCTATTTGAACAAGAAGGTCTTTAACATGTTTTTGTATAAATTCAGGCTCATTCTTAAATGCTTCCGGGTCATACAAGGATTTCATAAGCTCAACAAAGTTTATATCTGCAATACCGGCTTTATTATTAACCGCAGCAACATTTCCTTGATAAATTAAATACTTTGCGGCGCTTAAAAGTTTTTCTTCACCCGGCTTAGTTATATCTTTATTGAATGGTCTAATTTTTCCTTCTTTTAACCTTGCTTCAAAATTAGCACAAATTACCGGCCTTGCCACAATAGCTTCAATGTTTGTTTTTTGAGCTTGAATGTAATTTTGTATTACATTTATCATCGAGCCGTCTTCACTGCCTAAAAAGGCTCTATTAAGAACTTTATCTCCGGCCGGTAAACCTTTTGCGATATTCTTGGATGCTCTCATAGCATCGTCTATAAGGCCTTCACTCGGGCATTTTTCCAATGGTCTTAATAGTTTTTCAACTAATTGATGGTATTCCTTTGAATCGAATTCAACATCCGCTACAAGATTTTTAAAAAATTCACGCAAATTTTCATAACAGTATTCGTCTGTAGTCATTGTAATTCGTTCTAATAATTCTTTTTCAGATTTTTTCACAAAACCGAGTTTGTTAAATATATTGTCCATTACTGCAAAATATGTCCTTGTATAACCGGATTCTGCCCTGCTTCCTACTATAGGATTAACTGTTTTTAGATATTCTTTTACATTTCTGCGTAAAGGAACAACAAAATCCATATTGTAATTAAGGATATACTCTTTAAAAGAGTCCATATTTACATTAACTCTTCTTAAAAGATCGTCTATTTGACTTTTTGAAAGGTCAAATTCGGATAATTTTTCCTTGACAAGCATAGGCGAAGGGTTTAATCCAAGGCTTTTTATAAATTCCGATATCTTTTCTTCGCTTGCAGGTTTTTTTACAACCTTAAGATCTGCCATATCCCTTATTGTGTTTTTAATAGTTTCAGGCGTACAGCTATCATCTATTGCTTTTATATATCCGTCAATTGCCTGTTGATATTTTGCATTATTTTGCTCTATTGATTTTCTCCAAGCCTTCAGTTTTGTTTTCAGTTCTTCAAGGCTAACATTATCCTTCATTGCATTAACAAATTTGATAACGTGTTTTTCTCCTTCTGTCGGCTTTTCAATGGTTTTCAAAGAATCAACCAAAGATTCATAAGTATTTTTACCATCCATTATATCCATGCATCTTCCGATTGCGTTTATATTTGTGTCAGTATTGGAAGACAATGTTTTTTGCCAATTCTGTAATCTTTCTTTTATTTGTCCGAGACTCATATCGTCTTTTATTGAAGATACAAATTTAGCAATATTTTTGCCTCCTTCAGGCTGATTTTGCGCATCGGTAAGTAATTTTTTGAAAGCTTCGGTTGGTACAAAGTTTTTATCCACTGTATCAATAAAATTATTTACCAAAGTATCATCTCTTAAAACAGCAGAACCTGAAAATTGTTTTAGACCCTGTAATTTTTCTTTTATCTGTTCAAGAGTCATATCATCTTTTATAGAATCGATAAATTTTATAATATCCTCCTGGACACAAGACTGACTCGATAATCTGAGTTTTGATTTAATATTTTCGCTGCTTAAATCTTCTCCTAAGAATTGCATAAATCTTTCTATTTCAGCTTTTCCTCTTTGAGGCAAAGGTTTATTTGCCGAAATATTATTAAGAGTTTTATATCTTGTTGTAAGGAGTTCTCTAACTTTTTCTATAGTAGGATTTTCGCCTAATGCATCTGTTATGGATTTAATATCTTCTGCTTCAAGGTTTATAAGCATGTCTTTTTGGAAAGCCTTATTTCCGGAACCAAAAATACCGCTTTTCGGAATTGCTTTTGTAACGGAAAGGTTTTTTGAGTGTTTACGTGGCTTTGTTTCAACAATATTTACCCCTTGAAGTTTTTCTTTTAAATCTTTTGCATCAACACTTGCTCTTCTTCCATAAACTTCTTGAAGTGCATCTGCAAGATTTCCCGAGTTAAATGCTTGTATTGGTTTTACATCATCTAAGCTTCTGAAGTCATTTGAAAGGTCGCCGACATATAAAAGCTGCGCAAGCTCATCAAAGAATTGCTTATCTGCCGGCTTTGAAGATGAAGAATAACTGTCAATTAATTTTGCGATTTTTCTTTCATTGTGAAGTTCTTTTTTGTGTAAACCAACTTTGTTGGTCAAAGCAAGAGCTTTATCCTTAATTGCATCTTTTGCTATATCAACTTTCGTTCTGTTACCGTTGATTCTCCTTGAAGCAACCTTTATATCATGTTCTGTTACAATATCCCTAACTTTAGGCTCAATAAAGTTTCCGAATAATGAAGTCATCAAAGGAGTTGCAAAACCTGCCGTTGCCATCCATAGCGTTCTGTTTTGAAGGGCGGTTTTTCTACATTTTTCACGTTCTTTTTCACCAGTAATACCGGTAGCATCCCACACGATAAATTGGTTATCCAAGTACAAGTCTTTTTTATCGCCCTGAGCACTTATATATTTTTTACCTATATCAACTTTATGAACTAATTTTGCAGGTAAATTAATAAACAGCTTGGGCCACAGAGCCATTGATGCAAAAAATGCACCACCGCCTATAAACTGCATTAAAGCTTCTGTCTTGGTTTTTGCTTTTGTTGCCAAGTAAGAAGCAATTAAAACACCGCCTGCCTTCATGCCTAAGTCATTTATGCGTCCTAAATTATTATCGCTCATCTTACCGGTTTTAACAGCTTTAACAAAATTAACGCTGTCGCTTCCGACACCCTTTATGGCACTTACACCTGCTTCTAAAAGATTTTCATCCACCAATTTTGCTTTTGGTTCATTTGGTTTAACCTGATTTGCTTTATTAGTTAAATCATTGTATATTTTTTCGTGCTTGTTTTCGGTTTCTTTTTTATTTTCCAAAAAAGCCACATTTTTTTGATTATTCAATCTGTCTTGTAATACGGGACTTATAACTTTCATTATGCCACCTCGTATTCTTTTTTAGTATCAACTTTAGATGTCATTTTATTCGGGTTGTGCTTAAAGGCAATTGTAGGAATCAGCCAGCTTGATAGTGTTGAGGCAATTGAGGCAAATATTAACGCTTTACCGTAATGTTTTGTCACAAGATTTCTATCATTACCTTTCCATAGTTGTTTAGCGGAATCTTTAAAAGCATTTTTAAGAGATTCGAAAGGCCTTCTGAATGTAAGGCCCGAAAAACCCTTTTGTACCCCAAAGGCAACGCCTAAAGCAGCAAGAATATACTTGTTAACATTTTCTAAAGCACATGAACGAGCTTTCAGCTCTCTTATTTTATCGTCCATAGTTTGCGCGGGGCAGTTTAATTTATTTTTAAAACCGGCCTTTTTAGCTATTTTATCATTATATGCATTAATATCACCATGGTTTAACTCTGAATCTTTACTTAAAAGATCTTTTCTAAAGAAGTTAACGGAATCAAACACGCCAGGGTACTGTACTCTTACAATTCCCTTTTCCTGTCCGGGTTCGGGGAGTTCTTGTTTTTTATTTATATAACGCATATTTAAATCAACACCTGTTGAAGCATGGATAAGAGTTCTTGAAAGCTTTTGAGATGCCCATTTGCCGATACCGTATAAAACAACTCCCGCCCCAAAGCATTTGGCAGCACTTCTTGCACAGGATGCATCACTGTCTAAAAATTTACGGTTTGCAGCCGAATACAAAGCAATTAATGTTGCGCTTCCGACAATATATGGAACCATACCCAAGGATAAATATTCGTAAAAATCACTGTTTTTAGAACCGGCAAATCCTTTTGGAAAATAGGTTAAAAAATCGTTATAAAGCTTGTGTGCTCCGGCCTTAACCCCCGATAAAGGACCTTGCTTATAAATGTGTGATTCGTTTTTGTAAAATTCTTCTTTTTTCTGCTCTTTTGAGGTATAGTAGCCTATTTTGGGCAAATTTTCTATACTCGGACTTTTTATTTGTTGCATTTTCACCCCAAACAACTATCATATATATAAACAACACTAAATTTAAAGTTTTGCCTTTTGTCTTAAATATTCTTTACAATAATTAATAGAGTAAATTTTACACCTAATTTTGCAATTTTTTGCTTAAACTATTAATTTCAACACGACCGGAGAACATTTTACCTATTGCAAATAATGTTAAAAATTTTTACAATACTAATATGACTCAAGGCTTTTTTCAATTTAATGATTCCATTATAAATCAAATCTTAAATTTTGTCACATCCTCTTTTGACTTACTCTTTATGAGCGGTGAAAAAGGAACATCAAAAAGCGAGATAATGGAAAAAGTGTCTTCTAATCTAAGCGAGAACAATTTGGTATTTACGCATTTTTGTTTTGAAAACACGGTAATCGACGATTTTTTGTTAAATTTTTATGATGCCTTGAGAAGCTTTTCTCTGGCTTCTAAAATATCTTTGAAAAAATTTGCAACAAACAATTTTAAAGAAAAAGTAAGTCATTATTTTAAAACAATTGATGCCAATTGCGTTATAATAATCGAAAATTTTGAAAAAATAGACACAAATGTTGAAATAGTTGATTTTTTATCTTATCTTGCAGGGTATAAAAACGTTAAAATAATTATTTGCACAAGGAACAAAGACAGAAACCTTTTCCGTTTTAAAAAAATAAGAATGCAAACTATTAATCTTAATCAAATTGAAAAAAATGAATTCAATTCACATTTAAGCATATTACTTGGTCCTGTTGAAAGTGAGGTTAAAGAAAAATTTTACGAAATAACATCAGGCCTGGAACTTTATCTGAAAATGAGCATTAAATACTGTAATACAACAGACACTTCAATAAAAGATTTAATTGCGGAATTTGAAAGAAAAAATATGTCTTTTGAAGAATTTTTAGTTTTAAAATTCACTTCTTTAACACCAAGTGCTTATCAAAATATTTTCAAAATACTTTGTATGTTGGATCATCCCGTAAGTATAAATTTTCTTAACGCATACAAATTAGGAGATATCAGTCATATCGAATATCTTGAAAAAAACTTTTTGATCAATACCTTCGGAAGCGAAATATATGTCAAGGATTATTTTAGAAAACACATTGTAAAAACTTTTTCAATTCAGGAAAAAATTAACTACTGCAAAAAATTAAATTCAATATACGAAAATGAACTGACAAAAAGCCCCAAAGACAGGCTTTTAAGGCTTTCAAGAGAATCTATAAGAAAAGAAATTGACCGGTTCAATTCTATTATGCCAAATATCAACTCATCAAAAAGTCAAAACTCATTTTCCTATATAGGCTTTTCACAAAAACATTGGCACAATAAAGAAGATGAGCAAAAATCAAAACTCACAGAAAAGCTTGCAAAAATTAAAGAAAGAAAAAATTTTCTGGCAAAAGAAAAAGACAGAATAGTTTTTCCAAAAAAAAGCGAAATATTACAAAAAAATGAAGACAAAGAAATATCCAAACGCTTTATTATAAATCTTATAAATTCTTCAAGAGACTTAACAAAACAATACCGATACAGAGAATCCATAAAAGAGCTTTTAAGAGCATATGATGAGGATGACAGTGATGAGTTTAAAATTGAAATTTTAACTTTAATCGCAAAAAACAATGAACATCTAAACGAATACATACTTGCCCAAAAAAATTATGAAGAAGCGCTTGAAATTGCAAACAAAACAAACGACATAAGGAAATGTGAATTGCAGTTTTTAATTGCAATGACAAATAAGAATCTTTTCAAAATTGACTTAGCAAAAGAAGATTTTCATCAAATTGCGTACAACAAAAGCAACCCTGTAAGCTACAGGGCAAAAGCATACATTGAACTTGGCGAAATTGAACAGGCAGATTCAAAAACAGATGCCGCAATTAAATGTTATAAAAATGCTGTTTCTTTGGCCTTAGGAAAAAGCAAAGAATTAGTTTGCCGCTGCTATTATCTTTTAGGGGTGTTGTATGATGAAAACCAACAAATCGAAGAGGCAATTCAATACTATCAAAAAAATTATCTGACAAGTTCCGAACGATATGAAAACAAATACTATTCAGCTTCATGCGTTAATTTAGGCTTAATATATTTCGAACAATCGAAATACCGACAAGCAAGCGAAGCTTTTAAACTTGCTCTTTTATACGACAGTGAAAATAATGACTGGGAAAATATGTATATTTCACAAAAAGAGCTGGGGAAAATATACCTAATAATTGACCCTACAAGCGCTGTCGGATACTTTAAACAAGCCTTGGACAGTGCGTACAAATTAAATGATATTTTTAAAGCTGCCCTTGTGTACTTTGAAGCGGGAGAGCTTCAATACGACAGGGGGCAAGATGAAAAAGCGCTGGAGTGTTTTTTTAATGCAAAAGAAATTCTAAAAAACGACCCCAACGATGAAAACATGTCCAGAATAAATTCAAGAATAAAAGATATAGAAGTTCGCCTCGGAAGCACCACCTTTAATTTAATAGCGGAAAAGTATGATAAATCAAAATAATATTGAAATTTTAAAAAACGAACTTAATTTTAATACCAATGACAAGACAAAAGAAAAACTTAATCTTTGGGAAGACTTTTTCGTTGAATACAACTCTCATACGAACTTAATGAGCAAGAAAGATGTTGACGTTCTTTTTGAAAAACATGTTTTTGATTCACTTGCAATTTTAAAATGGAAAAAATTTAAAAACTTTAGAAGAATACTGGATGTGGGAACAGGCGGAGGCTTTCCCGGAGTTATACTTGCGATTTGTTTTCCTTCCGTTGAAATTATTGCAAATGATTCAAGGATTAAGAAGATTAATTTTATTAAAGAAATAAAAGAAAAACTAAAATTAGAAAATTTATCCGTACTTTATTCAAGAATCGAAGATGCCCCCAAACAAAATGCCGATTTAATTGTGTCAAGAGCAGTAGGAAAAATGATAAACGTTTATGAGGATTCTAAAAAGCATATTTCATCCAAAGGCAGTTTTTTAATCTACAAATCAAAACTAAAAGATGAAGAAATGCAAACATTCAAAGCAAAATATAAAGATGCAAAATTTGAAGTAATACCTTATAAATTACCTTTAAAGGAAAATTACGAAAGAAACCTTATTATTCTAAAAAGCTAAATACTTTCCCTTACAAGCCTAATCATTTCCACAAAACGTTTTGATAATTCAACTTGCGAAATTCGCATCTGGCGGGCAATTTCTGTTTGATTATATCTTCTTATATATCTAAAGGAAAATATTTCCCAATAACGTTTTTTAGGAAATTTTGCATCCACTGCTTTTACTATATGCATCAATTTTTCAACAGTGTAGCTTGAAACTCTTTTTTGCGGGCAAAACTCAAGAGGATCTATAAGCATATCCGATAAATCATATTTCTCGCTTCTTTGAATCTCTTCTTTAAGATTAACTATTTGTTCTTTTGCACTGTACATTCTAAATTCTTCGTCTAAAGAAGCACTGTCATTTAAAGGAGTTTTTTTGATATTTACAATATCATCTTTTAATTTTGATTTCTGTTCAATTTGTTTATAAAGCTTTGTTTGATCAAATTTCTGTTTCTCTTTTAAAATTTGATCCATGCAAGAATCACATATTAAAAGCAAATGGCGTCTTAACCTTGCTTTATCTCTTATAGCATCCATTAATAAATAAGATTTTTTATACACAGCTTCAAAAAAAAGCTCCATTAGCTCCTCATTGCCTTTAAACTTGGGGCTTTCTCTGATGATTGACTCAATTAAAACTCTATGGTCATTATTAATTTGCAATTTTTTCATTTTACACCAACTGTTAATAAAATAGTATTATAAATAATTATATTATGACACTAACTTTACATTTTTTGTAACAATTAATTTAATAAAGTAAGCCGAATTATGTATTTTGTTAATTTTTTTGGACTTGTATTGATTTAGATATATAATATTATTTAGATATTTATCGCCTTAATTTTGACTTGGAATAAATGGACAAATTTTATATAAAATTAATAACTTTATCAGTATTATTGTCTCTATCTTTAGCGCAAAGTGCTTATTGCCTGGATGGAGCGACAACCGTTGGCGTTGAACCCACAAGACAAGCAGGTGTTGATATAAAAGAATTTAAAAGAATAAAAAACATTAAATCCATCTTTAAAAGAAACAAGGAAAATAAAGAAGACACAATTCAACAAGAAACCCGAATCCCAACAGAACAAAATATTGAAAACCCAAGTCAAAAAACAAAAAAGCACAAAAAATTCAAAATGAAAGAAGTCCAACTTGACGATTCTACTTTTTCATCTTTTGAAGATGAAGAAAAAGATATGTTTTTGAATCCTCAAGAAAACGAACAACAAACAAACGAAAAAAAAACTAAAAAAGAAAAAAAGAACTTTTTCAACTTTTTTAAAAAAAAGAAAAAGAACCTACAAGAAGAGTTTCAGCCCGAGTCAATCCAACAAGAAGAAACAATTGAAGATAACTCATACGTTACAAAAGATGAAAATTATACGTATATAAATGATTCAGATCTTGTATATATAAAAGAATTGGAAATATTCGGAAATAATCTTTTGGATATAAACTACATCAAAGAACAGATAAAATCCAAAGAAGGTTATCAATACATCCGCTCGGATGTTTCAAACGATTTAAGAGCCTTATATAACACGGGCTATTTCACCCAAAATATTCGTGCTTTGCCGATTAAAATAGACAATAATAACGTCAGATTGAGAATAATTCTTGAAGAAAATCCTCCCGTACTAGGTTTCGGTATTAACGGTAATAAAAGCATTCCTACAAACGAAATAATGAATATTTTGGACAGATACATTGGAAAGCCGCAAAATATCCTGAGTATAAACGATGCAATTAATGAAATTCAAGAGCTATATTCATCCAGAGGGTATATTCTTGCACGTGTTACTAAAGTTGCGGATGACCCTGACGGATATATTAATATTTTGATAGACGAAGGTATAATCGGGGATATAATTGTTGAAGGAAACAACAAAACAAAAGACTTTATTGTAAAAAGAAATATTTTCCTGCAACCTGGCTGCGTGTACAATGAAAACACAATGCGATCGGATATTTTAAGACTAATGGGCACGCAAGCTTTTAAAGATGTCCAAAGAGAACTTAAAAAAGACGAAAGAACCGGATTGTATGATGTCTATATTGCTCTTGAAGAGCAAAGAACAGGCAAAATTTCTCTTGGCGTTGGTATAGATTCGGCTTCAGGCTTTTTTGGCTCTGTAGGTTTCGGAGAAAACAATTTCAGAGGACTGGGACAAAAGCTGAATCTGAACTTGCTTGCAGGTACGGGTGTTTTAATGAATGACAGCTCCATTATTAACAAAGCAAATTTCCAAGGTGAAATCGGCTTTTTAGAACCTATGTTTAAAAGAGAAAACCAATCATTGGCAATAAGGGGCTTTGCAAGGTACTATGGAAGCTATCAAGTACCCCTTGCAATTGAAAAAAGATTTGGAGCTGAAGCAACCATTGCTCGCAAATTTACTACATACAAAAACCTCACGGGACAAATAGGCTTTGGGGTTGAAAGCGTAACATTAGATGAAGGCGACGAGGGCAAAATCAGGGCAAAATATCTGGAACGCGGTATTTCCTGGGCTAATCGTGACAAAGAACTTGACGGGGGCTTCTTTATTAAGATAACTCCGGCCCTGACCTATGACACAAGAGACTCTGCAGTTAACGCAAGAAAAGGCGTCTTAGCGAGAATCACATTTGAAGAAAACCTTGGAATCTCAGGTGAAACATTTGGAAAACTACACGGTATGATAAGAAAATTTACTCCTGTAGGAAAAAAATCTTCATTTGTCTTAACTGCTAAAGCCGGCGGGAAAATTCACGGAGATATTCCCGAATTTGCTAACTTTGCCCTTGGCGGCCCTTACACAATTAGAGGTTTTAACATATCAGAAGTCGGTGTAGGTGACGGTTATATGATGGGAAGTGCCGAATATAGAGTACCGATACCATTTATCGACAGACTCACCTCAAACTCTTTCTTGAACAATTTAAGACTTGCTGCTTTTGTTGACGCCGGCACATTATTTAACAAATCCATAGGTTCTGAAGTATACGATAAACCAGGTTATGCAATAACGGCAGGTGTTGGCTTAAGAGTATTTATTCCAGGACTCGGACCAATCAATCTTGATTATGGTATACCATTAACAAATACATACGGGGTCGACAGAAAATCCGGCTTCTTCACATTTGGAATGGGAGAAATGTATTAGCCTGTATAGTTAAAAAATTTTTCATCTTTTTATATTATTTTGCATTGAAAAAATACTAACAAGCATAATACTTTTATACTGAAGTAAAAAATTAATATTATAGCAAAATAGAGAAATGAAGAACAAAAAAAGACCGTATAAACGGTCGGTTATTGTGTAAATATAATAAAAATCTAAATTGTTTTTGTATAAAGTCTTATTTTAAATTTAGTAATAAGTATTGTTTTATCTTTATCATAAGGTTCAATATAAACTTCATAAATACTGCTTAAGTATTTTTCTTTTGCAATATTTTTAAAGAAATTTTGAAACTGCATATATGTGCCGACGGTTGTGAAAGACAATTCACAGGCATTGTAATTTGGCATATTTGTATTTAATATTTTGTCATCAGCCGGGCTGTAGTTATAATCAATGGATCTGATTCTAACCCCGCTGTTTGTAATATTTGCCAAAATATTTTCAAACATTATCCCAAAAGAAGCTTCAGGACTAAATTGTTGTCCTAAAACCTCATATATTACTTTTCCGCTTGTAGATTCCTTCTTTTTAGGCTCATTATCAATTTTAGATTGTTTAATTTTTTCTAGTTCCATTTCTTTTGATGCAACCGATTCTTTTTTCTCAGCCACTTGAGAAAAATTAGTTAATGCCTCACTTGCTGTTGTATAAGCAGCGAAAATACCGCCCAAAAGGGTTAGTATAGCAATTAATATAAAAAGAATATTTTCTTTAAGCAATCTTTCCATTATTAGTCCTTACTCTGTAGGTGTCATTTGATCTGAAGGTTCATCTATATTTGTTCTGGGAGGACCTCCCAAGATGTTCGATTCGTCCGGTTCTTCATTTTTAGAATTAGGATCTTTTTCGTTGTTTAATTTTATCATTTGCGTATTAGATATTTCAAAGCTGTATAGCCTGTCTGCGTCTTTATCTATTGCCAGACTCGCAATAAATTTTGCAGTGTCTGATTTTTCTCCAGATTCATCCGTCACAACCCTAAGTTCTGTTAATTTAATATCAGAAGCCGGTGATACAATTCTTAAATTTTTATAATACTCGTATATATCAACTATATTTTCAGCAACACCTCTTATTGCTATTTGATCTCCTGCTTTATTATAATATTGGGTAAGCCATACATTCTTTGGAATGTCCTGTGCAATTGAATCATAAAAACTTATTGCAGTAACATTCAGCGCTGCAACTTCGTCAATAATAACATTCATATCAATTTCTTGTTTATCTTCTTTTTGGGATAATGCCTGAATTTGGTTATCCAAGACTTGTTCTTTTTTACCGAGCTCACTAATCTGCGCCAGCAAAGAGTTATTTGTAAAGTATGCAACTGCAAATATTGAGCCAAACACTAAAACACATATTGCAGCGACTGATATACAAAGCTTTTGAACAAATGACTGAGTTATTTCAGTTTGAGCACCCATTATATTTGCGACAAAATATACCCCCTGACTTGCAGCAGGGTCATCAGCCATGGCATTAAGCGTCAAACCAAAGTCGGATTTTGAATTTGCAGCACCGATAACTGCTAAAGTCATTGATTTTGAATCTTTAAAATCAACGGCATTAACAACTTCCATTAAGGCATTATTTGCGTATCTGTTAGAGTCAATTGCAATAATTTCTCTATCAAACTGCATTTGTTTTTTAAGAGTTTCAGCATAAATATCATCGGTTTGGCTGACTATATAAAGCCTTGTTGATGAATAATTTGCTAAAAGCTGCGAAGCGCTTGAAACAATTGCTTGATAGGCCTCCTCCATTGAAAAAGATTTAATGGCAAGAGGAATTTCGCTGCATTCAAGAAGATTCTTACCGTCCAACTGGAAAAGAGTATAGCTGTTTGTATTAATCAACATCAATGTCCAAGATGAATCTTCCAATATAACATCATCAATTAATCCGGTTGTATATAGACCTCTTAAAGTAGCACTGTAAGCGCTTTCTACACCAATTAACTGGAATCCTACATCGTTAATTATTTCTTTTAGTTGTTCAATTACACGTTTTTGAAAAGGCGAATAGGCAAGCCTTCTGTCTGACCCGTTTGCTGCATTTGCTACATCGCACCATCCGTTTACGGGCTCTTCTCTTTGAAACAAATAAAATTCTTCAGCTTTTGATTCAAGAGCTGTCTTTATTTCAGCTTGACCAATTCCTGCAGGGAGATCAACAAAATTAAAATAAACATTTGGCAAGACAAGATATGCCATTGTTTTTGGGCTAATTCCCATTTCGTTCATCAATTGAACAAGTGAAGTTTTAAATTGAACATAGTCTTGTATTTCTCTTGTTGAAAAATTATATTCAACTTTTTTTCTTCCGTAATTAACAACGCAATTTTTAGCTTTATCTATAATAATTGCTTCAAGACCAATCCCAGGGGTAAGGGCCAGGCCAACAACTTGTTTTTGATTTCCAGTAGATAAAAAATTTAACATCTCTATAAATTCTAAACTTATTCACATCCTATTCTTATTTTATAATACAATAATTAAATCAATAATAATAAAAACTTAACAATTTATTACAAAAATAAGGAAGAAAAATGTCTGAAAATTGTCAAAATAACTATATATGGGGCAAAAATCCGGTATATGAAGCGCTTAACAAAAATCCCGAAAGAATAAATAAAATCTTTATACAAAAAGATATATCATACGACAACAGGCTCAAAAAAATTATTGAATTAGCAAATTCGAATAAAATTGTTATTCAAAAAACAAACCTTTCAAAATTTAAAACAACACAAGAACTCGAAAAAGCAAATTTTCAATGCGTTGTTGCAAGCGTTTCAAGTGTAAATTTTATTGATGTTGAAGACTTTATAAATATTAAAAAAGAAGGCTATAAAAAGCTAATAATTCTAGACAGGATTCAAGACCCCCACAACTTTGGAGCAATCATAAGAACGGCAGTAGCTGCGGGCTTTGACGGAATATTAGTATCAAACCACAGGAGCGCTCCGGTTAATTCTACAGTTGAAAAAATATCCTCAGGCGCTGTTAACCACATTCCAATAATAAAAACAACCAGCCTGGTAGCTAGTATTGATTATCTAAAAAAACAAGGCTTCTGGATAATTGCAACCCAAATGCAAGCAAAAGATAATTATTATGAAATTGATTACACCGATATGAATTTTGCACTTGTAATGGGTTCAGAGGGTTCGGGAATATCAAAAACCATTCTCAACAAAGCGGATTATATAATAAAATTGGAATCTGATTTTGAATCACTAAATGTTTCAATCGCAGCAGCAATAATTATGTATGAAGCAAAAAGGCAAATAGCAACTAAAGCAATTTGCGCTAAGAATGAAAAATAGTGTATAATAGCCTTAGTCAGGGGAGTAAGTTATGAAATCAAACATGCAGGATAAAAACTTAAACAATGATTTTTTATATGATGATTTAGACGAACAAACCCTTCTGCAAATAGACAATGATATTGCAGCTTCAAGCGAAGAAAAAGATGATGAAGACCAAAAAAACCACGAAGACTATAAATCTATTGTTGCAGATGATTCCGTTAAAATATACCTTCAGCAAATAGGAAAAATTCCTCTTTTAAGCTTTGAAGACGAGCTTGAAATTGCAAGACAAATAAAGGAAAACCATTCACAAAAAGCAAGAGAAATTTTAATAAATGCAAATTTAAGACTGGTTGTTTCAATTGCAAAAAAATATATAGGAAGAGGTTTATCTTTTCTTGATTTGATACAGGAAGGAAACTTAGGTTTAATGAAAGCTGCCGAAAAATTTGATTATTCAAAAGGCTACAAATTTTCAACTTACGCTACCTGGTGGATTCAACAGGCGATAACAAGAGGAATTGCTGATAAATCAAGAATGATAAGACTTCCTGTGCATATGATTGAAACTCTAAGCAGGATTAAACGTGCAACAATTGAATTATCAAGTGAATTAAACAGAATCCCGACAAAAGAAGAAATTGCAAAAAGAGTAGATATGCCGGTATCTAAGCTTGTCAGTTTAATGAAAAGTTCGCAGAGCACAATTTCTATTGAAACTCCTGCCAATCAAAAAGACGATACTTCAAAAATTGCGGATTTCATTGTCGACGATACTCATCTTACTCCTGATACAAAAGTGACACAGGAAAATTTGCTTGAAGATGTAAGAAAAATGCTTAACCAATTGAATCCAAAGGAAAAAGATGTTTTAATCATGCGCTATGGGCTTGATAATAACGGTCAAAAGAAAACCTTAGACGAAATAGGCTCACGCTATGGTGTTTCAAGAGAACGCATTAGACAAATTGAAACACGAGCCATAGCCAAACTAAAAAAACTATGCAGAAACAAAAATCTCTCCGTTAATCTTAAAAACTACATAGGACTTGACTAACTATAAAGTGAATTGGTAGTTTAGAGTTTTATAGTTAACTTGAATGGGATATTTATCCAAGTCTTCAAAGAAAAAGTAAAAATATTGGCTTCTTCTTGGGGAAACAACAGCAGAATGCTTAATTGAATGTTTCAAAATCCGGCTTCCGATTTGCTCCAATCTTGAAAAAGCTGACTGATTGGACTGTTCTGAAGCATTTTGTATCATTGTCTGATTTACTTCGTTATAGTTGGCATTCATACCCGTCATGTTGGTAAGCGTAGCGCCCATAGAGCTCATTGCTGCCATAGATGAAGCTTCTTGATTCTGATATATATTTAAATAATTATTTGAAGTAATAAATTGAAGCTCTTTATCGGGGTTATATATTCTTAAATCTTCAACTTTAAAGGTATAAGGCGTTTCATAGGAAAGGTTTTCAACCTGAACATACAAAGCCAAAATTTCAGGGATAGGTGTTTTTGAAATACCGATTTTAAAGTTTGCATTATCCAAAGTTTTCTTATAAACACTAAAAACAAAGTCTTCATTTGTTTTAACAGTCTGAATATTATTTTCGCTATAATCATCGCCGACATAAGAGAGTGTAGCACAGCCGCACATTAAAACAGACAACAATAATATTAAACATAAATTAAAAAACTGCTTCAATTTCTTCATCAATTAAATTATATTTGCACTTTTAAAGCTAGTCAAGAAAAATTTGGAACAAATTCACCTTAACAAACGTCTTTTAAATAAAATTTTATGTTAAAATAGCATTTATGAGGATTTATCTATGAAAAACAATATCTACGATTGTTTAATTTTAGGCGCAGGCCCGGCCGGACTTTCAGCAGCACTTTACTGCGCCAGAAGCAATCTTAAAGTTGCTCTTATCGACTCATTTGCAATAGGAGGAGCACCCGGTAACTATTGCGAAATTGAAAATTATTTAGGCTTTAAAAAAATTCAAGGATTTGAACTTTGCGAAAAGTTTGAAGAACATATAGATGAATTTAATGTTGAAAAATTTCCTTATGAAGAAATTAAGGAAGTAGATTTGACTTCGGATATTAAAAAAATTAAAACTCAGGAAAGGGAATTTTCAGCTAAAACCGTAATAATCGCAACCGGGGCAAAACCTAAAAAACTGGGTATTAAAGGCGAAACTGAAAACATAGGAAAAGGTGTCAGCTACTGCGCTGTTTGTGACGGCGCTTTTTATCAGGATAAAATTGTAACTGTAATAGGCGGTGGAAATTCAGCGTTAGAAGAAGCACTTTATCTGACAAAATTTGCAAAAAAAGTATATTTAATTCATAGAAGAAACGACTTTAGAGCTGATGAAATTGTAAAAGAAAGGGTCAAAAAAAATAAAAAAATAACTTTAATTTTAGACACCATTCCTATTGAAATTATTGCCAACAACAAAGTAGAAGAAATTGTCATAAAAAACATTAAAACCGAAGAAGAAAAGAAATTAAAAACTGACGGAGTTTTCCCGTATATAGGCATAGAACCCAACAGTGATTTGTTTTTCAAACAGATAAAAACCGATGAATCCGGTTTTATTTTGACCGATGAAACTATGCAAACAAATCTAAAGGGGGTTTATGCCATAGGAGATGTCAGAAAAACTCCACTAAGACAAGTAATTACCGCAGTCTCCGATGGAGCTGTTGCCGGGGTCAGTTCAGGAAAGTATATAATGAAACTAAAAGAGGAAACAACGAAGGTATAAAATGAAAGCACTAACATATACAGATTGTCTTAAACTTGAAAAAGATTATCCGAAACCAAAAATTTCGGATAATGAAGTTCTAATTAAAACACTGATGGTTGGAATTTGTAATACAGACTATGAAATTACCCAAGGTTATATGGGCTATAAAGGTGTTTTAGGGCATGAGTTTGTAGGCATTGTTGAAGAAGCCGGGAGAAATGTTTCAAAAAATTTGATAGGAAAAAGAGTGGTAGGAGAAATCAATTGCGCCTGCAATAATTGTTCATATTGCGCCAAAAGTCTTCAAAGACACTGTCCGAACCGCTCAACCTTGGGAATATTTAAAAAAGACGGTTGTTTTAGCGAATACTTTACCCTTCCAAAGGAAAATGTTATTGAAATATCCAAAAATATTGATGATATAACAGCAGTCTTTACCGAACCTTTGGCAGCAGCTTATGAAATAATTGAACAAATTCATATAAAACCTGATTCAAAAGTTGCAATTGTAGGGGACGGCAAACTGGGTCTTTGTATTTCTCTTGTATTTTCAGCCTTAAATATAGATTTTACCCACATCGGAAAACATTCTCAAAAGCTTGAAATATCAAAAAACTTAGGAGCAAAAATTAAACTTTTGGAAGAGTTAAACGAAAAAGATAAAAAAGCTTATGATGTTGTAGTTGAAGCAACCGGCTCAACCGGTGGTTTTGAACTAAGTGCAGCCTTAGTTAAACCCAGAGGTAATTTGGTTTTAAAAAGCACAATAGCAGCAAAGGAAGGGTTAAATTTGGCAAGTATAGTTGTAGATGAAATTACAATCACAGGTTCCCGATGCGGCCAATTCAAGCCGATTTTAAGACTTCTTGAAAATAAAAAAATCAACGTAAAACCTCTTGTATCAGGAATTTATACAATAGACGACTATAAAAGTGCTTTTGAAAAAAATGCTTCAAAAGAAAGCCTAAAAGTATTGATAAAATTCTAAATACCCATGTTCATAAATCTTAACAACGTTGAAAATCCGATACAATAATATATTATATTATTGGGAGTATTTTATTGGATATAATTAGTATTGGAATAATCTTGTGAACGAACATTTTAAATTATTAATTGAAGATATAAAAAAACTTTGGCTAAAACTTGATATAAACCAAAAATTCTCAATTGCCGCACTTTTAGTCGCCCTTTTTGTTGTAGGTGTATTTTTTATCGCCAAAGCAACAGAACCTAATTGGGCAGTTTTATATTCCGATTTAACAAAAGAAGATGTGGCAGCTATAACCGAAAGCCTCAAAAAAAGCGGCTATGCTTATAAATTATCCGAAGACAAAACAACAATTCTGGTAAGAAATCAAGACAAAGAAGATTTAAGAATGTTTGTTGCCGAAAATGATCTTATAAAAGACACCTCCGGAGGTTTTGAACTTTTAGACGATTTACAATTAGGTTCTACTGATTTTAAAAACAAACTGACAAAACAAAGGATATTTCAAGGCGAATTAACCCGCTCGATTGAAAAAATCCATGGAGTTAAAAAAGCAAGAGTACAGCTTGCCGAACCCGAGCGCTCAATTTTTTCAGACGAAGATGAAGAACCCTCGGCAAGTGTTGTTTTAATACTTGAACCCGGAATTAAATTAAAAGCAAGTCAAATCCTTGCAATAAAAAATCTTGTTGCATATTCTGTACCAAGGCTAACAAACGACAGAGTGTTTTTAACCGACCAATTTGGAAATGTATTATCAGAAGATGTTTCAAAAAATTCATCCGATATGCAAAGCTACAGGACTGCTTTTGAAAAAGAAGCAGCCAGAAAAATAAAAGATACTCTTGAAACTATAATGGGTAAAGACAATGTTTCGGTACAAGTTTCAACAGTGATGGATTTTAACCAGACAAGAGCAACAATTGAAAGTTACACCCCAAACAAAAATTCAGATTCCGGCATTGTTGTATCACGTCAAGGTGAAAAAGAAATCTATTCAAACCCGCAAATGCTTCCAAGCAATAAAGCTCAAGCTCAAAACCAAGCAGCAGAGACAACCGAAGCCCAACAAAGAGCGCAAGAGCAAATTGATGATTTAAACCGGCAAATAAATCAGGATAATCAACAAAATACCGCAGAACAAAACACCGCACAAAATACTATACAAAATGCAGCGGAACTTCCTTTAAATCAAACGCCTGCAAAAACGACAAACTACACGGATAGTGAAAATGCTAAAGCGGATGATGTTAGAAAATTAAGTTATGAAAAAGAAAAATCCGCTACGACGTATGCCGTAACTAAAGAAATTAAACAAATAGTGTATGCTCCCGGAGCAGTTACAAGAATGAGCGTCGCTGTTGCAGTTAATAAAGTTTTAACGGAAGCCGAAAAAGAAGAAATAAAAAATCTTGTTATTGCAGCCTGCGGAATGGATACTCTGAGGGGAGATGTTGTAAGTGTATCCAGCCTCAAATTTACAGGCATAGATAACAGTGAAGAATTAAAACAAAGTCAGAAAGAAAAACAGGAATTCATTCTTGAAATTTTAACTTTTATCTTTAAAAATGTTTCTCCCGTGTTTATAATTTTAATATTAGGTTTGGTTGCTCTTCACAATTTTGGCAACATATTTAAATCTCCCGAGCCTGAAATTGAAGAAGAAGAAATTGAAGAAGAAGCAACACCACTGCCTTCTTTCGACCCTTATCTTGCACTTCAAAGCAACAAAACAAATGATGAAGACTTTTATCAGCAAGATATACAGTACACTTCAGCCGTCGACAAAAAGAAAAGTGAAATTATTAACTCAATTCTTGGAAATCCGGAAGAAGCTGCAAGAATATTAACTTCATACATTAAAGAATAAGAAAGACTATAAATGGCTAATATACGCATAGAACAAATGACACCCACACAAAAAGTTGCAGCACTGCTAATTACACTTGGTCCGACTGCGGCTTCGGAAATTATGAAAAACATTGAAGATGATAATGCGCTCGAACAAATAACAATTGAAATCGCAGGATTGTCCAAACTGCCGCAGGAAGTTATTGAAGCAATAGTAGATGAATTCCACACCGTTTTTCAGGCATCATCAATGCTTGCAGCGGGCGGTATGGCTTACGCCAGAGAACTATTGGAAAAAGCATACGGGGCAAGCGAAGCAAACGACATTTTAAACCGTTTGGTCACAATATTAAATTCAAATCCCTTTCAATTTTTTAATGAAGCAGACCCTGTACAGCTTGCAACTTCTTTTCAAAACGAAAACCCGCAATTAATTGCACTTATTCTTGCATACTTAAAACCGGAGCAGTCTGCTAAAGTATTGAATTGTCTTGCTCCGAATATTCAACATAAAGTCGCACTTAAAATAGCACAAATGGAAACCACCAACCCTGAAGTAATATCGGAAGTTGAAAAAATTGTTGAATCAAGATTTTCAAATGTTGTAGCAACAGATTTTTCAAAAGCGGGAGGCACAAAAACTCTTGCAAGCATTCTCAACAGTACTGACAGAGCAACAGAGAAAAATGTTATTGAAATGATGGAAGTTGAAACACCGGAGCTCGCCGAAGATGTAAGAAGTTTAATGTTTGTATTTGAAGATATTATTCATCTTGACGATTCTTCAATTCAAAGAGTTTTAAGAGAAGTAGATTCAAGAGATTTAGCTACAAGTTTAAAAGGCGCTAAAGAAGAAGTTAAACAAAAAATTCTA
Organism: Candidatus Gastranaerophilales bacterium; assembly: GCA_944325315.1. Lineage (GTDB taxonomy): Bacteria > Cyanobacteriota > Vampirovibrionia > Gastranaerophilales > Gastranaerophilaceae > RUG14156. The sequence goes on from CALVAA010000008.1 coordinate 74,450, forward strand.
AAAAATATGTCAGAACGTGCCCAAAGTGTGCTTTTGGAAGATATTGAATATATGGGGCCCGTTAGAACAAAAGAAGTCCAAAAAGCTCAATCTAAAATTGTGGGCGTGATAAAAGCGCTCGAATCCGTTGGAGAAGTTACCATCTATCGTGGCGGTCAAGAGGACGAATTAATTGAGTAAAATTAAATTAAACCATATTAATTTTAAAGAAGACGATTTTGTTGTTGAAGTAAAACAGGAAAAAGAGAAAAAAGAAAAAAAGAAAAAAGAGCTTCAACAATCAATTGAAGCGCAAAAAGAAAACGAAAAAAAACAGCAAGAAGAACTTCAAAAAATATTTGAAGAAAAAAAAACAGAAGCACAACTTATTCTAAACAGAGCAAAACAAGAAGCGGAAGACATGGTCTTAAATGCGCAAAAAGAAGCAGAGGAAATAAACAATAAAACTCTCGGCGAACTAAGTGAAAAAAAAGAAGAAATACTAAAAAAAGCAAACGAACAAGCAGAACAAATTATAAAAGAAGCAAAAGAAAATTCTATAAAAGAATCAGAAGAACTGATTCAAAATTCTAAAGATGAAATCGAAAAAGAAAGAATTGCTTCAACAAAAAAAGGTTACGAAGAAGGTTATCAAGACGGTTTGGAAAAAATTCAAGAAGAGCTTGAAGAAAAAATTGAAACATTTAATACTTTTATAAAAACCCGATTCGAGCTTAAAGAAAAAATTCTAAAATCTGCCTCTAAAGATATACTTGGAATTATTGTGAATATCTCAAAAAAAATTTTAGAAAAAGAAGCAGATTCACAAGCTATTGAAAAAATTATAAAAAAAACAATCGGCTTGCTTGAAAAAAAAGAAAATGCCACAATAATCTTAAGTGAAAAATACGCTAAAATATTATTTAAAGTTCAAAACAAGAGTTTAGACAATGAAATAGAAACGGATTTTCAAAAATTCAGACAGTATGACGGTTTTGATATAATCTACAACCCAAAATTTGACGATGATACAATCATAGTTGAAAATATAAAAGAAAGACTTGATGCATCTGTTTTATCCCAATTAGATATTATTGTAAGAGATATTTACAACAATTCAAAAGATGGCGAAATAAATCTTGATGAATATATAAAAGAAAATGAAACTGAATGAATTAAATGACATTATAAATAATTCAAAAACAATAAAAGGCATAGGAAGAATCATCGAAATCATAGGTTTAACGCTTGTTGCAGATGGCCCATTGTCTTCCATTGGGGATTTGTGTCATATTGTTCTTGAAAATTCCAAAAAAATTATTAATGCAGAAGTTGTAGGTTTCAAAAAAGACCGGGTGCTTTTAATGCCTTTAGGTTCAATCGAAGGGTTATGCGCAGGAGATAAAGTAATTAATACCGGAGAACAAATGAAAGTAAAAGTGTCTCCTTCACTTTTAGGAAGGGTTTTGGATGGTCTTGGAAACCCTATAGACCAAGGAGGAGAAATTCAAGCACCTGATTATTATCCGGTTATTGCCCCCATAATCAATCCCATGGACAGAAAACCGATTGATGAAATTTTGTCCCTGGGTTTAAGGTCAATCGATGGTTTAAACACCATAGGAAAAGGCCAAAGAATTGGAATTTTTGCAGGTTCAGGCGTTGGAAAATCCACAACTCTTGCAATGATTGCAAAAAATACATCAGCAGATATTAATGTAATTGCCTTAATTGGAGAACGCGGAAGAGAAGTAAGGGAATTCATTGAAAACACAATGGGAGCTGAAGGAATGAAACGTTCTATTGTTGTTTGTGCAACATCCGAACAGCCGGCATTAGTTAAAATTAAAGCTTCTTTTGTAGCTTGCGCTATTGCTGAATATTTTAGAGACCAAGGAAAAGACGTTCTTTTTATGCTTGATAGTGTTACTCGTATAGCACTTGCTCAAAGAGAAGTGGGGCTTGCAACAGGAGAACCGCCGGCTACAAGAGGATATACTCCAAGCGTTTTTGCGCTTTTGCCAAAATTCCTGGAACGTGCGGGAGCGAGTAAAAATGGTACTATAACAGGCCTATACACTGTTCTTGTTGAAGGAGACGATATGAATGAACCGATTGCAGATACTGCAAGAAGCATTCTGGATGGACACATAGTATTATCACGTACTTTGGCACACAAAAATCATTATCCTGCTGTTGATATACTTGCAAGTATTTCTCGTGTTATGAACAATATCGTAGATGATGAGCATAAACAGGCGGCAGCCAAAATAAGAAATTTGCTTGCAAGCTATATGAAAAATGAAGATTTAATAAACATAGGTGCTTATGTAAGAGGTTCGGATGTTACAGTAGACAAGGCAATTTCCATGATAGATAAAATAAACGCTTATCTCAAACAGACAAGCGATGATAAATCCACATACAATCAAAGCAAAGAAGCTCTTATTGAATTAGCCAAATTGTAACTATTTAGACTCTCTTACAATCGTATAGATGTATGGCTTTGTAAAATATTTATTTGCAACTTCCAAAATATCCCCTTGACTTACTTCAGATATTAACTTTTTATATTCGTCAAGCGCATTTAACTTGTAGCCCAATGTACTATACCAATTCATTACCGTTGCTTCATCCATATTTGTTTCAAGAGATAATACAAATTTTGCAAGAATTTTATCTTTTGCATCATTTAATTCTTTTGTTGTTACCATCTCCTTTTTAATTATTTCAATCTCATTAAGCAAACCGTCTTTTGCCTGTTGAATACTGTTTGCATTTGTGCCTATATATGTTACAAAAGCTCCGTCCAAAACATTAGCTATAACACTTGAACCTACAGTATAAGCAAGGGATTGTTGTTCTCTTAGATTAACGAATAACCTGCTTGACATGCCGTCTCCCAAAATAGCGTCGATAACTGTTAATACGGCAATATCTTTTCTGTTTGTTATAGGACAAGTCTTGTATCCTAATGCCATCCAATTTGCCTGGACTTCGTTTTTATATAAAGTTGTTTCAATATTTTTTGAAGGATGATAAGGTATATATTTTACGTCACTAAAGCTGAAACGCTCTCCTTTTGGATTCTTTTTAATAATTTCATTCAATTTATATTGAATATAATTTTCATCAATATCACCTACAACAGAAATATACATGTTTTGAGGATTTATTATTTTACGGTAAAATTCGACAACATCACCCCTAGTGACTTTATTTATATTATTTAAAATGAAAGTTGAATTTTGTCCGTATATAGAATTTAAAAATGCTAATTTTTTAAACTCATCAAATACATAACTTGCGGGGTTGTCGGATACTGTTCTTAGCTCTTGAATTTTGCGATTGCGCACTTTATCTATTTCATATTCCGAAAACACGGGGTTGTTTAAAACCTCATTAAGCGCAATTAATGCTTTATCTAAATTGTCTTTTGTTGATTGAATAACAATTGAAAAAACATCGCTTGTTGATGATACTGCAAGTTTTATTGCATTTTCGTCTAAAAACTGCGCAAATTGTGCATCTGTAAAGTTTTTTGTGCCTCTTTGTGCGCTAAGTGCCGCCAAAAGAGCTGTGGTTGGCTTTTTTTCCAAGGCTTTAGAGCCTTTTATTGTAATATCTATTGCAACTATTGCATTGGTGGTTTTCTTTTTTGTAATCAAAGTAGCACCGTTGGCTAAAAGCGTTTTCGTTGTGTTGTCTTGTTTTTCTAAAACTTTATTTGCAACAGCCGTTTTCTTATTTTCAACATTGGATACCTCCTTAAATGCAGCAGGACGTACCGTTGAAATTGCGTATTTATCTAAAATCAGATATTTTTTGGCAACTGAAACAACATCTTCTTTTGTAACTTTTTCAATATTTTTTAAATAGTTTTCATAATAATTTTCATTATTTGAAAAAGTAAAGTCATAGCCTAAATCATCACTAATATTGGAAATAGATTCTCTTGCATAGTATGTGTCTGTTTTTATTTGATTTTTTGCTTTATTAACTGTGGCTGCATCAAACTCACCTTCTTCAACCAACTTAAGCTCATCAACAACCGCTTTTTCAAATTCCTTTTCTTTTTGCGGCTCAAATGTTCCGTATATATAGAACATGCCTGAATCTTTCTGAGAATAATTACCTGCACTTATTGATAAAACAACATTTTTTTCTTCTTTTAGTTTTTGATTCAGAATTGAACTTTTGCCGCTTGTAAGCATTGTAGCTAAAACATCAAGTGCATAATTATCTTTTTCGTCTGAAAATTTAGGAGCAAAAAAAGCTATCATTGTATGGGTTTTATTTATGTCCATTGTATCCGATATTCTTTCGATTTTATTTAAAGGTTTAACAGTCGGATACTTAACTTTTTTTTGTTTTCTTTTTTTTGTAGTGCCAAAAGCATTTTGGACTTTTTGAAGCGCAAGGTCTTTATCAACATCGCCCACAATAACCGTTGTGTAACTATCCGGTGTATAAAATTTATTATAATAATCTAAAATTTCCTCTCTTGTTACTGTTTCAATAACTTCTTTTTTACCTATGACAGGCCTTTTGTAAGGATGGTTGGATTTTGAATACAATAAAGTATACAAGTTGTCAAAAAGCCTGTTTACGGGGCTATCTTTACATTTAGATATTTCTTCTATTACAACTCCTCTTTCTCTTTCAAGCTCTTTTCTCGGTATTAAAGGGTTAGTTAACATATCAGCGTGAATATCAAGCGCAAGGTCAAAGTCTTTTGAAGGAAGCTGAATGTAATAGTGGGTAAAATCTTTACTTGTTCCCGCATTAACTATAGCGCCTTTTGAATCCAATATTTTATCAGCAGTGCCTGTCGGGTATTTTGTTGTTCCTTTAAAAAACAGGTGCTCTAAAAAATGGCTTATTCCTGATGTTTTATCGTCTTCATTAATTGAGCCTGTATTAATCCAGGTATCAATTTTTACAATAGGGTTATCTTTAACTTCTTTTATAATTACTTTTTGGCCTGAAGGTAATACATTAACACTCATTCCATCTTCAAGCGCAAAAACACTTGTCATACTTAGTGTTAGAGCAATAAGCGCTGTATAAAAAATTTTTTTCATTTTATCCTCAAAACTTATTATTAACATTCAATTTTAACATTTTTTAAAATTAATGTCACCTAAACCCTTGGGTAAAATTATAATGTTTTATCAACAACTTTTAATTCACAACACATCTGGCAAGAAGAAAAAACTTTTGATCGCTTTAAGTGTTGCCTAAAGCAACGATATTTTTTATCGTTTAAAATCTCTTTTATGGAATTTTCTTTAACATTACCCATTTTACAAGAAAGACAAGGATAAACGTCTCCGCTTGGATTAATAATTATATTCGAATAAGGATACAGGCACGGTTTATAAATATCTTTTACGGGCAAATCATTATATTTTGTAAAAAACTTTTTAATTAAATTAATTTCTTTTTTAGGGTCTTTATTGTCGAACTTTGGAGCAAATCTGATTTGGGTTTTAGAATATTTTTTCATTTTTTCCATTTCCAAATAAACCCTTTCAAATTCATCCAGGTCAAAATATTTTTCAATAGGATAATTTGGAATATAAAAATCTTTTACAAAAGAATTATACAATTTTGAATTTTGCTTCATATTATTATTTCTCAAAAAAGATATTGAAAAAAAGTCAAATCCTTTATTGGTAGCATACTGATAAAGTTTTACAATATCTTCAAGATTGTCCTTTAATACAATTGTTTTTATATCAATCAATAATTTAGATTTTTCTTTTTTAACCCTTTGAGAGAGATTTTCCAAATTGTTTATAATTTTATCAAATATGCCTTCTTTACCTCTGTATTTATCGTGGTTTTTTCCCCAGCCGTCTATTGAAACGCTCAAAAGAAGCATTTTTGAATCTATTATTGCATCAATTATTTCATCATTGAGCAACAGTCCGTTTGTAACTAAATTAACTTTTCCTAAGGTTTTTTCGGCCGCAAGATATAATATATCTCTAAAGTCTTCTCTGATTAAGGGTTCTCCGCCAACAATGGTAATAAAAGCCCAAAAAGGAATTTGGTTTATAACATCTTGCCATTGCCTTGTTGTTAATTCATCTTTCAACCTATCCGAACCGATATAACAGTACTGGCAATTTAAATTACAAAGATGAGTTAACTCTAAAAAATATCTAACGGGAGGAAAAAAAATACCTCTTTTTTCAATAAAATCAGAACAATTTATTCTTGCATAAGAATTTCTTATAAAATCAAATATTTCGGATTTGTTTATAAAGCTGTTCAATAATTCTCCGTTTTGATTAAAATGGTTTAGTTTGTGATAATCTGTTTCTCAATTGTCTGAATTTTGCAATATCTTCTTGTGCTTTAGAACTTTCTTTAAACAAAGTTTGAGAAGCAGGATGCATTATTATAATAGAATCAATATGTATTTCTAAAAAATCATACCTTTTAGGAGTACCGATTGAGCCTTGTGGCATAATTTCAGCATTCACAACCGCCAAAAATCTTCTTTCTTTATCATTCAAAAGTTCCGTTAATTCACGATTTGATTTTGCAATTTTAGACACATAAACCGTTCCTTTAATCTCATGGTCTTTTGTAATTATGCAAACTTCAACGGGTGCTGTATCTGATGGTTGTTTTGTCATTTATTTACTCCTATTTTTAAAAATATTATATATTATTTTTTGAATTATTACCACATTTTTGTGTTAAAATAATATTGCCACACTTCACGGGGGGTTGCTTCTCCTTGACCGAAAGCTTATGTCGGGTGCAGAGTATATCGTGAGGCAATTTCATTTGTAGTTTGAAAATTAAAAAATTGTTGATAATTTAAGTTTTTACGGCGTTCCATTGCCCCAACCCGGTCAGGATGGAAACATAGCAGCCGTAAGGCAAATGAAACGGGTGTGAAAACTTATTTAGGAGATTTTTTAGTCGTAAAATTATTTTTGTATTGTCGATAGATATAGTGTGGCTTTTATATTATTTAAAGCTTCTTAATTGAAGCGCCTGTGCAATATGAGATATTGTAATATCTTCTTCCTTGGCTAAATCTGCTATTGTTCTTGAAATTTTTAAAAGTCTGTCGTAGGCTCTTGCAGACAAATTAAACTGATTTATAGCATTTTTTAAAAAATTTTTTGAAGCTTCATCTAATTTGCAGTACTTTTTAATTAATTTTGCATTTAATTCCGAATTTACCAAAATTCCTTCGTTTTTATATCTTTCAGCCTGAATTAATCTTGCTTCCGTTACCCTTTTTCTGATTTGTTGAGAACTTTCTTGTTTTTCCGTGTCCGATAAAAGCTCATTTTCATCTAATCTTTGAACTTTAATTTGAATATCAATTCTGTCTAATAATGGTCCTGAAAGTCTTGATATGTAACGACTAATTTGATATTCGCTGCAAGTACAATTTTTCTTTAAATCACCTAAAAAACCGCAAGGGCATGGATTCATCGCTCCGATTAAAATAAAATTAGCGGGATATGTTATACTTGTTTGTGCTCTTGAAATAGTTACAACATTATCTTCTAAAGGTTGTCTTAAAACTTCAAGGGTTTGTCTTGGAAATTCAACCATTTCATCCAAAAATAATACACCTCTGTGTGCTAAAGTAATTTCTCCGGGCTTTGGATTAGATCCGCCCCCAATTATTCCGACAGCACTTGCACTATGGTGGGGAGAACGAAAAGGACGAGAGGTTATGAGAGGGTTTTTTCTATCTAAAAGACCTGAAATGGAATAGATTTTTGTAAGCTCTATTGCCTCTTTTTTGTTTAATGGCGGCAAAATTGACATAAAAGCTCTTGCAAGCATTGTTTTACCCGAACCGGGAGAACCGGACATTAAAACATTATGCGCTCCGGCTGCTGCAATTTCTAAAGCCCTCTTTGCCTGCATTTGTCCTTTGACATTAGAAAAATCTATCGGAAAATCATTTTTGCAAGAAAGATAGTCTTCAATATTTTGCCTTAATTTTTTTAAATTAGAATTTTGATTTAAATATTCAACAACCTGAGATAAATTATCAGCTCCCAGAGATTCAATATTATCTATAAAGCTTGCTTCTTTTAAATTCTCACTCGGAATAATAACTTTTTTTATACCCAATTCTTCTAAACCGCATACGATTGGTAAAATCCCGTTTACAGGTCTTAAAGTACCGTCCAGGGAAAGCTCTCCGATAAAGGCTGTATGTTTATTATCAAAATCTTTGATAACTCCTTCTTTTGCTAAAATTCCAACCGCCATTGCTAAATCATAAGAAGAACCTTCTTTTTTTAAATCCGCAGGGGCAAGATTAACCACAACCTTTGTTTGCGGAAATGCGTATGATGAATTTTTTATTGCAAGTCGTAATCTTTCCTTTGCTTCGGAAATCGCAGCATCAGGCAAACCGATAATTGTAACCTGCGGAATAGAATTTATTGTATCTACTTCAATATTTATTTCATATACATCCAAGCCAACGATTGTAGCGCTTTTAATTCCGACAACCAACTTATATTTCCTCGCTTAGTGTATTTGGTATAAGTTTTAATAGTTTAATATTTGCCACTTCAAAATTCGGGTTTAAATTAAGTGCATTTTTATAAAACTGAATGGCATCATTTCTTTTATTTGCAGCCTGGTTATATAAACCGCAAAGATAGTAGTAATAATAATTTTTTTCCAAAGTAAAGCTTGCAACCTGGATTAGACCTTTTGCCGCTATAAAATTTTTATTTTTTAAATTCAATTGAATGAGTTCTCCTAAAGCATTTTCATACAGAGGATTTACCATCAAAGAACGTTTCAGGAAATCTTCTTTTAAAACATCGTTTTTTGCTGCAATACTTATTGCGCTTTTATAGTATGAAAGGTAATCACCTTTCGGCATTTTATCGAGCAATGTTTCAAGTTTTTTTAATTCTTTAGGATTTTTTGCATATTGTCTTTGGGCATTTGAAAGCTTTAAGACTATCTCATAGTTATCTTTATCCATTTTGTGGGCTTTTTTATACATTTTAACAGAATTTTTATAATCACCATGGATATAACGAATGTCTCCTAAACCAATAATAGTGTCTATGTTGTTTTTATCCAGTTTATAAGAATTTACAAAATAATTGTTTGCTCTTTCAACATTTCCCAAAGCAAGTTCGCTTTTTGCATATAAGGACAAAATTTTTGCGTTGTCTTTGTCAAAATTTAAAATATTTTGACAATCTTTTTTTGTTTTTTCAAAATTTCCTTCAAGGAAACTTCTATTTGCAATATAGTATTTTTTTTCTTTGTCATTTTTTGTAGTATGAGCTAAGATGGTTTGGATTAAAATTTCCAGTTGCGGTTTTTTGAAGATTATATTTTTGTTTTTTTCTAATTTTTCAACAACCGATTTAGCTTCTTTATATTTTCCGGATGCAATTAAACAGTCTGTTTTTAAAATTTTATATGAAATATTTTCAGGGTTAGCTGAAATTGCCTTATTAATTGCGCTTAAAGCATTATTGTACTGTTTCGCTTCTAAATATGCTCTTGATAGAGTGTAGTTATAAAAGTCGTTCTTGTCGTATAAATCTTTTTTATTGCTTAGCTCAATAGCGCTTTCATAAGCATTATTGTCAAAATATATATCAGAATATATTTTTGCAAAGTATATTTCGTCATCTATATTTAAATTTGCTTTTGGCTTAAAAGTTTTTTCAAGGTCGTTTATATTGTCAAAAAATTGATTTTTATAAACAATTTTTTCTATTGCTTTATCTCCGAGAGAAAAAAGCCCGATTTCGTAAAATACTTTTGACAAAGTAAGCAAGGAAACATCATTTTCCGTTTTATCAATTAATTTATCATACTCGCTATATGCCGCTGTAGCATTGCCTTGATTAAATTTAGACGAAGCCCGGACAAAATCTTTCCTTAAAAAATTTTTTTCATCATTTTCCTGCTCGCTGCTCTTTTCATTGGTAAATATGGTATCAACAATATTTGCAAGATTAAAATAACTGTTATTTGGATTTGTTTTAGGCGTATTATGAATTTCAAAAGCGTTTTCGGGCATCAAAAGACTGTCGTTTTCAACTGCTTGAAGCGGATTTAGTGCGCAAAGCGCAAAAAACAAAGATAAAATTATACTTTTCTTTATTTTTTTCATCTGCTTTAACCTTTTGAACTATAGTGATAATATTTATCGAACACTTTAATCAATTTTTTTTCACGTTCGGTGATTGCATTTTCCTCTTTTATTAGAATAGCATATAAATCATTTAAATTAAACTCTTTTAATAAAATTTCATCATCTGAAATATTACAATTCAGATCGCTCACAATCACATTCAAAATGTCGTATGTTGAAATATTCATAAAAGTATTAACGATATTTTCATCAAAATGTTTATTTTTTCCCTGAATCATAATTTCAAGCGCATCTTTTATTTCCATTTTGTCACGATAGTGTCTTTTGGATGTGATAGCGTCAAATACGTCCGAAACTGCTAAAATTCTTCCTCCAAGCGGAATTTCTTCTCCTTTTAGTCCTTGAAAATATCCTGTTCCATCATATTTTTCATGGTGCGTTGAAGCAATTTGAGTTACGTCTTTAAAGTTTTTTGAAATATATACTTTACCTAAAATGTTATGGGTTAATCTAACGTGTTCTTTGATGTGTTCATATTCTTCTTTGGTTAATTTTCCTTCCTTTTGTAAAACGGAATCTTTAATTCCGATTTTTCCGATATCATGTAACAGTGAAGCATTTTTGATAATTTCTTTTTCTTCATCTGATAATTTACACTTATCACAAATTAACCCGGCATACATAGTAACTCTTCTGGAATGGCCGGATGTTATTTTGTCTCTGGCATCAATTGAAGCTGAAAGGGTATCAATGAAACTTGAGAATAGTTCTTTTTGTTCTTCTATTAGTTTTTTTTGTTTGTTAAAAAGATTAGCATTTTCTAAGGCAATACCGGCAGATGAGCCTATTGCAATTAAAAGATCTTCATCTTTTTGGCTGAAATCACCGTCGATTTTGTTTAGCACCTGAAAAACACCGACTATTTGGTGGGAAAGATTTCTAATCGGCATACAAAGAATATTTCTTGTTTTATACCCTGTTTGAAGATCGATTTCTTTATTAAAGTATTCACTTTCATAAGCATTTTTTATATTAACGGTTTCGCCCGTCATTGCAACATGCCCTGCCAAACCCTTATTTTTTGCAAATCTTATTTCCTTAATTTCAAGTCCCAGAGCAACTTTACTCCAAAGTTCATTGTGTTCATCATCAAGCAAAAAAACCGTGCATCTGTCTGCTTGAAGTGCTTGTTGGATTTGCTGCGCTATAATCGTCAACAAGCTATCGATGTTTGTTTCAATTGCTATAGTTCTTCCGACTTGCAAAAGCGCTAAAAGCGCATCGTCTTTAATTTCATTTGGGATAAAAGACGGAGGAGCGGATGAAATTATTTTTTGTTGATTCTCACTTTCAATTTTTTGACGGTATTTTAATATTGTCTCATCATAATTTTCTTTGCCGCCTGTTTTGATATAAAGACTTGCCTTGATTAGATTTAAGGCTACTTCTATGTTTTTTTCATAATACTCAATCAGACTCGAGCAAAAAAGATTAATTTTTTGAGCTTCAAGACTATTTGATGAATTAGCAAGATATTTTGCATCGTTTAAAAGATTTAAAGTTTGATAATATCTTGCACCTTGTTTGTAGTTGTTCAAAGCAAGATATGACATTGCTATTGAAACCAAATCGAAAGCTTTAAGAGCAATTGAGGATTTATGGATAGTGTTTAATTCACGATTGTTTAATGGCTTGTCTAAAGCAACATGAGTAAAAAAAGAGTCCACAAGAAACTCTCTCAATTTGCTATATCCGCAAACATCGTTAATATTTTGAGTTAATTTTGTCATATCTATCCTAATTTATATTGTAGAATTATTGAAAGACAATGTCAATTAATACATCATATTAAAACCCCGAAATTTCGGGGTTTTAATATTTATGTTTTCTGCAATCTGGACAAATTGAAATCATAACAGATTGTAAATAAGCAACATAATATAATAAAAGCCAATGCTCAACGCAAGCTCGTTATTGCACCGGCTTTACGCATTCTTTGCTCCTGTCAAATTCGCCTTCGGCAAGAATTTGAAACGTCGCTATCGTAGTGCTTCGGGTCAAACTCAACGTTTGCCCCTCTCGCACCGGCTTTACGCATTCTTTGCTCCTGTCAAATTCGCCTTCGGCAAGAATTTGAAACGTCGCTATCGTAGTGCTTCGGGTCAAACTCAACGTTTGCCCCTCTCGCACCGGCTTTACGCATTAAATTTGGATTTTTCTTCTTCACTTAAACCCTTAATTGTAAGATTCACTCTGCCTTTGTCATCTATCTTTTGAACTTTGACAATAACTTCTTGTCCAATTGAAAGATGGGGTTCAATTGTCTCTATTCGTTCTTCACAAATTTGCGAAATATGAACCATACCGTCTTTTCCGGGTGCCAACTCTACAAACGCACCTATAGGAATTATTCTTACAACTTTACCTTTGCACACCATGCCGACTTCGGGTTTAAAAGTCAAATCCCTAATCATCTTTTTGGCAAGTTCTGCACCTTCTTTGTCATTTGAAGTAATCGTTACTTTTCCGTCGTCTTGGATATCTATTTCAGCACCGGTTGCGTCAATTATGCTCCTAATCATTTTACCACCCGGGCCTATTACCGTTCCGATATCTTCTTGAGAAATTGTCATGGTTAGCAATCTCGGAGCATTAGGAGAAATTTCAGCTCTTGGAGCGCTGATTACTTCTTTCATACAGTTCATTATATGAAGCCTGCCTTCTTTTGCTTGTGCTAAAGCACGTCTTAGAGTTGGATTTGATATACCCTTGATTTTCATATCCATTTGAAGGGCAGTAATTCCTTCTTCGTTACCTGTCACTTTAAAGTCCATATCGCCCAAAAAGTCTTCAATACCTTGAATATCCGTTAGAACAATATCGGTATCTTCCTCATGAATCAATCCCATAGCAACCCCGCCTATCATACATTTAACAGGAACTCCGGCATCCATTAATGCCATTGAACTTGCGCAAGTTGAACCCATCGAAGTTGAGCCGTTTGATTCAAGTACATCAGAAGTTACTCTTATTGCATAAGGAAATTCTTCTTTAGAAGGTAAAGCAGGAACATTGGCTCGTTCTGCTAAATTACCATGACCAACTTCCCTTCTTCCCGGACCTCTTAGAGGTTTAACCTCTCCTACTGAAAAACCGGGGAAAATATATTTATGCATGTAATCTTTCGTCTTAACAGGATCAACGCCGTCTAGCTCCTGCGCCATACCCGGGCCTGCCAGTGTTGCAACAGATAAAATCTGCGTTTGGCCTCTTGTAAATACAGCACTGCCATGAACACCGGGCAAAACACCCACTTCGCACCAAATAGGACGAACTTCTGTGGTTGTACGACCGTCAGCACGAACGCCTTCGTTTTTAATCATTGCCCTCATAATTTTCTTTTCAAGGGCTTTGAATTCTTCCGCCACAAAATCAATTCCTGTTTCTTCCATCATTTTTGCAATCGGATGGTCTTCACCCAGTGCTTCTATTTTTTCTTTTACGGTTTCTTTAATTTTATCTAATTTTTCGCTTCTTTGATCTCTGTCAGTTGTATGGTAGGCATCAACTACAGCATCATAAGCTGTTTCTTTAATAATATTGGCAAGTTCAGTTGTATCATACGGATTAGAAAATTCTTGTCTTTCAACATTGCATTCTTTAGCAAAAGCAATCTGGGCTTCGCATTGTTTTCTAATTTCAACCTGAGCGAATTCAACCGCAGCCATAATATCGTCCTCGCTTACAAAATTACATCCTGCCTCAACCATAATAACAGAATCCATAGTTCCTGCTATTACAATATTCATATCAGATTTTAAATCCTCGCTATGAGTAGGATTTGCTATAAAATTACCATCAATTCTTCCAACTCTGACAGCACCGACAGGCCCTTCAAAAGGAGCACCTGAAAGCATAAGAGCAGTTGAAGCACCGATTATTGAAAGAATATCCGGTTGCTCTTGTTCATCGTATGCAAATAATTGGGAAACTATTTGTACATCGTTTCTATAACCCTTAGGCCACAATGGTCTTATGGGTCTATCTATTAATCTTGAAACCAAAATCGCTTTTTCGCTTGATCTTCCTTCTGTTCTTGTGTATCCGCCCGGAATTTTACCTATTGCAGACATTCTTTCTTCATAATCAATTAACAGAGGGAAAAAATCTATTCCTACACGGGGCTCTTTGCTTACAACCGCATGGACAAAAAGCATTGTATCGCCGCATCTAACTGTTACCGAGGAAGTAGCTTGTTTCGCGTATTTCCCTGTTTCGACTTCTACGGTTTTCCCACCAACCGTAAGTACCATTTTTTTACTTTCTGGTTTGTTTGACATCTTTTTCTTCTTTCTTTTTAAATTTTTACATGAAAATTTTATAATAAATCTTAATATCATGCAAAGGAAAAAATAAATTAAAACACTAAAAAGGCGCTATAAGCGCCTTTCAATTTATAAAAATCATTTTTTTATTCGCCATAATATATGACTGCATATGCCGAATCGGCATTAGAATCAATTAAAGCACCATATTTTGAATACTGGATTGTTTCCGGATTATCTTGTTTTTTAAAAGGAAATACCTTAGAAGCAGCATAACTTAAACCCGCACAAACCAAAGCTCCAATGCCTGCATACTTAAGAATAGAGCGATTCTGGGCACGCAAAGATGCACTTTTAACAAATTCATCCGCACTTTGTTTTAAATTTACGGCATTTTTACTCGGTAAAACATATCGCATAGCATTACCTGCAACAGCACCGGCTGCCGTTGCCAAGCCGATATTTGCTTTTCTTAAAGGTTGTTTATGTTCTACTCTTGTAATTTCCATAGTATTCACACTTTCTACACAAGATAATCATGTCAGTTTATTTGACATTAACTAAATATACTTTTCTCGTCTTGATTTGGTCAAAAAAAAATCAAATCAGTTTATGTACACAAAAAATTTAGAATCCCTAACCGATTTCTTAAATTTTTTCTATATTACCATATAAAAAAAACAATGTCAAGTCTTATCAGAAAAAAAATATTAAAAATTGTAAAAATAATTAAACAATACACTAAAAAAGCCGATAAATATAATAAATACATAAAAAGGTACGGAAAAATGGGTGACTGGGCAGATTTAAGGAACAACTTCTATGATTGGTTAAAAAAAGAATCCCAAAAAGAAAACTCCAAGCTTGACAGCGAAGAAGTAGAAAAAATAAACGCAAAAAAAGCTGCCGTAGAATATAGTGACGAATTTAGGGATTATATAAAATCAGAAAAAACTGACGAAGAAGAGTTCACAAAAAGCGCAATTGATTTAGACAAAGAAGATGATAATTTTCTTGATGAACTCTTTGATGACTACACCTCAACTCTTGATAAAGATGATAAGGTCTTTAAAGCAATTGATAAAAACGAAGACGGAAAAATTTCAGACGATGAAAAAAAAGATTTTTTCTACTCTATAAGAAAGCTCGACAATAACAGCCAAAATATTTCTTTTAAAGATTTTTCAAGAGCAATCGAAAAAATTAAAAATGATAAAGCAAGTTTTCTTGAAAACTCATCCGGGTCTTCTTCAGCTTCCTCGGGAGGCGGCGTAGTCTCAGGAGGTGCAGGAGGATCAATAGGAGGCGGAGCGGGAGCAAACCCGGTTGATACAACAGCACAAAGCGAGCAAGAAACATCAAGCATTTCGACTCAGGATATAGACTATGAAAACCTGGAAACTCTTGAAGGAGTTCAAAGCGAGCTTCAAAAAGCAAAAGACAATGAACAACTTTGCACACAAGGACTTGAAGCTTCAAAGGGCAATCTTGAAACAACGCAAGCAGCGTTTTCAGAGAGTGAAACAGCCCTAAATACAGTTCTTGAGGAAAAAGAAATTGCGGACGAAAATGTTCAGACATGTATGACAAATATAGAAGATAAAAATGCGGAAATTCAAACAAGTGATGAAGCTCTGGAAGGTTTAAATACGACAATGACGGAGCAAAAAGAAGAACTTGAAAACACAAATTCAAGTATCGATGAAACAAATCAAAGCATATCGGAAGTCGATAACAGTCTTTCTAATTTAACTCCTCCGTCTGAGCCTCAAGACAGTGAAGATGAAGCTGCTATGCAAAGATATGAACAATTATTATCAGAGTATAATTCTAAAAAGGCAGAGCTTGAAAGCCAAAAACAAGAGCTTGAAAGCCAAAAACAAGAGCTTGAAAGCCAGAAACAAGAACAAGAAGAGGCACTTAAAAAAACAATTGAAGAGTTCCAAAAAGAAGAAGAGAATAATAACGCACTATACGAACAGCTTGCACAACTTCAAGCTGATTTATACGAAGCAACAAACACAAGCACGACACTCGATAGCGAAGTAGCAGAATATCTAAATAACTACAACATCGCAATGGCAGACTACAACACGGCACGTGTTGAAAACAGCTTCTATACAAATGAACTTGCAAAAGCACAAGCAAATGTCAGTCTTTTAGAGTCAAAAGAAGCAAGCTTAGCTATGCAGACTCAAAACGATATAAAAGAAGATGAAGAAGGCTAAAAATGTTTCTTTTCGCTTGCCGAAATCCTGGCTATAGCTTTAGCAAGAGCTATTTGCACTCTTGCCATATCAATATTTTCATCCCTTGCTCTTAATCTTGCAAGAGCTCTTTCTTTGGCTTGTTTAGCCCTTGCAACATTAATATCACAGTCAAGCTCCGCTATATCAGTTAAAATTGTAGCTTGGTTATTTGCAAACTGCAAAATCCCACCCATTGTAGAAATGCACTGAGACTCTTTATTATATATAACTTTTGTAACTCCGACATTCAAAGCGCAAATAATCGGCAGGTGATTTTTTAAAATTCCCAAACGGCCGTCTTTTGCTTGAACGTATAATTCATCAATATCGTTTTCATAAACAATTTTTTCATGGGTAATTACTTTTAAATGAATTTTATCGCTCATAAATCCTAAGCCTCAACAAGTTCCTGTGCTTTTGCTTTTTCTAACACGTCTTCTATTGTTCCAACCATATAGAAAGCTTGCTCGGGAACATTATCATGCTTTCCTTCGATAATTTCTTTGAAGCCTTTAATTGAATCTTCAAGTTTTACATATTTTCCTTTTACGCCCGAAAATTGTTCTGCAACGAAAAACGGTTGAGACAAGAATTTTTGAATTTTTCTTGCACGATTTACGGTTAATTTATCTTCTTCGGATAATTCATCCATACCCAAAATTGCGATAATATCTTGCAAATCTTTGTATTTTTGCAATATTTCAAGGACTTGTTTAGCAACAGCGTAATGCTCTTCACCTATAATGTTAGGGTCAAGTGCACGGGATGAGCTTTCAAGAGGGTCAGCTGCCGGGTATATACCAAGCGAAGCAATATTTCTCGACAATACAACCGAAGCATCAAGGTGTGTAAATGTAGTTGCAGGAGCAGGATCGGTTAAATCGTCTGCAGGAACATAAACAGCCTGAACAGAAGTAATTGAGCCGTCTTTAGTTGAAGTAATTCTTTCTTGTAATTCGCCAACCTCCTGGGATAATGTCGGTTGATAACCAACAGCAGAAGGCATACGTCCCAATAGAGCCGAAACTTCAGAACCTGCTTGAACAAAACGGAAAATATTATCTATGAATAATAGTACATCTTGTTTTGTAACATCTCTAAAATATTCAGCACAAGTAAGAGTAGACAAGCCGACTCTCATACGAGCTCCCGGAGGTTCGTTCATTTGTCCGTATATAAGAGCTACTTTATCAATAACTCCCGATTCTTTCATCTCATTATAAAGGTCATTTCCTTCACGGGTTCTTTCGCCAACTCCGCCAAACACCGAAACACCGTCATGGGCTGAAGCGATATTGTGAATTAATTCCATAATAAGAACGGTTTTACCAACTCCTGCTCCTCCAAAAAGACCGATTTTACCACCCTTTTGATATGGCATCAAAAGGTCGATTACCTTAATTCCGGTTTCAAGAATTTGTATATCCGTATTTTGTTCGGTTAATTTAGGGCTGGGTCTATGGATTGGGAATCTGTCTTCAGCAACAACTTCACCTTGATTATCAACGGGTTCTCCTAATACATTTAAAATTCTTCCTAAAATTCCTTTTCCGACAGGAACTTTAATGGCTTCGCCCGTATTTAAAACTTTCATGCCACGCCTTAGACCATCTGTTGATGACATAGCAACAGTTCTTACCGTATTTTCACCTAAAAGCTGCTGCACTTCCACGGTTGTTTTTTTACCGTCGTCATTGATGATTTCCAACGCATGGTATATCTCGGGCAATACTCCGTTATCAAATCTAACATCGATTACAGGCCCTATTATTTGAACAATTATTCCTTCACTTAATGCCATATTAAAATCCTTTTGATTCTATCTAGTATAATTATAGTCAATCATAAACGACTTTTATCATTTTTTTTTCAATTTACTTTATTTATATGAAATTTTAAAAGGACAGCTAATGCTGTCCTTTTAATTTTATTCACTTTTAGCGGGTATTCGCATTGAATAGAAAGAGCGTATTACAAACACAAGAGCTATAATTAAAAATACTATACCTACTGTTTTTGAATATGCCCTGAATTGAACGCTTATCGCTATTTCCATTGCCAACAACCCGAATAAAGTAGTAAATTTAATAATCGGATTCATTGCAACAGAAGAAGTATCCTTGAAAGGATCTCCTACGGTATCGCCTACAACTGTTGCATCGTGTAATGGAGTTCCTTTTTCATCCAAATCCACTTCAACAATCTTTTTAGCATTATCCCAGCAGCCACCGGCATTTGCCATAAATACCGCTTGGAAAAGTCCGAAAACTGCGATTGCAATTAAATAGCTGATAAAAAATGATACAGCTAAATTATTATTTTGAGGCGATGATAAAAACGCCAAAGCAAGAGCGAAACAAAACAGTGCTATGAAGATATTAAACATACCTTTTTGAGCATATTGGGTGCAAATTTTAACAACTTCTTTAGAGTTTTCCAAATTTGCTTTTTTGTCATCAGCTTCACCTAATTTTATGTGTTTTTTAATATATTCAACAGCACTATATGCGCCTGTTGTTACAGCTTGCATTGAAGCACCGGAGAACCAATATATTACAGCGCCGCCTGCAATAAATCCAAGCAAGGTATATGGATTTAAAAGGTTTAAAATACTTTCAGGTGCAATATCTAAAGTATTTTTAATAACAAGAATTAAAGAAAATATCATAGTGGTTGCGCCAACCACGGCAGTACCTATCAAAACCGGCTTTGAAGTTGCCTTAAAAGTGTTTCCTGCACCATCATTTTCCTCTAAATATTTTTTTGCATTTTCAAAATCAGGCGTAAAACCATAGGCCTTTTCGATTTGCATTTGAATATCTTCCTGTTCTTCAATCAAAGATAATTCATAAACGGATTGAGCATTATCCGTAACAGGGCCGTAACTGTCAACTGCAATTGTAACAGGACCCATGCCTAAAAAACCAAAAGCAACAAGACCAAATGCAAACACCGAAGGATATATCATAATATTTGTGATATATTCGCTTGCAATATAAGCAAGTCCCATCAAAAGAACAATAATTGCGCCAATCCAAAAACCTGAAAAGTTTCCGGATACAATGCCCGATAAAATCGTAAGAGACGCTCCGCCTTCTCTGCTTGCACAAACCACTTCTTTTGTATGTTTTGCTTTAGGACTTGTAAATATCTTGGTAACCTCAGGAATCAATGCAGCTCCCAATGTTCCGCAAGATATAATTAACGATAAAACCAGCCATAAATTATTAGGCAGTGCTCCTAAGAGCCATTTGCTTACACAAAAAGTCATAATTATTGATAAAATTGAAGTTAACCAAACAAGGTTTGTTAACGGTACTTCAAAATCAAATCTTTTTCCTTGTTTTTCACATTTATTTGCATACATACAAGTTTTAATATTATTTAACCAATAAGCAATAACAGAGGTTAAAATCATTAAAAAACGCATTGTGAAAATCCAGGCTAAAAGTTTAATTTGAAACTGGGGAAAGACCCCTAAAAGAATGAAACTTACAAGCGCAACGCCTGTTACTCCATACGTTTCAAAACCATCTGCAGAAGGTCCTATAGAATCTCCGGCATTGTCCCCCGTGCAGTCAGCGATAACTCCCGGGTTTCTCGGGTCATCTTCTTTGATTCCGAATTGAATTTTCATTAAATCCGAACCAATATCAGCTATTTTTGTAAAAATTCCGCCTGCAACCCTTAGAGCAGAAGCTCCTAACGATTCACCTATTGCAAAACCTATAAAACAAGCTCCTGCAAGGTATCCGGGGACAAACAAAAGTATTACAAGCATTAAAATAAGTTCAACCGAAACCAATAAAACCCCAATACTCATACCGGCCCTTAAAGGCACATTCAAACAATAAAGTGGTTTTGAGCGAAGGGCAAGAAAAGAAGTTCTGGCATTAGCCAAAGTATTCATTCTTATTCCAAACCAAGCAACAAGATATGAGCCTAAAATACCTATTATTGACCATAAAAGTATTAAACCGACGCTTTTAAAGCCCATTTTTTCAAGAACACCGAAATAATAAGCAATACAAAGAGCAATCAATACTTCTAAAACAACTAAAAATTTTCCTTGTTGAACAAGATATGTTTTACAGGTTTCAAAAATTGTAGTTCCCACTTGTTCCATTACCGGATGGGTTTTAATTTTTTTGATTTTAATAAATTCAACCAAACCGAACAATGCTCCGACAACAGCAACTGCTATACCCACTAAAAGCAAATTATAGCTCAATGAATCATCTTTGATATTAGGAACAGTCAAAGAAGCCTCAGATGCTATTGAAGGAATTGCCGAAAACAAGAACATTCCAAGCGCAAAAACGCTTTTTGAAAAATTTTTCATAAAATAATTCCTTAATATTAAAACTAACTCTACAGTGGACTATTATACCTATTTAAAAATATTTGAACTCCACTAATTGAGCCAAATTTAAATAAAATTATATATTGTCTTAAAAAACAAAACCGTGTAAAATAATAAAAAAGTCGGCTGATAATTGCGCACCACAATATATAACGGTGTGAGGAAAGTCCGGACAGCCAAAATAGCAAGTTGCTTGGGAAATCCAAGTACCCGTGAGGGTGAGGACAGTGCCACAGAAAAGTAGAATGCTAATTTGCAATACTGCAAACAGCGATTGTGCAACGGCGAGGTAAGAGCTCACCGCTGATATTGTGAAATATCAGGCATGGTAAACCCCTGCTGGCTGCAAGTTTGAATTTGCAAGAAGGTGCTATTTCCGCTTTTTATAAAGCTTGCATAAAAAAACGCAAAAGACAGATAATTATCTTATTACAGAATCCGGCTTATACCCGACTTTCTGCCCCAAGGGGCAGTTTTTTAATATAAAAAAGCACCCAAAAGGGTGCTTTTATAATAAAAACTAATCGAATTTTATTTGCGCCATTTCATCCAATGATGCAAAAACTTCACTTGCACCGCAATCCACAAATTGAACTTGCGCTGTTACACCTGAAGACAAGTCTGATAATAAATACAAACCTGCTTTTCCTACTTCTTCTACCGTAGGTGTGCGCTTTAAAGGTGCTTTTAGAGCATTTGCCTTAAGCATTCTGTCAAATCCGCCTATACCTTTTGCAGCCATTGTTTTAATCGGCCCTGCCGATAAACAGTTACATCTGATATTGTATTTGCCTAAATCAGAAGCGATAAATCTCATTGAAGATTCAAGTGCAGCTTTAGCAACACCCATAATATTATAATTTGCAACAACTTTTGTTGCTCCAAGATAAGTCAAAGCTAAAATTGAGCCGCCGCCTGATTTTTCCATTTGAGGCTTAGCATACTTTGCAATCGTAACAAGGGAATAAGCGCTAACATGCATTGCAAGATCCCAACCTTCACGTGAAACCGTATAAAAATCTCCGACTAAATCATCTTTATTTGCAAATGCTACAGCATGGACTACAAAATCCAATTTATCATATGTTTTTGCATATTCCTCAAAAACTTTTTTAACGTCTTCTTCTTTTGTAACATCACACTCAAGACAAATTTTAGCATTCATTGATTCTGCTATAGGACGAACTCTCTTTTCCATTGCTTCATTTGCATAAGTAAAAGCAATTTCAGCCCCGTGTTTATGTAGTTGCTCAGCTATAGCGTTTGCAATACCAAATTTATTAGAAACGCCAAAAATAATACCTTTTTTCCCGTCCATTAAACCCATATATCTCTCCTTATTAACCTTTTAGTTGGATTATATTACAAAAATTTTATTGTGCAAAATAATTAAAGATACCCCTATTTATCCCCTCCTATGCAGTATAATCTATAGACAATTGGGTTTATTTTTAAATATGCAGTATTAAAAGTTATAAGATATTTTACAAAACATTCAACTACAAGTATACTCTATGTTGAAATTTAATCTTAAATAATATATAATATATTTATATATTATATACAAATTAAATATATAAAAAAATAATAGAGAGTCAATAAAATCATTTTAAAAGGTTTTTAGGCTCTCTATTTTTTTATTTAGTTTTAAGACCACCAAAAAGGAGGAAAAATGATTTGGAACAGCGAGGATCATCCAAGAGATGAAGAAGGAAAATTCACTTTTAAAGAAGGGGGGAGTAAAAGCGAAGAAGGAAATATTGAAAAAATAAACCAAAAAGATGACACTTACCAGAACCAAAAACCATTTAAACTGGGTGCAAAAATAGATGTATATAAAAACGAAGTTTTAAAAGAGTCAGCCGAAGAAAAAATAAAAAATCCAATCGAAAAAGCAGCCGAAATTCTCTACAAAAACACAAAAAAACAAGAAACAGAAAAAGAATTTAATCAAAAATTGTGTTGATAGTGCAATTGTTGGAAACTACCTTACTACAACGGGCTTTAGCGCCAATGAAGACA
>CALVAA010000009.1 GCA_944325315.1 Candidatus Gastranaerophilales bacterium
CAAAGATGCAACAGAAGAGCAACGTCAATTACAAAAAGATACTGAAGGTTTAGACAAACAAAAAGATACTGAAGGTTCAAGCGAACAAAAAGATACTGAAGGTTTAGACGAACAAAATAGTGAAAACAGCACTACAACAGATACAACAGGCGATATCAACAAAGATGCAACAGAAGAGCAACGTCAATTACAACAAGATGCAAAAGAAATAAGCACAGTACAAGATAACTCTCAAGACGATGCAATAACATCCGAAATGCAAGAAGGCACTGTAGTAAAAGAAGATACAGCAGAAGAAAATGAATTATCGGGAATCGATTTTTCAAATTCCATAGCTAAAGATAAAATCCAATATGATGAAGAAACAAATGAACCATACATTATGGTCGATACTTGGGATTCAACTGCAAGCGACAATCTTGATTGCGTATCAAGAATCTTAAGGAATGTATACGGAATTGAATATAATACCACGGAAGGACATGCAGCATTTGAAGCTCTTGCTGCAGCAAACCCTACGGTATTAGACGTTAATAATCCGGATTTAGTTAATGCAAATGCAAGAATCAATCTGATAGATTTATCTTCATACGCAAATAGCACCACAGAAGGCTATAGTGATGAAGATTTGACACAAAGCAAAGACAGTATTGATAAATACATTAATGCAATAAATGCAAAAGATGGTGAAAACAACTCAAGTGTTACGGTCGATGAAAACGGACAAACAATTGTTGATTTAAACGGCGACAGCACAAATGATGTGATGTATATAAAAGACGAAGAAAACAGAATATACTTTATAGACGATAACGCTGACGGCGATTGGAACGGATTTGCTTCTTACGATGAAAACGGTAATATAACAGAAATTATGCTTGGAAGTATGAATGATGAAGGAGCGGTAGAATCAAATTTAGTATTCGTAACGGAAAATTCAACACAATTTAGTGAAAGCGGAAAAAGCCTACAAGGAAAAAACGTTCTTTTGATAGACCAAAATAAAGACGGCAGCTTTGAAAGCGCAGTTGAATTTGATTCCAATAATGACATTTTAACAAGATATACATACGATAGTGAAAGTGACGATTACGTTATAGAAAAAGAAGACGATAAAACAAACAAAGAAAAAACCGAAACCGATAAATCGACAGAAAAAGAAGCTTCTACTGATGAAAAAACCGAAACAGAAAAAGAAGAGTCGGAAGTAACGGATGCTCAGCACGAACAAGATTCAAACGAAGAAATAATAGAAAACATACAAGGTGTTTCGCTTGAAGATTTAAAAGGCTATAAAAACTTAGAAGAAAAAAGGCAGGAATACCTAATGCAAGTTCAAGCACTTGCTAAAGTGTATGCTACAAACAGCGAATATAAAAATTCAACTTATGAAAATAAAGTAGGAGATATTGTAAACTGGGCAATAGATTACGATTCTGAAGGTAATGCATCCAAAATAAAACTCGGAAGTATGGTTGATAATGCTTTTAAAGGATACATTGAATATAATCTTGAAAATCCGGATACACTTCTTATATATGACGAAAAACAAGGTGAAGACACTCCAAAAGGTATAGTTTATGATGAAAATAATGAACAACAATACATATTTATTGATGAAAACGGAAACGGAATTTTAGATGAAGAAGAAAAGAAAGTAAGCAGCTAGACAGAGCAAGTAGTATACAAATTGAATAGTATATGTAACAATTTAGTAACATATTTGCATCAGTAGTTTTTTATGTGTCATAATCATGAAAGTTAATAGTCTAACCATTCCTTTCTTGACTTATGCGGTCTAAAAAACCGCATTTTATTTTGCTTTGATAAAAATGTTAATGTGTGGTAAAATTTAAATATGAAAAAATTTATAGAAAAAATTACGGTAGTTTCAATATATCTTTTTTCTTTTTGTGTTTTAGTTGAACTCGCTGTTAATTATGCTGCTTTTTATTTTCTGTTCCCGATAAAAAACCAGGCGAGTTTCGGATATATAACAAGAAAATCAAAAAAAACAATCGTACCCTTAAACAAATACACTACAAGAATGCAAGCACAGCTTGCACTACCTATAGAAATTGTTATAGCTATATCTAATGATAAAAATCTTAAAAAAGATTTTAATAAACTTCTTAAAAAATTCGGCTACAAAGACAACAAAGGCCAAGTTGCAATTAGTTATAAGTATGAATCCGCAAATGAATTTAGCGGTGATTTTGCAATTGTGGCAATAGAAATAGACGGAAAAAGAAAGTACGGAACAATAGACAAGCACGGTAACTGGGTAATCGACCCCAAATATGATTATCTTTGCCCTATAACAAAATACTATACAAGAGCTTGTATAGACGAAAAGCACTGCGGAGTAGTAGACAGATACGGAAACGAAATTACTTTAATGACATATAAAACAGATAGATTAAATCCCAAAGGAACATACAGCCCACGTCTTTGCACTTTGGGAGAAAAATTAGAAAATTCTTCTTGCAATAATTTTTTATGATACAATAATTGTATGTTAAGCGAGTATTTATATGCAAAAATTCATAGAGCAACGGTTAGCGAGGCCAACCTGGATTATATTGGTTCAATCACAATTGATTCAGTTTTGATAGACAAAGTTGGAATTAAAGAAAATCAAAAAGTAGAAATTTTAAATATTAATAACGGTGAAAGATTTTCAACTTATGTCATCAGAGGACAAGCGAATTCCGGCATAATTTGTCTTAATGGTGCAGCCGCAAGAAAAGTACAAGTCAAAGACAAAATTATAATTGTAGCTTATGCCCTTATGACTCCCGAAGAAGCAGACAGTTTTAAAGCAAAAATTGCACATGTGGATGAAAACAATAAATTAATAAATATTTAACATGATAAAAACAATAGAAGATAATAATATTGTCTATGCAAAAATCATAAAAGCTTCTTACGAGGCTAAAGATTGCGAATTTTACACGGAAAAAGAAGACGAAATTCAATTTGGCATAGTAAACTTCAAAAAAGGATTTAAAACCGGCGCACATTTCCACAATCATAATGAAGATTCTAAAAACCAAACAGATGAAATTTTAATTCTTGAAGCTGGCTCTATAAGAATAGATTTTTATAATGACAAAGGCGCATACTTTAAAAGCTGCGAAGCAAAACAAGGCGATATTGTAATATTATATAAAGGCGGTCATAATATTGTTTTTAATGAAGATACAAAAACAATCATTATAAAACCCGGACCTTATATTGAAAACAACAATAATACAAGAATTATAGGCGCAAATAATTTAGAGCTTATAATAGATAAAGATTAGTAAACTTCATTATTTACTTCATCATCTTCTCTTAAAGAAGATAAATCATAGTTATATGTACAGTCAAAATCTTCCGGAAGTTTGTCCCCTTCCGGCCAAACAGTAGATTCATCAAATCTGCATGAACCTAAATTCTCACTTGTCGAAAAATCGCTATCCGAAAGTTCAGCTTCTGAAAAATTAGTCCCTGCTAAATCACTGTCTGAAAAGTTACAATAATTTACGTTTGAATAGCTAAATGTTGCGCCGTTTAAAAGCGAACCCGAAAAATCACATTCGCTAAGTGTTGCATGAGAAAAATCAACACCTGTTAAATCACAGTTAATAAATTTAACATTAACAAGATTTGCTTCGGCAAAAGTTGAAGTTGAAAAATCTATTTCGCTAAAATCTGCGTTTTCAATACTTGAGTGGCTAAAGTCTGCTTCAGTTATTTCAATATTCGGGTTTTCAGCGTGAATTTTTTCAAAAGAAGCATAATCATTTAAAATTAAGTCAACCAGTTTTTCTTTTTGCATTGATTTTTCCTTTTATATTATTTCCATTTGTTGCGCCAGTAAAACCGCTTGCACTCTGCTTTCTACATTTAGTTTTCTGTAGATACTGTTTAGATGGGTTTTTACCGTAACTTCTCTTACAAAAAGTTTTTGAGCAATTTGTGAATTTGAATTACCTTTTGCAACCAAAGCTAAAATTTCTTTTTCTCTGGCAGTCAGAGGAGAAATTTCATCACCTTTTATAAACGGCAGCGAATTTATCTGCTTTTTATCCTTATTCCACGTTGAGCGTCTTAATAACGCTTCAATTCGTGCAAGTAAATTCGGAAGTATAAAAGGTTTGACTATATAGTCGTCAGCACCGAACTTTAGGCCGGAAATCTGTTTATTTGTATCTGATACAGAAGTTAACATAATAATCGGAATTTCTGAAATCTTTTTGTTTTGTCTTATAGATTTTAAAGTGTTCCAACCGTCTAAATTAGGCATGACAACATCCAATAAAATTAAATCAAAGTTTGGATCTTCATCTAAAATTTTAAGCCCGTAAAGACCGTCATTTGCAACAACTACTTCATACCCGTACATTGGCAAAGCATCGCTTATAAGCTTAGGGTTATCATCAATAATTAAAATTTTAGCCAGTGAAGTCATTTTTACCTTTAGTTAATTAAGTTTTCTCTAATTGCTTTAATTGCAGCCTGGGTTCTGTCTTCAACTCCCATTTTTTGCAAAATCGAACAAACATGAACCTTTGTGGTGTTGATTGAAATTGAAAGTTTTTTTGCAATTTGCTGGTTATTGTTCCCGCTTGCTAATAATATTAATACTCTTTTTTCCTGATGAGTCAAGTTGTAACAATCTTTTAGTGAAATATTGCCCAATATTGTTTCTTTTTTTTCGCTGTTTGATTCTAATACATACTTTGAAACCGCAGCATCAAAATACATTGAGCCGGATAAAACATCAAAAATAATATCACAGAGTTTTTCGGGTTTAATATCTTTTGTGCAGTATGCACTTATACCTGCTTTTAGACAGCTGATAACTTCGTCTTTTTCACTGTGTGAAGTTAAGACAATAATTTTTACATCGTTATTATTTTTTCTTATTTTTTTAATAGCATCAACACCATCTTCCATCGGAAGACCTAAATCCATTATAATTAAGTCAACAGGGTTTTTTTCTAAAATTTTATAAGCATCAAAAGCGGATGTTGCTTCAAAAATATCTCCTACAAAACCAAGGCAACTTATTGAAGTTTTAAGAGCAAATGCAGTAAGAGCATGGTCTTCAACAATTAAAATATTACTTTTCTTATCCATATAAGATAATTATAAAGTAATTTAATAAAAAATTGCAATATCTTAAATTTTTTGTTAAGTTAAATATAAAGGAATAATTATATGATTACAATAAAAGATGTAGAACATGTTGCAAAGCTTGCAAGGCTGGATTTAACTCAAGAAGAAAAAGAGATGTTTACACACCAATTGGGTGATGTTTTAGCACATGTTGAAAAGATGAACGAAGTTGATACAACAAATGTTGAACCCATGAATCATCCGATAGATTTTTACAATGTAGTGCGCGAAGACAAAAAGATTTACGAAAACACAAGAGAAGAGCTTATGAAAAACGCCCCGGATATTGAAGGCGATTTTTTCAAAGTTCCAAAAATTAATTAAAAGAGGTTAAATGACAAAATATATTTTCATAACAGGCGGCGTGGTAAGTTCCTTGGGCAAAGGGATAGTAGCCGCCTCTTTAGGCAGACTTCTGGTTTCAAGAGGATACAAAGTTTCAATACAAAAATTTGACCCGTATATCAATGTTGACCCCGGCACAATGAGTCCTTTTCAACACGGTGAAGTTTTTGTCTGCGAAGACGGAGCTGAAACCGATTTAGATTTAGGACACTATGAGAGGTTTATTGATACATACTTATCGCAAATTAACAATGTTACATCCGGAAGCGTATACCAGACGGTAATAAATAAAGAAAGAAAAGGCGAATACTTAGGCGCAACCGTACAAATGATACCCCATATAACAGGTGAGATTAAATCAAGACTGTTAGCTGCTTCAAAAAGAAACAATCCTGATATTTTAATAGCGGAAATAGGAGGAACAATTGGAGATATTGAGAGTCTTCCTTTTATAGAAGCAATAAGGCAATTCAGACTTGAAGCAGGTTTTCAAAATTCAATGTCAATCCATGTTACACTTCTGCCATATTTGCCGACATCAGGAGAACTTAAAACCAAGCCTTCGCAGCACAGTGTAAATGTTTTGAGAAGCTATGGAATCCAACCGGAAATGCTTGTTTTAAGAACACAAAAAGAACTTTCGGATAACGAAAGAAATAAGCTTTCTCTGTTCTGTTCAATTCCAAAAGATTCGGTTATACAATGCAAAGATATGAGTTCAATTTATGAAGTTCCTTTATACCTTGAAGATCAAGGTATAACCAAACAAATTTTAAAAACACTAAATCTAGAAGAAAAAGAAGCTAGTTTAGATGATTGGAAAGATTTGGTCTATAAAATAAATCATCCAAAAAAAGAGTTTAATATTGCATTGGTCGGAAAATACACCGAATTAAACGATGCATATATTTCTGTTGTTGAAAGTCTAAAACATGCAGGTTTTAAGCACTCAGCCAAAATTAACATTAATTGGATAGCTTCAGAAGACATCGAAAGTGATGACGAAGCTAAAAACAAACTTAAAAACGCAGACGGCATAGTAGTGCCCGGAGGATTTGGCACAAGAGGAATAGAAGGAAAATTAAAAGTAATAAAATATGCTCGGGAAAATAATATACCCTTTCTGGGACTATGTTTGGGTATGCAGTGTGCTGTAATTGAATTTAGCAGAAATGTTGCAAATTTAAAACATGCAAATTCAACAGAATTTGATAAAAACACTCCCTATAAGGTTGTAGATTTAATGGAAGAGCAAAAAAATATTGCAGGCTATGGCGCAACAATGAGGCTTGGTTCATTCCCTTGTAAAATTTTAAAAAACACTAAAGCATACTCCGTCTACAAAAGCGATTTAATTCTTGAGCGTCACAGACACAGGTATGAATTCAATAATGAATATAAAGAAACATTAAAAGAATTCGGACTGACTTTTTCGGGAACAAGCCCCGATGGTTTGCTTATCGAAATTGTTGAAATTAAAAAAAACGATTGGTTTGTTGCCTGTCAATTTCATCCCGAATTTAAATCACGTCCGCAAAGACCGCATCCACTGTTTGATGGTTTAGTTGAAGCAATAGTTAAACAAAAAGAAGTTTAGTCTTTTTTTAAAAAACTAACCAAACATCTGCCGTATTTTTTTTCTTTTACAACGGTAAAGGGAATATTGTTTTCATCAAGCATTTTTTTGACATCCATTTTTTTATATTCATCAAACTCAATAACTAAAATTCCTTTATCAAATAAAAGTTCACAGCCTTTTTTAATAACCGGGAGATAATCCATATCCCAAGGAGGATCAGCATAGACAATATCAAACTTTTCTTTTTGATATTTTAAGCTGTCGCAAAGGCTGATATCTGCCTTAAGATTCAATGAAGCATAATTTTTCTTTATAATCCTAAAATTATCCTTTGATATTTCAAGCTCTTTAACCTTGTACCCTCTTGAAACAGCTTCCAGGCCCATAATACCGCTTCCTGCAAACATATCAAGAAAAGTTGAATTTGAGTCAGCTAAATTAAACAAAACATTAAATACACCCTGTCTTACTTTTGACAAAGTAGGTTTAACGCCTTTGGGTACTTCAATTTTACGCCTGTTATATAGCCCTGCTGTCAGATACAAAATTTGTCTCCTTTTTGTATGATAAATTTACCATGAAAAAAATTATTGTCATAGGGGGAAATGCAGCAGGGGCAAAAGCTGCTTCCAAAGCTAAAAGGCTAAACCCAAACAACCATGTTGAGCTATATACAAAAGAAGAAAATATCGCATATTCAAGATGTGGTTTGCCGTATTACATTGAAGGAAGCGTAAGCGATATTAATAAATTAATCGTAAAAACACCTAAAGACTTTACAGATATGGGTATATCCGTTTTTACAAATCATGAACTTCAGGAAATTTATCCTGATAAAAAGTGTGTTTTGATAAACAATAATCATATTTTTTATGACGAATTAATTTTAGCGCTGGGAGCACATGTAAATATTCCAAAAATTGAAAATATATGTGCAAAAAACGTTTTTACCCTAAGAGATTTAAAAGACGGGGTTGATATTAAAAAGGCAATGGAAAAATCAAATACCGTTCTTATTATCGGAGGAGGATACATTGCAATTGAACTTTTGGAAGCGTTTAGTAAAAACGGGCTCAAAGTTATCCTGGTTGAAATTAAAGACAGAATAGCGTCGGACTTTGATGAAGATTTTTCTAAAATAATACAAGGAATAATTAACAATAAATGCGCAAGCAAAATTGAAACATATTTCTCGGAAAAAATAGTAAAATTTACAGTAGATGAACAAAATCAATTTAAAAGCGCAATATCCGAAAGTAAAAAAGAATTTTTTGCAGACTTTTGCGTGCTGTCAACAGGTTCTTTGCCAAATGTTGAAATAGCAAAAAAAGCAGGAATTAAAATAGGACAAACCGGCGCTATTTATGTTGACAATAAAATGAGAACCAATATCCCAAACATTTTTGCCTGTGGAGACTGTACACAAGAGTACTGCATAGTAACAAGACAACCGGTATATCTGGGTCTTGGAACAATTGCAAACAAACAAGGCAGAGTTGCAGCTATCAATGCTGTTAACATAGATAATTCAGAAAACTTTGACGGAATTTTAAAATCAACAATAACAAGATTTTATGAATATACAATTACAAAAACAGGTTTAACTTACAATGATGCAATAAATTATTCAAATATAATTAACCTCGAACCCGTTCAGGCTACTGTTGTAAAAAAAGACAAAGCAGGCTATATGCCTGATTCCAATATGATTACACTTAAACTTGTCGCAGACAAAAGAAGCGGGGAATTGTTGGGTGCACAAGGTGTCGGCTCGGCAACAATTGCCCAGAGAATAAATACTATAACTTCAGCCTTAAAATCAAGGTTGAAAGTAGAAGAACTTTTGCATTTAGATCTTCCTTATGCTCCGCCGTTTTCAAGTTCAATCGACCCGATACTGACAGCAGCATACCGCTTAAAAGATTTAATGAATAAGTAAGGTTTTGTTAATATCTTTTTGTTCAATTCCATAACCGAAAAGCGCAAAATCATATTTCACGGGATCATCTTTATCAAACTCTTTTAATTTTTCACTTAATTCCACAACAGCCCTAAAATCGTTTTGTTTGCGCACCAGAAGACCTAATTGTCTTGAAATTCTTGCAACATGAGTATCTAAGGGAATTAAAAGTTCACTTTTTTTAATACCCTTCCATATTCCAAAATCCACACAACCGTCTCTTACCATCCATCTTAAAAACATATTTAATCTTTTAAGGGCAGATTTTGCATTTGGCTTTGTCACTAAAAAACAAAAACCGGAGCTTGAGTTATCGAAAGTATTACTATAAAAATAATTTATCACTCTTTTTAGACGGTTATTTTTCTCATAGAACAGTTCTTCAAGACTTGATTTATCTTCGACATACAACTTATTTAAAAGCCTTAAAAGCTCAATTAAGTCCTTGCTTTTTACAAACCTGTAGACAAAACCCGAAAGGTCATATTTCTTATAGTCACAAATAAGCTCGCTCGGGGTTTTTGCAATAAAAAAAAGATTTTCCAATTTTTTTATGAACATCTCTCTTTTCCCGAAAGCAAAAAGGGAAGATATAAATGCGGAAATTTCAATATCGGTTTTTTCTTTATATAAATGCGGAAATTTTATGGGATCATTTTTTATAAATTCTTCTGTTTCATATTTCAAAACAAGACTGTCCAATATTTTTTTCATCTGAGTTCCTTAAAAAAATCGTTTAGCAATTTGTCTCCGCATTCTTCTAAAATGCCGCCTTTTATATTAATTTTTGAATTTTTTATTTGAGCTAAATTAATTCTGCTCCCGGCAGCACCATAGTTTGTATCATATGAAGAAAAATAAAGATTTTTAAATCTGGCTGAAAGAATTGCCCACATGCACATTGGGCAAGGTTCTAGGGTTACATATATATCACAGTTATTCAGGATATATGTGTTGAGTTTTTTTTGTGCATCTTTAATTGCGAGAATTTCTGCATGGGCAGTTAAATCAATGTCTTTTTCTTTGCGATTTGAACAAACAGAAAGAACATTATTTTGATAAACTACAACAGCAGCCACAGGTACGTCGTATTTTATATTTTTTGCCTCATTCAGGGCGATTTGCATAAATTTTTTATACATAATCCTTAAATTTTAAAACCATTTTAAATTCATCATCTATATGACATTCAAGATCTATATTCATACCTTTAGCTAAACCCTTAACAATATAAAGACCAAGCCCTGTGCCTCTTGTTGTTCTTGTTAACTTTGAATCCGCACGAATAAATTTTTCAAACAATTTTTCTTTTATATCGTCCGATATTTTTTCACATTTGTTGATAATTTCAACAACAGGCATTTTGCCTTCTAAGTATGTTTTTATTTTAATAGGATTATTATTAAGTGAATATTTTATTGCGTTATCCACAAGATTTAAAATTATTTGTTCTAATCTGTATTCATCCGCCCAAACCGGACCGATGTTTTTTTCAATATCACATTCAAATTGAACGCTGTCATTTGCAAGATACTCTAAAACAGAAGTAATTGCATTTATAAGATCAACTTCTGTTATATTAAACTTTAATGAAAAACTATCAAGTTCCGGTATTACAAGTAAGTCCTCCACCATACCCGAAAGCCTCTGTGCTTGCTGTTTAATCACTTGCAAAGATTTAATCCTCATTGCTTCATCTACTACTATATCATTTCTCAAAAGTCGTGAAGTATAGCCGATTATGCTTGTGAGTGGGGTTCTGAATTCATGACTTGTAGCGCTTACAAGATTATCCCTAAATTCATTGAGCTTTTCAAGTTCAATATTTTTCTCTCTTAAATCTTTATATGAAACATTAATCTTATTTGCCATATAGTTGAATTCTTTAGCCAAAAATACTAATTCACTTGGCGTAAAAGCACTTTTTATCAAATGGATTTTTTTATCGTAATTTCCTTTTGAAATAGCGGTAATTCCTTTGAACAGTTGTCTGATATTAATGTAAAGGTAAAATGTGTAAAGACCTGTCATTATGAAAATAAACAATGCACCCAAACACAAAGAAAGGATAATTCTGTAACGTGCTTTTGTTATTGTTTTTGAAGTAACTTTCCTGGTTGTATCAACCACAACAAACCACTTTGGATTTTCAATTTCGTAATAAGCCTTTGGAGTATTTTTCATCTTACCGAACAGCGCCGCTTCTTTTATTTGTTTATGCATGTTTAACTCGCTAAGAATTTGATCTGCGCTGTTTTTATTTGCATTCGTTGCTAAAAGCTCTTTTGTTTTAGAATCGAATATATATATATTTCTACCTTTTTGGTTTTCTTTATTAATCAAAGCATCTATAATATTTATGCTTATTTGCGCTCTAAGGTAATAATTTTTGTCACTTTCAATCGGGCTTATCAACGTAATAAAACCGTTTGTTGAATCAAACAGTTTGTTTGGAATCTTATCTTTTTTTATAATATCCATATTGACAAAAAGATTAGATTTAGACTCGATGTCATCAAAATATTGAATTTTTGCCATTGTATTCGGGATATATTCAAATCCTGATGCAATTTGGTTTAGTTGATCTTGCGAAAAGTTGACATACTTTTCAACAGTGTCTCCTATAAACTGAGCCATTAAAGTTGCATTGTTTGCAAGCTCTAATCGGACACTCTGTTGAGAAACATTAGATATAATAAAACCCATTGTAATAAAAGGAATAATTACAGCTAAAACAAGTACTATTATTATCTGTTCAACTATCTTTAACCTTTTCATACTTATTCATCCAAAACCCCAAAAGGAGTAAGCTTGTAGCCAACATTAACAACCGTATGAAGATATTTAGGTTCTCTTGTATTAATTTCAATTTTTTGCCTCAATCCTCCGACATGTACTCTGACCATTCTGACATCTTCATCACTTCCGTATCCCCAAACTTCATCCAGCAGTGTTGCAAGAGTAACGGGTGAATTTATATGCTGCATCATACAGTATAAGATTTCAAATTCAGTCGGGGTAAGTTTTACTTTTCTGTCTTGTATCATAGCTTCAAGACTGTCAGGCAGTATTTCAATATCACCAGCTCTTAATACTTCTTTTGAATTTTGTTCCTGGTTGCCTTCACCCCTTCTTAAAAGAGCTCTTATTCTAAGCAAGACTTCCTGAATTTCAAACGGTTTAATAAGATAATCATCAGCCCCGCAATCAAATCCTTGGGTTTTATCTTCAATTGTTCCTTTTGCGGTCAATAAAAGAACAGGAACATTGGGTTTTGCTATTCTTATATTTTTACATACATCATACCCGTTCATTTTGGGCATCATAACATCTAACAAAATTAAATCATAATTATTCTCAAGAGCTTTTTTGAGTCCTTCCTGCCCGTCTTGAGCAGTGTCTGTTATATAGCCACTATGGGAAATATCAAACGATAAAAGTTCTCTGATTTGTTTGTCGTCGTCAACAATTAAAAGTCTTTTGTTATTTTTTTGCATAACTTACCGCCTTCACATTCATTATAAGGTTTTCTCTTGAGACAATTTCAACCTTTGAGCCTGCTTTAATTTCTCTGTCATCAATACTTTTTGCCTGCCAAAGTTTATTTTGATATTCAATATACCCTATGCCATCTATGGAAAGAGTTTTTCCTATATCTTTTTTTACATTTGCAATTTTACCCTCACAATCACTCAAGGAATTCATTTTTTCAAGCTCATTTTTTTCTCTTTTTAATATGATGTTAATTAAACAGTAAAAAACAATAAAAAAGACAGGTAAAGCTATAAGCTCTATATAAAAAACATTTTCAAATTTATATGCAACAATAGCCAAAAACAAAAACGAAGCCGCCATAGAAAGTTTTACAGGGTTTGATTTTTTAATTTCCATAAAAAGAAAAATTATTCCCAAAAGAGTCCAAAAAAAATACATACATCAACCTTATAAACTTATAAAATAATTATAATTTTTTAAAAAAACTATGTCAAACTACTATTTTTGTTTTTTGTTTTTCTTTTTTGCTTCACCGACTTTTAAAAAGTCAACAATTACAATCTCGGGTTTGCAATTAAACCTTATAGGAATTGTGCTTGTACCCAACCCCCTTGAGATTATCATAGGATTGTGCGAAAAAGTAATTAAACCGCTTGCAAATTTAGCTCCGAATTTAGAAGGCACAAATACCGGAGGAGAATAAGGAACTACAAATTGGCCGCCATGGGTATGTCCTGCAAATATCATTGAAACATCATCCAGTACATTGTAGTAAATATCCGGATTATGCGTAATTAGAATCCTGGGAGATTTGGTCCTGTATAAAGCGCGCTGAATATTATTTCTTCCGGTAGAAATATCAGCAAGGCCGGCTATATCCACATATCTTCCTTTTACAATTCTTCTTATACTTGAATTATCCAATACACGAATACCTTTGTTTTTTAAATTATCTGAAATATCTTTTCCGTTTGAAAGCCAATCTGTTTCTCCTAACACAGCATAAGTAGGTGCACTTATAAGACTAAGTTTTGAAGCTGCTATTTCCATATCCATTGTATTAGAATAGTTTCCGTCTTTTGCAAAGTCACCACCTAAAAGCACAATATCCGGTTTTTGGGCGTTAGTAAGCCGAACAATATTATCAAGTCTTTTGTAGTCACGCTTTTTTAAATGAAAATCACTCAAAAAAGCCACTCTGATACCTTGAAGCGCATTGTTTTCTATCTCATAATTTGTAACCTGCAACAAATTTGGTTCTATAAAAACGCTTCTTATAACCAAATACAAAAATAATGCAATTAATACCATCATTGGTTTAGTCATAAGACAATTTTATCACTTTAATAAAATAAAATACATATATGATTCAAAAATCAATAAAATTACGTATAATAATCACAGACAATTTAAAAAGTACATAAAACAATGGAAAAAACATTAACCAAACCTTTTGAAAACTACGCCATAAATGAGTCCAGCGATAAATGGATTCATTCCGTTACAAGGCTTTCACCGCTTTCACACAAAGAATTCGATATAAGAACTGAATTTGACAGAGATAACACAAGAATACTCCACTCCAGTGCATACAGAAGACTAAAACACAAAACACAAGTGTTTTTTGCAACAAATAATGATCATGTTTGTACAAGAATCGAACATGTAGGACATGTTGCAAGTATTTCAAAAACAATATCAAAAGCTCTCGGCTTAAATGACACATTAGCTGAAACCATAGCATTGGGACATGATTTAGGGCATAGCCCTTTTGGACATCACGGAGAAAAGATTATTGAAAAAATAATGGAAAAAAACGGATTTGAAAAAAAATTCTGGCATGAAAAAAACTCTCTAAGATTTATTGACTATATAGAAACGCTTCCTAACTATAGCGGCTATAAAGAAAACCTGAATCTTACATATGCCGTTAGAGACGGAATTGTTTGTCATTGCGGAGAGACAAACGAAAATTGTATTAAACCGAGAGATGAATATATTGATCTTGAAAAAATAGAAAAAGGGAAGCAAATGCCTTATACTTATGAAGGTTGTGTTGTTAAAATTTCAGACAAGATTGCATACCTCGGGCGTGATATAGCTGATGCATACAATTATAAATTTTTTGATAAAGAAGATATGATAACCCTGAAACAAATGACTCAGGAACTTGTTAAAAAGAAGATTAAGTTTAAAGATGTCAACACTTCTTCTCTAATACATGAATTTATTGTAAATTTATGCAAAAATTCCAATCCGCAAACAGGTCTTGCCTTTTCTTGCGAATATTATGATATGATGAAAAAAATTAAGCGTTTTAACTATGAAAAAATTTATTCCAATAAACGTTTCAAACCCTTCATGAACTACGCCAAAGTTGTAATAAATTCAATATTTGATTATTTAAAAGACAATTTTGACTCCAAAAACACTATAACAAAACTGATGAAATACGCAAAATTTTATCCTACCTGTGCAACAGATTTTTCTGATTGGCTTATAAAGTATTCAAATATCGATGAAAAAACTCACAAAAACAGAAAGTACAGAAACAAAATTATATACGATATTCAAAACGAAAAAGACTATATTCAGGCAATTATAGACTATATTTCAGGCATGAGCGATACTTATGCCATAAAAATATTTAAAGAGCTAACCGAATTTTAAAAAGAATATACACTGTTGGCTTAAACTTCATTCAATACTTCACAAGTGCAATCCCTTGCAATTTTTACAACATAGTCTATATCTTCTTTGTTAATTATTAAAGGAGGATTAAAGTATATAACATCCCCCAAAGGACGAAGCAGGACACCTTTTTTAAGGGCTTTTTTATATATTTGATATCCTATTCTTAATTTCGCATCGAAAGGTATTTTTTTACTCTTGTCCTTTACGATTTCGATTGCGTTAATTAACCCGATGGATCGAACTTCGCCTGTATTTTTAATATTTAAAAAGTTTTCCTTAATAAGTTTGTTAAAATAAGGAGCAGCTTCTATTATATGCTGTTGAATATCACCTTTTTCCAGAATATCCAGCACGCCAAGAGCACAACTTGCACCCAAAGGGTTTCCGGCGTAGGTATGAGAGTGCATAAATGCTTTATGGTTATTATAATCATCATAAAAAGCATTATATATTTCATTGGTGGTAATAACTGCAGCCATAGGCATATATCCGCCGGTTAATCCTTTTGAAAGACACATTATATCAGGTGAAATATCCGCATGATTGCAGGCAAACATCTTGCCTGTTCTGTAAAAACCCGTTGCGATTTCATCTGCTATTAATAAAACATTATATTCATCGCAAATTTTTCTTAGTTTTTTCAAATACAAAGAAGGATATATTTTCATGCCTGCACTTCCTTGCAAAAGAGGTTCAATAATTATTGCAGCAGTTTCAGAGCCAAACCTTTCAAATTGTCTTTGGCAGTCAATAAAACACTCACAATTGCAATTATCTCTTGTTTTATCAAACGGGCAGCGAAAACAATCAGGCGCTTTTATTCTTATAAAATCCATTAAAATCGGTTTATAAATTTTCGTATACAAATCACAATCGCCTGCCGATAATGCTGCTATAGTTTCTCCGTGGTAAGCGTCAGTTAGAGCCATAAATCGTGTTTTTTGCGGTTGATTTATCTGTTGAAAATATTGAAAAGACATCTTAAGAGACATTTCAACAGCAGATGAGCCGTTATCCGAAAAGTTAAATTTATTTAATCCGGAAGGCAGGAGTTTTGACAGCCTGATACAAAGTTCAATTATTCCTTTGTGGGAAAAATTTGCAAATATAACATGTTCTAAAGTGTCAGCTTGTTTTTTTAAACGGTTTGATATTACAGGATTGCAATGCCCCAAAAGATTGCACCACCAAGAACTTACAACATCCTTATAACATTTTCCGTTTATATCGTATAAATTTATTCCCATGCCCTTCTCAACTATAATAGGAGGAAGTGACATATAGTCTTTCATTTGAGAACAGGGATGCCAGATATAGTTTAAATCTTCCTTTTGCCAATCAATTTCTTTATTCATAAAATAATTTTAACACCAAATTTTATTTGTTAATTCTAAAATACACTTCCCTTAGGGTTTTTTTGCTGATGTGCGTATAAAGTTGCGTTGTTACTATGCTTGCATGTCCCAAAAGCTCTTGGACCACCCTTAAATCCGCACCATTTTCCAAAAGATGCGTTGCATAGCTGTGCCTTAGAGTGTGCGGCGATATATTTTTTCCTAAAAATTCTCCTTGTTTTTTTATAATTTTATATATTTTTTGACGTGAAAAATTACGCCCCTTATCATCCAGTAAAAATTTTTTATTTTCGCCGTATTTTAATTCAATTATTTTTCTTTTTTTTAAATATTTTTTTATAATTTCAACACAATATTCATTAATAGGAACAACTCTTTCTTTTGAGCCTTTCCCAAACACTTTAAGCATTCTTTGGTTTAAATCAATATTTTTTATCTCTAAACCAACAAGCTCGCTTACTCTGATACCTGCTGAATATAATAGTTCTATTACTGTTAATTCGGGTAAGGACAGTTTATTTTTTAGTATTTTATCAATCTCTGAAACACTTAAAACCTTTGGAAGTTTTTTTGCTGTTTTCGGACAAACAACAGATAAACTTGGATTTTTAGCTATCTGTCTTTTATAACAAATATATTTAAAAAAACCTTTTATTGATGCTATCTTTCTAACTACGCTTGCAGGGTTAAACTCTTGTTTAATTAAATATTTGTTATATTGCGAAAAATGTTTCCTTGTAATTTCAGCTAAAGATTTAATTTCAAAATTTGCCTCCAAAAAATCAAAAAAAGACACCAAATCACTTTGATAAGCTTTAATTGTGTTATCTGAAAGTCCTTTTTCAACCTCAAGGTAAGTAAGATAGTTTGAAATATTAAAATTTATTTGTTCGGTTATGTTGTTTTCTAATTCAAATTCCAATTAAACAGTGCCTCCGAACTAATTTTAATACATTTTTTCTTAATTTGGAAGATATAAGGAAAACTTAGCTCCTTTATCTTTTGTATTTTCAGCAACCAATTTCCCCTTGTGTCTATCTGCGATTTTGTTAGCAATATACAATCCTAAGCCTACACCAATATTAGAGTATTTTTTAGATGAGCTATAATATTTTTGAAAAAGTTTATTTATCTCATCATCCTTTATGCCGTCTCCCTCATCCGTAATTGAAATTATTGTAAAGGAAGGTTTTATTTCTATATCAATATAAATATTTTTTGAATTTTTTCCATAAAAAATTGCATTTGAAATTAAATTAACTATTGCACGCTTAATTAGAAATGCATCTGCTTTTATGAATATATTTTCGGTTTTATTAAAAATAATTTCTTTGTTTTTTACTTTTAGTATGCTTCTGTTTTGCTCTGTTATCTCCAGAATCAAATTTGTAATATTTATTTTTTCAGGGTTAAAATCAATCTCTTGTGTATCAATTTTATGTGCATCCAGCAAATTTACAACAAGATTTTTTAAATCATTGTTTGATACTTTAAGATTTTTAATCGCATTTCTTTGATCTTCCGTAATTTTTCCGAAATTACCGTTCAAAAATAAATCATAGGTATTATCTTGAGCAATAATAGGCACTTTAAGATCATGGGCTAAACTTGATACAAAATCTTGTTTTAAATTTTGAGTTTGTTTTTGTTTTTCGATGTACTCATTTATCATTTTATCTCTGTCTATTATACTTTCCAAAAGCGCATTAGTGTTTTTGGAAAGCTGAACGGTTAAAGCATCAACGCCCATATCGCATTTAGAGTTAAGATTTCCGTATCTTGCAGATACTATCAGATTCAAATAATTGTATAAATATTTATATAATTTTTGATACTTGATTGTAAGTTTTGTATATTTGATTACTAAAATAAAGGCCAATACAACAATTAATACGGTTATTATAAGAGTAATCAGAAGAAAAATCGGTTTTATCATTTTAATTTTCTCTGTGCCTCGATAAGCTTTAGCGCTTCAATGCAACGCTCTTTTTTGTCTAATTCTTTTTGTTTTGTAAATATTATAAGTGCTTTTGCGATATTTATCAAAGCATCGTCATACTTACTTAATATATAATACGAAACACCAAGATTAAAATATGCTTTTGCAAATCCCGGGTTAATTTCTATTGCTGTTTTATAATGCATTATGGATTCATCGTACTTTTCTTGCGCAAATTCACAAACAGCACGAAAATAATAGCCGTTTTCATTGTTGGGAAAATTATATAAAAGTTTTTCAATACTTCCTAAAGCAGAATCAAAACGAGCTTGAGAAATTTTATTTTTAATTATAATACAGTATTCGCCGATAATACTTTCATCTATCATAGTTGCTTTTGGTCTTTAAGATTTTTTAGCCTAATTTTATTGTGCATTAAAAATTTTAACATATTTTTGACTACAATAATTCAACATCACAAAATGTTAAGTTAAACATAAAAAAAATATTTTTTGTGCAATAATGTTTAGGTAGCATTTTAGGATTTTATAGATGAGACTTGACAAAATAAACAGTGACAACGCATTTAATTACGCATATCTTTTAAAAAGAATATATCCATATATTAAACCTTTAACTTTTAGAATAGCTGTTGCCTTTTTGCTTGCAATACCTTTAGGATTGTTAGACGGTGCAACTGCTTTTGTTTTAAAACCGTATATAGATGTGGTTGTAAACGGAAATACTTTAACTGTGGGCGGTTATAACCTAACAAGAGATTTTCTTGCAATGATAATTCCGCCCGGAATTATCATTTTTGCAGGAATACAAGGGGTGTTAAGATATTTAAATACATATTTATCTGATTGGATAAGTATAACAATATCAAATTCGGTTAAAATTGATTTATTTAAAAAACTTGTATATTTGGATTCAAAATTCTATGATGAAAACTCCTCGGGACTTGTAATATCTAGGTTCTTAGGAGATCCTGATGCTGCAAGCAAACAATTGATTAACAGTATCAAAACCTTAATAACATCAT
Source organism: Candidatus Gastranaerophilales bacterium (assembly GCA_944325315.1). GTDB lineage: Bacteria > Cyanobacteriota > Vampirovibrionia > Gastranaerophilales > Gastranaerophilaceae > RUG14156. The sequence continues at coordinate 19,579 of CALVAA010000009.1, forward strand.
TCACAAGTGCCATGGGATTGATTTTTGTTTTATTGTATAATTCTTGGGAACTTGCCCTTGTTGGGGTTATTGTTTTAATTTGTGCGTTTTTGCCTATGACATTTTTGAGAAAAAAAATCAAAGAAGTTTCAAATAAAGGAACTGTTGTAGGGGGAAATATTACAACATCATTTAACGAAACATACAAAGGCAATAAGGTTATATCCGGCTATAATCTGCAAATGGATACATATAACAAGGTTAAAAAGCTCATAAGGGAAACCTTCTCGCTTCAAATGTCATTAACAAAAAGAACAGGATGGCTGTCTCCTATAATGTATATTATAGCAAGTATAGGTATTGCTTTTGTTATGCTTGTCGGAAACAAACTAATCATAAGCGGAAGACTTACAACAGGAAGCTTTGCAAGTTTTATTACGTCATTATTACTTTTATATAAGCCCGTAAAAACACTCGGGCAGGATCTAACCGGAATGCAAGGTATATTTGTTGCCATAAACAGAGTTTTTGAACTTTTTGACTTTAATACAAGAATTGTGGACTACGGCAAAAAAGAGCTTAATTTTACGCCAAATAATATTGAATTTAAAAATGTATCATTTTCATATAACGAATCAAAAGAAATACTTCACAATATATCCTTTAGTGCAAGAAAAGGTCAGACAATAGCGCTTGTAGGAAACTCCGGAGGCGGAAAATCTACAATAGTTAATCTTTTGCCAAGGTTTTACGATGTAAACAAGGGTGCAATTCTTTTTGACGGAATTGATATAAGAGACTTCAGCCTGGATTCATTAAGAAATTCAATTTCAGAAGTATTCCAGGACAATTTCTTATTCACAGGCACAATAAGAGAGAATATATTAATGGGAAAAAAAGATGCAACCGATGAAGAAATTCAAAAAGTGATAAACGCTTCACATTTGGATGAATATATTGCAGGCTTAGAAAACGGCTTAGATAGTAAAATAGGAGAAAACGGTTCTTCGCTTTCCGGAGGACAACGCCAGAGAATTGCAATAGCAAGGGCAATGATTAAAAATGCACCTATAGTTGTTTTGGATGAAGCTACGAGCGCTTTGGATAATAAATCCGAAAAAATTGTACAAAAAGCTCTTAACAACTTAATGAAGGACAGAACAGTTTTTGTTATAGCCCACAGACTTTCAACAATATTTAATGCAGATAAAATTTTAGTTATTGAAAACGGAAATATTGTTGAATCCGGAATACACGAAGAACTTGTAAATATTCCAAATGGCAAATATAAAAATTTATATAACATGCAATTTAAAAATCGTGAATTAGAAGTTGTATAAAAATAAAGCTTGACATTTTATGTTGATATATTAATATAGAAATTGCAGAAAGGGCGTTTAGCTCAGTTGGTAGAGCGCCTCCCTTACAAGGAGGATGTCGGGAGTTCGAGCCTCTCAACGCCCACCATTTAATTAAGAGCCGTTAAGGCTCTTTTTTAGTGACTTTTTGTTTTGAGGTTTGTGTTTGTGAATTTATAGTTATATGTATATTAAATTATATTTTAAATATATCTTTAAATTATTCAGTTCAGTTTAATCCTTTCAAGGTTTCGTTTCATAGAATAGATGAGTTTTGGTATTTTTATCCATTTCTTTTTGTTTGTTATCGAATTTTAAATTTTTTGGGTAAAAAGTATCCAAATTTTTTTGGCAGAATCGGCTATTATTGTTCTATTGAGTTTTACAGAGATGTTTTTAGGAAATATATAAAAAGAATGCAAAATAAGCGTAATTGATTCAAATATTATGTTTGCATGCTATAAGCTACCAATTGTTTTGCTGAAGTTCTTTTTGGATTCTTTAACAAAGTTTGATTGCAAGAATAAAAGCACAAATTGTCATTCCGAACTAGTTTCGGAATCTTATCGGGTTTGATTGCAAGAATAAAACTACCAACTGTCAAAAAATATCCAACTATGCCAAGACAAGAATTGCTTAAATTAATGCTCAAAGAACATTCTAAAAATCAACAAATTAGAATTGAAAGAATAAAAAAAAGGAATAAAAATAACTTAGATAATGAATATATGTAATTTACAAATAATTTTAAATGAAGTAAAATGATAAAAAACACAATAAGAAGGAGATAAAATGAGTACTGTTTCGTTTTTGTTATTTGTAATTTTTGTACCATTGTGTTTTTTCACTTCATTTTTTTATAACAAAGAAGACAAATTCTTCAAAAGATTTTTTAAATCACTTTTGTATGCTCTTTGCATAGGAACGATTTCAATATTTTTATTCCTTGTTATAGATAACGCAAAATATACTATGCAAGACAGATATGGATATTTTTCTTTTCCTGTAAAACTTTTTGAATTTCTTTCAGATTTTTCATTATGTTTTTTAGCCATAATCTACAATTTAGTAGTTTTAATTGCAATGAAATTTAATAAAAACTAGTCTACTGTAAAATTGGGTTATTTATCATCAAATTTTATTTCCGTTTAATACATAAAAATTAGGTGTTGCAAATTTTAAGTTAAAACAAACACAAAACGCTCTTTCTGATACATCAATATAAATTCTATTTTTGCTAAATAGTTTAAAAAGTAATGAACGTGGTCCACCGATTAATTTAAGAGTAAAAAGGCTCTTTTTTAGTGACTTTTTGTTTTGAGGTTTGCGTTTGTAGATTTCGAGCATATTGAAAGAATTTTTTAAAAATCGCTAAAATTCTTTTGTACTGTCAGTTTTAGAGGCTTTAGTCTTTTTTTATTCTGTTATAGTAAACTTGTTTTCAACAACTTAACAATATAATGATTGCAAGAAAAAACCGGACAACAATTCAGGCTGACAGTATAGAGTTTGATAATTAGAATTCGGGTCCGTATTTGTCATACAAATTCCAAAACTTTAGGAAATCAAAAAGGTTTTTCAGCATGCTTAACATAAGGTCATCTCCATCCCGGCTTGCGCATTTATATTTTTCATTGTAGAATTTTAGTGTGGATATAATTTAACTTTTTAATAAGGAAGTTTACAATGTTTGAAAGATTTACCGAAAAGGCAATAAGGGTAATTATGCTTGCACAGGAAGAATCAAGACGTCTTGGGCACAATTTTGTAGGCACTGAACAGCTTTTATTGGGTCTTATTGCCGAAGGTACAGGCATTGCTTCTAAAACCCTTAAATCAATGGGTGTAAACATAAAAGAAGCAAGAGAGGAAGTTGAAAAAATTATAGGCAGAGGTTGTGGCTTTGTGGCGGTTGAAATTCCTTTTACACCAAGAGCAAAAAAAGTTCTGGAGCTTTCCTGGGACGAAGCAAGACAGCTGGGTCATAACTATATAGGAACTGAGCATCTCTTGTTAGGTTTAATTCGAGAAGGAGAAGGCGTTGCTGCCAAAGTGCTTGAAAATTTAGGAATAGACTTAAATAAATGCCGTTCAAACATTATAAAAATGCTCGGAGAAACAAAAACTTCTTCAACATCTTCAGGGTCTTCACTTGCAACACCCGGTGTTTCACAAAAAACAGCCAAAACTCCATCTTTGGATGAGTTTGGTACTGATTTGACATTAGCCGCCCAAGAACAAAGACTTGACCCTGTTGTAGGCAGAGAAAAAGAAATTGAACGCGTTATACAAATACTTGCCCGCAGAACAAAAAACAACCCGGTTTTAATAGGTGAACCCGGAGTCGGTAAAACTGCTATAGCACAAGGGCTTGCTCAAAGAATAGTTGATTGCGAAGTGCCTGATATTTTAGAAAATAAAAAAATCATCCAATTAGATATGGGTCTTTTAATTGCAGGGACAAAATACAGAGGTGAATTTGAGGAACGTCTTAAAAAAATAATGGATGAAATCAGGCAAGCAGGAAACATTATACTTGTTATAGACGAAATGCACACTCTAATCGGGGCAGGCGCGGCAGAAGGCGCAATTGACGCAGCAAATATTCTAAAACCGGCCTTATCACGTGGCGAAATACAAGTAATTGGAGCTACCACTTTAGATGAATACAGAAAATATATTGAAAAAGACTCTGCTCTTGAAAGGCGTTTTCAAACAGTAATCGTTGAGCAGCCTTCGATTGAAGAAACCATTCAAATCATAAAAGGTTTAAAACCCAAATACGAAGAACATCACAAACTTATTATTTCAGATGAGGCGATTGTTGCTGCAACAGAATTGTCTTCAAAATTTATAACAGAAAGATTTTTACCCGATAAAGCAATAGATATTATTGATGAAGCAGCTTCAAAAGTGCGTTTAAATGTTTCTACACTTCCTCCTAAAGGAAAAGAATTAGACAAAGAATTAAAAGCCATTATAAAAGAAAAAGAAGAAGCAATAAGAAACCAGGAGTTCGAAAGAGCTTCAGACTTAAGAGACGATGAAGCCAATTTAAAAGATAAAATCCACGAAATTTCAGAAAAATGGAGAGAAGAACAAGATCAAAACAAACCCGTAGTAGGGGTCGAAGAAGTTGCACAGGTTGTTTCAACCATAACAGGAATACCTGTTACAAAAATAACCGAAGCAGAATCAGAAAAACTGCTTAAGCTTGAAGAAACGCTCCATCAAAGAGTTATAGGTCAATCTGATGCCGTTGTTTCGCTTGCAAAATCAATCAGACGTGCCCGTGTAGGCCTAAAAGCACCCAATCGCCCAATTGGAAGTTTTATTTTCTCAGGTCCAACAGGCGTTGGTAAAACAGAACTTGCTAAAGCACTCGCTGAAGCCGTATTTGGTTCCGAGGATAATATGGTAAGGATTGATATGTCCGAATTTATGGAAAAACACGCTACATCAAAACTTATAGGCTCTCCTCCGGGATATGTCGGATACGATGATGGCGGAAATATGTGCGAAATCATAAGAAAAAAACCATACAGTGTTGTTCTTTTTGATGAAATAGAAAAAGCTCATCCGGACACATTTAATATAATGCTGCAAATACTTGATGACGGACGTTTGACTGATTCAAAAGGAAGACATATAAACTTCAAAAACACAATCATAATAATGACGTCCAATGTTGGCGCAAGTATGATTACCAACACTCAAAAACTTGGTTTCTCGGTATCCGGAGATGACAAAAAAGACAGATACGAAAAACTCAAAGATACAGTAAACGAAGAACTCAAAAAAGCGTTTAAACCGGAATTTTTAAACAGAGTTGACGATATTATTGTATTTGCACATTTAAATCAGGAAGAAATCAGACAAATTGTCGATTTAATGCTCAAAGATTTGTTTAAACGTTTATCAGAACGTGATTTGACAATTGAAGTAACTGATGCCGCTAAAGACTATCTTGCAAAAGAAGGCTATTCAGAAACCTATGGTGCAAGACCTTTGAGAAGAATTATTCAAAAGAAAGTTGAAGATGTCCTTGCAGAAGAAATTTTAAGCGGAAATTACAAAGCAAACGACAAACTTTTGATGGATTATAGAGATGAAAAAATTATAATTGAAAAAAAAGAAAATTAAAAAAGCTCCCTGTTGGGAGCTTTTAAACTAAAAATCGCTTTCGTTTTTAAAAACAAACGGAAAATCAAGATTATTATCATAACAATCCCAACTGTTGTCAGGGTTTGCTTTTAGAATATAAAAATCTCCTTTGCTGTTTTTTCTTATATACCTGCATACTTTATTATCTTCATCGTATGCAAAAAAACTTTCAGACAGAATATTATCTTTTTTATCCCTGAGTGTACTTTTTGTCAACAAACCGTTTTCATACTCCATCATGACAGTTCTGTCGTTTTCAGGTTGTATAACCAAAACCCCGCTAAAAGGTTTATCGCTTACTTTGTCCACTGCAATTGTATCCCTTACAGATACCTCACTGATATTCCTAACTGTTTTATCCAAAGAGGAATTCAGCCTTGAATCTTTTTCTTTATGAATCGTAACACCGCTATTATCTTTTAATAAAGATTTTTTTGGCACTGCAAAATTAAATGTTTTTTGCCATAATTCAGCACCTTTTATAAAAAAAGATTTATAAACAGGATAATACTTGTCATCTTCGATAGACAGTTCCCTTGTTTTAGAATATACAAAAATATCTGCATCCATTTTATCGGCATAGTCCTGCATATAATTTAGCTCATCAGTACTTGCTCTTTGGCTGATATACGGAGGGCAGTATAAGTTTGCTTTAAAATTTATTTTTTCTATATGCATAACTTCAAGTATAACTCTTTAATCAATATTTTATTATTAAGTTTTGTAACAAAATAAAACTATATAGCAATTTTATATTTTAGATATACTTTATATATATGTAAGACATAAATAACCTCCTCCCCCCTACTAAGTGAAGTTTAAGAAAATTCACACACAAAACACACTACTAACAACACACTAACCATTACACGAGAATCAAGCAAAAAGATTTTCAGGCCTCTAATTTAGAGGCTTTTTGTTTTGTTAAACTTATATTCAAAAAAACTGCCGTAAATATAATGATTTGAACCAATATATTTTACAATATCCGCTTCTTTTGTAAAACCCCAATTTTTAAAAACTTTAATTGCAACTTTATTAGTTTCTTCTATAAAAACAACAATTTTATTTAGTTTATCCTTAAGAGCCAGTTCTTTAATGATAGAAAAAACTTGTTTTCCAAACCCTTTAAATCTAAATTCTTTTAAAAGATAAATTTTTGCAATATATAAGTTGTTATTTTTAATATCCAACTTAAAAAAACCGATATTTTTTTGCTTAAATTTAATAAAAAAATATTGCGCCTTATCAATCTTAATTTCGTTTTTTATGATATCGGATTCAACAAAACTTAAAATATATTCAAGAATATCTTTTTCAAAAGCATTGTTATAAAATTCATTTAAAATTTTTTTAATCAATTTTGAAATTTCATCAATTTCATATGAACTCTTATATCTTAAAGGCTCTATAACTATCATAAAAAATAATTTTCCAAAGTGTCTTTGCTTTAACTCCTAAATAATTATACACGCAAAAAATAATATTCATTTACGTTGTATAAAAACATAAGGAGCAATATAATGAAAATAAATTCAATTTCCCTGTTTGGCACACACAAGACTTCCGGGCAAAAAATAAAAAAAGACAATTCTAAAAATGAAACAATTTCCCAACCAAGATATGAACTCAAAAACATGCCCTTTTTTACGGCCGGCATTAACAAAAAACAAAGAAAAACAATAAAAGAATTAAAAGAATGGCATATTATAAAAAAATATTTCACCGAACAGTCAAAAGAAATATATCAAAATGCTAAAAAAATCGCAATAAGTGCACACTCAAAAGAGCTTGAAGTATGGCATCTGCACATGGCACTGCTGTTAAAGTTAAAAGAATATATTAACGAAGTTGAAATTTCTCCTTCCATACACAACACACTGCAACAGTTTAAATTTCCATTCGCAATAGAAGCGCTGTGTCCTGCCGGCTCATTCAGCTTTTTGGAAACAGGTAATCGCAATACATTAAAAAAAATAATTGATAAAAATTTAAAAATGCTAAAAAAAGACTTTGTAGATGAAGACAGAAAAAAATATCCAAAAGCCCTTATTAAAAACCCGTTACCATCAAAAGATCTTATTAACAGTATGACCAGAACTGCCAATTATATCTCCAGCCAAGAAGAAATGCTCGAATTTTTCGACAGCTACTTTATGACTGCTGTACAGTCATCACAAAATAAAAAAAACTCTGCTTTGACAAACAAACTGTATATAGACTTATTACAAGAATTCAGTCTTGATAATTCTTTTTCAAAACAAAAAGGACATTTAAAGTTTTATGATGAAAAAGCAGATACAATATGGAAAAATATTTCAATAGGCAATAATGTTTTAATTTTATCCAACGATGGTACTAAATCATCAAATCATTTAATTAGCAGCTTTATAAACCTTATAAATAAACCGGGAAATGAATACAGAAACATTTCACCGGATAATTTAAGCATTATGGTATTTAACACTTATGCTGATTTTACTGCCATTGAAAACATCTTATCAAGCATAGAACAAAACAAAGATCCAAATAAAAAGTTTTCAATACTTATTTTTGACTTTGACACAGCAGTTAAAAACAGTGGCGGAGAAGTGCCGGTTAATTTCTTAAAAAAAGCACAAATGTTAAACAATGATGCAAACAAGAAAAAAATAAAATTTATATTCAAAATTTCACCGGAAAATTACTATCTGTTCACAGAAAACGAAGGATATATCAAATCCACACTTACAAGCTGCGCTAAAGTTACTTTGCCTTCTTTGAATGCAGATGATGCTAAAAAATATTTAACCGATGAATCAGGCAAAAAATTTATTGAAGAAAAAATCAAAAAAACTTTTACAAAAGACGCAATTTTAAAGGCAGTAGATATAACAAATTTCTCAACAGGTGCATATCCTGATAAAGCATTGGAAATTTTAGATTCTGCCGCAAAATATTTTATAGATAAAAAAGAAATATCAGCACATGATATTGATATTTATATAAACGAAACAAAAAATTTAAACGAAAAATCAAACCAAACAGACGATATTACAATTATCTACGATACCAAAAAAACACTTGATGATATAAAAGGCTCGCCTATGACAAAAGAACAGGCAGCAAGTATTGTAAAACAAATTCAAAGCGGAAACTTTAAAACAAAAGGCTACTATATTTTCTCTTCAAACGGCGCAAGCGGCGGAGGAAGAAGACATTGTGCGGAAGCTATTGCAGGGGAAGCCAAAATTCCCATGATAATTATAAACGCAAGAGAATTTGCACTTAAAGATATTGATACAATATCTCAAAACACTAATTTTATTGAGATGAAAATTAAAAAAATTATTCAAAATGCAAATTCACAAGCACAAACAAATGATACAAAAACAGCTATGATATACATTGAAAACTTTGACAATTTTGCTTCAAACCCGCTCTATGGAATATCTTCCGTTTATGAGCAAAAAGCATTTTCACAGCTTTTAAGCGAGATGGAATACACAAGAAAAAACAATGATAACAAGCTTATTGTAATAGGTTCTGTTAATATCCCGGAATGCTTGGATGAAAACATTCTAAAACCATACAAATTTTTAAATTCGATTGAAGTTTATCCTCCGCTTGATGCAAACCAAACAGAAGAAATAATAAATTATTATATTGATAAAATGGATATTAGCATTGAAGGCAGTGAAAAAGAAATCAAACAAAAAATCAGACGAATTGCGGAAACATCAACATATTTAAGCATTGTTGAACTTATGTATCTTCTGGAAACAGCAAAAAATATTGCTCTGGAAGACAAAAGAGAGAAAGTTGATTCCCGGGATTTACTTGAAGCATATCTGCAAACAACTACAGGCATTGCAAATAAAAAAGAAACAACAGAAGCAACCAAAAAAATTGTCACTTCCCATGAAACAGGACATGCTCTTAATTTACAGATAATGAATGAAATTGCAAGACAGCAACAAATCCCTTGGCATTTGCCGCCAAAACTGGATTTTATTACGCTTGATCCGAGAGGAAGCTATGGCGGTGCTATGTATAGTAAACCTTCCGAAAACCACGAAATTAGTTTTGAGACAATAATGAGTGATATTATCTGTTCATATGGCGGATACTCCGCAGAAAAAAATATTTATAACATTGCAGGCAGCTTTGGCATAACCGCAGATATAGCAGGTGTTACAAATCAAGCACGCTATGCCGTTATGGCAATGGGCATGGGAAAAACTTCCGGAGTAAGAGCAATTCCCGTTAATGGCTTAGGAAGTGCCGATGTACCGGAATATAAAAAGAAACAAATTGAAACAGATATTGATTTAATGACTAAAACAGGATGCGAAATATCTGATATGATAGTTAAAGCGTATAAAGATTTTATTCTTGAATTTACGGAAAAGCATCACTCAAAAGTAGGAAGCGGCGATTGCATTGTTACATCCGACGAATTCACAAAAGAACTTAACGACTGGCGCAAAAGGCAAAACAGTGAAAAACAAGACAAATTGAGGAATTTAAATAAAGAAATAGTAGACAAAATTCAAAATATAAAGGCCGGATAAATATGAAAATCAATTCTTATAATTCAAATCTAAAAATAAATAAAAAAGACAGCATGGCCAAAAAACATACTAAAATAAACAAATTGAATTTTACTTCAAATAAAACAGAGCAGGCCGAACCCGTTGATTTAAGCAAAAACAAATTTTTCAATCCTGAATTAAAAGAATACCTTGACAAACACACCTTTTTATACAACTGCGAAGACGGAAAAGTAAGAAACCTTAACGTACTACAAATTCTTGAGCAAAATACATATCCTTTGTCAGATGTTGATATGGAAATGTATCACAGTACACCTTCAAAAGAAATCGCTCAAAAAATTATCAAAGAAGGGTTTAACACAAAATATATTTCAAGAACAATGTTTGGACCCGGATTCTATTTTTCACCCTCGCAAGCAGATGCCATGAATTACTATAGAGCAATACTGAAAGCAGACTGCAAAGGTAAGTGCGCAAAAATTAAAACCGGATTTTATTCTGATATTTGGCAAAAAGAATTAAAAAACGAGGTTTCAAAACTCACAAGGAGTATACCCGGATATAAAAGTAACATATATTTTCCGTCAAATTCCGAAAAAATTACAAATGAATACATAAGAACCCTATTGTGTGATATGGGTTACGATTTTGGCTACGGCTCTAACGGAAGAACTCATTGTTATGTAGCATTCAATCCTGATGCCATAACCAATATTCAGCTTGTCTAATTTTAACAAAAAAAAAGGGGGCAAACGCCCCAAACTGTCTGGAATTAAGAATAGCTGGAAGTATGAAAAAGATTAATTATATATAACAATAATAGTGTAGATATTACAATTAATCACCGGTGTAGTATTTTAAAAAAATTAACTAGTTCTTTTAGGTATAATTATAACCACTTGACCTAAAGTTAACTCAAGATTATAAAATAATGTTATAATTGTTTATAAAACATATTGGGGAGAAAATATATGAAAAGACGTGAATTTATAGTAAGTTCTGCACTTGCAATAGGTGCAGGAGCAATTTTAGGAGGCTGCGGTTCGAAAAAAGACCAAAAAACAGCTTCCAAAGTTGTAAGAAGAAAATTTCAAAATATAACAACTCCCCTAATAGCACTTGGTTGCATGAGGCTTCCGATGTCCGATAACAAAGTTGATATGGTAGAACTGGATAAAATGGTAGAATACGCTATTGAACACGGCGCTAATTATTTTGATACCGCATATATGTATGTTGACGGAAAAAGCGAAAATGCTATCGGAGAAGTCTTAAAAAAATATCCGAGAGAAAGCTTTATTTTGGCGGATAAATGCCCGGCTTACCTTGTAAAATCAAAAGAAGACGTTAGAAAACTTTGTCTTGAGCAGCTAAAAAAATGTCAGGTTAAATATTTCGATAATTATATGGTTCACAACATTAACAAAAACACCCTTTCTAACTATCGGGACAACAATATGTATGATGAACTTATGAAATTAAAAAAAGAAGGGCTCGTAAAACACGTTGGCTTTTCATTCCACGGCGACCCTAAAATGTTAAAAGAGGTAATAAACGAGCACAAATGGGACTTCTGTCAGCTTCAAATCAACTATCTTGATTGGGAAGTAGTTAATGCAGATGAATTGTATAAAATTGCAGATGAAGCAAAAGTTCCGGTTATTGTAATGGAGCCTTTAAGAGGCGGAGTGTTGTGTAATTTGCCTTCAAAAGCACTTGAACTTTTAAAACAGGAATGCCCAAATGACACTCAGGCAAGTTTTGGCTTGAGATGGGTTGCGCAAAAAGAAAGAGTATTTACGATACTATCCGGCATGAGCAACTTCCGACAACTAAAAGAAAATGTTGACACATTTATAAACTACAAAAAAATGACGGAAGAAGAAATCAAAACCGGATACAAAATAGCACAAATTATTCAATCTCAAGGTGCAATAAGCTGTACAGCCTGCAAATATTGTATGGAAGTTTGCCCCAGAGGAATTAATATACCCGGAATTTTCGGACTTTACAACATGTATAAAGGAAGCAATCAAAACAATAAAAACTTTCTTTTTGTATATAATTACAATGCACTGGAAGAATCAACAAAAGCAAATAATTGCATAGAATGCAAGCTTTGCAATAAAAATTGCCCTCAAAACCTTGATATTCCAAAACTTTTAAAAGATGTGGAAAAAGAAATTAAAAAACTTGAAAAGGAAGTATAGTTAAATGAAATCCAAATCAAAAATTAGATTTTTAATTTCAACCTTTGTTTTTATAATTGCACTTATTGGAATTTTAGGAATTTTTTACCCTTTTAAAATTTTTGATATTAAATTTGGCGCTCTTGCACAAAGAGTTTTTGTCGATTTTTCAATACCGGCAGTATTACTGCTCGGTTTGGTTTTGGTTTCAACTTTACTTTTTGGAAGATTTTACTGCTCTGTTATCTGTCCTTTTGGAATTTTACAGGAATTAATGTGGTTGGTTTTTAAAAAGAAAAGCAAATATATAAAAAATTATCCTTTCAAATATTTTATTTCATTAATTATGTTTGCCTTTCTTTTTTCAGTTGGTGCTGTTGTTTTAAGGCACATTGAACCATATGTATATTTTAATTCAATATTCACATTTACGACTTTAGGAATAGTTGTATTCTTTTTAATTCTTTCGCTTGTATTTTTCAAAAACAGATTTTTTTGTACGAATATTTGCCCTGTAGGGACAATTTTAGGACTGATTTCAAAACTTTCAATAAACAAAATTTATATTGACTGTGAAAAATGCGTTTCTTGCGGCAAATGTGAAAAAAATTGCCAGGCAAATTGCATTAACTCAAAAGAAAAATTTGTTAACAATGAAGAATGCATAAGATGCTTAAAATGTCTTGACAATTGCCCTAAAGATGCAATTAAATTCGGTATAAAAAAATCAAAAGAAAAATTCAGCCTGAAAAGAAGACAAATTCTTATATCAACGTTTGCTATAGCTTTATTTAGCGGAGTTTATAAAATTGGTATAAATATCAAAGAAAAAGCCGTGCAAAAATTTAAAAACATTATTCTCCCGCCGGGAGCAGTATCAAATGAAGAGTTTCAAAATAAGTGTTATAATTGTAATCTTTGCGCTACAAATTGTCCGAATAAAATTATAAAAAAAGCAAATGAAAACTATTCTCTGGTACACATTGAATACAATGAGTCATACTGCAAATACGACTGCAATATTTGCTCTAATGTTTGCCCGACAGGAGCAATCAAAAGAATTAATCTCGAAGAAAAGCAAAAAACAAGAATAGCAATGGCGCAAATTTCAAAAGACAAATGCCTGGGATGCCAAAAGTGCACAACAGTGTGCCCGACTAAAGCAATAGTTAAAGAAAAAGACAATAAATATGTAATTGATGCGCAAAAGTGTATTGGCTGCGGAAGATGCAGAATTGAATGCAGCCAAGATGCAATTGAAATATTTGCAATTAACAAACAAACAACAGTATAAATAAGGAGGAAAAATGTCATTAGGTGTAACCGAAATTTTATTAATAGTTTTAGTTGTAGTATTATTATTCGGAGGAAAAAGAATACCCGAAATCGCAAGAGCACTGGGCAGAGCATCCTATGAATACAAAAAAGCGAAGAATATTATAAAAGACGAAGCAAATGAAATCAAACAGGCAATCGAACAAGAGGCAAAACAACCGGAAGAGTATAATCCTAAAGACGTTTAATTTATGGAAGATAAAGACGAAAGCATAATTTCCCATATCGAAGCCTTTAGAAGCATGCTTTTAAAATGTTTCAAAGCATTTGGAATTATATTAATTCCAATGTTTTTTGCTGCGCCTTATATGTTGAATATTTTTTTAAAATTTATTTTAAAAGGGACAAAAATTTCTCTAAATTATTTTTCTCCTATTGAAGTTTTTGTAATTCAAATAAAAACGGCAATGTTTATGGCTCTTGTGCTTTCTTTTCCATATATTTTAAAGCAAATATACAATTTTTTATTACCTGCATTATACGATAACGAAAAAAAATTTATTGCTTCAACTGTTTTTATTTCATCAATATTATTTATTCTGGGTTCAATTTTTTGTATTTTTGTTATTCTTCCTTGGGTGATTAATTTTGCAATAAGCTTTTCCAGTACAAATATTACACCTGTTTTAGGGATTACAAATGTCTTAAATCTTTCTTTGTGGTTAACTTTAGCATTTGCTCTTATGTTCCAGTTGCCTGTGGTTGTCTACTATTTAATAAAAGCAGATATAATCACTTACGAATCTTTAAGTACAAAAAGACCCTATGTTGTAGTTATATTGTTAATCATAGCAGCAATTTTAACCCCGCCCGATGTGGTATCTCAAATTCTGCTTTTTATTCCGACATATTTTTTATTTGAAATCGGTTTATTGTTTTCAAGGAGAATAAAAAAGCAAAGCGACAATCATGACAAGCAGGAATTTTTAAACGAAACGGAATTCAATGATGGCAAATAAAATGTATAAAGATATCGGCTATGCAAAAGTTGACACATCAAGACAGCTGAGAAAAGGTTATCTTGAAACCATATACTGTGAAGGTAAAGAACCGGAAGAGATTTTAGGAATTTTTAAAGTTTTCTATTCAAATAAAAACAATGTCCTTTTAACAAGGGTAAAACATTTCCAGTATGAGTTTTTAAAAAAACATTTTAAAGATATTGAATACAATAAAAAAGCAAGAACAATAACTATGATTCAAAACAAAATTGAAAAAAAAGGCGAAATTGCAATATGTACAGCAGGAACAAGCGACATCGGGGTAGCTGAAGAAGCTTTTGTGACAGCAGAGTTTTTCGGCTCGAACGTAAAAAAGTATTATGACGTCGGAATAGCAGGAATACACCGACTTTTAGATAAAATAGAAGAAATTAAAAAAGCAAACATAATTATAGCAATAGCCGGTATGGAAGGCGCACTCCCAAGCGTTATAGCAGGATTAGTAGACATTCCTGTTATTGCAGTGCCTACTTCCGTTGGCTATGGAACGTCTTTTAGAGGAATTAGTGCGTTAATGACAATGCTAAATTCTTGCGCAGAAGGAATTACTGTTGTAAATATCGATAACGGTTTTGGTGCAGGATATAGCGCTAATCAAATTAACAGAAAAATAACAGGAGCATAATAATGGATTTATATTTTGATTGCACAAACGGAATATCAGGCGATATGGCTGTCGGCGCTTTAATTGACTTAGGAGGAAATATTGAAAAGTTAAAAATCACACTTGATTCCATGCATCTTGAAGATGAATTTGAATACAAAATTTCAAAAATGATGGTCAACGGAATTCAAACAAGTGATTTCAATGTTATTATTCCGCAAAAGCATCATCATAACCACGCACACAGAAACCTTTTCGATATCAATAAAATTATCGATAAAATCAGTGCGGATGAAAATGTAAAAGCTATGGCAAAAAAGATTTTTGAAGTAGTTGCAAAAGCGGAAGCAAAAGTTCACAAAAAAGATATCAAAGACATTCACTTCCACGAAATCGGGGCAATAGATTCAATTGTAGATATAGTTTCTTTTTGTGTATTGTATTGCGATTTAAATCCTGAAAAAACATATATTTCAGCATTATCTGAAGGATACGGAAACGTTGAATGTCAACATGGCACTTTGAGCGTTCCTGTGCCTGCAGTGTGTGAGATTCTCAGAGAAAATCAGATAAAAATTAAACTTACCGATAATGAAGGTGAAATGATAACTCCTACAGGCGCCGGAATTGTCTCTGTAATTGATTCAAAAGAAAAACTAAAAGATGAATTTTTAATTAAAAAAACAGGCTATGGAAGAGGAAAAAGAAACTACAAAAATCCGACTTTAAAAGTAATGAAAATAGAAAGGGTATAGATTATGCACTTAGGAAATTCAGTTGTTTGTCCTGTAACAGGCGCAATTATGCTTGGCGCTATGGGTATTAGCGCATTATTTGCCTATAAAAAAGCTAAGGTAAATTTTTCAAAAGAAAGAATTTTACCTCTGGTTTTAATGAGTGCTTTTGTTTTTGTACTTCAAACATTAAACTTTTCATTTCCAAATTCTTTTTCAAGTGCACACATCATAGGAACAATACTGCTTTGCTCTTTGTTTGGAAGCAGCATAGGGTTTTTGGCAATAAGCTCTGTTTTATTAATACAGGCGCTGTTTTTTGCAGACGGAGGTTTGCTTACTTTAGGCTGCAATTTATTTAATATGGGCTTTTTAGCATGCTTTGTTGTATACCCGTTGTTCTTTAAACCACTTAAAAATAATCACCCGTTTTTGGGTATCATTTTATCTTCAATAATAGCACTGCAGCTGGGCTCAATTGCTTCTGCAATTGAAATATCCGCTTCAGTGTCTAAAGATGCCGTTATGCCGTTTTTAGCCTTGATGATGGGGTCTCATCTAATTTCCGGAATTGTTGAAGGAATATTCAGCTCATTTATTTATGCCGTTAATTTAAAATACAGATTTGACTTAAAGTTTAGTTCAACTCTGGGCTTTTTAACTTTAATATTCGGAACAATACTTTCAAACTTTGCTTCAAAAAAACCGGATGGGCTTGAATGGTCAATGTTAAAAATGTCTGACTCTTTTGTTATAAACACCCAAAATGCCGTTTATAGATTATCTGAAGTTATACAATCTAAAACTGCGTTTTTATCAAATTTGCCGGATTCTATTTCAAATTTATCAGGCATCATTTTAATAACACTGCTTATGTTTATTCTATGCAAAACTTTAGTAAAAACAACAAATGAAAACTAAATTAAAAAAATTAAAGAATCATCTCAAAAGCCTTAGAAAAGTTGCAGTTGCTTTTTCTTCAGGGGTCGATTCAACTTTTTTATTAAAAGTTGCAAAAGACACCCTGAAGGAAAATATAATTGCAATAACTATAAATGCAATAAACTTTCCTGAAAGGGAAATTATTGAAGCAAAAGAATTTTGTACAAAAAACAATATTAAACACATTTTGATAGACTTTAATCCTTTAAAAATTAAAGAATGCAAAAAAAACTCAAAAGAAAGATGCTACATCTGTAAAAAAGAAATGTTTCAAAATATTATTCAAACCGCAAATATAAACGGTTTTGAAAATATTATAGAAGGTTCTAATCTTGATGATTTGGATGATTTTAGACCCGGATTAAAAGCACTGAAGGAATTAAATATTATAAGCCCTCTAAAAGACGCAGGTCTAACAAAGTCTGAAATAAGAAAGCTTTCTTATGACTTAAATCTTTATACATACAATAAAGCTTCTTTTGCTTGTCTTTTAACACGTTTCAGATGGAGAGAACATATAACAAAAGAAAAATTAAAAATGGTTGAAACATCAGAACACATACTCTACAAAAAAGGGTTTAGTCAGTTCAGGGTACGGTATGAAGGAAAATGCGCAAGAATAGAAGTTTTGGAAAATGAATTTGATAAACTATTAAAATACAGAAATGATATAACGGAAAGTTTTTTAAAACTGGGTTTTAATAATGTTTCTATGGATTTAAGAGGTTACAAAAAAGGAAGTATGAACTAATTTTAATTCTAAATCATATCAATTCTTTTTTGATGACGACCGAATTCAAAATCCGTTTCAAAAAAAGTATCTACAATTTCTTTAGCTAAACCAAGCCCGACAACTCTTGCACCGAAAGTTAAAACATTAGCATCATTGTGGGCTCTTGCCATTTTTGCACTATAAGTATCTGAAACACACACCGCACGAATTTGATTAAATCTGTTTGCAGTAATTTGCATTCCTAAACCTGTTCCGCAAATAAGAACTCCTTTATCAAAATTACCGTTTATTATTTCATAGCAGACTTTTTTTGCATAGATAGGATAATCGCAAGAATCTTTAGAATTTGTGCCAAAGTCTTTAACGATATATCCTTTATTCAATAAATAATTATATATTTCACCTTTCAACTCAAATCCGCCGTGGTCTGATGCTATTGCTATTTTTAATTTTTCCATAAAAGACTCCAAATAATATATACTATTATACAATAATTTTCTTGTAACTGAAAAACTTTTGCGATAAATTAAAGAAGTAGAGGTATTTTTATAAGGAAATTCTTATGACTGAAAGAAAACTTGTAGGAACAAATGAAATGTTCAAAAAGGCTCTAGCAGGCGGTTATGCTATTGGAGCTTACAATGTTAACAACATGGAAATTTTGCAAGGTATTGCAGAAGCTGCTGAAGAAACTCAATCTCCAATTATTCTTCAAGTTTCAGCAGGAGCCAGAAAATATGCAAATCAAACATACTTAATCAAATTAGTTGAAGCGGCACTGGCTACAACAACAGTACCTATAGCACTTCACTTAGACCATGGCGCTGATTTTGAAATTTGCAAAGCTTGTATTGATGGCGGTTTTTCTTCAGTTATGATAGATGGAAGCAGATTCCCGTTTGAAGAAAATGTTGCATTAACTAAAAAAGTTGTTGAATATGCTCACGAAAGAGGAGTTTCAGTTGAAGCTGAACTTGGAAAACTTGCAGGCGTTGAAGACGACGTAAAAGTTGATGCTAAAGATGCAAAATATACAAATGTTAAAGAAGCAGTTGAATTTGTAAGACAAACAGGCTGCGATTCCCTGGCTATTGCAATCGGAACAAGCCACGGTGCTTATAAATTCAAAGGCGAAGCAAAACTTGACTTTGAAAGGCTAAAAGAAATTAAAGACGCTCTAAAAGAAGCAGGCTTTGGAGACTATCCAATTGTACTTCACGGATCCAGCTCTGTTCCTAAAGAATTTGTTGAAAAATGCAACAAATACGGCGGAAAATTACCAGACGCCCAAGGTGTTCCTGAAGAAATGCTTAAATACGCTTCTCAACACGGCGTAGCTAAAATTAATATCGATACAGATTTAAGATTAGCTATGACATCCACAATTAGAGAATTCTTTATTGAGCATCCTGAAAAATTTGACCCAAGAGAATATATGGGTCCGGGAAGAACTGCTGTTAAAGAAATGGTAATGCATAAAATGAGAGATGTATTAGGTACAGCAGGACACGCTAAAGACTAATTTTACATATTCAAATAATTTTAAAAAAAGCCCCTTTAAAGGGGCTTTTTTTATACATTTCCGCACATTGGGTTTGTCAAGTCAATTTCAGCTAATTTTAACTATTTTAAAAAAAATTTACGTTATGAAATATTTGCTGATTTTCATACATTGGTTATGCTATAACATATATAACAAAACAAAACAGATATTTATGGGGGAATAAATGAGCCAGTATCTAAGCAAAGAAGAAATCAAACAATGGAGAAGCTCTTTAGAAAAAATCACTCTTGAAGAATACGCAAAAAAACTGGGAAAAATTTTAGAGGAAGACAAAAAAACAAGTGATATCATAGATATCGTTATGAAGAACGAAAAACGTCTTTACACTGACAATCAAAAAACCAACTCAAAACAAAGCATTTTAAAAATAGCTAAAAAAACCCAAGATATTCAAAAAGAAGTATACGATTCAAAACAAGAATCAATGTTAAACATAGTAAAATCAAAAATGACATTTAAAAAACCGCTTACTCAAAGAGAAGATACGGTTTTAGCACATTTTGTAGAAAATAAAGGCAAAATTGTATATGCAAAAGATTTAGCTGCTATTTTAAATTTACCTACCGACTATGTTTACAAATATATCAAAAATTTAAGAACAAAAATATCCGAAGACATTCTGCAGAATGCTACAAAAGGCGGATACATATTTAATTTACAAAAATAATTTGCGCTATTTAAAATGTAGTCTATAATTAAACTATGGATATTTTATCAAAAACACTGGATTTAATAGACAATGTCATAAATGATATTGAAATAAAAGATATTAATTTCTACGATTATCTGTTAAATCTGATGTCATCTTTATATAAAAATTGTTCAATTGCTTTGTTTTTTTATGAAAATACAAACTTTATCCTAAAAAGCGCAGTAAAAGACAATAAAAAAACAGATATTACTTTTCCTCTTTCTTTTGAAAATATTGAAAGACTTTTTGATTCAAAAGACAAGTTTATAAAAATCAAAACACAAAAGACAGACTTTTTAAAAGCTGAAACAATTGTAGCAAAACTTGCAATTAAAGAGTCTGTTTTTGGTTTTGCACTTCTGAGCTCAGACTCTTTAAATGATGATAAAATTCTTGATTCATTTATTGCTATCTGTAATATTGTAAGTTATAAAATTAAAGATTACGAGCTTAATGAAGTTTTTAAGATTCAATTAAAAGCTCTTCAAGAAGCAATAATAGAAAAAGAAAACGCTTTTGAAATTATAAAAAAACAACACAAAAAACTACTAGAATTAGACAAAGCTAAAAATCTTTTTTTAGCAAATATATCCCATGAATTAAGAACACCGCTTAATGCTATTATCGGTTTTTCTCAGGCGCTGGACAGTAAAATATTCGGTGAATTAAATCAAAAACAAGCAGAATATATTAAGGATATTCAAATATCAAGTTTGCACCTTTTGGGAATGATTAATGAAATATTAGATATATCAAAACTTGAATCCAATGCAATAAAGTTCAGTCCGATTGAACTTGATCCTAAAACAGTTATAAACGAGGTAATAAATATACTTGAGCCTTTATATAAAAATAAAAATATTAAAGTAGAATTTATCTCTAATTTTAACGGAACAATTAAAGCGGACTATCAAAAATTTCAGCAAATTTTATACAATCTTCTTTCAAATGCTATTAAATATACTTTTGAAAATGGAAAAATCGAAATAATATCAGATTTTCAAAACAAGGACTATATATTAAAAATCAAAGACAACGGAATCGGAATAGAAAAAAAATATCATAATAAAATATTTAAAAAATTTGTACATTTAAACAATATCTATACAAAAAACCAAAGCTCAACCGGGTTGGGTCTCACGATTACAAAAGAACTGGTCAAACTTCACAACGGAAAGATTTTTCTTGAAAGCGAATTAG
The DNA here is from genome assembly GCA_944325315.1 of Candidatus Gastranaerophilales bacterium. GTDB lineage: Bacteria > Cyanobacteriota > Vampirovibrionia > Gastranaerophilales > Gastranaerophilaceae > RUG14156. The sequence goes on from CALVAA010000009.1 coordinate 40,608, forward strand.
AAAAAGGTTCAACTTTTACAATGATTTTTAAAAAGATGGTAATATGAAAAAAATATTGATTGTTGAAGATAATGAACTTAATATGAAGCTTTTTTATGATATTTTAACATATCAAAACTATGATGTCGAAAAAGCTTATGACGGTCTTGAAGCATATCAAAAAATTGAATCAAACAAATATGATTTGATTATTCTTGATATACAACTTCCAAAGATGGATGGTTTCAAAGTTTTAAAAAAACTAAAAGAAAAAAATATTTCTTTATCAAACATAATAATCGTATCAGCTTGTGCAATGGATGAAGATAAAGCTAAAGCAAAGGCTTTTAATATTGAAACATACTTAACAAAGCCCATAGACATTAATAACTTTTTAAAAACAGTCAAAGAAAAGCTTGATTAACAATCTAATACTTTTTTTGTTTTTAAATTCGTGCAAACCCCACAATTAGAACATTTAACTTCACAAGGAATTGTGGAAATTTCTTTATATGCTTTTTTGTATTCATTCATAAGCCAGGTTCTGTTCAACCCAAAGTCAATATTTTCCCATGGGAGTTTTTTTTCTATTGATAATTCTTGAGTTGTTTCTTTTTCAATATCTATATTTAATTTTTTTTCAACTTCCGAATAGATTTCTTTTTTTATATTCTCATCCCAACTTTCAAGATAGCATCCGTTTTTATATAACTCGTACAAAAATAAGCTTTCTTTTTTGCCGCCTCTTGCAAAAAAAGCTTCAAGCATAGATACAAAAGGATTATGAAAATTTAATTTAGCGTTTTTAATCCTGTTTTTTTGATTTTTTAAATATTTAATTTTTTCTTCTATCTCAAATAAAGTGTTCTGTCTCGCCCATTGAAAAGGAGTGTGGGGCTTTGGAACAAATATTGAAACAGAACAAGTAATATTCGGATACTTTAAACCCTCTTTTTTGCAAATAAGATTAACATTTTCAATAAGCTTTACAATTGCTTCGATATCATCCATATTTTCAAAAGGAAGGCCTATTATAAAATAATATTTTATTTTACTCCAGCCGTTTTTTATGCAGGATATCGTTGCATCTATAATTTGTTTTTCAGATAAATTTTTATTTATAATATCCCTCATTCTCTGGCTTCCTGCCTCAGGGGCAATTGTAATTGATGCTTTTCTTTCACCACAGGCTAACTTTGCTAAATTCAAAGAAAACTTATCCGCTCTTTGGGAAGGAAGCGAAACACTTATACCTGTTCCTTTAAAATGACAATTTAATTCAGTTAAAATTTCTTCGATTTTACTGTGATCATTAGATGATAAAGATAAAAGCGAATACTCGTCATATCCTGTGTTTTTAGTGTATTCTTCGGCTAATTTAATAATATCTTCCTTTTTTCTTTCCCTTATTGGAAGATTAATATGGGAAGCTTGACAAAAACGACACAATCTTCCGCAGCCGCGCCTTAATTCAACAACGGCTCTATCGTGGATTGAAGCAAAGTGTGGTATCGGAGAATTTTTAGGATGATTTTCAAAAGTTAATTCAGCAACTCTTTTCTTGGCTCTCTGATTATACCCGGGGGCAAAAATTCCTTCAATTTCAGATAATTTTTTTAAAATTTCTTCTCTTTTATTATTTTTATTATTCTTTATAACTTCTAAAACTTCAATATTAACTTCTTCACCATCCCCTATAACAAAAATATCTATATAAGGAATCATAGGATAAGGATTGGCGCAACACGGCCCGCCTGCAAGAATAATAGGACAAGAGCCGTTTCTGTCTTTTGAAAATAATGGAATATCAAACAATTCCAACATTTTTAATACAGTCGTGTATGACATTTCATATTGAAGAGAAAAACCAATTACATCAAAATCTTTTGGTTTTCTTTTTGATTCAAGAGCATAAATTTTTTTATTGTATTTATCTAAAAGATTTATAAAATCAAAATCAGGCGCATATATTCTATCGCACAAAAATCCTTCTTTTTTATTTATTAAATCGTATATAATTTTATGTCCGAAGTTGCTTATTCCGATTTCATACTTATCCGGAAAAGCAAAGAGAAATTTAACATCAGAATTGTCAAAGTTTTTATCATAAGAAGCAAATTCATCTCCGATATATCTTGAAGGCCGTTCGGTTTTATAGAGAATTTGTGAATATTCTTTTAAAAAATTATCGTCAATCATAAAATTATTAAACTATAAAAACGAAGAAATTAGTGTTAAGTTATGTTAAGCGCATAGAAAAATAAAAGCAATTTTTACAAACAATAACTCTTTATTATATTGTAAGGTTAGTTTAAAATTAGTTTAGGAGTGTGTGTTATGGCGTGGCTTATAATGGCTGTAAGGAGAAACGAACTGCAACGCAGCATTAATGATCATAGATATGAACAGCTGCAAATAACAAGAGAATTGAGACAACTTTCAAATTTTTCAAGCTCACTTGGAGACGGACAAATATCCCCCAATGAAATAGATGGCCTTGGAAGCAATTTATTCGGAAGTGCACTTGATTTTATGGGTTATTCAAAAGACGCAGCAGCAGAAGCTGCGCAGTATCAAACTGAAAAATACGAAACAGCCTATCAAGACGCAACTCAAGACCAGCTGACAAATGCAGGATTATCACTTTATATGGACGAAAGCGGTAATCTCGATACCGAATCTTTATATCAAAAATTCTACGAAGAAGCCCTTGTTGAATATGCACAGGAATATGTACTTCCAAGACTAAACGAAATTGAAAAAGACTTACAAGACAAACAAACCGAACTCGAAATGATAACAGAATCCGAACAAGCAGAACTCGAACAGCTAAAAAGCAGTATAAGCGGCGAAATCCAAAACAATACAATTAAACTTGCTTAACAAAAATAAAACTCCTGAATAATAAAAATGCTCACCTCAAGTGAGCATTTTTTTTGCAAAAAAAATTAACTTATGTTAATATAAGTTTAAAAAACTATATATTTTGTAATGTTATGAATAAGTAAGGAAGAAAAATGACCAAAGATGTGCAAGGCGAACAAACGGATTCCAAGCAAAAAATTCTTGTTGTAGATGATGAAGCAAGTATCAGAAGAATCTTAGAAACCCGTCTTAAAATGGCAGGATACAATGTTGTTACAGCAGAAGACGGCGAAGAAGCAGTTGAGCTTTTTAATAAAACAAACCCGGATATTGTTATTCTTGATGTTATGATGCCAAAAATGGATGGCTATGGAGTAACAAGAGAAATAAGAAGAGTATCGGATGTACCCATTATTATCTTAACTGCACTGGGAGATGTATCGGAAAGAATAACGGGGCTTGAATTAGGTGCAGATGATTATGTAATTAAACCATTTAGTCCAAAAGAGCTTGAAGCTCGTGTTAAAGCTGTTTTAAGAAGAACAGTAAACAAAGATATAACCATTCCCACAGGAAAAGCTACTAAAAATGTTATTACAACAGGAAATATTAAAATTGACACAGCCAGAAGACAAGTTTATCGTAAAAATGAAAGAATACGTCTTACGGGAATGGAATTTAGCTTGCTTGAATTATTAGTAAATAATTCAGGAACTGCATACTCAAGAAATGAAATCCTTCAACATGTTTGGGCATACCCCCCTGATCACAGGATAGATACACGTGTAGTTGATGTGCATATTTCAAGACTGCGCTCAAAATTGGAAACTGACCCTGCCAACCCGGAATTAATCCTTACTGCTCGCGGCATAGGCTATATGTTTCAAAGAATAGGCTAATATGTCAGATAATATAGTACTAATCAAAAAAGAAAACTCCGATTGCAATAAAAAACTTCTTGTGATCGGAGTTTTCCATGGTGATGAATTTCAAGGGGAATATTTTATTAATTCATACCTTAAAAACTCAAGTCCGGTTACAAAAAACGCTGTTTACTATATTCCAAGACTTAATTTTTCAAAAGAAAGAAAAAATCCAAATGGTGTTGATTTAAATAGAAATTTTCCAACCAAAAACTGGATAAAAACTGCTAACAATGACTATTTTGGAGGAGAAAAGCCAAATAGTGAAATTGAAACAAAATTTTTGGTTAATTTAATAAACCAAAACAATTTTAGTGCAATAATTACAATCCACTCACCATACAAAGTTATTAACTACGACGGGCCTGCAGAAAAACTTGCTCAAAAAATATCTGAATTTTTAAATTACCCGACAACAAATGATATAGGCTATCCAACACCCGGAAGCTTCGGAACGTATTGCGGAATAGAAAGAAATATCCCTACTATTACAATCGAAATAGATGAAAATGAAGATATTGAATTATTAAACAGAAAGTTTTACAAACTGTTTAAATGGCTCGAAAACGAGTATTGATACAATTCAAAACATTGCTCTTAAATATATTAACATTTTATACAAAATGTTAAGTCAAAACACAAAACAAGGATACTACAATGAACAAAAAGGGTTTCGGACTCGTTGAATTAATGATTGCATTTGTTGCGCTTGCATGTATTATGGCAGCAGTTATGCCTGTCTTAGAAAAAAATTAATAAAAGGCGTAAATATAACAAGAATAAAACAGCTCGAAACAACCTGTGATAAATATTTCGGCCCTGATTGCAGATTTTGTGAAAGCGACAAACAGTGTTTGGTTTGTACAAAAAACTGTCTTTCAGGAGAATTTTTAGATGCAAAAAACTGCACTTGCTCAAATTGTAAAATTTCAAACTGCGACAAATGCAACAATGACTCATGCGCCAAATGTAATAGCGGCTACTATCTTGAAGATAATATATGTAAAATTTGTCCTATCGGATACATATGCGACAGTCAAAATAAAACACTTTGCCCGGCAGGAACGTATCAAAATGAAGAAGGAAAAAACCAATGCAAAAGTTGTCCCGAAGGACAATATCAGGATGAAACAGGAAAAGAAAACTGTAAATTATGCTCTGAAAAATTCGCGAACTGCAGCATATGCAATGCAAATGAATGCCTTGAATGCAACGAAGGAATGGAGTTAGCTAACGGGCAATGCAGAGAAGAATGGTGTAAAGGAGCTAATTTTATGAAAATTGAAAACCTTTGTTTTACAAGAAGAAATATGGGAGACAGTGCAATTTTAACCATACCTGATTCTATAAAAAAAATAGAAGTTAATGAATCATTAGCATACATCCCCCAAGCAGAACTGCAGGATGATGAAATTTGTTATACCGGTGAAAAATGCTGTTTTTGGGGAGAAACTTCTAGAAATAAAACCGGAAATGTTGGCCGGTGTGATTCTATCACCAACGGAAGCTACTCAGGATGTAACAGAACAGTCTGCAATCATTTTGCAGCACAAGAAATATGCAGCAGTTTTAAATATAAAAATAAAAACTGGAGATTGCCAAAAGAAAGCGAGGTTTTAAATTTAATAAATTATTCATCACAACTAAAAGATGACGGGCTAATGCTGTGCAGTTATACAGATGCAAAGGTAACAAACCAGACAACATGTCCTGCAGTATATAATTGCAGCATGCAGCCGATTTCTGAACTTAATATGTACGGAGGCACTAACTTTTGCAGAGCGAGCAATATTTGTTTAGATTCTTCATACAAACAAGGAGCGCTATACTTTACAGATGCTTATAATGCGACAGATAATAAAATAGAGCGTAATCCAAGTTACCATGGTTTTTCTGTTAGATGCGTAACTGAAATATAATATTATTCTTTTGTGTTTTGATGATGAGGGTTAAATACCCTCTTTTTTATATTAAATTTGTTTATCCTAAGTTTCTTGAAACCATAAAATGCAAGATAGAATTACACCTGTTCAACAAGACCATAATAAAGCTCAAATTGTGAAATATATGAGTCAATATATTGAAAACTCTATATTACTTTTAAGCTAATTCTATTCTCTTTTTTTCACGTATCAATTTATCATAAACCCATTCCGGGACAAAATTTTTCCCTATTAAAATTGTTTTATGATTCATGGAAGGCGCATGGAAATCAGACCCTCCCGTTACAATTAACCCGTATTGTTCTGCGATTGTTGAAAAATGCTCAACTGCGGCAGGAGAGTGTTTTCTATGGTATGCTTCAATTCCCCTGAGTCCGTAATTTACAAGCTCACAAGTCAGTTTGTCCGCAATATCAACATCAATCGGATGAGCAAAAACAGGAATTCCGTTTGCTTCATTAATTACTTCGACAGCGTCATGGGGGCTTACTGTTTTTCTTTCAACATAAACATCCGAATTGTTGTTTATAAATTTTGCATAAGCTTCCATAATATTTGCACTACCGCCGCAAGAAGTTATTGCTCTTGCAATATGTGGACGTCCGATAGAACCCATAGGAGCAACGAGTTTTTGCACATCTTCAAACTTAATTTTAATTCCTTCTTTTTTCGCCAAAAGTTCAATAATTTTATGCGTTTGCTCAATTCTTGCTTTTTGTTGAAAAGCAAGCATATCTTTAAACTGAAGATTTTCCTTGTCCATAAAATAGCCCAGAATATGAACTTCATAGCCTTTATATATTGTATTTATTTCAACACCGGGTATAATTTCAAGATTATATCTGTTTTTGTTTACCCAGTCAAGCGCAATATTATAAGACAAAACATTATCATGATCGGTTAGAGCAATGCAGTCCATGCCGCAGTCAACGGAAGCATCGACAATTTCTTGTGGTGACAGCATTCCATCAGAATAAGTAGTATGGATATGTAAGTCAATCTTCACTTTCCTCATCCTCGCAATTATTGTATACAAAACTTATTCTATTAATACTTATAGCACGATTATTATCAAATTCAACTTCGCAGCCATTAAGTATATAAGGAGGAGAAGTTTCAACTTCAAATCTTTCGTTAACAGAAGTCATAAGCCGCTTTAAGGAAGCATCATATTCCATGCCAATTACACTGTTTAAACTTCCCACAAAACCGGCATCTGTTAAGTATGCGCATCTTGAATCAATTATTCTTTCATCGGCACTTTGGACATGTGTGTGAGTTCCGATTACGGCACTTACCCCTAAAGATGAAGCATATTTAGCAAAGCATTGTTTTTCTGCCGTTGCTTCAGCATGAAAATCAACAAAAATAATTTTATCATCCGGATTACATTTATTTTTTAATTCGCTAAAAATATTCTCCAAGGCAACAAACGGACAATCAATTGGCGGCATAAAGGTTTTACCCAAAAGATTAATAACTATTATTTTATTGTCAAAAATTCTATAGCCAACCCCTTTTAGAGTTTTGTGGTAATTATAAGGACGTATCAGTGCATCTGATTCTTCAATGTATGATAAAATATCTTTTTTATCCCATATATGGTTTCCGGATGTGAGGCAATTTATACCGTAGCTTAACAGTTCATCATGATTTTTTTTGGTTAAACCAAATCCATGGCTTGCGTTTTCTGCATTAGCTATAATAAAATCATATTTTTCTTTATTGTTTTCATCAAGCAAAAAATGTTTAACCGTCTTTCGTCCAAAGCGGCCCACAATATCACCAATAAATAAAATTTTTGTATTTGACATTTTTGCCTGACTATTTGGCAATTTCGGTAACTCTTGCTTCTCTTACAACTGTTACACGAATTTGACCGGGGTATTCAAGTTCGTCTTCAATACGTTTTGCAATGTCACGTGCTAATTTAGCACTTGCAACATCATCAAATACGTTTGGTTGGACAATAACCCTAACCTCTCGACCTGCTGACACGGCAAATGTCTGCTTAATGCCTTCGTAGCTGTTAGCAATTTCTTCCAGCTTTTTAAGGCGTTTTATATAGATTTCAAGCGTATCTCTACGAGCACCGGGTCTGCCGGCTGAAATTGCATCAGCGATTTTAACCAAAGCATCTACTAACGTATTACAGGCAACATCATCGTGGTGCGCTTCTATTGCATGAACTATAATTTCTTTTTCACCAAATCTTCGTGCTAAGTCAGCACCAAGTTGAACATGTGTTCCTTCTTGCTCCTGATCAATTGCCTTTCCGATATCATGCAATAAACCCGCACGCTTTGCACTTTTTACATCAGCGCCAAGCTCACTTGCAAGCATGCCGGCAATCTGGCCTACTTCAATAGAATGCTTTAATACATTTTGACCGTAGCTTGTTCTATAATATAAGCGTCCAAGTGTCTTTGAAAGCTCTTTGTTAAGGTTCATAATACCAAGATCAACAGCGGCACGTTCGCCTTCCTGTTTGATTTTGTTTTCAATTTCTTTTTTAGATTTTTCGTAAACTTCTTCAATTCTGACAGGGTGTATTCTGCCGTCTTGAATTAATTTTTCTATTGTCAATTTTGCAACTTCTCTTCTTATAGGGTCAAAAGAAGATAGTACAACCGCTTCCGGAGTATCGTCAATAATTAAATCAACCCCTGTTAATGTTTCAAGCGTTCTTATATTTCTTCCTTCTCTGCCGATAATTCTGCCCTTCATCTCATCAGACGGCAGGGAAACAACAGAAACACTGGTTTCAATAACTTGCTCTATAGCACATCTTTGCATTGTTTGACTTAATATTTCTCTTGCTTTTTCGTCGGCAATTTCTTTTATTTTTAATTCATTTTCTCTTATAAGCTGAATCTGTTCGCTTGCAAGCTCATCTTTTAATTGATTCAAAAGCATATCTTTTGCTTCGTCACGTGACATTTGCGCAACACGTTCAAGCTCTGTTATTTGTTTTGCTATAGTTTCAGCAAGAAAATCTTCTTTTTGTTCAAGCTCATCTTCTTTTTTAGATAAAACCATTTCTTTGTCGGCTATAGCCTGGTTTTTACTTTCGAGCTCGTCTTCTTTTTTAAATAAATCCTGTTGAATTTTTTCAAATTCAAGCTTTTTTTCACGCCTCAGCTCGTCAAGTTCCATTCTTTCTTTATGAAGCTGTTCTTTTGCGGAAATCAAAGCTTCTTTTTTCAAAAATTCTTCTTTTTCTCTAAAATCTTCAATATATTTTTGTTCATTTTTTTCCAAAACTTCGACTTTTGCTTTTTGTCTGACAAAAAGTATTGTCATTAGTATGCTTGCAATAAGTAGTAAGGCGGAAATTATGTAAAGTATGGTATTAATTGTCCCAATCCTCATATATTCTATACTATCGCTGATAGACGAATAACATTTGTATTTTTATTTTTATATATAAAAAATGATATAAGCCATCTTAATAATATAATTCTATCATAAGAATTTAAATTTGAATATAATTTAATAATATTTAAAATATACAATCAATGTTCGATTTTATATTTTTAATTAATGCTAAAATGTTTTTACATCTTGACTTATTATATTTTTTTATTAAATAAATTAAAAAGGTTTTTATCATGTTATCCAATCTTGTTTCATTAATTTCAAAAACATTCACAAATACAAATATTAATGCGATTACAAAAACTGCTCCGAAAGCATATAATCCTTTTTCGGACGATAAAGGTAACAACCCCTTTTTGAACACAACCTTTGGCTCATCAAGTTCATACGGCAAAAATCAACCTGTTGCAGGCGGCTATTTTGCAGGATACTATAACGGAAGGCCAAACATTGTCGGAAGAAAATTATTCGTAGAAGTTTAAATATTTTCTATAGCTTTTTGCATTTGTTTTTCCTGCTCAATTATAGCTTGGTTTCTGTTGTCACCGTTATTTAATTTTTTTCTCATCCAAATATTAATTTTTGGTTGAATTATTCCCATTCCAACCATGGCAAGAGCAATATTTCCAAAAATCGCAAATAATTTAAAAGGCTTAATTTTTGAAATATTTGAAATATTATCACTTAAAGATTCAATTGCACTAAAAGATTTTAAAAGTTTCTTTGAATCAATATAGCTTAAGTTTGAAATTCCATGTTTCATACCGTTTTTATCGCGAATTAAATTAACTACACCATTGTTTTCTAAAATATCCGCTAAAGAGTTATCCGGGTTTTGTTTTGAAATTTGTTTAAGTTTATCAATTGCATCTTTTGACAGGTTTTTAATAACTTTTTTTGTGCCGTTTTTTTCAACTGTCATCTCCAAAACTAAGTTATTATCTTTAATTATTTTTAGAGCATCTTGAGCTTTTTTTGAAATATCTTTATCAAAAATTACTTTAGGATCAAGGTTAATCGGAGTTTTTAATTTTTCCGCAACTTTATTGAAAGCAAGTTCTATTGGCTTTGCTAATCCGTATACAAAAGCAACCTGGAATATTTCTTTTAGGAGAATTTCTTTTTTTTCTCCTCTTCTTGATTCTTTCAATCTTAATCCCGCAATAACACCATCCAATATAAATGTATTTGCAATGTTGTTATACAAAAACACTGAGCCAAGTCCCTTGAAAGCCGGAGAATTGTTTTTTTGGTTTTTGTTTCCCTTGAAAGCTCTGTAAACACTTTCATCTTTTATATCTTTTTTTATTAGAATATTTGAGCCGTTTTTTTGAAAATATTCTTTTTCAATTTTTTCTTTTGTTGTCTTTTGTTTGTATTTAATAATCTTTGAAAGGGCAAAAGCACTCAATAATGTAGATATTACAAATTTGGAAGCAAAGAGCCATTTATATAAAGAAGCGTTAGAGATTCCGTTTTTTAAAACGGAATTTTCTTTGTTTAAAGTTAAAAAAAGTTCTTTTTCGTGTTTTAAAAATTCTTGTGAAGATTTATTTAATTCTTTTGTTGTTTTTTGAATATAGCTATTATCTTTTAAATTTCTGATGTCAAAATTTGGGTCTAATTTTAAAAATTTATAAATTGTTTTATCAAATATTTTTTTTATGGTAGGAATACCAAATATCCAAACTATGCCGGTACCGTATTCTTCAATTGCCTTTTCTCTGACATCGTCTTTTGCGCCTTCTTTTCTGTAGGTGTTTACAAGAATCGAATCCGAAATAAAATCTTTTGTAGCCATCGGAATAATCGAATCGTCGTTGTTTGCAATTTCTGATAAAAATTTTAGCGAATATTTTGATAAATTTGTATTAATGCTCATTTTAAACCCTTAAATTAGATAGTCAAACCCCAAATTAAATTTAATAGTTTTTGGAATTGAGCTCGTATTTTAAAAGTTGATATATATTGCTTCATCAGTTTATCCTTTTACTTTGTTTTTAACGTTTATCAAGAAAAAATATTGTTATTAATTGAAAAATAATTATACATTTTTTTACAATAAAAAAAGACCCTTTATAAATTAAAAGGTCTTTTTTTAAAAACAAGTTCTAATTTTTAATCTTTTCTAACCGGAACATAAACAAGACCTCTTTTATAAAAAGAGCCTATACGTCGGATTAATTCAAATAAAAATTTAACCATGATATTCCTCAATTATAACCAGTATTAAATATACTACAACATTTTTCAAAATTTGTCTAGTCTTTTTTTGATGAATTTTGAATAATTTTTGCTTTGTAAGTTGAAATTATTTTTTCCGAAAACTCTTTTTTTTGATTTTCATTCAAAAAATTAATTTTTTGCACATGTTTTTCAATACTTTCTTTTAATTCGCTTTCAATTTCAACATTCTTTAATTGATTTTCAGATATTTTTTCAGGTTTGTCCTCAATCAAAGCAGATTCAATTGGGTTTTGAGCGGAAAAATTTTTATAATTAAACACAATATCCTTAATTTCAATTCCAAGAGGTTTTGAATATGTATTTATATTTTTTAAAATTTTATTTTTATACAAGCTTAACTCTTGGACTATAACAGGGCTTTTTGCACTTACATATAACTTTGAATACCTGATTGCATAAGGTTTTGTATAATTTGCAAACTTCGCTCCCACAATATTGTTCCAAAAAGAAAAAATAGTAGATTGCTTGACTACAAAACCAAATTTTGCTTCTTTCTTAATATCAGAAAAGATTGTTGAATTTAAAAAAGAACTTATTGTATTTGTTTCGTTAATTTTTCTCATATTGTTGCCTGAGTCTTGTAATTAACTTACCCCGGAAAGACCGGGGTAAGTTATAAATTAAATTGAAACAGCCAAAGAAGCTTTTTTGGCTAAAATATCCGCCATTTGTGTTTCTTCCCAAGGCACTGAAAAATCTTCCCTTCCTACATGCCCGTATGCGGCAAGTCTTTGGTAGAATTTGCCGTCAAACTTTTTAGGAAGATTTCTTAAATCAAATTGCTTTATGATTGCAGCAGGTCTAAGGTCAAAAGTGTCAACTACAATTTTTGACAATTCCTCATCAGATATTTTTCCGGTATCAAATGTGTCAACTAATACTGAAACCGGTTCGCTTTTTCCGATTGCATAAGCAAGTTCAATTTCACATTTTTGAGCTAAACCTGCTTTTACAATGTTTTTAGCAACCCACCTTGCAGCATATGCAGCTGACCTGTCCACTTTGGTAGGATCTTTTCCTGAAAAAGCACCGCCGCCGTGGCGAGCATAACCGCCATAGGTATCAACTATAATTTTTCTTCCGGTTAAACCGGCATCGCCCTGAGGCCCGCCTATTACAAATCTTCCCGAAGGATTAATTAAATATTTTGTAGTTTCATCAGGTTTAACATCATAATTTTCAAAAACAGGCTTAATTACAAGATTAATCATATCTTCTTTTATAATTTCCTGAATTTTTTGGTTATCACTAATTCCTCTGATTTCAGGATCATGTTGGGTAGAAATTACAATTGTATCTATTCTTTTGGGCTTTCCGTCAACATATTCAACGGTAACCTGGCTTTTACCGTCAGGTCTTAAATAGTTAACAAGTTTATCTTTTCTTATTTGAGCCAACCTGTATGCAAGTTTATGAGCAAGTGAAATCGGAAGAGGCATAAGTTCTTTTGTTTCATTGCACGCATAGCCGAACATTATACCTTGATCGCCTGCTCCGATATCCAAAGTTTCATCTTTTGAAGTATCAGCATTATCATTTCTTGTCTCAAGGGCTTTGTTTACTCCGCCTGCAATATCCGTTGATTGTTCGTCTATTGAAGTCAAAACAGCACAGGTTTTGTAATCAAATCCACCGCCTTCTTCGCCGTTATAACCTATTCTTTTTATTGTATTTCTAACAACAGCAGGAATATCCACATAACAGTTAGATGTGATTTCACCACAAACCAAAGCCATACCGGTTGTTACTGTTGTTTCAGCTGCAACTCTTGATTTTGGATCTTTTGTCAAAAATTCATCCAAAATCGCATCCGAAATTTGGTCACACACCTTGTCAGGGTGTCCTTCGGTTACTGATTCTGAAGTGAATAAAAAATTCTTTAATGTCATCTTTTTCTCCTTAATTTGTATAATTACCGGTAAGGTTTTTAATTCCGACCCGGTGTAAGTACGACAATAAATATTATATTACAAATAAATTTTTATGCGTAATATTTTAAGTTTTATTATTTATTAATCAGACTAACTCCGAACAAAGTATGCATTTTGTTTTTATTTATTATATAGTCATACTTGTTGTTTTTCAGGCAAAGTTCATAAGGTTTATTCCCTGTTTGAAATTTACAATTGTTTTTATAAAACTTTTTGGCAGAATCAGAAGGCGCCCAAACTGCAAGCAAATCGCAACTTTTCTGTTTTGCCTTCAAGGCCAAAAAAGCTATTAGCGTTTCTCCTATATACCTGACACTTGATTTTTTTCTTTTTTTACCATTAACATACTTTGGTGCAGTCTCAAGATAATCAAGACACATTTCACCCTGTTTTACTTCGTCAGTTTGGCAATAGCCAAGACAAAGACCACGGTTGTCTTCAAGTACGTATACATCTGCTTTTTGATAAAATTCATCGTTGCCTTGTGCAATCTTTTTTATTGACTGATTTATGCTTTTTAAAAAATGATTTTCTTGCCAGATATACTCATCGTCCAGCTTTCTAAAGTAATCTCTGTCTTCTCTTTTATTTCCTTCAAGGCGGTATATTTTACACGGTATAGGCTCATCATACTTTAATACCGAGCATTTTGCCATAAGTTGTTTTTGAAAAGAGATGTTGTTAAAATTATTTGATATATTCATATTTTATTAAAACTTGTAAAAAATTTTATTTGTTTAATTTGTTTGTTCTATAATAAATACTACTAATACTATTAAAAAGGAAAAAATATGGAACTTGCATATAAAAATCAAAGTTGCTGCGAACTAAAAGAATCTGATATTGAAAAAGAAGTTATTCTTGCCGGATGGGCAAGCACAATTAGAGACTTAGGCGGAATAATTTTTGTTGAATTGAGAGATAAAACCGGTCTTTTTCAACTTGTTGCAGACCCGAAAATCAATCCGGAAGTCCATAAAGTTTTATCTAAAATTAAACCGGAATTTGTGATTCAAGCTCAGGGTAAAATTTCCAAAAGACCTGATGATACCATAAACGAAAAACTAAAAACCGGAAAAATTGAAATGTATCCGGATAAAGTTAATGTTTTATCATCAGCTCAAACACTTCCCTTTGTTTTGGATGATGATAATGTGTCTGAAGATGTTCGTCTAAAATATCGTTATTTAGATTTAAGACGTGAAAAAATGATGAATAATTTCAGACTTCGCCATAAAATTGTAACTGCTATAAGAAACTATTTAAACAGTCTGGATTTTATGGAAGTTGAAACTCCGATTTTAATTAAAGCAACTCCGGAAGGCGCAAGAGACTATCTCGTTCCATCAAGAATACATGACGGAAAGTTCTACGCACTTCCGCAATCACCCCAAATCTTTAAACAACTTTTGATGGTTTCAGGTTTTGAAAAATATTATCAAATTGCAAAGTGTTTTAGAGATGAAGACCTAAGAGCAGACAGACAACCTGAATTTACTCAAGTTGATATGGAAATGTCTTTTGTAAATCAAGATGATGTTATAAAAATGACGGAAGGTTTAATTGAAAAAGCTTTTGAAGCGGCAGGAGTTGAAGTTAAAGCTCCTTTTAAAAGAATAACATACAAAGAAGCAATGGACAGATTCGGCTCAGACAAGCCGGATACTCGTTTTGGCCTGGAATTGTTTAATGTGACGGATATTATGGAAGAATCAACTTTTGAAGCATTCAAAGCCGTAATCAAACAAGGCGGAACAGTAAGAGCAATAAAAATTCCGGGTATTGCGGGATATTCAAGAAAAGAGATGGATGATATAAGAAATCTTGCTATTTCTTATGGCGCTAAAGGACTTGCTTGGATTACTTATCTTGAAGACGGCAGCGTTAAATCTCCCGTGTTAAAATTCTTGGATGAAAATCAAATAAGAGAAATTCAATCAAGAGCTCAAGCTCAAAATGGCGATATTGTCTTTTTTGTAGCAGATTATCCGCAAACGGTATTTGATGTTTTGGGAAGATTCAGATTATACTTTGGCCAAAAATTAAATTTAATCGATGAAACAAAACACGACTTGCTTTGGGTTGTAGACTTTCCTTTATTTGAATACAGCATTGAAGACGGAACTTATAAATCCGTACATCATCCTTTTACAATGCCTGCATTGGAAGACTTGGATAAACTTGAATCTGATAAAGGAAACGTTAAATCAATAGCATATGATATTATCTATAATGGAAACGAGTTGGGTGGCGGTTCAATCAGAATTCACAGTGCTGAAATTCAAGAAAAAGTGTTCCATGCACTTGGATTAACACAAGAAGAAATTAAAGAAAAATTTGAATTTATGATTGATGCCTTTAAATACGGAACTCCGCCGCACGGAGGTCTTGCAATCGGTTTAGACAGACTTGTGGCTTTGTTATTAAGGGCTAATTCAATAAGAGAAGTTATAGCATTTCCTAAAAACTCGGCTGCCAAAGATCTTATGACTAATGCGCCTTCTTTGGCTTCTGAAGAACAGCTAAGAGAACTGCATTTAAAACTAAGAAACCCTATAAAGGTATAATTTGATAAATAACAAAAAAATAACAGTTGTAATGCCTGCGTATAATGCGCAGGCAACTCTCAAAGAAACATTTGAAAATATTCCCGATATCGTTGATGAAATTATCCTAACGGATGATGCTTCCGATGATAATACGGTTCAACTATCCAAAAGCTTAGGAATCAAAACTCTGAGTCACAAAAAAAATTTAGGTTACGGGGCTAATCAAAAAACTTGCTATAAAGAAGCACTGAAAAACAACAGCGATATTATTATTATGCTTCATCCCGATTTTCAATATGACCCAAGATTAATCCCGGCGCTTGCTTCAATGATAGCATACAACAACTATGATTGCGTCATAGCATCCAGAATGCTTGTAAATTCAGCAAAGCATTCAAAAATGCCAAAATATAAATACATTGCAAATAAATTTTTAACCTTTATACAAAATATTGTTTTAAATAAAGGATTATCCGAATATCATAGCGGTTACAGAGCATTCAGTTCAGAAGTATTAAAAACAATAGATTTTGACAAATTAAGCAATGATTTTATTTTCGATAACCAAATGATTGCAGTGGTCCTGTTTAAAGGCTATTCCATAGGAGAAATTTCCTGTCCGACAAAGTACTTTGATAACGCAAGTTCAATTAGTTTTTTTCGCTCGGTTAAATATGGTTTTGGTGTTTTAAAAGTCACTTTCGAGTATTTACTTGCAAAATCAAAAGTTTACAAAAGCAGAATTTTCAACTGACAGTAAAGTTATATATTAGTTGCTAAACTCGGCGCTATTATTATAAACTGCCTTACAAGTTCTTTATCCCATTGAATTCCTGCGCCCATTTTTAAAATTTCACAGGCTTTTTTTACACTCAAACCTTTTCTGTAGGGTCTATCTGAAATTAAAGCATGGTAAGCATCGGCTACGGCAACAATTCTTGCAGACAAAGGTATGTCATCTCCTTTTAGACCATAAGGATAACCTGAGCCGTCTATATGTTCATGGTGATATTTAACCATAGGAATCAAATCCTGTAAAGATTTATTTGGTTTTAATACTTTATCAGCACCAATTTTAGGATGTTGTTTCATTATAGCCCATTCATCGTCTGATAACATAGAAGGCTTTCTTAAAACATGTTCAGGAATTCCTATTTTTCCGATATCATGAAGCATTGCACCCAGTTTAATTCTTTCAACTTCACTCTCTGGAAGATTGACAGCTCTTGCAAGTGCTTCCGAGTATCTTGAAACTGCGGCACTATGACCTTTTGTATATGTGTCTTTTGCGTCAATTGCATTTGCAAGAGAAGATACAACATCCAACAGATGTTCGTTTGAGATTATTTTTTCACTGTGGAATTGATTGATAAGCTCTTCTTCAATATTAACACCAACAGAAGCGTGTTTTTTGGTTAAAACCTGAGCAAAACATTTTAAAGCCTCGTCATCCCAGAAATTATAGTCATTTGTTGAAACAATTTCCGATTGACCCGATTGACTTCTTTTGCTTTTTGCAATGTAGAGGGCTTGTTCAGCCAAAATTGTAAGTTTCTCTTGTTTATTTGTAGAACTTGGAAACATTGAAATTCCACAGGAAAATTTTAACTGCCCCAAATCATCGAACATTGTGCAGGCTAAATTGTATAATAAAAACTCACAAACATACTTGGCTTCCTCCACGGTTGTATCAGGCATAATAATTCCGATTTCATCACCGCCGTATCTGCCTAAAATATCTGTGTTTCTGACATTCTTCTTAATTTTATTTGCAACTTCTTTAATAACACAGTCACCTTTTGCATGTCCCAGTTCATTATTAATTTCCGAAATATTTGCTATATCAAAAATGCAAAAAGCTAAGCTTTTATCACTGTTTGCACACAAAGACATCTCATTTGCCAAATCTTCCTGAAGTTTTTTATGGTTACCAAGACCGGTAAGAGAATCAGTATCAGTGTTTTTGTCAACCAAATCTGCAAGCAATCTGTTTTTATAAAACAGTGCGTAATAGTTTGCAATTAGTTTATAAAAATCAAAAAACTGATTATTGTTGTTATCGGAAAATATCATAACCCCGAGACATTCTCCCAAAACATTAAGGGGAATAATATGTGTAGGAACATTTGCAATATAGCTCATTTTTAAATAATCACTCTGCATTGTAAGAACGCATTGTTTATTTTTAAAAGCTTTGACAACAACATTTTCGCTGTCGCTTAAAAGAATTTTTGAATTATATGAAGCGTTATTTTTATCAATTAATTTTATGTTTATATAATTTGAAGCACTGTTGTATATTCCCAACGCTATAAAATTTAAATTAAATTTTATTGAAATATTATTGTATATTGAATAAAAAAGATGGAGGGAATCAACTTGGCCTGTCAATGAATCATTTATTGCGTTTATAATATCATTATAATCAATTTCAAAAAGTTTATTGTTTGATCCTGCCCAGCCGCCATAAAGCCTATTAGCATAACTTCTTTGACTTAAAGGCATAATTTTAGATGTATTTATGGGATTTGAGATTTTTTGTTCCAGATAGTCATTAGGAAACTGGTTTAATAATGTTTCCTTTTTTATTTTATTAGAATCCACGATTAACCTTTCGCTATTTTTTAATTACTTTAAACCTACTGAACAAAAAAAGTGCTATTTTTTTTAAAAGTATGATAACATTTCTTAACAATTGAAAACAATTTTCATTTTTCAATACCTATTAACTTCACTGAACACTTTTCTCCTTTTAAAATTGAAATTTTTGTTTTGGGTTTCTTTAAAACCTTGGACAAATACTCGATAATTGCTTTGTTAGCTTTTCCTTCGATTGCTCTTTGGATAATTTTCAGTTTAATTGTTCCGTCTAAAAATTCGATTGAATTAACTTTTGAATTTGCAATTACTTTAATTTGAAACTTAAATCCATCATTTTTTTCAATATGTTCTATTAAATCATCGATATTTTTTATCATAACTTGATATTTTTTCACCAAAATACAACATATACTATATCGCAAAAATACAATAAGGTGTATAATATTAAAATACGGTTGGTAAAATATGAACTATCAAGAAACGTTTGAAGAAATTAAAACGGAGCTAACTAAACAAAAAAGGCCGAACGAGGATATTGAACAGATAGAAGCAGCTTATAATTGGGCAAAAAAGCTTCACGAAGGACAATTTAGAATTTCTCAGGAGCCTTATATTATGCATCCTGTCGAAGTTGCAAAGATTCTTGTAGATCTTAAACTTGATAAAGACACTATTATTGCCGCTTTTTTACATGATATTTTAGAAGACACAAACGCAACAGCCAAAGAAATGGAAGAAAAGTTCGGCAGTGACGTTGTTAATCTTGTTCAGGGTGTTACAAAATTAGGGAAATACCAATTTAAATCAAAAGAAGAACGTCAAGCTGAAAATTTCAGAAGGATGTTTATTGCAATGGCACAGGATATTAGAATAATTGTCCTAAAGCTGGCAGACAGACTCCACAACATGCGGACTTTATCGTTTATGGCAGCTGCCAAGCAAAAAAAAATTGCCCAAGAAACACTTGATATTTTTGCCCCGCTTGCAAACCGTCTTGGTATGGGAAAAATCAAAGCAGAACTTGAAGATTTATCATTAAGGTATTTAAACCCGGAAAAATATTACGAAATTGCAAAACTTGTAGCAGAAACAAAAGCTATGAGAGATTCAACCGTTAATGCATTAATCGATACAATTAAGCATGAACTTGCCAAAAACAAAATTAAAGCAACAATAAAAGGCAGAGCAAAACATTATTATTCAATTTATAATAAAATGAAACGGTTAAATGTAACTTTTGATCAGTTATACGATATAACAGCCGTTAGAGTAATTGTTGATAACGAAAGAGAATGCTATCAGGTTTTAGGAATTATTCACCAACTGTTTAAACCGATTCCCGGGCGCTTTAAAGACTATATAGCAATGCCTAAAGGCAATATGTATCGATCATTACATACTTCAGTTATAGGCGCAAGAAATAAGCCTGTTGAGATTCAAATAAGAACCCATAAAATGCATGAAGTAGCGGAATACGGGGTTGCTGCACACTGGAGATACAAAGAATCAGGCTCTATTAAAGCAAATAATAAACAGGATTTGCAATTTTCATGGATGAGAAAGGTAATGGAACTTGAGCGTGAAAGTGAAGATGCTAAAGAATTTGTTGAAAACGTAAAATTTGACCTTTTTAACGATCAGGTATTTGTATTTACTCCAAACGGAGATGTTTTTGACTTGCCCCAAAATTCAACTCCGGTTGATTTTGCATATAGGATTCACACGGAAGTCGGTCACAGAACAGTAGGCGCTCTAATTAACGGCCGAATTGCACAACTGGATACAAAATTAAAAAATGGTGATATTGTTGAAATTTTAACATCAAAACAATTTATGCCAAAAATTGATTGGCTAAATTTTGTTGTCACAAAAAATGCGAGTTCTAAAATTCGTCAGTGGTTTAAAAAGTTCAACCGTGAAGATAATATCCAGCTTGGAAAGGCAAACCTTGAAACAGAATTAACAAAAGCCTGTTTTGACGAATATTCAAAATCAGGGATTATTGAAAAAGCTGCAAAAGAAATGAACTACAAAACAGCACAAGATTTATTCGCAGCACTGGGATACGGTGAAACCACCATACACAAAGTTATAAATGTGTTAAAAAAATATGAAGCTCCAAAAACAGATGAACAACTAGCAAAAGAACAAGGTCAAAATCTCCAACAAAGAAAAAACAAAAGCAAAAAAAATGATATAGTAGGACTGGATGGTTTATTGTGGTCTTTGGCGAAATGTTGCTCGCCTATCCCCGGAGAACCCATAACAGGTGTTATTACACGCTCTAAGGGTATAAGTATACACAGACTCGACTGTAAATGTTTATACAACATTGAACCCGAGCGGATGATTGATGTATCATGGGCAGACACACCTACAAAATCAACATACCTTGCACATCTTAGAATAGAATGTCTGGACAGAGTAGGCATATTGAGAGATATACTTATGAAAACAGGAGATATGGGAATAAATATAATATATTCAAACACATATTTAAAAGGAAGAAAATTTGGTATAATTGACTTAGGAATCGAGCTTGATAATATTGAAACGCTAAAAAAGGCAATTCTTGCCATTCAATCCCTGAACGATGTTTTTTCCGTAAGGCGTCTTCAACAAAAAGAGAATCTTAACCAGCCAAAACAATCAAAAAAGAAAAAGATAAAACCAACAAACAATAAGGATACTTAGTATTAATGGAAGTTTTTCGTGAAATAGGAGTAAACAAAGGACTTGCAATTGCATTAGGATATTTTGACGGTATCCACATCGGGCACAAAAAGATTATAACCTTATTAACCCAGCAGGCAAAAATAAAAGGTATAAAAAGTGCAATAATAACTTTTGATAAAAATCCTGCCGATTATTTCAACAATAAAACTACTCCAAATATACAGACCTTTAAAGACAGAGAATTAATTTTAAGTTCTCTTGGGGTTGACTACCTTTACGAGCTTAATTTTGAAAACTATAAAGACTTAAGTGCCCATGAATATTTAAAAGATGTTCTTGTAAAATATTTTGAACCCAAAATGATTTTTGTAGGCTACAATCATACTTTTGGAAAAGAAAGAATGGGAAATCCGGGGTTTTTGAAAGACTATGAAAATCAATACAATTATGAATGCGTTATAGTACCTGAACAAAAATATAAAGGTAAAGAAGAAGTAAGCTCAAGTGCTATAAGAAAAAGGATACAATACGGACATTTAAATGCTGTCAGAGCATTATTGGGAAGGTATTTTTCAATTAGAAATTCGGTTATAAAAGGGCAAAAGATAGCAAGAGCTCTGGGATATCCTACGGCAAATTTAGTTTGGCCCGACAGTATGATAAAACTTCCTTACGGTGTCTACCATGGTTTTGTTCAGGTTGGCTCTACAATGAACCCTGCTTTAATTTCTTGGGGGACAAAACCGACTCTTACACCGGGTAAAAACGAAATACTCGAAGCTCATATTTACGATTTCGACAAAAATCTTTACGGGAAGATAATCAAAGTAATTTTTGTTAAAAAAATCAGAGACGAGCAAAACTTTGGAAATATAAGGGTTCTTGCCACACAATTACAAAAAGATTATTCAAAGTTCGAAAAATGGGCAAGATTAATGAAATAAAATTGATAATGCAAGCGTTATTAAAAAATAACACACTATCATAAACAGAAATGTTTTTTTGATACTCAGCATAAAAGAATATTAAAATATAAATAAATATTAATAAATTGCACAAACGACTATTTGATTTTTCTTTATTTTTTTTACAAAAATATTAATTTTAATCCATTTTTTAATGTTAAGTTTTTTAAAAAAAATTTATCGCCAACTAGCAAAAAATTTTTATCAGCAGTTTTTATAGACTTGTGTTTTGTAAGGGGAATAATTTTTAATGAGAATAAACGCCGTTAACAACATAAAAATACAGAAAAACAGCGCTAACAACAATAAAAATAATCACACAACAAACTTTAAAGGCGGTTTTACGGATGGATTGGTTAATTTTTGGCAATTTGTGGATAACGGCGGCAGAGCAATGCAATTCACCGTTGAAGATATGACGGGAACTAACTTTCCAAGAAGTATAAAAGGTGCTCTTGCAGGGTATAAATATACCGGAAAAATTAACGTACCGGCTTTTTTACAAGAAATGATAAGAGAATTTTTAACCGGTCCTACTATGTGCGTAACTCCCGTTGTAATGCTTGCGTTATCTAAAAAAATGATGGGTAAAACTTCTAATACACATATTGAAAATATTTCCAATCTCGCACATCTTATTAAAGGAATTCAAACAAGTAGTGCCGGAGAATTTGAAAAACAATTTTTTACAAATGTTGTAGCCGATGCTATAACCAATACAAGCGGCACTAGAGCAAAACAAAAAGACATCAATGAATTAATTGAATTAATGCAAAAATATAGTCAGTCACTTTACAATAAAAATGCTCCCAAAAAAGAAGCTGAAAATATTCTGGAATCACTTCAGCAAAGCTTTGAAAGTATAATAAAAGCAAATAAAAAAGATTTTGAAAATACAAACTTCCTTGCTGTAAAATACAGCGGAGCAAACAACAAAACAGGCTCAACAAAATTTAAAAACTATATTGATTATGCCGTTAATTATTCAAAAGATTATATTAAACGCTATAGCACAAAAGACGGTATTGTCCGGGTTAGTGATGAAAACATCAAAAACTTTAAAAACGGTTGGATAGGAAAACGTGTTTTAACTATTGCCGGAATGTTTTTTGTAACAGGATTTTTAATGTCTTATATCCCTAAAATATATACTTGGGCTTCAGGCGGAGTAAACCCGAATGCTTCGGCTATTTATGACGAAGCTAAAAAGCCAAACGGCAAGGAAGGAGATATTAAAAATGCAGATAAATAAGATTTCAAATTTAATAACTTCTTCAAAACTTGCAAAAAATGTATCTAAGGCTTCATCGAATGCCGCAAAAAAAGTTGGAAGCGGAATATCATCAATTTTAGAAAAATCACCAAAAGCTGATACGTTTAAAAAAGTTTTAAGTGCAATTGAACCAACGGGCGGTGTTAACGCCTTTATTCCAATGGCATCATTAATGGTAGGAACAGTTGTTGTGCCAAGGGTAATTACCGCAGGAAAAAGAAATCCTGACGATAAAGAAGCAACAAAAGACGAAATAACAGAAATTCTATTCCGTGACGTTCAGACAATTCTTGTTGTTTTGTTTTTGCTCAAGGCCACAAATTCAATTGTAGCAGGCAAAACAACCAAAATTAGCGGACTTCCTATGACAAACAAGCCGTATGAAAAAATATTTGATTCAGAAGAAAAAGGAATCAAAAAAATAGCACAAAACTTTGTTCAAACTTTTGCAAGCCCAATCCAAACCGCTAAAAAGGCAGGTAAAAATTTAATCGATACACTTCATCCGACTCAGGGAGTTTATGCCCTTACTAATGATGAATTTGTTGCAAAATATTCAAACTATAATTCAATTGATGAAATAAAAAAGATGTTGGATTCCATTCCATCGCAAGGCGGAGACAAAAACAAAGTATTCAACAAAATAATGGATATTTTAATTAAAGATCAAACAACATTCCTTGAAGGAAATAATAAAATTTCAAAAGGAAAAGTTGAAGGTCTTATACAACAAGCAAAAAGAACCGCTAAAGACGGAAAAATCGACAAAGTTATGCAGGAAAGAATTGACCAAGGTTATAAAATACTGGATAATCTTAAAGCCATAAAAGAAAAAGGTGTAGATTCATTTAACAGCGAAATACCAAAAGATGCTGCAGAGCAAATAATTTCTTTTATGCAAGATAAAAACAACAGACTTGTAAACGATGCAAAGGGATTAAATGCTTCTTTAAGAACTGCGGCCTTGGCTTTTGAAGCAGCATATCTTGGTTTTGGAATACCTGCTTTAAATCAAAAAAGGTTAGAAAAGAAATACTTAAGTTCAGAAGCAAAAAAACCTGTTAAATCCGATAATAACGGTGCATTAAACCCTCTTGTGGACAAAAATATCAAAGCACATGAAATTAAAATATTTCATAATTTTATTAAATAAATTTAACTTGCAATAATAAAGATAATTATATTAAAATACTTTTTACAGAGGGGTTTAATAATGATTAATAATATAATTATAAGCATAGTAAGCTGGATTCAGGATGTTATAATTTCAATCGGACCCTGGGGTGTTGCACTCTTGATGGCGATTGAATCTTGTAATATTCCTCTGCCTTCCGAAGCTATTCTTCCTTTTGCCGGGTATTTGGTTACAAAAGGAGTATTTTCCATACATACTGCCGCCTTTTTTGGGGCGATAGGCTGTGTTTTAGGTTCAATTCCATCATATTATTTAGGTTATTTCGGCGGAAGAAAGTTTGTTGAAAAATATGGAAAATATTTTTTAATTTCAAAACATGACCTTGAACTGGCAGATAAATGGGTGGATAAATACGGCGATTGGTCATTTTTTGTATGCAGAATGCTTCCTGTTGTCCGAACATTCATCTCGCTTCCGGCCGGAATTTTAAGAGCCAGAAAAAGAACTTTCTTTCTTTTTACATTCCTCGGTTCTTTGATTTGGAGCTATGTTTTAGTTTATGTCGGGGTAAAATTAGGTGAAAACACTGACAAATTGAAACATATATGGCACAAGTTTGACGCTGTTATTATTGCTGTATGTTTAATTTTGGCTATAGTTTATATATATCACCATATAAAAAATCTTAAGAATTCTTGAAATTATCACAAATTTACACCCAATTCTTTTCAATATCTTCAAGGCTAACGCCTTTTGTTTCAGGAACTTTCTTGTATACAAAAACCATAGACAAAATACAAATTAAAGCAAAAATAATAAATACGATACTTGGACCAAAATTACCCAAAATAACAGGAAAAAGTCCGGTTACAATAAAATTAAATACAAAATTTGAAACAATAGCAATACTCATAGCTTGAGCACGAAACGCCAAAGGGAAAACTTCCGCTATTATTAATAATGCAACAGGCCCCAACGACATCGAAAAAGAAACAATATAAAAAGCACAAAAAACAATAGCCAAATACTTGCTCAAAGAAAACGCAAAAACGCCAGCTAAAACAATTAAACTCAAAAGCATGCCGGAAAGCCCGATATATAAAAGCGGTTTTCTTCCCAGCTTATCTACAAGGAAAAATGCAACAAAAGTCATAAGAAAATTTATTACTCCGATAAAAATAGTAACAAAAAGCGCATCTTCGCTTGTTTGAAAACCTGACATTTTAAAAATTACAGGAGCATAATATATTATTGCATTAATTCCCGTTGCTATCTGTACAAACATTATGCCAATCCCAATAATAAAAGGGGCTTTATATTTTTTAAATGAAATCTTTTCTGTTTTTTTGGACAAAGTAGAGCAAATTTCGTTTATTTCAAAATCCACATTTGAATTTTTATCTATTTTCAAAAGCATTGCTTTTGCTTTTTCAATTTTTCCGGCTAAAACATACCATCTTGGAGTATCCGGACAAAAAAACATTGCAATGAGCAATACTAATGCAGGCAGTGCCCCAATTAAAAGCATTACTCTCCAATTTGATTCTAAATTTGCACAGAAAAAATTTGTCAGATACGAAAACAATATGCCGAGCGTTATGGCAATTTGATGAAAAGATACAATTTGTCCTCTTTTTTCTTTAATTGAAATTTCACTTAAGTATAAAGGACCTGCAAAGCTGACAACACCAACGGCACAGCCAACGACTACTCTTGCAAATATCAATTGCACTATATTTTGCGCAAAAAAGCAAAAAACAGAACCAAATATAAAAATCAATGCCGTTATTAAAAGTGTTTTTCTTCTTCCGATTTTATCCACTATTAAACCGTTTAAAAAAGCGCCGAATAGTGCACCAAGCGACACAGAAGCAACCAAAGTTCCCGATAAAAATGAATTCATTTGGAAACTTTTATCAATATACAATAACGCTCCCGAGATTACTCCTGTGTCATATCCTGAAAGCAAACCTCCCAAAGAAGCAAATATTGCGGAAAAGTATAGAAAAACAAATTTGTTCATAATAATATAATACCAATTTTAAAAAATAGTTTGCACATTTAAATATTAAGAAATAATTTAAAATTCACTTTTTTTAATTTTGTGAGACAATATTAATAAATAAATACTAAGTCATGGGGAGTTAATATGTCTCACATTAAAATAGATAAAAACAAGTGCAAGTCTTGTTATTTGTGTGTTGATGTGTGCCCCAATAAGCTTATCCAAAAAAGTAACTGTTTAGGCAAAACCGGAGAATTTGTTGTAGAATTCAAAGACAAAGACTCAAAATGTACCGCTTGCGCTCAATGCGCCATGATGTGTCCTGATATTGCCATTGTGGAAGTTGTTAAAGAATGAAAGAAAAAACTCTCTTAAAAGGAAATATTGCTATAGCAAAAGCTGCACTAAACTGCGGTTGCAGCTGCTATTTTGGCTATCCGATAACTCCTCAGACTGAAATCGGAGAGTATTTGAGCTTTGAAATGCAAAAAAACAATCTTGCTTATGTTTGTGCTGAATCTGAAATCGGTGCAATAAATATGGCGCTCGGGGCTGCTTCAGTCGGAGCAAAAGTAATGACATCAAGCTCATCATGTGCAGTTTCTCTTATGCAAGAAACACTCTCTTATGCATGCTCTGATGAGCTGCCTATAGTATTGGTTAATGTGATGCGTGCAGGACCCGGTCAGGGTTATATTTTCCCTTCACAAGGAGACTATAACCAAACGACAATAGGGGGCGGAAACGGCGATTATCACATAATATCTCTTTCCCCTTCTTCTGTGCAGGAATGCGTTGATATGACATATAAGGCCTTTTATCTTGCACAAAAATACAAAAACCCGACAATTTTACTGGTAGACGGGCTATTAGGACAAACAGCAGAGCCTTGTATACTTTTTGATAATCCTTACAAAGAAATTGATAATTCCTCCTGGGCACTAACAGGCGCAAAAAACAGACCTTCAAGAAAAATTCACTCACTTGAGCCAAGTCAAAACAAACTTAATAAACACATTCTGAATTTAAAAAACAAGTATGATTTAATAGAAAAAAACGAAACTGATTATGAAAAATATATGTGCGATGATGCCGAAATAATTTTAACCGCATTCGGATCATTAGCAAGAGCGGTAAAGGCGGTTGTAAACAGTTTTAGGGAAAAAGGACTGAAAGCCGGTCTTTTTAGACCAAAAACTCTGTATCCTTTTCCGTATGATGCACTAAAAAAGATAGCTTCACAAGCAAAAGCCATTATAGATATTGAAATGAATTTAGGACAAATGCTAAGAGATGTTAAACTTGGCGTTTTATCCGATTCAAAAGTTTACTTTATAGGAAAACCTACAGGAAATTGGCTAAAAAAAGAAGAGATTATCGACTCGGTTGAAAACATCCTAAAGGAAAATTATGCAAATATTTAGCACACCAAAATCAATAAAAAAAGATTCGTCTTTCTCTTTTTGCCCCGGTTGCGACCATGGCATTGCAGTTAAACTTGTAGCACAGATTATAGATGAGATGAATTTGCAGGATAAAACAATTGCAATAGCGTCATCCGGATGCTCGGTTACATTATATAACTTTTTAGATGTAGATTGCATAGAATCCCCGCACGGTAGAGCCTGCGCTGTTGCAACGGGTGTTAAAAGAGCACACAAGGCAAACGGGAAAGAAATGTTTGTATTTACATACCAAGGAGACGGAGACTTTGCTTCAATAGGATTAAGTGAATCGCTTCACAGTGCTTTAAGGGGTGAAAATATAACGGCTATTTGTATAAACAATACAAATTACGGTATGACCGGAGGCCAACTTGGCCCAACTACTGTTTTAGGGCAAATTACAACAACCAGTCCTATGGGCCGCAACATAGAGTATCACGGTTTCCCGATTAAAACAGCAGAGCATGTGGCTCTTTGTGAAGGAAGTGCTTTCAGTGCAAGAGTTGCTTTGTACGATATAAAAAACATTATAAATGCAAAAAAACAAATCAAAAAGGCTTTTGAATGTCAACTAAAAGGATATGGTTTTAGTTTTGTAGAAATACTTTCCAACTGTCCTACAAATTGGAAACTAAGCCCTTTGGATTCACACAAAAAAATTGAAAATGAATTAAGTAAAATCTACCCGATAAAAGTATTTAAGGACATAACAAATGATTAAAAATTTCATAATTTCCGGCTCAGGCGGCCAAGGTATACTTTCAATAGGAACAGTGTTGGCAAATATATTCATGTTGAATGATTTATTTGTGTCATACTGCCCTTGTTATGGAGCTGAAATGAGGGGTGGAGCAGTTAATTGCGAAATAAATATGTCAAACGAAGAATTATTGAGTTTGCAAAACGAAAAAGCAGATTATGTAATTGCACTAAATCAAACATCTTTAGATAAATTTATAAATAAAGTTAAAAAAAACGGAACAATAATTGTAAATTCATCTCTTGCAAAAATTGAAAAAACAAGAAATGATATAAAATATATCTTTGCACCTCTAACACAAGAAGCATTAAAGCTCGGTAATATTAAGATTGCAAATTCAATTGCACTTGGAATATTATCCAAAATAACCGACAACTTTTCAATTGAAAAAGTTAAAAAAGCTTACGAAAAAATTTTAAAAAATAAAACTGAATTGATACAAAAAAATATCGAAGCATATTTGTTTGGATATAATTATTTACAAGAGAGGATACAATGAATACGGGAATAAAAATTAATGCAATAGACTTTGAAGTTGCAAGTAATAATATTTCAAACTTTGATTTGGAAAAAATATTAGATACTTCAGATGAATGGATTTCAACAAGAACAGGTATTAAAAACAGAAAAGTAGCGTCAGGGGATGAAACTTCTTCGGACTTAGGCATAAAAGCAGCTAAAAAAGTTATAAAAAGAAGTAATTTCGATGTGGATAAAATAGATTTAATTATAGCGGCAGCTTCCGCACCGGAAGATGTTTATCCTTCTGTTGCATGCATTATTCAAGAAGCAATAAATGCAAAAAATGCAGCTGCGTTTGATATTAAAGCGGCATGTTCGGGTTTTATTTTTGCACTTAATAATGCAAGAGCATTTATAAAATCCGGATTATACAAAAACATTTTAATTGTTGCAACGGATGCAACAACAAAATTTACCGATTGGACAGACCGATCAGTTTGCGTATTGTTTGGAGACGGCGCAGGAGCAATGATTGTAAGCGCAACCGAAGAAGACAGGGACGATATTTTAAACATAAATATGTTCTCAGACGGCTCTTGCGGAGATTATATAACTTTAAAAACACCGGGTATAAATTGTCCTTTAGTTGAAGATGCAAAAGAAAAAGAAAAACCTTTTATTAAAATGAAAGGCAAGGATGTATACAAATATGTAATGCAAACAATTCCGGATAAAATCGAAGAGCTTTTAAAGGAAAGCAAAATGAACATAAAAGATATTGACTACTTCATCCCGCACCAATCAAATCAAAGAATGATAGATGCACTGTCTCAAAGATTGGAATTAGATGAAACAAAAGTTATATCTAACATAGAAAACTATGGAAATATGTCTGCCGCTTCGGTTGTGGTTGCTATCAGAGAAGCAATTGACGAAGGAAAAATTAAACTGCCGGCGACTCTTTTAATAAGCGCATTTGGGGCAGGCATGACAGGAGCAAACGGAATTATAAAACTGGATAAAAATATATAACAAAAACAGGAGAATAAAGTATGAAAAGACGAGTAGTTGTAACCGGCATGGGTTGTATATCGCCTTTCGGAGTAGGGATTGACGTTCTTTGGGAAGGGCTCAAAGCAGGCAAAAGCGCAATAAGATACCTTACTCTTGACAAAGAAAAACATCTTGTTCATATCGGAGGACAAGTTCCCGAGTTTGACGTAACAAAATATGTTGACCCTAAAGATGCAAGAAGAATGGATAAATTCATTCTATGTTCAGTTGTAGCTGCCACTCTTGCTATGGAGGATTCCGGACTTGATTTAGAAAAAGAAGATTTAACAAGGTTTGGAGTAATTGCAGGTTCTGCTGCAGGCGGTCTTGAAACAATACAAAAAAATCATGAAGTGATGCAACAAAGAGGCTATCATAAATGCTCACCTTTTATGGTTCCAATGATGATAACCAACATGGCAGCAGGAAAAATTTCTATTAAATATGGACTTAAAGGAATGTCTAAGTCTGTTGTAACAGCCTGTGCAACAGGTGCTCATTCAATAGGGGATGCACAAAGAGCAATACAGGTAGGTGATGCTGATATAATGATTGCAGGAGGCGCTGAAGCAGGCATTTGCGATTTAGGAATAGGTGCTTTTACATCAGCAAAAACTCTGTCTAAAAACAATGAAGACCCAGCTAAAGCATCACGTCCCTACGATATTAAAAGAGACGGTTTTATAATGTCTGAAGGTGCAGGAATGTTGATTTTAGAAGAAAGAGAACACGCAATCAAAAGAGGGGCAAGAATTTATGCCGAATTAGCAGGATACGGGCAATCTTCAGATGCTTATGATATGGTAGCACCTGATCCTACAGGAAGCGGAGCAGCTTTAGCAATGGAGCTTGCACTTAAAGATGCTAATCTTACCACAAAAGATATCGGGTATATCAATGCGCATGGCACTTCAACCCATGCAGGCGACATAGCTGAATCAAAAGCCATTGCAAAAGTCTTTGGAGACAAAGAACAAAATAATAATTTATACGTTTCTTCCACAAAATCCATGACAGGTCATATGCTTGGAGGGGCAGGCTCGGTTGAAGCTATAATTTCAATAAAAGCCATGCTTGAAGGAATTATTCCTCCTACAATCAATCTCGAACAACAGGATAGCGAAGTTGCAAACCTTAACTATACACCAAATAAGGCAGTTAAAAAGGAGCTAAATGCGGTTTTGTCGAACTCATTTGGATTTGGAGGATGCAATGCAGTTTTAGTATTTAAAAAATAAACCCTATTTCAGGGTTTATTTTTTAACAAAACTGTCAACACCGTTTGAAAATACAACTTTTTCACTTCCTCCGGATTTATTTCCTTTGAAAACTTTTTTTACAATATTGCCTTCAAGGTCCTGTTCAAAAATTCTTATTTCACCGGATTTAGGAAAGTGACAAACAGAAACTTTTTCCAATTGGCCATTATTTGCTTTTCTTTCAAAAATCGAATAAAAACAATTTTCTTTAAATTTCTTTTTATCATGTGCTACAACACCTAAAATCTCATCGCCGTCTTTTGAGTCAAACTTTATTTTTGCGGTTTTATTTAACTCACAAGCATTCTGTAAAATATTTTTAGATTTTTTATCAATGCTGACTTTTTGCCCCGAAGGAAAACTCAAAGGCATAAAAGTATACTTAAAACGCTTAAGTGAGCTTGGAATATTTTTGTATAAATTATCAAATGAATCTTTAATGATATTTTCTTCCTTAATATTCAATAAAGAAGGAGCATTAATCGCTTTTGAAACATTTTTTTGAGCTTTTTTTAAAACGCAAACATCTTTTATTTCATCTGTTGCCTGAAGGAGCGCTTTAGAAGTATTTATTGCTTGATTGGACGCATTAAGCGCAGCAGACACTCCCGTAATTGTTTTATTAACACCGTTCTTTCCTGCTTTTTCAACACCTTCTTTTGCAATTTTTCCAACAGTTTTTGATACCAGTGATAAATCCATTATACAACCCCTAAAATAGCTATATAATAATAAAAAAAATAATTAATAAAAAATTGCCATTAAATTAAAAAATATTCTCTAATACACCCATAATCACGCTTCTTAACACAGATAGGCATAAAAAAGCAATAATCGGAGAAATGTCAATCATTCCTAGCGGCGGAATTAGTTTTCTGAATGGTGCTAAAAATATTTCACTAAAAGCCTTTAAAGATCTAAAAGGCTCGTTATGCCACTTTACTTGGGGAAACCAGGTAAGTAAAATTGTGATGAATAATACCAGAAATATTAAATCAAATATACGGTCAACAGCAACAATAATACCCATAAAAACCTACTTACCACTTTGCAGCATAGCTGCAATTACAGTCTCTATTTTCATCCGTGTTTTCAATTATCTTGAAAAGCAGTTTTTGCAATTTTGAAATATTTTCACTAAATACCTGCATAACAGCCTCATGACTTACAGGCTCGCAATCATTTACAAGGCCTGCATCATAGTCGGTTATTAAAGAAATATTCAAAGGACACATATTCATTTCTTTAACCAAATGCGCCTCCGGGTATTGAGTCATATTAATAACTTCCCATCCTTGATTTGTAAAAAAAGCACTTTCAGCTTTTGTGTTGAATCTGGGACCTTGAATAACTACAACAGTACCTTTTTTATGAATAGAAAAACCCAGCTCATTTGCAGAATCAATAGCAATTTTTCTCATCTGCGGGCAATATGGCTCAGCAGAAGATATATGTTGTATGTCTGTTTTATCAAAAAAGGTATCTTCACGACCGTTGGTCCAGTTTACATACTGGTCGCAAAAAACAATGTCTCCGGGCTTTACATCTTTTTGTAAAGAACCTGCAGCGCAAGGGGAGATAACTCTTTTGCAGCCGATTTCTTTCATTGCCCAAACATTAGCTTTGTAGTTAACTTTGTGCGGAGCAATTGTATGATTTCTACCATGACGTGGCATGAATGCAACTTTCTTATCTTTTATTGTGCCGAGCATTATAGAATCAGAGGTTTTTCCAAAAGGCGTGTCGATATTTATTTCTTTTATATCGTCTAAAAATTTATAAAAGCCTGAACCGCCAAATATTCCTATAGAAGCTAAGTTTTCTTCCACATTAATTTCCTTTTAATTAATCATCTCCACGTTGGACTGATTTTTGAGTCCATAAATCTGCTCTTGCACCCGGAAGAATTCTTCCGTCAGCACGAATGCCGAAGCCAAAAGGGTCTTCTCCGGAATTTAAACCATCTACATCAATACATAAAACTTTATATGCGCTATCAAAACCGTTAGCATCTTTATGCAGCGGATTTGTGTCGTTTGGTGCTGCAAAAACTCTCTTTCCGCTTGCAACAGAGCCAAAGTGAGAACCGGGGCTTGCTTGATACCAAGTCACATCATCGCTTGTTACAATTTCAGCACCGACAGTTTGGAATGTTTTGCACCAGGTGTCCAAATTAGCTTTTGCAGTTGTGATATTATTTGCATCAGCGTATGCAGCCGTAGCATTTGTTGCATTTGAGCAATTTTTACTTTTTATAGATAAAATATCCGCCATGCTTTCACAGAAATATGTAGCCACAGAAACGGCACTACCGTCTCTTTTAATGCCAAAATCACCATTTGCATAATATTTATCCGCATTTATAAGCTCTCTTACGATTGTGCCGAGAGTAGAATTAGCTTTTTTAAACTTCATTACATTCTCATCAGGGGCAGACTGAAATGCAACAGGTAATAAAATTGCGGTTAAAATACCTATAACCGTAAGTACTATCAAAATTTCCGCCAGCGTAAAGCCTTTTTTCATACTCAAACCCCTATATTCTAAATTAAGCCCATGATTTTTAAATCCCGTGCAATGTTTTTATCATACATGCTTGCATAGGCTAAGTCCGTACTTGCAACACCGCTGTATTGATGATTTTGAACTTTTGAATTTCTATATAAATCGTTCTTTTTTTCAAACCAAGTATGCTTTTCACTATTGTTGGTCTTGTTGTTATATCTATGCGTAATGGGCGCTATTCGCATTGAAACCTCAGTTTATATCTATCATCTGAATTTATACTAACACAAATTAAGCTGTGTGGCAATAAACAATATGATTAATAACAGGATAAATCAAAAGGATGATGAATTAATTTTTATCAGCGCAAAAGCAATGGAAGCGCTAATTGCAAGATTTAAAGATTCTACGTTATTCTCTGTTAAAATTGTGAGTTTTTCATCCGACAGACTTACAATTTCTTCAGACAAGCCGTTTGCTTCACAACCAAATGCAATGATAAAACTTTTTGGAAACTTATAGTTTAAAAAATTATTTTTTGAATCAACAACCATTGAAACCAGTGTTTTTTCTTTTTTTAATTTTTTAATAAAATTTATATCTTTTTCGACTATAAAGGGAATCTTAAACATATTTTGAGCAGAAGCCCTTATAACTTTTGGGTTATACAAGTCGACGCAATCGCCGAATAAAACAATTCCGTCAACTCCAAATGCAACAGCACTTCTGATAATTGTGCCTAAATTACCCGCATCTTTAATTGAATCAATAAGTGCAATTTTATCCAAGTTTAAAAAAACATCTCTGTTGTATGCAACTTCTTCGATGATTCCGACTGCATCGGTCGGGGTTTTTGTTGTTGAAATTTTTTTTAAAATTTCGTCATTTACAAATACAAGATTTTCAATATTTTTAAGATTTTTTAAAGGATTATCTTCTTTAATAAAAAGATATTTAAAATTCATATTACTTTCAACAACGGCATCGATAGATTTTTTACCTTCAATAAGAGCCAGTTTTTCTTTTTTTCTGTATTTAGGATTTGAAAGTTTTAAGGCAAATTTAACTAAATCATTTTGTCTGCTTGAAATTCTGATTATTTCCACAGTGTTTTTTCCTGCCACATTCTAACAAAATCTGTTTCTGTTTTATTTAATAAACTATAGTCTATTAAACGCTCCTCAAAAGGAAATTTTGACAGAGAAATTTTATTATAATTTATATCACTATAAACACAATTTTCAATTCTAATGCCAAATTCATCACCCGTGCTGACGCTTTTTCCGTACAATCCCGGCTCAATCGAGTGGGTTTGGTATGGTTTTATTGTATCGTCGGACAAAAAGGAAAGCAAAGGAGGATTTTGATGCACGGAAGTACCTATTCCATGACCCAATCCGTGAGAAAAATAAAAACCGTCTTTTTCGCTTTCGCTTAAAATTTCACGTGCAAGCTCATCCAATTTGGAAGCGTTTGTTTCTTTTGATAAAAAACAGTTAATAAAAGCTCTTAAAACATTTGTATATATTTTTCTATAGATAGCTTTTGGTTTAAGTCCAAAATAAAACACCCTTGTTATATCAGTTGCATATCCGTTATTCCAATACCCGCCACAATCAATCAAAATAAGCGATTCAGACTTTAAAATTTTATTTTTATCGCAAGTTGAATAATGGATTGAAGCAGAATTTTCATCAAGTGCAAGAATTGTTTTAAAAGAAAGACCTTTTGCCTCGTTTTTTAATAGTTCTTCTTCAAAAATTTGTGAAAGATCATACTCACTTAAACCGGGTTTCAATTTATCCCGAAAAGATTCAAGTGCTAAATCTAATTTACAAAAACTATGGTTTAAATCTTCTATTACGCTTTTTGGCTTAATTGAAGCAATTAAAGGCAAATTATTCCGTTTAATTTCTTTGGGTTTATTTATCATAAGAAAATCTTCAAGCGAAATGTCTCTATGGTCAAAATATATCTCATCGTCAACAGATTTTATAAAATCAGGAAAAGATGTCAGCTTTAAAAAATTTAATTTATCTACTTTTAACTTCGGGATTTTATCTAAAAACAATGTATGATTTTCGCCCTTAAAATCAATGAATAACACGGAGCGAAAATTCGAAGAATACTTTGCTTGAAAACATCTGAGGTTTGTAAAATAAGAGATAACATCCAAATCAAAAACCAACATTTTGTTAACATTTGGATAACTCTTTTTTAATTTTTCAATTTTGTATTCAAAATTGTGTTTTTCAACTTCACTATCTACCAAAAAAATCGAAGCTTTTTTATTTATATCAACATTTTTTAAAAGACTTTTTTTAAGCTTATATTTTCTTAAATCAAAATATTTTGAATACTTTAGATAATCAAAAAGTAAAATATCAAAAGGAAGATGTAATACGGTATTTTTTTTATAGCACTTTTTAAATGCATCAAAAAAACTTTCCCTTAAGTCCAGTTTGTAAAGGTTTATATGGGGAAAAATTTGTTTTTGCGCAAGAATATGATATCTGGTATCCACAAATAGAGTAATTTTCCCGCTTTTTTCAATTATTGCTTCTCCGGATGTACCGCTAAAACCGGTTAAATCAAAAAGTGGAGAAGAGTTATAGTGAGATTTGTAGTATTTATCTTGAGATTTCAAAAGAAGAATTTCACCTTCTTTTAGTTTATCAGTATAAAAGCCAATCATATTTTTAAAACTACCCATAAACACCTCATCTGTATAATTAGTATACTATGCAAACGCCGATTTGTCTTATTCTTGGCTTTATATCGAAATCCACAAGGGCAATTTTGTGTCCTGCATCCAATTGCAGCCTTGAATTAACAACCTGAACACACACGGAGTTTTTAAATAAAGCGGCTTTTAAATAAGAATAAGAATCATCCCTCGACCAGGAAATTTCTTTTTTATACATTTTATCTAATGGGGCAATATTATCTAAAAGAAGAGCTAAATCCGATTTTATTCCTTTTATATCTTCAATTAAAATTATACTTGCACAACTTGAGTTTACAGAAACACTCACAAGAGCTTCTTTTGGAGAAACAAAAGAAACTATGTTTTCGATTTTTTGCGTTATATCTATTAAATCATCAAAACCGTTTGTAGACACCGTAAAATTTTTAATTTCAATACTCATTTATAAAACCTGCAAAAATATTGGAGCTAGTGTTAAAGCAAGAATAGCTAAAAATTTAATTAGCATTACACTCGCAGGAACAATCAAATCTTTCATAAGCTCAAATAGTTTATTATTATTGCTAATTACTATATATTCCGATGAATTTTGGATATTAATATATTCGGATTCAAAATACTTTTTAGCACCGTAAGCGCTGATTTTTGCCGTAGATATCGCAAAAACCAAACCGCTTGAAGCAAAAATTGCTCCGAAAACAAAACCGCAAAGTGCTTCAATTTTTAATTTAAAAGCAATAAAATAAAAAATCAAAACCGTAATAATTGTATAAATAATAACTCTTGCATAGGAATTAATTGCACAAATATCTACACATTTTTCATAATCCGGCCTCAGTTCAAAACGCAAAATTTGCGGGAATTTTCTAAACTGGTTTTTGACTTCCAAAACTAATCTTTTTGCACAACCGAAATTTGCGCTCATTATAAAAGAACAGTATACAAAAACCAAAGCAATTCCAATAAAAATCGAGGTTAAAACATAAGGATTCAAAATATCAATTTGTTCAAGTTCAACAACCATACTATAAGCAATTAGTACCGATATTGAAGCAAGAATGCTTATACCGTATATAAAATTTTTACCCAAAGAAATTAAATAATACCCGTTTTTACTGAGCAATGTTTCATCTTCAAAAGATTCTACGGGAAATTTTTTCTCAAATGAATTAAAAACATTTTTATAAGACAAACACTCGAGACCAAAAAAAGAAGCACAAGCTACAACGGCAACAGTCGATAAAAATCCGACAATACTTAAAGATACTCCATACAGACCATACAAAGGAGCTTCAAGACCATACGAAACAAGAAATGAAATACTTATAGATGCCGCAACAATAAAAAGCGGAACAACAACACTCATAAAACCTTCCCTGAGTGTCTGCAAAAAAGCACAGTTTAAACCGGAAATAGCAGCATTTGAAATATTTTTGGCAGGTTTATATCTTTCAAAAATATAGTTTGAATTTGAAAAACAAACCGCTAATGCCCCAAAAGAACCTATTATTGTACTGAGCGCAAGTCCGTTTGAATCTTCAAGCCATGTATTTACCACATAAAATGTAGCAATTGAAAAAAACACAAAAGATACAATAGAAAAAGTTAAAAGAGATTTAACGGGATTTTTAATTTTATTTACTTTTACAATTAAAAAAGCAATAATTGATGCAAAAATACCACCTGCTGCAATTATAATCGGCATAAAACTCCCCATTAAATTTAGACAATTGCCGCCTATTGTCATAGAAGAAATTAATGCCATGCAAAAACACAAAAAAAGCTCCAAACTCAAATTGACCGATTTAAATATACTGTTTGAAATTCCTTTTAACATCAATAGCGGGTTACACTTATCGTATTCATCAATTTGGGCAATATGACCGGAAACGACATCAAAAGCCTGCAATGAAGCTCTTTTTGATATTGAAGTTGAAATATTATGTAATAAAATTACAATACAACTCCCTAATAAAAATCCGTTTATATGTTCATAGTCTTTAAAGTTGTGAAATAAAACTACAACAGAGACAATTGCGATTCCAAGAGGAAAAATAGAAATACAAATACCGGAATCCAAAGCAAGCTTGTTTAAAAAACCGATTCTTTCTTTTAGCGCACTGTTAAATTTTACAAGAGCACCGCTTAAAATAAAATCTGAGATTATAATTAAAAAAATGCTTGATACAATGCCTGTAACCATTGAAATTACAAAAGCCTTACCCATGGAATTGTATAATAAAAAGCTTAGGAGTATAGCAAAAAACAAAGAAATTTTTATGAGTTTAAAGCTAAAAATTTTTACACCTGTCAAAAAATATTTTCTAATTTCTTCCAGGACTCTGTTTTTATAATCGTATAAATGTATTTCAAAAGCTTTTAAAGATGCAAGCAGCAATGCGACAGCTCCGGCAAAAAGACCTACCCATTTTGATTTTGTTGAAGTTGTATCTACAAAATAAACAAAATATGATAAATATAATGCTGCAAATAAAAATAACCACAATAGACTGTAATAAAAAAATAGTCTTTTCTTAATCTTTTTACTATCCATAAAACAATTATAATAAAAAAATATGTTTTCAATAAATTGTCCACTTACTCAAAAGGGGATTTAATTTTTTTTCATCCAAAAAAGCCGCTATAGAAGCATTTATAACATTTAACAAATCTTTAGAATTTTCAGATTTTCTAACAGCAACGCAGTAAAATTCTTTTGAATAAATTTTATCCAATATTTTTAGTCCGTCATCAACAAAGGAAGCCAAAATACAATCATCGCCGACAACTCCTTCAACTTGGTTATTTCTTAAAAGATTTACCGCTTCAACATATGTTTTCACACCGACCAAATTAGCGTTTGGAGCAATAAGCCTAATGATTTTTTCCCCTGTTGTGCCCATAACAACAGCAAGTCTTCCTTGTTTGTTAAAATATGTAAGATTTAAGATTTTGGAATTTTTTCTTACCATCATTTTTTGATTTGCCGCAAAGTAAGGCATGGAAAAATCCATAATCAATTTTCTTTTTTCATTTATACTCATTGTGGCAACAAGAATATCCACTTCTTTTGAATTTAGCTTTGAGATACGATTCAAAGCGCTCACTTGCACAAACTTAATAAAAGCATCCGAATCCGAGTGGAAAATATTAGCAGCGATTGATTTTGCAATTTCGATATCTATACCGGTTAATTTTTTATCTTTATAAAAACCAAAAGGAGGGGAATCACTCTTTACGCCAACAATTATATATCCCCTGTTTTTAATTATTTCAATATCACTTAGCTCTTTTTTGATTAAAGAACAACCGGTTATATAAATTGTTGTAAAAAAAATAAATAAAAAAACTATATACTTTTTCATAAAAGTATCATATCATAAAAGTATGAAAAGCTTGGCAATTAACTTTATATTTTGCACTATTGGCGCATTTTTAGCAGCATTTGCACTTGAGTGTTTTTTAGTGCCAAACAATATTATCGATGGCGGTATAGTAGGCGTTTCAATAATGGCAAGCTATATTACAAAAATAAATCTTGGAATATTTCTTGTAGTATTGAATATTCCTTTTTTGTTTCTTGCGTTAAATGAATTTGGAAAAAAATTTATAATAAGAGCCATTTATAGCGTTAGCATGCTTGCAATTTTTGTAAATTTCATCTCGCACCATATTAAACCCGTAACAAATGATTTACTGCTTTCAGCATTTTTTGGAGGCGGCATACTTGGAATAGGCGTAGGTATTGTTCTAAAAAACAGCGCTTGCATGGACGGAACAGAAATACTTGCCATAAAAATTTCAAAAAAATATCCCTGGTCAGTTGGCGAAATTATAATGTTTATCAACATCTTTATATACACCTGTGCAGGTTTTTTGTACGGGTGGGAAGAAGCAATGTATTCAACATTGACATATTTAATTGCTTCAAAAGCAATAGATGCCATTATTCAAGGTTTCAGCGAAGAAAAATCCATACGTATAATCTCGGATAAAGGCAGACAACTCGGGCAAGAAATAATACAAAATCTTAACAAAACAATAACATACATTGATGCACAAGGAGGCTATTCAAAAGCCAAAAAAACAATGATATACTGTATTGTTCCCAGAATTGAACTTACAAAACTAAAAGAACTTATAGCAAAAGTAGATAAAGATGCTTTTATTGCAATTGAAAACGTGCATGAAGTTTACGGAAAACGTTATAAAAAATAATACCCGTGGAATATAAAAGTCAAAGTTAATCCACTGTATTTTTTACCAGATTGATACACTTTCCAAAAGAAGGTGTATTTTTTAATTTAAAATAAAGTTTATAATATCATCATTACTTTTAGGATTAACTTTTAAAAGCTGGTTTCCGGCCCCTCCGTAAGGATACTTAATGACAACCGGCTTTGTTTGCACAAAAGGCAAAAGCTGTTTTAAATTCAAAAGAGAAGTTTTATCTGTATTTGAAACCAAAAACAAAAATCTTGAGTTAGGGAAACTTGCAAGCTTAATTGGAATATACAAACCTTTAAAATCAGACATAGGAGATATTAAAACAAATTTTTGGGGTTGTTTAAATGTCTTTTCACCTGCTAAAACTCCGGCACTTGCGCCTAAATCCGCACCTAAAATTATAATATCGTCACAATTTATATAAGGATAGTTTGCCTTAATGTAAGCAATTGACTCAACAACATCTCCCGGAAGTTTTGCCCAGTCATCATTTGTAAACTTGTAACGGGATTTAATTTTTAAATTTTCCCTATAAACACTTCTTGCATGACCTCTTAAATCCATAGCAAGAACATTGTATCCTTTCGAACGTAAGTTTTGCGCAAGTTCCTTCCAATGAAGCGCATTCAAAGAAAATGAATGTAACATCACAATAAGCGGTTTATTTGTTTTAGGATTAGCAATATACAAGTCGCCTACAAGAATAAATTTATCTTTTGTTGTAAATTCAATTTTATGTTTTGTAATGGGTTTTTTCTTTTTACTTGTTTTTGCCTGGGCAGACTCAAAAGAAAAAGCAAAAATAATAAGAAATATTGAAACTATAGCTATTAACTTTCTCATAATTTAATTTTAGCAAATCAGATGTATTTTTTTTTATTTTTTAAAAATTTACACCTTTTAGAGGAAATTAAAAATCAGGATTAAAGTTCAAAAAAATAAGTGTCGAAAAAACAAACATAATTTAATTTGTTTAAGAGCAAATGCTCTTACTCAAAACCTCCTCCCCAAGTCTAGTAGCCGCCTTATGACGGCTTTTTTTTATTGCTTTATAACTAAAACGAACTATTTGCAAAAATGTTCATATAAATCGTCAAGCACTTTTTTTGCATCGGCTTGAATTTTATAATCAGCATAACTGAAAATCGGGGCATCATTATCAGAATTTATTGCAACAACCGTTTTGCAATTTTTCATCCCTTGAATATGCTGGATTGCTCCTGAAATTCCAAAGGCAATATATAAATCAGCATTAATAGAAGCACCTGTTTGACCAACTTGATTTTTATGAGGCATCAAATTAAAATCTACGAGTTTTCTTGTAGATGCAACCTTTGCATCAAAAACTTTAGCTAATTTTTCTAATTTTTCAATATAAACTCTGTTTTTTCCTTCGGCAAGTCCAAAACCTGCCGCAAAAACAATTTTTGCACCTTCAAAGGAATCTTTTTCAACTGTTTTATCCATCACTGTTCTTATAAGCTTAAATCTCGTTTCACTGTAACTATTTGGGCTAAATTCTTCAAAAACGCCTTCTTTATCCAAAAATAAATCAAAAACAAAAGTATTTGGCCTGATTGTAGCGCATTGAGGATCTTTTTTAGATAAAATTGTAGCCATTAATTCAGCCCCAAATGTCGGTCTTGTCGGGGCAAGACGCAATTTATTTTCTCTTAAAATAAATTCTAAACCTACACAATCGGCAACGAGTCCCGTATCAAGCATTGTTGTTACTCTTGGGGCAACCATTCTGCCTGTGGTTGTAGCCGGGAAAATTATAACATCAGCCGGATTTTTGGAATAATACTCAAAAAAACAATTTGCAAGTACATAAGAAGAAAAAATATCAAAAGAATCGCTTTTTATAAGTACAACTTTGTCAGCTCCCGCACTGTATGCTTTTTTTATTTCCTTTTTATCTATTTCAGAGCTCAGAACAACAGCAGTGATATAAAAGTCTTCATTTTCAATCATAGACTTTGATTCTTGCGCAACTTTATAAGCCTTGTTTATAAGCTCATAAGAAACATCGCTCATTTTATCAGTATGTGGAATCTTTTCGCAGTATACTATAATTTTTTTCATTCTACCTTGCCTCTAAAAGTAAATCTATGATTTTTTGAGTGTAATCTTGTTTAATTTCATATGGATTTTTATTGTTTTGGGGTCTATAAGCACGATATACCATCGTCGGAGACCCGAGAATACCTACTTCATTTTTATCAAATCCTAAATCTTCAAGCCCGTAACTTTCAATTTTTGTATTCTGCGCTTTTATATAATCTTCAATTTTTGGCTGATATTTTTTGACACACTCTTTGTTAACCGCAATAAGGCAGGGTGTAGAAAGCTCTAAAATATTTATCTCATTTTCGATTTTTTGAGAAACAATCGCACTATTTTTATCAATATTAAATATTTCATCAACATTTATAGCATCAACTATATTTAAAAGCTGTGCAAGACTAACAGGTACTTGCGCCGTATCACCGTCTTGAGCCATTTGACCGGTTAAAATAATATTAAAATCATTCAAATATTTTTCAATTGCTCTTGATAAAATTTTAGAAGTAGCCAAAGTATCAGAGCCTGAAAATGCTTTATCGGATAATAATATTGCTCTGTTTGCACCTTTTGCAAGCGCATAATTCAAAACATCAACAGCCTGATTTGGTCCCATTGAAAGAGCCGTAATATTAACATCTTTAAATTTGTCCTTAAAACTAACCGCCCAATCAATCGCCCATTCATCATATGGGTTAATTTTGGAGAGCATTTGAGCTCTGTCTAAGTTATTTTCTTTTGTCCATTTTATATCATCCACATCAGGGACTTGCTTTATACAAACCACAATGTTCATTTATTGTTTTATCCTTTAATAACTTTATTTAGACCTTTAGGTTTATCGACGTTTCTTTTTAATTTAATCGCAATTTTAAGCGCCAAAAGCTGAGTTACTATAATCATGCTTATAATTGAAGCTATTTTTGAGTTGCTTTTAGGAAATTTAATTAAAATATCGCAATTATAATCCTCATACACATCTGATATCACTATGGATTTTGTTTTATAGGTTGATAATATTTTCTCAAGCATTTTTAATTCAAAAGCACTACAGTCGCTTGTTAAATACACCAAAAAAGCATTTGATTTATTTAATAGCGCAAAATGTCCGTGAATAAATTCACCCAAAGGATAAGAAGAAGTGTTAATATAGCTGGTTTCTTTGATTTTTAAAGCAGCTTCTCTTGCCATGGCATAATAATAATTAAAACCGCATATAGAAAGACCTCTTTGACCGGATACAAATTTTGCGGCCAAATCAATGTTATCACAATCCTTAAGGGTGTTTTCAATATTTGATAAAATTCTGTAAACATTTTTTGTTTCATCACCGATATCAATATGTTTGTTTTGAGCTATTCTCAATGCAATAAGCCATAACATTATAACGGAAGCCGAAAATGTCTTGGTAGCAGCAACAGCAAGCTCGCATCCTGCGTGGATATCAAATTTATAATCAGCAAGCTCGTACATTTTTGACTGAACATTGTTTGTAATTACCAAAGTTTCAGCAGAGGTCTTTTTTACTTTTTCCATAGCTAAAACAGTGTCAGTGCTGTTACCTGATTGACTTATGAAAATATAGAGTGTTTCGGAATCAAAATTATCAAAGGGAGAATTTGCAATTTCAGAAGCAAATTCTACTTTTGCATCAATTTTTGCTATGTTTTGAAAAAAATATTTCCCGAACAATGCAGCATTATAAGAAGACCCGCTTGCGATTAATTCAATTCTTTTAATATTCAAAGGAATATCTATTAAGACGCAATAGTTAACAATGTAGTT
The DNA here is from genome assembly GCA_944325315.1 of Candidatus Gastranaerophilales bacterium. Lineage (GTDB taxonomy): Bacteria > Cyanobacteriota > Vampirovibrionia > Gastranaerophilales > Gastranaerophilaceae > RUG14156. Next base: position 85,345 of record CALVAA010000009.1, read on the forward strand.
ATTAATTAAATTCTCAATAATTTTTCCTTGAGAATTAATTTCATCTTCCATCAAATAAGTCATATTCATATTATAATTTAAAAATGATAAATTGTGTCTATATTCACATACCTTTTTGCAAAAAAAAGTGCAATTATTGCTCTTTTTGCTCATTTAACGGGCTAAAATATAAAAAAGAATATATTGACGCTCTTGTTAAGGAAATTAAATTTTTTTACAAAGAAGAGCCATTAAAAACCCTCTATTTTGGCGGCGGAACTCCTTCTTTATTGGAAATAAAGGATATTGAAAAAATATTAAGTTGTTTTAACTACAGTTCAAATACGGAAGTTACGTTTGAATTTAACCCAACCGATATCACAAAAGAAAAAATTATTAATTTAAAAAAACTCAATGTGAACAGACTAAGCATTGGAGTTCAAAGTTTTGATGATGATATTTTAAAAGCAATAGGCAGAAACCACAATTCGAAAGATATTTTTCAAGCAATAGAGGTTATAAAAAACGCCTGTCTCGATAATTATAGTATTGATTTAATCTATGGCCTTCCGAATCAGGATATAAATCATTGGATTGATACTCTTGATAAAGCAATTAGTATAAAACCGAAGCACATTTCTCTATATGGACTAAAAATTGAAGAAGGAACATACTTTTATAAAAACCCGCCTAAAAATATTGCGAACCTCGATATTCAGGCTGAAATGTATGAAATTGCAGTTAAAAAATTGAAAAAAGACTTTATTCATTATGAATTTTCCAGCTTTGCGGCTGAAAAAAAATATATCTCACTACATAACAGTACCTATTGGAAGCTTAATCCTTATTGGGGCTTTGGTTTAAGTGCAAGTGGCTTTATAGAGAATAAAAGATATACAAACACTTTTAATTTTAAACACTATTTAAATCACCCAACAGAAAAAAACTATCAAACGCTGACAAAACAAAAACTCCTGGAAGAAGAAATTTTTCTCGGCTTACGAATAAACGAAGGCATAAATTTTGAATACCTTAACAAAAAATACAACATTGATATTTATCAAAAATATAGACAGGTGTTTGAAAAATTTATAGATTTAAAGATGATTAAAAAAACAAAAAAAGGAGCTAAATTAACCCTAAAAGGAGTACTTGTTTCAAATCATATTTTATGCGAATTTATTGAATAATTTTTGTTACAAAATTGCAAACACATTTTAAATAAACTAAAATTTTAATATGAGTTTAAAAAATACATATAATCCAAAAAGATGGTATGATACAAAACCATACACCGGTGAAGTTTTAAGCATCTTAAAGCAGCTTTCACTGCAATCACACTATGATATTGCAAGAGAGGTTTTAAAGATTATTGAAGTTATAAAACAAAACTCAAGAGAATTAGATAACCCTCCATTAAGTCTTGGTGTAGATAGAGTTGTAGGATTATTTTCCCAATCATACAAAAGAAGATGGTATGATAAAAATCTTCCGATAAATCGAATTTTTAAAAGCGCTTCAAGCTTGCAAGATGATGATTTTCAAAATATAATGCAAGGTATGTTTACAAGTTTGAAAGACGAAAATGGATAATAGCCAAAAACAAATAATCGAAGATATGCAAAATGTTGTTCATCAAATGAAAATTGATGATATAGAAGAAAACCCCGAAAGCAAATTTGAAATGTTTACATGTAGCGCTTGTGCTAAGGATGCACCTTTAGCCGGTTCTATTCAATATTCAAAATATAGACTCTGTAATGATTGCGTTCTTTTATATGAACTTTCTTTAAAATTAAACAAAATTAAAGATATTAATGAATTTATTGAAAAAACAGAAGATTTAAGACTAAATGAGATGTGTAATTTTATAAAACAAGACAGTTTAAAAGAAAAAAATTAATTATGGAAAACATTACAATTTTAGGCTCAACCGGATCAATAGGTACACAAACTCTTGAAGTAGTTGAAAAAATATCAAACGAGTTTAGAGTTTATGCGCTGTGTTGCAGAAAAAATATAGACCTTTTAAAAAAACAGATTGCAAAATATAAGCCTGAGGTTGTATGTGTTGAATCCTTTGAAGATAAAAAAGCGCTCGAAAACGAATTCAGAAACACAAAAGTATTATTTGGCTCTGAAGGGATTCTGGAGCTTGCTAAAGATAAAAAAACAGATATTTTAGTTGCTGCAACCAGCGGAATAGTCGCAGTTAGGGCAGTTATAGCTGCCATTGAAAACAATATTAAAGTAGCGCTTGCTAATAAAGAAACTCTTGTTATGGCGGGCGAAATTGTAATGAAAAAAGCAAAACAGTTTAACACTCCGATAATTCCGATTGATTCGGAGCATTCTGCGATTTTACAGTGTTTAAACACATTTAACAATCCTTACGCCAAAAGGCTTTGGATAACAGCTTCAGGCGGACCTTTTTTAAATAATACAAGAGAAGAAATGAAAAACTTTAGCGTGACCGATGCTCTTAATCACCCCCGTTGGTCAATGGGCAAAAAAATTACAGTTGATTGTGCTACTCTTGTAAATAAAGGCTTAGAAGTAATTGAAGCACACCATTTATATAATTTTAACTACGATAATATTAAAGTAGTAATTCACCCTCAAAGCATAGTACATTCGTTTGTTGAATATATTGACGGGTCTTTTTTAGCTCAAATGGGAGTTCCATCCATGCATATTCCGATTCAATATGCTCTTTTGTATCCAAAACGTTTTGAAGGAATCAAAACAAACAGTTTTTGCCCGTTTGGAAAAACATTAGAATTTTTAGAAGCCGACTTTGAAAAATTTCCTCTTTTAAATTTAACAATTGAAGCAGGTAAACAAGGCGGAATTTTGCCTGCAATTTTAAACGCAGCAAACGAAGAAGCTGTTTATAAATTTCTGAATAAAGAAATTAAATTTTTAGATATCGAAAAGATTGTTTTCGAACAAATAGAAAAAGCTCAAAATATTATCAATCCGACTTTAGATGAAATTTTTGAAGCGGATAAAATTACAAGACAAAAAATAAATTTGATAAAAGCTTAGCCTTCGCTGTTTTCAAAAACCTGTACACCAAACTTGGCCCTAAACAGATGTCTTATTGTTTCTGATTGAATTTCAGCCATTAGGGCATTAAAAAGATTATATGCTTCTTTTTTATATTCAATTAAGGGGTCTTTTTGTCCGTATGCAACAAGTCCGATTGAATCTTTTAACATGTCAATATTTCCCAAATGGTCAATCCATTTAGCATCAACCACTTGTAACAAAATGTCTCTTTCGATGTGTCTTACAATATTATCATCTCTAAAAGCTTCTTGCTTTACAAAATCATCTCCATAGTATTTAGACATTACTTCATTAAAATTGTCTACGGTGTCAACTTCAAACTGTTTATAACAATTTGAAGCTATATTTTTCAATTTTTCTGAAATATCTAAAGCCCTTAAATCTTTAATATCGTCTGTTTTTATTTTGTCTTTTGACTGCGGAAATACGCTTACAAATTCTTTAGTAAGCATTACCAAATCATCATGGACATATTCCATAGGAGACATATCTTTATTAATATATTGAGATATAATTCTGTCTACTTCTTTTTGCATCATAAATTGAATATCAGAAGACAGATTCTCTCTTTCCAATACCCTTCTTCTTTGGTGATAGAATTTTTCTCTTTGAATATTCATAACATCGTCATACTCCAGAACAGATTTTCTTATATCAAAATGATATGTTTCCACTTTCTTTTGAGCTGATTCGATTTGACGTGTTATAAGAACATTTTCAATAGCGGTATCATCATCAACATTCAACATTGTCATTAATTTTGCAATTTTTTCTCCGCCAAATATTCTCATTAAATCATCTTCAAGGGATAAAAAGAACTTTGTAGACCCCGGATCACCCTGGCGGGCTGCACGACCTCTTAACTGGTTATCAATACGACGGGACTCATGGCGCTCTGTTCCGATAACATGTAAGCCGCCCAATTTTACAACTTCGTCGTGCTCTTTTTGAGTAATTTCTCTTGCACGGTTTAATGCTTCATCTTTTAATTGCTCATAATTTGGCGTGTCTTTTGTAATGCCTTTTTTATCTAATTCTTCTTTAGCTAAATACTCAGCGTTACCACCAAGAAGAATATCCGTTCCTCTTCCTGCCATATTTGTTGCAATGGTAACAGCCCCGAGTCTTCCTGCTTGAGCTATTATGTAAGCTTCTTTTTCGTGGTGCTTAGCATTTAAAACATTGTGTTTTATTCCCATTTTTGTTAGCAGTTTTGATAAGTATTCAGATTTTTCAATTGAAATTGTACCGACAAGAGTAGGTCTTTTTAATTTTTGCATTTCTGCGATTTCTTTTGCCACAAATTCATATTTCTTTTCTTTTGTTTTATAAATAACATCAGGATAGTTAATTCTTATATCATTTTTATTGGTTGGAATCTGTGTAACGGGAAGATTATAAATTTTACCGAATTCAGCCTCTTCAGTCATGGCCGTTCCGGTCATGCCCGAGAGTTTCGGATACAGTCTGAATAAATTTTGAAATGTAATAGAAGCCAATGTTTGAGTTTCATCTTGAATTTTAACCCCTTCTTTAGCTTCAATTGCCTGATGAAGTCCTTCCGACCAACGTCTTCCTTCCATTATGCGTCCTGTGAATTCATCAACAATCATTACTTCGTTGTTTTTAATTACATAATCAGTATCTTTCACAAAAAGCTCTTTTGCCTTTAGCGCTTGTAAAAGGTAGTGAGCATATTGGGTTTTCATATCAAAAAGTTCATCAACTTTTAAAAGCTTTTCAGCCTTCAAAACACCGTCTTCGGTGAATATTATATTTTTATTTTTTTCATCAACCTCATAATCTTTATCTTTTTCAAGCAATGGTGCTATTTTTGCCATTAGTTGATAGGTTTGAGCAGATTTTTCCAAACGCCCTGAAATGATTAAAGGAGTTCTTGCTTCATCTATTAAAATTGAATCAACTTCATCTATGATTGCATAGTTATAAGGACGCTGCACAAGAGAATTCAAATCAGAAGCCATATTGTCTCTTAAATAGTCAAATCCGAATTCATTGTTTGTTCCGTAGGTTATATCACACCTGTAAGCTTGCTGTTTGTTTTCGTAGCTGTTGTATTCACCGCTTGATAAAATTACACCAACGGAAAGACCCAAAAATTCGTAAATTTTTCCCATCCAGTCTCTGTCACGCTTTGCAAGGTAATCATTAACCGTAATAACGTGAACCCCTTTTCCTGTTAAGGCATTTAAATATGCAGGCAGCGTTGCAACAAGAGTTTTTCCTTCACCGGTTCTCATTTCTGCTATATGTCCCTCATGAAGAAAAATGCCGCCTATTAATTGAACGTCAAAATGTCTTAAATTTAAAACTCTTTTACCGGCTTCCCTGACTGTTGCAAAAGCTTCCGGAAGGATTTCATCCAGCGCTTGTTTTTCCAGGATTCTATCTTTTTTGATATCCTCAGAAGTCGGTCTTTTGGATAAAATTTCTCTAAATTCATTTGTTTTTGCTTTCAATTCATCATCACTTAATTTTGAAAATTCTTCTTCAAGAGCGTTAATTCTATCAACAATAGGCATAATTCTGTTGATTTTTCTAACATTAGGGTCTTTAAAAATTTTCAAAAGTATATCTATAAATGCCATATTTAATCATCCTCAAGTCGTACTTACCAAATATTATCACAAAAAAATATTTTTTAATATAAAACTGTAGGGTTATAATAAAATTTTGAATTTTTTATTTGTTAATTTTTATCAAGAAAATTTTTAAAGAATATCAAGAAATTACACTTCATGGTTTTATAAAATACATAAATAACAATTATAGCACAAAATAATAAAAAGGAGAAAAAAATGAACATTTCAAAAGTTATCACCGGGGTTACGGAAAAGATTAGCAAAAATAGTAGTAGTAATGCAGCTAAAGAATTATTTAATATTAGCGCAAAAAAATTAGCAAATCCTGATGATATAATGAAAGCAATGGATATTGAAAGCCTTGCTGCAAAAGCTACTTTGTCAACAAAAAATCTCAATGGTAAAGCTGAAGAATTAGCTAATAATATTTTCATAAAAAAAATTAGCGAAATAACTGATGATACAATAAATTTGTCAATAAAAAAACTCAAGGGTGGAGTTAATACTTTACAATTAAGTCCAAATCTTTCAACAGCAAAAACTCTTGCAAAAGAAGGAGTTATATCCGGAGGATTGGATGCAAAAAGTGCCGTTAATGGTGCAAAAGCAACAATGAACGCCACAAAATTAAACAATAAAATTAAAAGTGCAAAAGAAAGCGCTAAAGTTTTTATTCAAAACGGAAAAACTAAAAGCGAAATAAAAGCGGCGCAGGAAGAATTAAAGGCCAATTTAAATAAAAAATACGGCGAAAAAATTAAAGCTCGACAACTTGCAAAAATTAAACAAGAATATACTCAAAGAGAACTGGATAAGCTAAATAAATTATTATAAACTAAAATTTAATTTAATTAAAAAAGACTGTTATAATATAACAGTCTTTTTTAATTAAAAATTTTTATTGTATAATTTTTTTATAAATACTATATTACGAGGATTAAAATGGCAGAAGAAAAACAACTGAAAGATACTCTTAACCTTCCTTCAACAACACTTGCCATGAGAGCAAATGCGGCAGTTAGGGAAGTTGAAATTCAAAAATTTTGGCAAGAAAATAAAATCTATGAAAAAATGCTTGAAAAAAACAAAGGTAATAAAAGCTTTATTCTCCATGACGGCCCTCCGTATTTAAGCTCCGATAAAATTCATATCGGAACAGCCATGAATAAAATTTTAAAAGATATTGTATTAAAATATAAAACCCAAAAAGGCTTTTATACTCCATACATCCCGGGCTATGATGCCCATGGACTTCCGATTGAAAATGCGGTTGTTAAAAATATAAAAGGCGGAAAAGACGCACTAAGCGCTTCAGAACTTAGACAAAAATGTAGAGAATTTGCAGCAAAAAATCTTAAAGGTCAAGAAGAAAATTTTAAACGTCTTGGTGTTTTGGGTGATTGGGAACATCCATATATTACCATTGCTCCGGAGTTTGAAGCACATCAGGTAGAGCTTTTTTATGATATGTATAAAAAAGGATACATTCAAAAAGGCTTAAAACCTGTTTATTGGTGCGCTGATTGCGAAACTGCTTTAGCTGAAGCAGAAGTAGAGTATAGCGATATTGAATCAACTTCAATATATGTTAAATTTGAAATAAAAGAAGAGCAAAAGCTGTACCAAAAAGCAAAAATTGATTCAAATAACAAACTCTATTCAATAATTTGGACAACTACTCCCTGGACAATTCCGTCAAACCTGGGTATTTGCTTAAATGCACGCTTTAATTATACAATTTTTGAATACAAAAACGAAAATTATTTTGTAGCATCCGATTTACTTGAAAACTTTTTAAAAGAAGTCGAATGGGAAAATGTTAAAAAACTTGCCGAATTAAAAGGGTCTGATTTTGAATACTTCAAAGCAAAACACCCTCTTTACAATAGAGATTCTCTTTTAATTCTGGCTGACCATGTAACGCTTGATGCCGGTACAGGTTCAGTTCATACTGCCCCCGGTCATGGTCTTGAAGACTGGGAAGCCGGCCAAAAATATGGTCTTGAAACTTTTTCGCCTTTTGATTCAAAAGGTCGTTGGACAGATGAAATTTCTGATTTAAAAGGAATTCCTTATTTTAAAGGCGATAGTATTGTTATAGAAAAATTAAAAGAAAACGGTTCTTTAATTAAATCACACAAAATTCTACACTCATACCCGCACTGCTGGAGATGCAAACACCCTGTAATGTATCGATCTACTCCTCAGTGGTTTGTAAAAGTTTCAATGTTTAAAGATAATGTTCTTGATAACATTAAAAAAGTTAATTGGTATCCAGCTTCAGGTGAAAAAAGAATATCAAACATGGTAGAAAACCGCTCTGAATGGTGCATTTCACGCCAAAGAGCCTGGGGTGTGCCTATCCCTATAATTTATTGCAAAAAATGCGGTAAAGCAATAATTAATGATGAAACTATTAAAATTATAGTTGATAAATTTAAAGAAGAATCCTCAGACGCTTGGGTGAAATATGAAGCAAAAGACTTTTTGGCAAAAGATTATAAATGCAAATGCGGCTCGGATGAATTTGAAAAAGAAAAAGATATAATGGATGTTTGGTTTGACTCAGGCTGTTCTTGGAGCGCTGTTGTTGAACAAAGAAAAGAAGAATTTCAAACAGATAATTCCGAGGTCATTCCCGTTGATATGTACCTTGAAGGCTCAGATCAACACAGAGGCTGGTTTCAATCTTCTCTTTTGATTGCTTCAGCCACAAAAAACTGCGCACCTTATAAAAGCGTTTTAACGCACGGTTTTGTCTTGGATGGTGAAGGCAGAAAAATGTCTAAATCATTAGGAAATGTTATAGCTCCGCAGGAAATTATTAAAACATACGGATGTGATGTATTAAGACTTTGGGCGGCAAGTGTTGATTATAGAAACGATGTTAAAATAGGCGATAATTTAATTAAACAACTTGTTGAAGTATTCAAAAAAACAAGAAACACTGTAAGATTTTTAGTTGGAAACTTGTTTGACTTTGACCCTAAAAAAGATTATGTTGAATACAAGGACCTTGAAGATATTGATAAATTTGCTCTTTCAAAACTTTCAAAACTAATTAAAAATGTAGATAATGCTTTTGAAACATACGAATTTTATAAATACTTTCAACACTTGCAAAACTTTGCAAGCAGCGATTTAAGCTCTTTTTATCTTGATATTGTTAAAGACAGACTCTATACAAAAGGCAAAAAATCACTCTCAAGAAGAGCTTCGCAAAGTGTAATGTATGAAATTCTTCTTACTTTAATAAAAATCCTTGTTCCCGTTATGCCGCATCAAGCAGAAGATATTTGGCAAAATATGCCGGAATCTTTAAAAGACAAACAAAGTGCACTTTTGTTGGATTGGCCAAAAGTACAACAAGAATGGGAAGATAATGAATTAGATAATGAATTTTCAAAACTTTTAAAAACAAGAGAAATTGTAGCAAGAGCGATTGAACCTTTACGGTCGGGAGATGAAAAAATAATAGGTTCTTCTCTTGAAGCCGACATTTCAATTGTTTCTAAAACAAAAAGAGATAATGAGCTGCTTAAAAAATACGCCGATATATTAAGCGATTTATACATTGTATCCCACGTTTATATAGAAGATATCAATGAAAAAGAGCTAAATAATTACAATGAAGACGATTTTAGCGTAAAAGTTTTTAAGGCAAAAGGCGAAAAATGTCTGAGATGTTGGAAATATAGAAAATTAGACCAAAAAGGATTGTGTAAAGATTGTAGAGAAGCAATAGAATAAAATATTGTTCTTATTACAAATTATAAAACCAACTTTGCCTGCTGGCATCAAACTATATACTGTCACCCTGAACTTCCCAGAATTTTGCGAGTCTTTGACGAGCTAAAATTTTGGACACAAGCGTGCGTTTCAGGGTCTTAGGGGTGAAGAATTTTTAATAACGTTTAATTTTATTCTTGTAATTATCATTGCTAAGATGCTGAAACGAGTTCAGCATGACGGCTTATATTTTTGTCACTCTAAATTCACAAATATAAAGAATCACATGGTTTGATTATTATGTACGCTTAGTTTGAATATTTCTGACATTTATTTTACAAATTATCAATTTATTTATTTCTTTTGTTTTATTTATTTATAGAAAGAGATACAAAATGAAAAACATAAATCTAAGTCAAGTTAATCAAAAATATATTTCAAATAAACAAAATTCCACTTCAAACCCAATTGAAGCAAAACAAAACACTGAGCAAATTAAAGATGGCAATAACAAAATGAAAAAAGCTCTTGCTGGTTTAGCAATAGCTGGTGCTGTTGTTGCAGCAGGAGTTGGAATATATAAAGGTGTTATCAAACCTAAAAAAGCAGTAGAACAAATAACTGATATCACCCAAGATGGCATTGGAAAGCTATTAAAAGAAAATGATAAATTAACAGGTAAATTCCAAAAAACTATGGAAGATGGTTCTAAGGTTGTAATGGAATATACAGACGGCATTCTTAAAAAGTCAACCAAAACAGCATCTGATGGTACTCAAATATTCGAAAAAGTATATTCTAAGGCACCAAATGGCGATTTATTAGTTAATAATAAAAATATTACCGAAATATCAAAACAAGTACGCGAGCATCAAAATGATTTTACATCTTTAATGAAAAAACAAGATGCGTCTTTGGATGAGCTTAAAGCGTTTAACAAGAAAAACTTATCTGAGAATCAAATTCAAGAACTTGATTTAAAAATTAAAAACAAACAAGATGCTATTGAATTAGAAGTTAAAAAAGCAAAAGAGGCTGAAGAATTAGCTAAAAAACAAGCTCACAAAGCTCAAGAGCGCGCTGCTAAAGAAGCGCAAGAAAGGGCTCAAAAAGCAGCAATTGATAAACAAAAAGGTTTAGAAGATTGCGATTACAACTTTTCATTTACTAAAAAACAAGGTGTGGACGTTGTTACCCATCATTTTACAATGAGAGACAAAAAGTATGCCATTACCGTTGACAAAAATATAACGTCAGGTGGGGACAATAGCAGAAGTTTTATACAAAAATATAGCTATCCTTATGGCCATACATTAAAACGGATTCAAATTGATGGAGAAGATGCAGTTGCAAAACATATAGAAAAGGAACTGTGGGAGCCAAATGCCATAATAGATAGTATGAGTGCCAGTCAAGATATATCTGCAGCAAGATTATGCTTGCAAGACAGAGGAATGAGTCAAGAACGAATTAAATCTCTTTTAAGTGATGATAGTGAAAGCACCATGTTAGATATATTCCAAGATGCTAAAACATATGCCAAATATCAAATTAAAGCAGCATATGATTCAACTGAAAGAATGCAAAAAGAAATGTTGGAAAGATGTGAAGCGCAACCTAAAGCTGGTGTTTTATACAGAGCAATGGATTTGAATAATTCTAGCGAATTATCAAAAGCATTAAAAAGCTCACTATCTAAAGGTGATAGAACAGTATTGCAGTATAATCCAATGTATACTACTCCGGATTTTAATTACATGCTTGCATACAAGAATTCTGACATATTAAAAATCAATGTTCCAGCAGGTGCACATGTTGCATATGGCGGAGAGACACTTTTACCCGGTATGTCTCAATTTGAATTTGTAAGACGAAAAACTGTGGGAGACATGAACTTTTATGAATTAAACTATATTCCTTTTGAGGCTAAATAAATAGAATTGGCGTAATCTATTGATATGTAATTAATTTTGAAAATCCATAAAAAGTTTGAAAATTGTTTTATGTAGCTGAAATAGATTTTTCTTATTAATTTTTTAATTTCTTGCACAACTGGACTATACCAAAATAATCAAACTATCGCTACACCTTAAAAACGGTCTAAACGCTAGCTTTTTAAG
>CALVAA010000010.1 GCA_944325315.1 Candidatus Gastranaerophilales bacterium
ATTTTCAATTTTACTTTGTTGGACTTTCACCCGTTGTCGGTATCCCACCCAGGCCACCTGAGCTAATAGCCCTTAATTAAATCTTGTTCAATTTGCATAAACTAGGTTATCATGAACAATTTTTAAAATCAACTACATTTTTTCAACGGCTTCAACGCCAATTAAATTCAGCATTGTTGCCATTACAATTCTAAAGGAATTAACAATTGAAAGTTTCATCAAACTATCTTTTTTGTCTTCAGACAAAACTCTTGTATAATTATAAAAATGATGGAACGAATTTGCAAGCTCAAGCAAATACTTGCAAATCATATAAGGAGCTCTATATTTTACTGAATTATATAAAAGAGCCCTTCCTTCTTCAAGTTTAAGTATCAACTCTTTTATAGCATCAAAAGAATCACCACTTAAGTTATCAAACAAAGGCAAAATATCAGGTTGATTAAAAAATTCATCAATTTCATATTTGTGCAAAAAAGGCTCTAATTTTGTTTTATTGTCTATATCTAATCTTGTTTCAACAGCTTTTCTTAATATTGAACAGGCTCTTGCATGAGCGTACTGAACATAGAAAACCGGATTTTTATCACTTTGTGATTTTGCTAAATCAATATCAAAATCAATAGTTGTATCACTTGAACGCATAAGCATCCAAAACCTTGTAGCATCAACACCGACTTCATCAACTAAATCGTCAAGCGTCACCATTTTTTTCCTTTTGCCCATTCTTTGCTGTTCGCCATCTTGAATTAAATTAACCAATTGACCTAAAAGTACTTCAAGCTTAGAGCTATCGTATCCCAAGGCTTCAATTGCCGCTTTCATTCTGGGGATGTAACCGTGGTGGTCTGCACCCCATATATTAATCAAAAGGTCAAAACCACGATCGAGCTTATTTTTATGATAAGCAATATCAGCTGTTAAATATGTATTTTTACCGTCTGTTTTAATTAAAACTCTGTCTTGATCATCTCCAAAATCAGAACTTTTAAACCATACAGCTCCATCTTTTTCATATATTTTCCCGGATTTTTTAAGAGCATCCATACACTTATCTACTTCTCTATTTTTGTAAAGATCAAGTTCTGAGAAAAACAAATCGAAGTGCGTTCTAAACTTTTCCAAAAGTTCTTTTTGAAGTCTCAACATATCCGCTTTTGCAAAATCGCCGTATGATAATCCTTTGTTATCATCTATATATCTTTTAGCACAATCAATCAAATATTCTCCAGGATACAGACCTTCTTCAAGTTCAACTTTTTCACCTTTTAGCTGTCTTACTCTAATTTCCAAAGACTTAGCAAGTTTGTTAATCTGGTTGCCTGCGTCGTTAATATAAAACTCCTGAAAAACATCATACCCGCAATATTTCATAATATTAGCCAAAGCTGAGCCCAAAGCCGCCCAACGTCCATGACCGATATGAAAAGGGCCTGTTGGATTAGCGCTTACATATTCAATATTTACTTTTTTAAAATTGCCTATATTTGTCTGAAGATAATTTTGTTTTTTGGATAAAATTTCTGCTACTATGTTATTTAAAAATTCTTTTTCGAGTTTAAAATTAATAAATCCGCTAACTACGCCAATACTAAAGTTTTCAGATTGTATGTATTTACAAATTGTTTGCGCTAAAACCAAAGGAGAAGTTTTTGCATAACGGCACAAAGAAGAAACATTTATTGCAAAGTCACCGAATTCTTTGTTTTTTGGCTTATCACATACAAAATCAATCTGTATATTTTTATCAATATTTAATTTTTTTTCATCTATTGCCTTATTCAAGGCATCTTTTGTAACTTTAATAAAATAATCTTTTAACATAGTAAAATTATTCTAATATAAAAACAAAAAAAAATGAAGAAATGTAAAAAAATATAATTAAAAAAGAATTAATATATCAATCTTGACTTTTGAAATGTTTTTCATATAATGGTTAATGCGCCCCAAAAAGAGAACAGTATGGCAAGAATAAACGGACTAAATTTTAATATCGCAAGCAACGGAATGAATTTGTATACCAAAAGAACCTGTTCAGATAACTCCGAGTTATACATTACTTCCAAATTAAATATGTTATACAAACAGGCACTTTCAAGTAAAAACCAATTCAATAGCCGAAGAAATCTGAGAAAAATGGTTGAAGGAAACCATTTGGATGAAACAGTTTAAAATTAAATTTTTTTCTTTAATTTAACCTGCAGTTCATTTGCATATTTCAGATATTCTATTAGATTCTGATAACGACTTTCAGATTCCCCGTAGGGAATAGTCTTATCTAATAGAACTTTAGCATCAATATTCAATTCCCTAAGCTTCACCATAGCGTCTTTTACCAGTTTTGCTTTATAAAGCTTAGGAAAAAAAGTGAACAAAAATTTTTCGATATTTATAAAATTGCTCTTTTGTGCTTTGTTTTCTTTAAAGTTTAAAAAACGCTTAATCAATTTAAAAGCAGAATTATCCATAGGGCTTTGTTTTGCTGCGTTTTCGAGCAAATTAAAATCATAATTGTTTATTCTTTTGTGCAGAACTTTCTCATTTTCAACAGGATGACAGATAAAAGGAGAATTTGACATATCCTCTGCAGGAACAATTCCGTATAAATTTTCAATATTTTCCTGCTCATCTGAAAATTCGTTTTTAATGATTCCTGATTTAATTAATTTGTCTGTTAATGAATCGTATTGACTATTTTCCATATTTATATTATGCAATGAAATATAAAATTTTTTGCCATATACAAGTACGATTTTTAAGTGGTATAATGCAGATGTAGATGATAAATAAGGTAATTTATGTGGGAATATTCAGATAAAGTAAAAGAGCACTTTAAAAACCCCAGAAATGTCGGGTCTATCGAAAATGCAGACGCTATTGGAGAAGCAGGCGCACTTTCATGTGGAGATAAACTAAAATTATATTTAAAAATTGACAATAATGTTATTACAGATGCAAAATTCCAAACATTCGGCTGTGGTTCTGCTGTTGCGGCAAGCAGCGTATTAACAGAAATGCTCATCGGAAAAACAATAGAAGAAGCAAGAAAAATAACCAACAAACAAATAGCACAAGAACTGGACGGCCTTCCTCCCGAAAAAATGCACTGCTCCGTTATGGGCAGGGAAGCTCTTGAAGATGCGCTCAAAAACTACCTGCAGGAAGACTGGGAAGAATTATATGAAGATGACAAAAAAAACGGCTCAATGATAATTTGCCATTGTTTTGGCGTTAGCGAAAAACAAATAATAGAAGCGATAAATAACGGCGCAAAAACCATGGAAGACATAACAAAAATGACTTCTTCCGGGCTTGCATGCGGAAGATGTCGTGAAAATATAGAAAAAATTCTTAAAAAATATGTTATAAAAAATAAAAGAGAAAAGTTAAATCCTATTCAAAAAATTATAAAAATAAATAATATTATAGAAACAATAATCTCTCCCGAATTACAAAAAGACTTTGGAGATATTGAACTTGTAAATGTAGACGGCAACAATGTGTATGTAAAGCTTAAAGGTCATTGTTCCAATTGTGCAAATGCAAAATTGACCCTGAAAAATTTTGTTGAAACAAAATTAAAAGAGCTTGTAGATGATGAAATTGTTGTTTTGGAAGAATAAAAAATGAAAAATATATATTTAGACAACAACGCAACCACAAAGGTCGACGAAAGAGTTTTAGAAAAAATGCTTCCTTTTTTAAAGGAAAATTATGCTAACCCTTCAAGCATGTACGATCCCGCAAGGTTAAGTGCTAAAGCAATTGAAATTGCAAGAAAACAAGTAGGTGATTTATTAGGGGTAAGTGACAGCAAAAATATTATTTTTACTTCATGTGCCACGGAAAGTGCTAACACTGCAATAAAAGGAGTTGTAGAAAAATTTGGCAACAGGAATAATAAAAATCACATAATAACAACACAAGTCGAACACCCTTGCGTGCTTTCCGTCTATGAAAATTATGAAAAAAAGGGTTTTAAAACAACCTATCTTGGCGTAGATGAAAACGGAGATTTAGATATAGAAAATCTTTTATCCAAAATCACTCCCGAAACATTTTTAGTTTCAATAATGCATGCAAACAACGAAACAGGGGCTGTTTATCCTGTTAAAGAAATTGCAAAAGAAGTAAAAAAGATAAACAAAGAAATCAAATTTTTCACTGACGGAGTTCAAGCCGCAGGAAAAGTGCCAATAGAATTGGACGATAGTGAAATAGATTTTTATTCAATATCAGGCCATAAATTCCACAGCCCAAAAGGGGTTGGGGCGCTTTATGTTAAAAAAGGAAACTTATTTGAGCCTTTTATGCTCGGAGGACACCAGGAAAATTCTTTAAGAGCAGGTACTCAAAACACCCCTTATATTGTTGGGCTCGGAGAAGCTGCAAGACTTGCAAAAGAATATTTAAGCGAAGAATATAAAGTAAAAATATTGAGAGATAAACTTGAAAACGGAATTTTATCTGCATTGAAAAATGCACGTTTAAATTCAAGAAGCAAGCAAAGAGTTCCAAACACAACAAATATTGGTTTTGAATACATTGAAGGAGAATTAATACTGCTTTATTTAAACGACATTGGCATATATGCCTCATCAGGAAGCGCTTGTACTTCGGGCAGCCTTGATCCTTCACATGTTTTAAGAGCTCAGAAAGTGCCTTTTACAAGTCTTCATGGGTCAATCCGCTTCTCTCTTTCAAGATATACAACAGAAGAAGAGATTAACTATACAATAGAAAAAGTGCCTGAAGTAATAAAAAAACTGGCTAAAATTTCACCTTTTCAAAAAGAATTAAATGAATTAGGTTTGTAAATTTTACTCAAGTTCAACCTCTCCATCTATAGCATTGGTATTTTTATTTTTTATATTATCAATAATTCTACTTTGCAATTCATTAATTTTTTGCTGCTTTTTTTCTTCCAAAGTATTTAATTTTTCATTTACCTTGTTTGTTATTTCTTGTCTTAACTGTTCTTTTTTTTCTTCGTTTTGTTTTTGAAACTCCAGAGCTTTTTGCTTGTTTGCCTCAATAATTTCATCCAATAACAGCTGTTTTACTTCAGGAGCAGTTGTGTCAATATTAAGAATCTTTTCAACGCCGACTTTAACCTTGTTATTTACCTCATAATCATTTTGAAGTTTATCGATTAAAGCTTGTTTTGCCAGCAGTTCTTGTTCTTTAATATAGTTATCACTAAATTCATTTGCCTTTTCAATATCTTCCTTTAAAGCCAGCCATTTAAACGACTTAACCAAGCTTAACGGTTTTGCAACATCACCGTTTAAAAGAATTTGAAATTTCGTGGCATTTTCATCAGTATGACTCGAAGCAAATGCAGGTATTTCATTAAAATCTTTTTCATCTACAACAACAGTAAAGACAGTAAACAGTTTTGCAGTTGCAACATTCAGTCCGGGAGTATTTTTAACAAGGTTAACCGGATTTGCCATAGCAACAGGCCCTAACAGGTCTGAAACGGCAGATGCCAGCCTTGCTCTTACAGATGAGTTAATGGTATTTGAAAGAAGATTAAAATCACCCTTAACAAGCAAACTTAAAACATTGCCTTGAGAAGTTATAGAATTTAAATATACAATTCCGTTTTTAAAATTTACACTTCCCTTCAAAAGTTCAAAATGAGAACTGTCTATTGTTGCAAGCGGAGTTAAAATCACTCCTATTGTGTTTTTAAAAATCGGATTTTCTCTTAGGTTTTCAGCCAAAAAGAAATTTTCCAATTTTGCAAAAGGTCCATATTGACCATCCTTTACTTCAAAAGAAACCGTTCCTGATAAAGATTTCATTTGTTCTTTATAGGTTGAGCCTTTTAGAGAAATATTTGTTTCAAATTTCAAAACGCCAAAAAGTGTATCTTTTAAATTTGCAGCCTCATCCAACATGGAATTCGCATCAATATTTTTACCTTTTAATCTTGCAGTAATTTTAGAATCTAAAGCATTAAGCGTAATATCACCCGATAACAAGCCTTTAAATGCTTTTGAAGACAGTTTATTAATATATAAATTATTATTTTTAAATAAAATGTCTCCCATGGTATTTTCAAGTATAATTTTTCCGCTTTTAATTTTTTTAATATTAAATTCCCCTCTCGCACTGACAGGAATGTCTTTAGCTGCAGCTGAAGTTTTTTTTGTTTGTTTTGTATTATTGGGTATGTATTTTGAAAGTTTATCTAAAACCATAATGCTTTTGTCAACATCAATAAAATCTGAATTCAGATAGATATCATCTGCCTGTAATACGCTTGAAGGAGTCAGGTTAACTTTTAAAGACGCATCAATCTTTGATGAATTCAGATTGATTTGATTCAAATTCAAGCTTAGTTTATTTAAAAAGAAATCAAGATTTATAAGGTTTGTCTTGAATAAAATTTCAGGAATATTTAAATCCCAAATCTTTAGATTTCCGCTGTAATTTAAACTGTTAAATCTTCCGTTAAGAACAATTTTACCTTTTGTTTTAAAAGAGGAGTTTTTAAAAATTGCAATTTGTCCTTTAAGTTCTTTTAAAATATTGATTCTAAAAAGATTAAGGTGATTATTTTCGACAATTGCAGCTATATCAATAATTTTTGTTGAATCTTTTATGTTATCAGCTAAGGTATCACTGAAATTTGAAGATTTTTTAACAAAAAAACCCGAGTCAAACAATCTGATTTTTTTATTTTCAATTTTTGCACCGAGTGAAAAAATACAAGGTTTTCCATTAAAAATATTAAAATTAACAGGTGTAATGAAGTTGTTTGAATCACTATACAGCTGGGCTATAATATTTTGCTTTTTATAATCTCCGCTTAAAGAAGCCTTAAAGGGAATTTTGCCTTTTGAGCGAAAATAATATGAAATATCCTTTCCTAAAGTCCGATTTATGTTTTCAGTATTAACAAAACCGGACAAAAATATATTTAAATCAGGTGTTTTAAAATAGTTGTTGATTTCACCTTTAATCTTAATTGAAGAGTCCGAATTATATATAAAATCAAAAGGATTAATAATAATTTTTTCATTATTTAACACAATATCCAAGGCATCAGCTTTTACACTTGAAGACATTTTAGGATAAGAAAGCAAAAACCCTTTGTTTTTTATTTGTCCGTTGATTTCACTTAATTTTCCTTTAAAATCAATTGAATTAATTTGATTTTTTACAAATATTTCTTTTTTAGAATCCGATGCTATAAAATTTCTAAGTTCTGTTTTAACATTTGTCTCCAAATTATTCAATTTACCCTTTAGGTAAATATCAAGTGACAAACTGCCGTCTGAAAGTATAAAGACTTTCTTTAAATCACTCGGAGCAAAAGCATTGAACAAAGGACGCAATTGAAGATTTTTTGTATTGATTTCAATATCTGTATTTAAATCATTATCAATAAAACCCTTAAAAGTTAAAATTGAATCATTAATTTTTAAGCTCGAATTTTTAATGTCCATTCTGTTATTATCAAGCAAAATATTCAGCATAATGTCTTTAATACCTATATTTGCTTCAGGATTAACAAAAAGACCTTCTTTTAAAGTAATACTGCCGTTTGACTTAATTTTTTTAAAATTTGTTTCAAACAAAGCATTGGCAGTCAAATATCCTCCTGCTTTTATTACTTTTAAGTTATTTTTAATGTTGAGACTATCCAAAAGCCCTTTTAAAAGTTCTTTAAGGTTCGAAAAACTAATTTTTTCGCAAACAACATTTGTTCTGATTTTAGGGTGTTTTCCTGCCTTATAATAGCCCGAAAAAGAAGCTTTTTCCGTTGGACTTGCGTATATGTTGCTTTCATATTCAATTTTTTTGTTGAAAAATTTTGCATGTAAATAGCTGTCAGGCAGAATTACATCCGATAATTTTATGCTTAAATTATCAATGTTCAAATATCCATAAGCCCATGTTTGCTTGTCTTTTGTCCTTAATTTTAATTTTGAATCAACATTTGCTTTTAAATCGTATGTTTTGTACACATCAACTATATTTATAAAAGGAATTGCAATTCTTTCATCAGGATCTGTTTCTTGTTTTTGTTGTTTAAATTCAGGCAAAGACGAAGAAAAATCAACATTCAAAAAAAGATTTTTATTGTTATTTAAAAGAAGCTCTGAATTTGTAATAAGCCTAAAAGTATTATTTCTGCTATTATACCAAAGGGAAATTTTTTCTCCCTTAAAATTCAAAGAATTATTTGTTTTTAAGTCTTTTATCAAAAGGGAGTGATTTTTAATTTCAAAGTTTGAAACTTTTATTTTAATTTTATTAATTAAGCTCTCAACAAAAGGATTCAAGGGCTCTTTTATTTCTTTTGGATTTTTAATACTTTCATTTATTATATCTTCAACAATTTTTACAACTTTATACTGTTCACCGTTTACAATTTCAAGATTTATATCCGGATTTAAAATATGAGATTTGGAAGTTTTAACAGTCAAAGTTAATAAAGAAGGTAAACTGATTCCTGCTTTTATTTCAGGAGTTTTTAAAAGCAGCGAATTGTCCGGCAATTTTATTTCTATATCATTTACAATCAACCCTACAGATAAAAGAGGTGTTGTATAAAGCCTTGCTTTTGAATAATTAAGATTTAGTTTTGAAGTATCCGAAACTAACTTTTGAATATCTTTTTTATAGCCTTCAAGCTTTACAAAAAGAGGAAATATCAAAAAACAACAATATACTGCTACAACTAATGACAGTATAGCTACAGCCAGAGCAACAAAAAACTTTTTCATATAATCCCCCGATTTTTTTTAATTATACGCCAAAAAACAACTGTCTGCAATTTATTAATCTATCCAATTTATATTTGTTAAAAATTTAGTTTTATTATAGTAATTTATATCCCTTGTCGGCTGCTTAAATTTTTGATTTTTAAACTTTTTATTTAAAAAAAGAGCAAAATTATCGTCTTCATAAGCTAAAAAATATTGTTTTTCTTTTTTAACTTTTTCAACAATAGGATAAGTTTTATCCAAAATTAAAATATCTATATGATTATTTTTAAAGAATTCTTTATGATTAATTGCCAAAAAAACTTTTGCCATATCATTGATCAAATTGTTGTCGTAAACTTCCTCATATCTTCCGTCCATAAAAACTAAATTGTCAGGATAAAGTTTATAACTGATATAGCTTCCGTGATGAAAATTTGAAAAAATGTTTCCTTTAATTGAGTTAATCCTCAAAAACTCAACGCAATAAACAGGATATAAAAAAGGCTTTGTTGTATTTGTAAATTTATACTGTAAAATATGCGAAACAAAAGAAACAAAAACCAAAAATAAAATTAAACTTTCTTTTATTGTATCAATTGTTTTTGGAAGTTTTTTGTTAAAAATATCATAAAAATCACAATAACAGTATGCTAAAACACTGAAAGCAAAAAACACATGACATCGTAGTGCTTTTAGCGCAATAACCATGGTAAAAAATAAAACAAGATATTTAATTTTATCTGAATTTTTATAAAAAACAATAAAACCTTCTTTTTTAATTCTTTTTACTGTTGAATACAAAAACAAAAGAATTGTTATAAAAAAGAAAATTTTAAATTTTATCAGTGCAAAAGCAAAATTGCTGTCAAAAAAAGCGCTTTTCCATTCAACAATATAATTTCTGTTAAGCATAAAAGCATCAAATATATAATATAAATATTTAATACCGTATGGATTTATAAGACTTAAAAAACAAGAAACAATAAATGTATAAAAATAATAAAGACAGTCTTTTGATTTAGAATTATTTAAAAATTGCCCTATAGAAAAAATAAAAATCAAAGCAAGGCCCAAAACAAATCCGCCATGCATATTCAACCAAATAATATTTAAAACGGGCAAACACCACAAAACCCTGTAGTTTTTTGTTTTTTGGGTAAAAATTAAAATATAAAGGTAAAAAACAAAAAAGAAAAAGGAAAAACTTTGACATCTAATAGTTGCAAATATTGTATAACAAATGCTTTGAATTACAAAAAAGAAAAACAGAAAGTTTAATTTTATTTTTGGTTTTATCAGTCTGATTATTTTTATAATAATGAAAAATGTCAAAAATATAATCAATACTTTAAATACATACAAGCCAATATCGTCAAATTTATTTTGAATGAGATAAAAAATAAGGCTTGAACCCCACTCATGGTCAATGAATTCATGGGTTTTACCCCAGGATTGAAAATCATTCAAAAAAAGTGAGTTTGTCTGAAAAAAACTCTTGCCGACAATCAAACGAGCCCAGAAATCAAAATCTATGTTTGTGTCGATGCTTGAAAATATAGCAATAAAAAGAAAAAGTGTTAAATAAAAAACAAAATCCATAAGAATTATTATAGAACAAATTTTTTGTTTAAGCTATTATAACTTTAGGAGAATATAAAATGGAAAATAGAATTCAACAGATAAAAGAAGAAGCTTTAAGCGAAATTAATAGCGCAAATGATTTAAAAACCCTTGAGGCAGCAAAAAACAAATATATTTCAAGAAACTCTGAATTTAACAACCTGAAAAAAGGACTAAAAGACCTGGATGCTTCACAAAAACCGATTATTGGAGCGCTGTTAAATAAAGTATCGAAAGAACTTGAAAATTTAATAAATGAAAAAAATGAACTCTTTTATAAAAAAGAACTCAACGAAAGGCTTTTAAACGAAAAAATAGATGTTACGCTTGATGGTGAATATATCCCTCAAGGAAAAGTTCACCCTTTAAGCAAGACAACAAATGAAATTGTTCAAATTTTTAACCACCTTGGTTTTTCTGTTGCCGAGCTTAAAAACTCTCCCGAGGTTGAAGTTGAAAAATTCAATTTTGATTTACTAAATGTTCCAAAAGAACATCCCGCAAGAGATGTACAAGACACATTCTATTGCAAAACAGCCCCAAACGTTATTCTAAGAAGCCAAACATCAAACTCTCAAGTAAGGCAAATGCTTGATTCTAAGCCTCCGATTAAAATAATATCTCCGGGAAGAGTTTACAGAAACGAGTCTGTTAGCGCAAGAAAAAACAATTTATTTCATCAAATTGAAGGGTTGTACGTTGACAAAAATGTTACAATTGCACAATTAAAAGGTGTTTTAAATGAATTTATAAGACTATACTTTGGCTCAGGCAGACCAACAAGATATAGAAGCAGTTTCTTCCCGTTTACAGAACCTTCTGTTGAAATTGATGTTCAATGTATAATGTGTCAGGGGAAAGGCTGTTCCATCTGCTCAGGCACAGGTTGGCTTGAAATTTTAGGAGCAGGAATGGTTGATCCTAACGTATTAAAATCCGTAGATATAGACCCTGAAGTTTATTCCGGATTTGCTTTCGGCATGGGGGTTGAAAGACTTACAATGTTAAAATATGCTATTGACGATATCAGATTATTTTTCAATAATGATGAAAGATTTTTAAAACAGTTTAATTAAAAAGCGGTTCAGTCGAACCGCTTTTTAATCCTTTTCAAATAAATTGATAAGTTTTTTCTTTCTTATTAATATAGCAGATTTTTTGTCTACATTTACACCTTTTTCAACAAGTTTTAACAAAACATCATCTAAATTATTTTTAAGAGTATAATACAAGATAGTGTTGCTTGTAATTGCATCACTATAGTTAATTTTAGCGCCATTGTCAATTAAATAAAGTGCCATTTTGGAATTCTTGTGTTTTACCGCTTCAAACAATTCACTAAAAAAACCTCTGTCTAATTTTGCACCGTTTTCAACCAAAAGTTTAAGAATTTCAAACTCATTTTCTTTAGCGGCAATATAAACAGGATACTCACTCATATAGCTTGAATTCGGATTAAGTTTTGCTTGAAGCAGCAAGTCAACATTTTCATAATTGCTTTTTTTAATCTGGTCAATTAAACATTTTGAATTTAAAAAAAGTTTTTTTGACTTAATAAGCTCTCTTAATTCACTGTCTACTTCGTTTTTGTTGCCTTCAATTGCTCTTAAGATTGTCGAGCGGGAAGAAAAGTCACCAAATTCACTCATATCTATAGCAAAAACTGTTGCTTTTTGGAGTGAAACAAAAAGCAACAAACAAAACATTAATAATAATTTATTTTTTTTAAAATTAAACATTAAATAATCAAACCACCATCGACTTCAAGAACCTGCCCCGTGATATATTGCGAATCAACTGCTAAAAATTTTACGGCACATGCAATATCTTGAGGAGATCCCAAGCGCTTTAAAGGGATTAATTTAAGCATCTCGTCAGTATTTGCAAGATTTTTTGTCATATCCGTTTCAATAAAACCGGGAGCTACCGCATTTACTCTGATATTTCTTGAACCTAATTCTTTTGCAAGAGACTTTGTAAACCCGATAAGTCCTGCTTTTGCAGCAGAATAATTTGCCTGCCCCGGGTTTCCATATACGCCGACAACGCTTGTGGTGTTAACTATAGAACCACATTTTTGTTTCATCATTAATTTTACAACAGGTTTTGTAACATAAAAAACAGAATTTAAATTTGTATTTATAACATCAGACCATTTATCATCAGTCATTCTTATAAATAAATCGTCTCTTGTAATACCTGCATTATTTACCAAAACATCAATTCTTCCGTATTTTTCAATGATTGCACCAATATTTTTATTAACTTCATCAGGGTTTGATACATCAAATTTATATGCTTCAGCTTTGACATTAAAAGTTTTAATTTCCTCAACCGTTTTCAATGCAGCTTCAGTATTACCCGCATAATTTATTACAATATCGTATCCTGCTTTAGCCAGCTCTATAGCGCACGCTCTTCCTATACCACGTGAACCGCCGGTAACTAAAGCTAATTTTTCACTTACCATATTACACTCCTACCATTAACTCTTCTGTTGTACTGTTCAAACTTGCTGAATCAAAAACATTATAAGTCTTAATTTCACTCGAAATTTTACGGTTAAGTCCTGCAAGCACTTTGCCGTTTCCAAATTCAATGAAAGTATTAACACCTTCTTCTATTGCTTTTTGTATAGACTGAACCCACATAACCGAAGAATTTATTTGAGAGGGCATTTTAGTTCTAAAGTCTTCGGCACTAACTGTTACCTTAGCATCAATATTTGTGATAACAGGGGTTATTGCATTGTTAATATTTAAATCTTTAACAAAATCAACAAAACCATCTTTAGCACTGTCCATTAATTTAGAATGAAATCCACCGGAAACAGCCAAGGGAACAATCCTTTTAGCACCTTTTTCTTTGATAAATTCGCAAGCTTTATTAACAGCCGGAATTTCACCGGTAATTACTGTTTGGGTTGGATCATTATAGTTTGCAACCTGCACAAGACCAAATTCACCTGCTTTTTTAATCGAAGTTTCAATATTTTCGATACTTGCACCCAAAATTGCAGCCATTGTTCCTTTACTTGTTTTTGTTGCCTCATCCATAAGTTCCGAACGCTTTTGTATTGCTCTTATTGTTGTTGTTAAATCCATAACGGAACTACAATACATTGCACAGTATTCACCTAAAGAATGTCCGAGAGTAAAATCCGGTTTTATATCCGGGCATTTAGCTAAAAAAGCGTTCAAGGCAGCTATTGAAGTGGTAACAATTGCACTTTGCGCATTGATTGTTTTTTTAAGTTCATCGTCAGGCCCATCAAAACAAATACTTGAGATTTTTTTTTCAAGAGTACTGTCTGCAATGTCAAAAACTTCTTTTGCTTCTTTAAAATTGTTGTACAAATCCAATCCCATACCCGTGCATTGAGAGCCTTGTCCGGGAAATATAAAAGCAAATTTCTTCATTTCATCCTCATTATTCACTAGTTAATTATTTCAGCAATTTTTTTGTTAACACCTGTTTCAACGGCTTCTTTTGCAACACGGACCGCATTTTTAATTGCATAAGAAGAACTTCTGCCATGAGATATAACGGTTATTCCTTTTACACCCAGAAGAAGCGCACCGCCAAACTCTTCGTAATTGATTCTTTTGTAAATTCTTTTCATAAAAGGTTTAGCCAACAAACCAACAATTTTTGAAATCAAATCGCTTTTAAATTCTTGTTGTATTAATTTAAAAAGCATCATTGAACAGCCTTCAATTGTCTTTAAGGCAACATTACCGACAAAACCTTCGCACACGACTATGTCAACATCACCCTGGAAAAGCTCTTTTCCTTCAATATTTCCGATAAAATTTAATCCTATGGTGTTTTCTTTTAAAAGTTTGTATGCATCTTTTACAAGAGGGCTTCCTTTTTCTTCCTCTTCACCGATATTTAAAACACCGACTCTCGGATTTTCTCTGTTGTACACATTTTTTGCAAAAGTCACACCCATTGTTGCAAATTGCATAAGCATCTCCGGAGTGCATGAACTGTTTGCACCGGCATCAATAAGTATAACCGGCTCTTTTTTAGTTGGAAGAGTTGCAGCAATTGCAGGACGTTCTATTCCCTTTAGCCTTCCCAATCCAAAAAGAGAACTTGCCATAGCAGCACCTGTAGAGCCTGCAGCCACAACTGCATCAGAGCTTCCTTTAGCAACAGCATCGACAGCTAAAACTATTGATGAATTTCTTTTTTTTCTGATTGCAACACCGGGAGCTTCGCCCATTTCAATTATTTCATCTGCCTGGGTAAGTTTGATATCCAGTTTAGACAAGTCCACCTTGATTTTTTTAACAAAATATCCGCCACGGTTTGATCTTATGCCCTTTCTTGCAATCTCATCAAGTATTGGTTGAATTTTGTCAATTTGACCAACAAGTTCTATTGCAACATTATAATCTTGCGCTGCCCATACAGCACCTTTAACTATTTCTCCCGGAGCATAATCTCCGCCCATTGCATCAAGCGCAATTCTTGTCATACTAATATCCCCAAAATTAACTTATAATTTATTCTTCAGCTTCTTTTTTTTCGTCTGCCGGCTCAGTTTTTTCTTCTACAGAAGCTTTTTTTGCTCTCGGTTTTCTTGTTTTTTTAACTTCTTTTTCTTCAACAGAAACTTCTTTTTGAACGGTTGTTTCTTCTTTTAGTTCGGTTTTAACTTCTTTTTGTTCTTCTTTCTTTTTAATTGATACAATTCCGTTTTTATAATATCCGCATTCCGGACATACTGTATGAGTCAAAACCACAGCTTTACAATTAGGACAAGTCGTTGTAGCAGGAATAGTTCCTTTCCAGTTTGCCCTTCTGCTTGCTTGTGCTGCTTTTCCTGTTCTTTTCTTTGGTGTAGCCATTTTTATTTCCTTTTCTATTATATATCTGTTTAATTCGAAATATTCGACTTAATTCTATTCTCTAAAAAAAAGAAGTCCTTGTCAACAACTTGCAAGGACTTCTTTATAAAATAATTTTTTAAACTTATCTTAAGCTAATTTTTGTATATGAACCTTTTTTGCTAAAGTTAACTTTGTCTTCACGAGCTAACCAGCCAAGTCCCAAGCTTGTAAAGTTTTCATTAAGACCAAGGTCTTTGTTCATTTTTTTTGTTGTAACTTCACCGTTTTCATTAAGGTATTCCCAAATTTTTCCAGCTGTTTCGATGATTGTTTCTTGCATTGTTTACTCCTTTTTATGTTGTATACAAGTACTACTGTTACCTTGAATTCACTCTTTAATGAATTCCTATTTGCATAATTATATTAATTTATAATATAGTTATTGTATATAGTTTAAATGGATGAAATCAGTATGAATAAAAATTGGATATATAAAGACAATGTTGATACGGATGTTATCATACCGGCAAGATACCTAAATACTAAATCTCCCGAAGAACTCAGTAAGCATTGCATGGAAGATATTGATTCAAGTTTTTCAAAAGAAGTTAAAAAAAATGATTTAATTATTGCAGGCTACAACTTCGGATGCGGTTCTTCAAGAGAACATGCTCCCATTGCAATAAAAGCATGCGGAATTAAGGCGGTTATTGCAAAAACATTTGCAAGAATTTTTTACAGAAATGCAATAAATATTGGCCTTGTAATTATTGAAAACGATGAAATTCAAGACGACATCAATGAAGATGATATTATAGAAATAAATTTAACTAACGGTACAATAATTAATAAAACAAAAAACAAAGAATACAAATTTTTACCGTATCCCAAAGAAATCAAAGAACTAATCGAAGCGGGCGGTCTTGTTGAATATACAAAAAGAAAAATCAGAGGTTAAAATGAAAAATATTGCAATATTAACGGGTGATGGAGTTGCAGGAGAAATTCTTGCTTCGGCAATCAAAGTTCTTGATAGAATAAGTGAAGTTTATGATATTAAATTTAACTATAATTACGCCCCGATTGGAGGAAGAGCTTACGATGAAACAGGCTTTCCTCTACCTGATAAGACAATTGAAACAGCCTTAAAATCAGATGCCGTATTATTGGGAGCTGTCGGAGATTGGAAATATGATTCACTGGCTCCGGAATTAAGACCTGAGCGGGCTCTTTTAGGTATCCGAAAAAGATTAAATCTTTTTGCAAATTTAAGACCGATTAAAGTTTTTAATGAACTGTTATTTGCTTCTCCTCTAAAAGAAGAGGTCGCCCGTGATTGCGATATTATGATTGTAAGAGAATTAACGGGTGATGTATACTTTGGAGAGCCAAAAGGAATAATCAAAAAAACAACTCTTGATAACAGAGAAATTAAAGTCGGATTTAACAATATGATTTATGATGAAGATGAAATCAGAAGAATAGCTATTGTTGCTTTTAAATCTGCTCAAAAAAGAAAAAAGAGGGTTTGTTGCGTAGATAAAGCAAATGTTTTAGATGTTTCAAGATTATTTAGGGAAATAACGGTTGAAGTATCAAAAGATTATCCGGATGTCGAATTATCATTTATGTATATAGATAATTGCGCCATGCAACTGGTTCAAAACCCGAGACAATTTGATGTTATTTTAACAGGGAATATTTTTGGAGATATTTTATCCGACGAAGCTTCAACAATATGCGGTTCTTTAGGTATGCTTCCTTCAGCGTCGTTATCGGACGGAAAGACTCCTTTTATGTATGAGCCAATCCATGGAAGCGCTCCGGATTTAGCAGGCAAAAACTCCGTTAACCCAATTGCAACGATTCTATCTGCCGCTATGATGCTTGATTATTCATTTAATGAAAAATCAGCAAGCGATTCAATATATAGAGCCGTAAAAGAAGTTTTAAAGGAAGGCTATAGAACAAGAGATATCTTACAAAAAGATAATGAATTGACAACGACAACAAAAATGACTGATTTAATTATAGAAAAAATAAGATAATCATCTGTTTATTGTTTAAAACGCAAAGAATTAAACATCGCAAAAGTAATATTAATTGTGCATTAAAATTCTCATTTTTAGAATACATTAAAATTTTTTTGTTCAAATCCGATATGAAACCCTTATTTTTGTTGTTTTATTATCTTTTAATACAAACTTCACAAAACAAATAGAGCACTTTGTGTTTTTAAAATTTTTACTTACATAAAAGAGTTTAAAATTAATTTTTAAATCAAATAAAAATTTTATGATAAAATTTTATTAAAAGAAAACACGAGGGAAGATATGGAAAAACAAGCTGATAATAAATTACAAATTCTTAGACATTCATGTGCGCATATCATGGCGCAAGCCGTGCAAACTCTATACCCGCAAGCCCGTCTTGCTATAGGCCCTGCAATTGAAAACGGTTTTTATTATGATTTTGATATTGAAGGCGTTAGCTTATCAGATGAAAACTTAAAAGAAATCGAAAAAGTAATGAAAAAATTAATCAGTCAAAATCTTACTTTTGAAAAATATGTTATACCTGATATTGAAGCGCAGATTAAAGAATTCAAAAATCAGGGAGAAATATATAAAGCCGAACTTTTAGAAGAACATAAAAACGATAGTCCGACTTTATATCTTACAAAAGATAAAGACGGCAAAGTCTTATTTTCAGACTTATGTTCAGGTCCTCATATTGAATCTACAAAAGAAATTAAAGCTTTTAAATTAATGTCAACTGCAGGAGCTTATTGGAGAGGAAACGAAAACAATAAAATGCTCCAAAGAATATACGCTACCGCATTTCAGACAAAAGAAGAGCTGGATGAATATATAAACAGATTAGAAGAAGCAAAAAAAAGAGACCATAGAAAACTTGGCACTCAGCTTGATTTATTCTCAGTAAGAGATGAAATTGGAGGAGGCCTTGTACTTTGGCATCCTAACCTTTACACCGTAAGAGAAGAAATTGAAAATTATTGGAGGCAAGAGCACAGAAAAAGAGGCTATGTTATTGTTCAGACTCCCCAATTGGCAAAATCAAAATTATGGGAACTTTCAGGCCATATCGATCATTATAAAGACAATATGTTTTTTATACAAAAAGATGACGAAAGCGATGAACAATACATTGTAAAACCCATGAATTGTCCTTTTCATATTTTAATATACCAATCTCAACGCCACTCTTACCGTTCTTTACCTTTAAGAATGGCTGAGCTTGGAACTGTATACAGACGTGAAAAATCAGGAGCATTATCGGGTCTCACACGTGTTCAAGGTTTCACCCAGGATGATGCTCATATATTCTGTACACCGGAACAGTTGGTAGATGAAATTAATGCTATTATTGATTTTGTCTCAGACAGTATGAAAATATTTGATATGAGTTTTGAAGTTGAACTTTCAACCAGACCTGAAAGTTTTGTCGGAGATATTAAAAACTGGGAACTGGCTGAAGCAGGCTTAAAAGAAGCCCTGAATAAACGTCAAATGAGCTACGAAATTAACGAAGGCGACGGAGCTTTTTATGGCCCTAAAATCGATTTCAAAATAAAAGATGCAATCGGAAGAACATGGCAATGCGCTACAATTCAATTAGACTTTAATTTACCGGAAAGGTTTGACATAAAATATCAAGACAAAGACGGCATCTTGAAAACCCCCGTAATGCTTCATCGTGTAATATTTGGTTCAATGGAAAGATTCCACGGAATTTTAATCGAGCACTACGCAGGAGCTTTTCCCGCATGGCTTGCGCCTCATCAAGTTGCACTTGTTCCGATTGCAGACAGACATAATGACTATATGGAAACAATATACAACAAATTACGCTCAAAAGGCATAAGAGTAATTTTTGAAGAAAAATCTGAATCAATGAACTATAAAATAAGAGATTATCTTCAAAACCAAAAAGTGCCTTATGTTTTAATTGCTGGCGATAAAGAAATTGAATCAAATAAAATCTCGATAAGAAAACGAGGCGTCGGACAAATCGGAGAAATGATAATTGATGAGTTTATTGAAAAACTCGAAAATGAAATCAAAACAAAAGGAAAAGAAGAAATAAAATAGTTTATATAAGCAGCTAAAGGGTTTTTGCTGCAAATAGAAACCCTTTAGCTATAACTAAAATAATCCCAATTGAGAAGTTTCAGCTTTTATTCCCAAATGTTCATAAGCCAGAGCGGTTACCTTTCTTCCTCTTGGGGTTCTCAGTATAAAACCTTTTTGAATTAAATAAGGTTCTAAGACATCTTCTATTGTCCTTATATCTTCTCCCAGTGCAACAGCAAGAGTTTCTATGCCCACAGGGCCACCGTCAAAAGAATTTATCATCAGCTTCAAAAGCGCTCTGTCTGTAACATCCAAACCAATTTCATCAATATCAAGAGCGTTGAGCGCATCTTGTGCTATTTCTTTTGTAATTTTCCCGTCACCTTTAACAATAGCCCAATCAGCACTTCTTTTAACCAGCCTGTTTGCTATTCTTGGAGTAAATCTTGATCTTGATGCAATAACCATGGCACCTTCTTTGTCAATATCAAAGTTTAAAATTTTTGCTGTTCTTTTTACAATCCTTGAAAGTTCTTCTGTTGTATAAAACTCAAGTCTGTGAATTATCCCAAATCGGTCTCTTAAAGGGCCTGACAAAGCTCCGGCTTTTGTTGTTGCACCTATCAGAGTAAATTTTGGTATCGGTATTCGCATTGTTTTAACGCTTTGACTCTTTCCTGTTGTAAGATCAATTGAAAAATCTTCCATAGCCGGATAGAGAATTTCTTCGGCCACCTTGTTTAGTCGATGAATTTCATCTATAAACAAAACTTCGCCTTCTTTCATTTGCATCAAGATTCCTATTATATCCCTTGGACGCTCTATAGAAGGGGCACTTGTAATTTTAATTGAAGTTTTCATTTCATTTGCAATTATCGATGCAAGTGTTGTTTTTCCTAACCCCGGAGGACCGTAAAAAAGGAGATGATCAAGAAAAGTATTTCTTTTTTTGGCAGCTTCGATTGATATTTTAAGAGTTTCTTTAATTGAATTTTGGCCGATATAATCATCGAAATTTAAAGGACGGATATTTTTTTCATAATTATCATCATTATTGTTTAAAGAAGCACTCAAATCAGGGTTCAATCCTTTTTTGAGCGCTTTATTATTCTTTTTATTGCTATCATCAATTATCATTACTTAATTAAAAATCTAAAGTATATATAAACAGTTGATATCAAAAGAGATATCATAGTAATCATTATACCATATTTTAAAAACTTCATAAATGAAATTGGATGCCCGGCTTTTGCCGCATTTTCCGAAACTATAACATTAGCTGCAGCACCAATTATTGTCATATTTCCGCCCAAACAAGCGCCAAGCGCCAAAGACCACCACAAAGGATGAGCATAAGCTCTACCCATTGTCTGTTCTATAGCCGCTATCATAGGAGTCATAGTGGCAGTGTAAGGAATATTATCAATAATACCAGATAAAATGCCGGAAGCCCACAGAATTATCATTGAAGTTGCAGCTTGAGATCCTTTTGTAACTTCCAAAAGCCATTTTGCCATCAAAGCAATCCCGCCCGATGCCTCCAGACCGCCAATAATTATAAACAAACCTATAAAGAAAAATATTGTATTCCATTCAACTTCAACCAAAATTTCTGCAGGTTTTTCAAATATCAAAAGAATACTTGCACCTATCATTGCTATCAAAAACGTAGGAATATGTGTTAAATCATGGGTTACAAACCCAAGTATCACCAAGAACAACACGATGCCTGCTCTTAAGGCAAGTTTCATATCCGTAATTGAAGTTGAATTATCTATTTTTGACACAAGCTCCATTTTTTCAGGAGATGATTTTAAATCTTTTCTGTATATAAAAATTAAAAGTGCAATCACAACCGCCATTATAACAAATACAACACCGGTTAATTCTCTTACAAAGTCCATAAAGCTAAAGTTAGCAGCCGAACCAATAATTATATTAGGAGGATCACCTATTAAAGTTGCCGTTCCGCCAATATTGGAACAAAAAATTTCACTGACTAAAAACGGTATCGGATTTATATCTAAAAGTTTACATGCTGCAAAAGTTATAGGCATTACAAGAATAACCGTAGTCACATTATCCAAAAACGCAGAAGCTACACCCGTAAATACAGCTAAAGCAGCAAGAACAAGTTTTGGCTTACCTTTTGTTTTTTTCAATATTTCATTTGCAAGCCAGGTAAACATGCCGGATTTTGATGCAATATGAACTATTATCATCATTGAAACAAGTAAAAATATTACATTAAAATCAATGTATGAAATAAAATAATGCACAGAATCCGCCGGCGTTTTTTCTGTTGCCAAAAGTCCCAAAAACAAAGTTAAAGAACCGCCCAATAGAGCGATTACTACTTTTGAGATTTTTTCCCATGCAATAAATATATATGCAACTATTAAAATTATTGCAGATACCATAATAGCATTGTCTGCAATAAGTTGGTGTAAATTTTCCATTGTTCTCCCCTATTAACTACAATATGTTAATTTTATATTAAAAACATCTTAAGTAAAGTAACAAATTTTAAGCTTTGTGTTAATATTAAATAAAAAGGAAAACTGTGAATAATATGCTAAAAATCGCTATTCCAAACAAAGGAAGACTTTCAAACAAAATATACGAACTTTTAAATGCAGCCGGATTAAAATTTGAATCAAAGGATGAAAGGTGCTTGAAAATAGACAGCAAAGACAAAAGTTTTCAATTAATTTTTGTAAGAGCGGCAGACATTCCTAATTTTTTAGATTCAAAAGTAGCAGACATCGGCTTTACCGGAAAAGATATTATAGCGGAAAAAGAAGTCAAAGTAGATATTGTAAAAGAATTTGATTTTGATAAGTGTAATATGGTTGTTGCAATTAAAGAGTCAGAAAATATTGAAGATGTCTCGCAACTAAAAGAAGAACT
Organism: Candidatus Gastranaerophilales bacterium; assembly: GCA_944325315.1. GTDB lineage: Bacteria > Cyanobacteriota > Vampirovibrionia > Gastranaerophilales > Gastranaerophilaceae > RUG14156. The sequence continues at coordinate 22,192 of CALVAA010000010.1, forward strand.
TACGGTTGCAACATCTTTTCCGAATATAGCAAAAAAATATTTTGATAAAATAGGGAAAAAAGCTAAAATATCTCAAATTTCAGGAGCTGTTGAAATTACTCCTTCTCTTGGTTTTTGTGATTGCATAGTTGATATAACTTCAACCGGAACAACTCTAAAATCCAACAGGTTGAAAATCATTGACAAAATTTTATCATCGTCAACAGTACTTTGTGCAAGATGTGACCTTGAAAAAGAAAAGCAACTCAAACTCCGCTCGTTTATAAGAGCACTTGATTCGGTTTTGGATGCCAAGGCAAAAAAATACTTAATGGCACACATCCCAAAAGACAAAATCAATGAAGTAAAAAGTTTTCTTCCGGGATTATCATCACCAACAGTTATACCGCTTCACAATAATCCGGATAAAGTAGTAATTCATGTTGTAGTTGATAAAGACAAAGTCTACAGTGCAATAGATAATCTTAAACAAATCGGCGGAGGCGGAATTTTAATTTTAAGCGTAGATCAAATGGTGGAATAATGAACAAAGACTATTTAAAAGAACTTATAAATACCGTTAAAATTTTACGCTCACCTAATGGCTGCGAATGGGACAGGAAACAAACACATTCTTCAATAAGACAAAATATGTTGGAAGAAGCTTATGAAGCTGTTGAAGCAATAGATGAAAATAGTCCCGAACATTTAAAAGAAGAATTGGGAGATGTTCTGTTGCAAGTTCTTTTGCATTCTCAAATTGCGGCAGATAACCATGAATTTAATATTCAAGATGTTGCTAAAATGTTGAATGATAAACTCATCCACAGACACCCGCATGTTTTTGGAGAGCTTAAAACCAATGACACAAAAAAAATTCTTGAAAATTGGGAAAAATTGAAAGAAAAAGAAAAGAAAGAAAGAAAAAGAACGCTGGATGGAATTCCAAAAACACTTCCTGCGCTTTTAGCTGCGATGAAAATCTCTAAAAAAGCAGTAAGAAAAGGGTTTGAATGGAAAAACTACAGTCAGTTGGAAGATTGCTTTTTGGAAGAAATTGATGAATTTAAAAATGCAGAAACCAACAAAAACAAAGAAGAAGAATTTGGGGATATTCTTTTTTGTCTTGTAAACATAGCCCGTTGGAATCAAATTGACCCCGAGATTGCTTTGGCTAAAGCAAACAAAAAATTCATCAAAAGATTTAATAAGCTGGAAGAATTATCTCAAAAGCCGTTAACTGAATTAAGTTTTGAAGAATACGAAAATTTATGGGAAAAAGCTAAAAAAATAACAAATACGGATAAATAATATGGAAAATAAAAATTTTAAAATACAACCGCCTTATGCCCTTATACTTTTTTTGGGATGTATTCTTTTTATCTTTTCAAACATTGGTATCTATCCTTTGATCGATATAGACGAAACAAGATACGTAAATATGAGCAAATATATGTATCTTACAAAAGAATATTTAACTCCCATATTAAACTTTGAGCCTTTTTTGGAAAAACCGCCACTTTATTTTTGGTTAAATGTTTTATCATACAAATTTTTTAATGCTCAAACAATTTTTGCAAGCAGATTTGCAACAGCCTTGGTTGGCAGTTTCGGAATCTTTTTTACTTACTTTTTTGCAAAAAAGATTTCAAACGACAAATTATTCGGTTTTTTGTGTGCAAGTACGCTTTTAGGAAGTGCTTGGTTTCTGGTTTTTGTACATGTGGCAATACTTGATTTAAACTTTATGACTTTTTCAATGTGTGCAATTTATTGCGCTATTTTACCTTTATTTTTGAAAAAGGAAAAAAGCAAAAAAATCGCCTGGTATTTCGGCTACCTGTTTATGGCATTGTCAATTTTAGCCAAAGGCTTTATCGGGCTTGCAGTTCCCGCCGGCGTTGTGTTTTTTACATATCTTATTTTTAAAAAAACAAAAGAACTTTTTAAACCCTCATATCTGATACCGGGGCTTATCATTTTTCTTATCACAACCCTTCCCTGGCATGTTTTAATATATAAAGCTTACGGGATTGATTGGATAAATATGTATATTTTAAAACATCACTTTGCCCGTCTTTTGAATTCTGAAGGATTAGGAAGAAAACAACCGTTTTTGTTTTACCTTCCCATAATGCTAACAGGACTTATTCCATGGGCGTTTAATTTTATTAGTGTAGTTATTAAAGATTCCAAAAATTTTGCCTTAAAATTAAAGTCCAAAGAAGCAATGAAGGATTTAATGAATTTAGATGTAAGGGATAAAAAAATTACCGCTTTTGCATATGTTTATTTAATATTTGTTTTTTGCTTTTTTTCAAGTGCTTCAACAAAACTGCCCCCATACATCCTAACTGCATTTCCGGCTCTTTCTTTAATAATAGGAAACTTTTGGTACAAAGCAATAGTATATGGCGAAAATAAAAAAGAAATGAAGATTTCAAACTATATAAATTCTTTTTTATTTTTAATAATGTCGCTATCGGGTCTTATATTTGCTTTTGTATACAAACAAATATTGCCCGACAGTATTGAATTTTACATTGATAATGCGATAATATTTGCAATTCCAGCTTTGATATATGTTTTAGTCATTGCGCTTTATTCTTTTATTTCTACAAAAAAAGAAAAATTTACACAAACATTCCTGCTAAACCTTGGCTTGATGCTTGCCATCGTATATATTACCTGCGATTTTGGCATTCCTTATTACACAAGTTTTGCGCAAGATGAACTTGTAGAATATGCCGATTACATTTATCAGCAGAAAAACTCAAAAATTGTAACATATGGTTTTAGTGCTAAATATTCAATTTTAAATCCCAAAAAGAAAATTAAATATATAGTTACAAGAAATCAGGATGATTACAGACAGCTGGTAAAATTTGTTAAAAATAACAAGGACAAAAATATTTATGTCTTAACAAGAATAAAAGTGCAAGATTTAGACAATAAAAAAGAATTCAAAAAAATAAAAGAAGGAAAGGTTTATAAAATATACACAGACACATTTTAAACAAATCTTCCAATTATAAACTATTTACTTTTTGCTTTGGTTTTATTATATTGATAATAGATAGAGACGTGTCCGAGTGGTTTAAGGTGCAGTCCTGGAACGACTGTGCGGGGGCGACTCCGCCAAGGGTTCGAATCCCTTCGTCTCTGTTTTTTAATTTATTATTGTAATGCTTGAAGCAAGTACTTTTGTATATAACAAATGGAGCAATTATTTGGCTATAATGTTTTTAAGCCTTTTTACTTGTGTTTTAGAAAAATTAAGGCTTAGCGTAAATAATATGATTATTTTAGATAAATGAGTAAATTTGAATTTTTATCAACAACTGTTTTAAAATTTGTCTAAATTTACCAGGATTTTAAAATTAGCATAGATGAATAAATTAAAAGGTTATAAAATTTTCTTTAAATAAATCATATCTTTTAATTGTTTTCCGTCTTCAAAAATTGGATGTGAGTAATTTTCAATAAAAAAATTTTTTAGTTTGTGGGTTTCTTGAAAACCGTGTTTTTTATAGAATTTCAATGTATTGATATTTTCTCCGGTTCCAAGGATTAAATATTTAAAATTTGTTTTATATTTATTGCATACAAAATCAATCAATGCTGAGGCATTGCCTTCATTTCGATACTCCGGATAAGTTGCAAGATTTTTTATTTCAACAGTTTCATTATCTATTTCAGCTACGGCACAAATTGAGGCTAATACATTATTCTTATACAATGCATAAAGAGTAGATTGTTCCAGATATTTATTAATCATTTTTTTATCTTCATCACCGATTAACAGAATATCCGTATAATCCGTTTTATTCGTAGTTATTTCTTTAATTTGCACAAGTTAAATATATCACAATTGATACAAAACCGACACAACTCAATAACAATGTTACAATTTATTGTCTTTAGAGTTAATGTATGCGTACAGCAATATTAAAGGGAATACTTACTAAAAAGTAAATTAGGGAGCATAATTATGACAAAGCATAAAAAGGACGAATACAAATGCCCTCATAAAGCAACTATGGATGTAGTCGGAGAAAAATACAAAGGAGTTATTATAGGACACCTTATAAATAAAACATTGAGATATAATGAGCTTCAAAAACTAATTTCACACGCTGCACCAAAAATGCTTATACAACAGCTAAAAGAGCTTAAAGCAGATGTCAAATATTTTTGCTCATCTAAAGTATCAGCGAGAAACTCAACCTTATCTTTATCATACCTTGCCATATGGAAAGCATTAGCACCCATACAATTTGAATGAAAACAACCTACTGCAATAGCAGGTTTTTGGTATTTACCGAAAGAAACGGAATCAAAAGGATAAGGAGCAGTTTTTGTGTTATTTAAATTATTTTTATTATAACAATTCCCTGATTTAAAATTAAATACAGGTAAAATCTTCATTAATAATCCTTTCTTTTGTTTATACAAAGCTCAAAAAAAAGAATTTTTGTTATTTTATTAAATCTTTTACCACTTCACTTGCGATAATCAAACCGGCCACAGAAGGTACAAAAGCAATTGAAGCAATTTTTATGTCAGTATTCTCTATCTTTTTAGGGACTTCTTTTGAATAGACAACTTTTAGTTTTTTTACACCTCTTTTTTTCAGCTCCGTTCTTAAAATTCTTGCCAAAGGACAAACAGAGGTATTATAAATATCGCAAACTTCAAACTTGTTAGCATCCAGCTTGTTACCTGTCCCCATTGAGCTGATTATTTTAATATTCAGTTTGTTTGCCGTTTCTATTAAAGCAATTTTTGTTTTTACGCTGTCTATACAATCAACAATATAATCGTATTTGGAAAAATCAAATTTTAAAACATCTTCTTGGCAAAAAAACTTTTCAATTGCATTTGTTTTAATTTTTGGATTTATATCTAAAATTCTATTCTTTGCTGTTTCAACTTTGCTTTTAGCTATAGTAGATTCAAGCGCAATAATTTGTCTGTTGATATTTGTAATATCAACCTTGTCACAATCAACCAAATCAATTTTTTCAATACCGGATCTTGCAAGAGCTTCAAGAGCATAAGAACCAACACCGCCTATTCCGAATATTATTATTCTTGCCTTCCGTAGTTTTTCAAATTTTTCTTTACCGATTAAAGCTTCTGTTCTTATAAAGCGCTTGGACATTTAAACACCCAAAAACTCTCTTGTATTTATATCTTTATTAAACTTCAATAAAATAGTTTTTATTGCAAATAAAGACAATAAAGACAATATTGTAACTACAACAAAACGCAAAATTATTGTTACAAATACATCAAAATAGCTCCCGTTAAAAGGTGCTACGGTAGGGAGATTAAAAATTTGATTATATATAAAAAACCAATACCAATGAACAAAAAACAGCCCAAAACTGTATTTTGCGATAAAATCCAGAGTTTTATTTGTTTTTTTATGTGAAATTATAAAATCATCATAATGTTTTAAATAAGCAATAGCGAGCATAGTAAGAAAAATTTTGGAAACAGTGAAGTTTGAATAAGCAAATTTAAAGCTTATAACTATATCCAAAATGCTGAATAAAAGCATAAAAAACCAAAGCATAAATCTTTTATCATAAAATCTGTCGATTATATCTTTATTTTTCGAGCAATACATTCCAAACACATATAATGATAAAAAATGCACAAAGTTTAGAAGAATATATTTTACATAAATCCAATATTTTAAAGCATAGCTTAAGCCTATCGTATTTTCATATTCCGCAACACCCCTTGGCAAAAAAACCGTTAATAAAAATAACAAAGGTAAAAGCTTATATAGTATGTTTTTCTTTTCCAACTTTAAAAAAAGATATGAAAAAATAAAAAATATAACAATCATAGGAATAAACCAGGTTGGAATATTATGCACACGACCAATTGTCAAATGAAGCGGAATTTGAATAAAAGGGTTTAATCCCGCAAAAGAATTTTTATACGCAACAGGACAATACAAACAAAAAAACAAACCCGGTATTGCCGTAATTAAATAAGGCATTATAACATTTGTCCATTTTTTTTTCATATAATTTTTATACTCAAATTTATATGACAAATGTTGAAATAAAAAACCTGAAATAAATATAAAAAGCGCAGTTCCGCCACAAAAAATTTCACAATCTATAATGTGAGCTAAACTGTTATTATCCCCAAACTGCATGGTATGCCCCATTATAATCAGCAAAATTGCAAGACCTCGAAATACGTTTATATAGTTTAAAATTTTTGTTTTTTTTGGTTTTAATTCAATGGCATTTTCACTCATAACTCACCTATAATTCAAGCCAAAGCGTCTGATAAGGCGCAAGTCTCAAATGCATGGTTCTATTTTGCAAAGAAATATCTACTTTAATATTATCATCATTTACAAGATTTTTTAAAGTTGTAATCCTTCCTTTGTTTTTAAATATAACATCAGTCGGCAAACTTATGGTTGCAGTGATTTTATCTTTTGACAAATTATGCACAACAAGTATTTGGCTATCTTTGTCTTTTCTAATGTATGCAAAATTGTTCTTTGAAACCGTTTTTAACACTTCAAAAGAACCATCTGCAAGACAGGGCAATGTTTTTCTTAAATGTATAAGATTTTTTACTTTCTTATAAACTTTCGAGTTAAATTCATAGTATCCTTTTGTTGAACCGTAAAAGAGCTTTCTTGGTACATCACCCCTGTTAATGTCACGTGAGTCAAAATATGAAAGCAAATTGGAAAGTCCTTTTTTGCCTTTTTGTTCTTGCGCTCTTATTTTTGCAAATTTTTTAGCATTTTCAAAGTTATTTGCAACCCCTACTTCATCACCGTAATATACGATAGGAATACCGGGCAGAGTTAAAAGAATTGAAAAAGCTTCCTCTATTCTATCCGGGTCTTTGTCCAAAAAATTAGCAAGCCTGCCTGAAACACCAAAACCTTTTCTAAAACTTGCACCTTTATCAACAAGACTGTCAAAAACAATCTCCCTTACTTCCGGACTAACCATTTCTAAAGTTAATTCATCATGTACTCTTAAAAACATTCCCCAAGCAGTACTTTTTGGTGTTTCCGGAGTATTTTTCAAAGCATCTATGAAATATTTTTTGTCTTCGGTAACCAAGCTTGCCCAAATTGCAGGCATGTAGGGAAAATGATACGCAATTTGAGCTTCAGATGTTCTTTTTAGCGGTTTTTGTTCGCCATTTACTTCAACATTTACAGTTCTTTCTTTGCCAAAGTACTGCAGAATGTCTTTTGGACTTTGGCAAGCTTCTACCTGAATTACACTTGAAGGAGCTGAAAGTTGAATATAATTGCTTAGTATATTGATAATGCTGTGAGTTTTAGGTTGATTTTCCGCATTTGTTCCGGGTTCTTTTGAAAGATAAGGAATGGCATCCATTCTGAATATATCCACCCCGAGATTTGCCCAATTTGTAATAGTGTCAAGCACATAATAGAGAACATTCGGATTTTGCCAATTTATATCCGGTTGAAAAGGATAAAATGTGTGATAAATATAATAATCCTTATTATTTACAGTTATTTTTCTGTAGTTATTTTCCGTAATTTCAGGGAATATTAAGCGTCTCTTTGAAATTTTACCGTCAGGTTCAGTGTATTCAATAACCGTGCCCAACTTTTCATCTTGATATTTTTTATACTCAGGCATAGTATCCGTCCAAATAAAATAATCAAGATACGAAGTATCGCCTGCTTCCAGTTTCTTAAACCACTCATGGCTATCTGAAAAGTGATTCAAAACCAAGTCGGCTTTAATTTTAAATCCTCTTTTTTTAGCCTCACTAACAAAGTCTTTAAATTCAGCCATACCGCCAAGGTCACGTCTTACACTTTTAGGATTTTTGACATCAAAACCCGCATCTTTCATTGGACTGTCCGCAAAAGGAAGCATATAAAGGGTGGTAACACCTAAATCTTCCAAATAGTCAAACATTCTTGCGGTGTCTTTAAATGTATTTTGCTTATCCTTTTTTACAACACCGAACTGGTCGACATAAAACATGTATATAATTTCATTTTTATACCAGTCATATGTTCTGTCTAAATCCTGTTTTTTCAAGTAATCAGGACGTGACTTTTTAGCCTTTTTAACATGTTCTATTAAATTGGCATAAACTTCATCGGCTCTTTCTTTACCATATACAAAAGCAATTGAGTCTTTAAGTTCTTTTTTAATTTTTGAATCAATATCAAAATCAGCATCCGATTCAGTACTGTTTTTCTGTTGTAATTGAACAACTTCCCTAACTTCGGCAGCTTTTGAGTCATAATTAAGGTTTAGCGAAAATAAAATACAGAATAAAATTATAAATACATTTTTCATATTAAGATTATATAAAGAAAAAAAAATTTGTCATTATTTTAATAAAACTACATACTAATTCCAATTGAAACTTTTTATATAGTTTTCTTTATTAATATCTCCCAAAACCTTAACCGTGAAGAATCTTGGCTCTTGGCTTTCGTTTTCAATAGGAGGAATTTTTGAGAATCTTTCCAGATTTTCTTTCTGTTTTTGTTCTCTGTTCCTTTTTGGTGTAATTGAATTAATAAATTGATTTATTGAAGCATTACCTACTGCACCTAAAACATTTGAGATGTTTTGAGATAATTTTCCGTATATATTTATGTCGGCAAAATTTTCAAAAATACTATAGCTGCCTTCAAGCAATAAACTTAAATTCTTGCCCTGAGTTTTGATTTCAAGTTTTTCAACCTCTCCGGCTGAAATTTTTAAGTTTCCTGAAATTTTTTCAAATTCACCTGTTTTATAAGGGGTTAAAACTTCAATAATATTATTCAAAGAAAGTCCCAAAATGCCGCTTTTGATCAAATTTCCCGCCCTTAAAAGGTATTCAAGCGAGCCTAATTTTGGCATTTTTCCGTTGTTTATCGAAAAATCAATATCCGATTTTAAAGTTTTGATGGCAGAGGGGGTGTTTAAATTTTTAACATTCAAATTAATTGATCCGTTCATCTGTCCGAATATTTGATTTGAAAGATTAAGAAATTGTTCCGTTAAAACATTGGAATCACAACCAAACATTTGTGCATATAGATTTAGTCCCGATGTTTTAAGCAAATATTTTCCTTTTGCTTCAACTTTTCCTTTTGCAATATTTAATGCGATATTATTTAAATCAAAGACATTGTCCTTATAAGAAAAAGTTCCTTTTAAATCTTTAGCATTAATTTTATCCCATACAACTTCCCTAAAGGCAAATTCTCCTTTTTTAACAAGTATATCGGCAGGGTTTAATATAATTTCCGGCTTCTTTTCAATATCTGCTTTAGGGGTATTTATATTTATATTTTTTGAAATCTCTAAAACATCCAACATGTTTGATGAAATTCCTACATTTTCAATTATATAAGGAGGATTAAGCCTATTTTGCGCCTTAAATACAACATCAAGATCGCTTTGTTTATTTTTTGCAATAACTTTTCCTTCTATAAATTTATCTGAAATATCAATTTTAATATCATTAATTTGAGTATTGTACAAAGGAATATCTAAATCATTCAGTAAAAATCTACCGTTTGCATTTGGAGAATTTACCAATCCGTTTAGGCTGATATTGCATTCAAAATTGCCTTTTTTGAGAATTGATTTTTTGAATATCAAATTTAAAATTCGGACATTAATAGGTGTATTTGTAACTACTTTGAAGTTGTCAAAATACAAAGAATCATTTTTTTGGTTTATCTTACCGGAAACTTTAAGAGCCGTTTTTGGATTTACCTTTTTATTTTGATTTTCTATATATTTTATAAGCCTAAAATTATCAATACTTGCACTGTTATCTTTTACTACGATTTTTCCTTTCAATTCACGCTTATGGTTAATATCTCCCAGATTAGCACCCGAAAAATAAATGTCCGAGTCTTTTGGTACAGATGCACTTATATCAATTGTATAATTTTCAAAACCGCCCTTAAACACCCCTTTTGCAGGTACTTCGCCTTTTATTTTTACCGGATAAGTTAAATAGGGGTTTATTATATTATCCATTGTATTTTCATTTACAATAGTGGAAAAATCCGATTCAAAAACAGGTTTATGATATATATTTCTAATTTGTGCATTCAAAAACAAGGGCATTTTATTGCAGTCAATATTTAAAGAGGTGAGTCTTATATTTTCTCCCTTAAATGTAATCTCCCCGTTTTTTACAATAAACGGTATTTGTTTTACTTTTGAAATAACTTTTGAAATCTTTTGCAGATTAACATTTTTTATACTGATTTTTAAATCACCGTCAGGTGTTTTATCTAAAAAGTTATTTATTGAGCCTTTAGCTGCTACAGTACCCGACATTAAAGAAGCATTGAATTTATCAAAATTTATTTTATTATTTTCAATTTTTATAATACCCGAATTAAAACGAACATTCGGTATTTCATTTGAATTAAGTCCGATTATATAGCCTTTATTTTTAAAATTGTTTAAATTGATATTGTTCAAAGAAACTTTTCCGGCAGATTCTATATTAGTTTTTAGATAAAAATTAACGTCTTTAATTTCTCTAAGTATGCTTTTAAAGTTTTTATCGGTAAAAGAGGCATAACTAAGCATATTTACAATATCTTTGAATTGAATTTTATTAGAAAAAACCTTGGTTTTCAACTCAAATTCTTCGCCTTTTGCAATTTTTGTAAGCGGACAGTCAGAAAAAAAGCTCGAATTAAACTTTGAATTACCTAATGAAAATTCAACGCTTCCGCTCTGTTTGTCTTTAAAATTCAATACGGCACTAACATCATTAAAACTTATATTATTTTTAAAAACTACCTTATTTTTCTTGAGAATAATTGAAGCAAAAGGATTGAGCGAATTGAAAAATTCTTTATTTTCATAGTCCTTAATTGTACCTTTTAATTTGATATCGGCTTCAAAATCACCGGATAGAGCAACTATATCTTTTGTTAAATTCCTGTATGGTTTTGAAATTAAACTATTGTTAAAAATTTTTAAAATATTCGATGTTTTTGCATTTTTAATTTTAGTATCAAGTACAACCTCGCCTTTTGTATTTCCGACACCCGTCAAAAGAAAATCAGCACCTTGAAGTTTACCTTTAATTTGTTTAAAAATTAAATTTCTGTTATCAAAAATAAGCTCACAAACTCCGTTTTCAAGTTTAGCATCCAGCCCGTCAATTTTAGCACTTGCACTTTGCGCCTCAAATTCGCCGAATATCTGTGCATCATCTAAAGTACCCTGGGTTTTAATATCTATGTTTCCATAACCTGAAATATCCATAATGGGAACAGGTCCAATGTTAAAGCCTATTATTTGCTGGATTGGAACAAGGTAGAGTTTTGCAAAAGCCAAATCGATTTTTTTTGTTGATTTAACACTGTATTTACCCCAAAGAGAGTTATCAAGATTTGAGATGCCGTCAATATATACATATTCATTATAATCGGGAGTATAAACTCTTGTATACACTCTCATTTTGTCTTTCATAAAAATAACATTTACATCATTTTTTCTGCTTGATTTGGGATATCCCGGGATATATATATCAGATGCTTTAAGGTTACCCGTTATATCAACGGGTTCAATTGAAGACAATTTAACATCGGCATCTACCGTTGCAAAAAAATTAGATTTTTTTAATACGGGAATGCCTTTTGGCCTGTAGTATATCAGGTTATCCGGAAGAAAACAGATAAAATTATTAATTTGGGTATTCAAAACTTTAATATTTAAATTTATACCCGGTTTTTTTGAAAAAGGCTTTTTGATATCTCCCGCTAAATCAACATTCAATTTGTCTGCTTTTACAAAAGCTTTTTCAATTTTTAATACATCTCTGTTGATATCAAAATATCCTGTAATATCGATACCTTTTTTATATGGAGATATAGTTTTGTTTTCGGTTAATTTAAGTGTCGGATTTTGGACTTTGATATTTAATTTTTGTTTTTTTTCTATAGAATTTTTATCTGTAAAAATATTGATATCAACAGTTCCTAATAAAGCTAAAATATCTTTTGATATATATTTTCTTGCCAAATCATTAAATATATAAAGATTGATATTATCAAAATTAATTGCAAACTCGGGATGAGTATAGTTTTGGGTGTCAAAAGGATATTTTGACTTAATACTAATATTTAAATTTGCAGTTTGCTCTTTTGAATTTGCGCTTGTTTTAACAAAACCCTCCTGAGAATACTTAAAAGTTTTGTCTCTTTTTGATACAAAAACATTATTATTTAAAAGATTAAGAGAAATTTTACTTTTTATTTTGTATTCATCATAAAAATCAATGTTTATTCTTTTAACTTTTGAGTTGATGTAGGTTGTATCGATTTTTTTGTTTTTTAAAAAATCAAAATCTTTAATTTTAAACTCATCAATAATATCTATTTTGCCTTTTTTATCTCTCAAAAGCACAATTTCAATCAGGTCGGCATCAAAGCAGGAAAAGTTTAGTCTTTTAAACAAAAGACTTACCGGCTTAAAGGACATATCCGGTTTGACAACTTTAACAAAGTGCTTTTTTTTATCTTTTGAAAAAACATTTACGCTGTCTGCTTTAAAATTCAAATTAAGCTTATAGTCAAAAGTAGTCTTAGGATTAACAAACTCGATTTTTAATCCGGTAAATTCCTCTAATTTGTTTTCTAATGCAGTATATGAAAAATTAATTTTAAAAAGCAGCAAAAAACCAATTAAAAATAAAACAAAAAAAACAGATACAAAAAGTGTTTTTTTGAAAAAACTTTTTGCTTCGAAATTAGTTATATACTTTTTTATACAATTCATCATTATTTTCATTATAAAATTATTTAAACAAAAAATCTAAAAATTCATACAATTAAAAGGTTGAAATCATTAAAAAATACATTAATATTGAATTATGCTAAAAAAAACATTATTAATAATTTTAACATTCTTTTTTCTCTCCCCCGCTTTTGCTTGGCAGCCTTGCGTCACTAAAGGCTCACTGATTAAAGTTTTTACAAAAATTCCCCTTTCAACCGAAAATCTTCAAGAAGGCTCTCCTGTACATTTTATAGTACCAAACGATGTTTGGGTATTGGAAAATAAAGCAATAGCAAAAGGAGATATTTTTTATGGCTATGTTTCCATGTTAAAACTTCCCATTCAAGGTGTAAATGCTGCTATGAGTATTAATATAACCGATTTAGTAAAAACAGACGGAACAAAAGTCAAAATTAAAGGAAGGATAATCTTTAACAGCTCGCCGGTTTTAGGCGGAAACTTAACAAATCCGGCCTCGTATAATAAAACCATACATCCCAGAAAAGTTTACGGAAACATTTGGGGAGGAACACTGCAATATGTACCAAGCGGAGAATACGAATTCGGAAGACATGTTACGGTTAATTCCAGAAATAATTTGTTTGTTGAATTAAATGAAGATTTATATTTTTAACAAATTTGTAAAAATAAATTTTGATGTGGTAAAATATCATTGAATTATTATTTGGTGAGGATTTTATGAACAGCAAAAAATTTTTAACTGCAATGGTTTTAGCCGGTTTTGCTCTTGGAAGTATTTCAACTTCAACTTTGGCAAAATCAAATTACAACTATACTTCCAACATTCAAAACAACAATTCAAACCTCCAGGGATATGCTCTTTTTGTACCGGCAGGGATTACTTGTCAAGCTGTTTTGTCTCAGGAAATAAACTCTCAAAGTGCTACCGTAGGACAAACAATCAACGCAATTTTAACACAGGATTTTATCTATAATAATCAAACAATTGCTCCTGAAGGCAGTGTTATTATGGGAAGTGTTGTACAAAATAAAAAAGCTGGCTTCGGAAACAGAAACGCACAAATGCAAATAAGATTTACAACAATAAGAACTCCATATAATAATATAGTGCCGATTAGTGCAACTATTGCAACATCCGATAACTCCGGAATTTTGAAAGGCGGTGCAACACTGGACAGCGCTAAAGATTATGCAAAAAATACCGTCATAGGTGCAGGCTCGGGCGCTGCATTGGGAACTGCAATGGGAGCACTTTCAGGAGGTTCCGTAGGAAAAGGTGCAGTATACGGAACAGCTGTTGGCGCAGGCATAGGTTTAATTAAAGGCGCTATCAACAAAGGAGAAAATATCTTAATTCCGGCAAACAGTCAAATTAATCTATATTTCGACCAGCCAATAACTTTAGGTGCTCAATAGTTTATCCTTGTGGGGAATTTATAAAAATTATTATATAAACAATAATCTATTTTAAGAAAAAAAAGAAAAAAACATGGCTCAAATTAGAAACAGATTCGATCTACAAAACTCACTTCAAGAAGACGAGGTAAAGACACAAAAAAAATTACCTGCCTTTTTTATGGAAAAAGATGAGCTGGGCTTTTTTAAAGGCATTAGTTTATCAACAATAGTCCATATAATTTTAGCCATACTTATTATTTCAATTGCAGCAGTAAATGACTTATTTTTTTCATTTTTGCCAAAGCCCGAACTCCCCAAAAGAGATATAGAATTTAAACTCGTACAAGGGGAATCCAAACCTCCAATAAATAAAAATACAAAAATAAGATCAGACAGAGATTCACAAGCAGGCGGAAAACATGACCCTAAAAAAGCAGTTTCGCAACCTTCAAGTTTGCCTGCAAAAAAACAAACACCAAAAACGCAACCCGCAAAACAGACGCCAAAGCCGGCCAAAGCTCAAAATAAACCAACAAAACAACCTGTAAAACAACCGGTAAAACAACCGGTAAGACAACCTGTTAAACCACAACCAAAAACAGCTCAAAAACCGACTCCGATTAAAGCTCCTACAGCTAAACCAACGATAAAGCCAACATACAAACCAAATAAAATAAGTGCACCAAGCGCACCAAAAATCACAAACGCCCCAAAAAGCCCATTCAATATACCTGTTGCACCGACAAAAGCACCTGTGGGAACAACATACAAACCCCAAGGTTCAACTACAGGAGGGGTAGGTTCTTCAAGAGGAACATCAAACAGCGCCCCTGCACCAAAATTTAGCTCATCAGGAGGCTCAGGTTCAAGAGGAAGTTCTGCGGGCTCATCTGGACAAGGCTCAAGATACGCATCAAGAGGCTCAAGCGGAGGATATGGAGCAGGAAACCCAAGCCCCGGCAACCCAAACGGAGCACCGGGCATAGATGCCCTGAGACAACCAAACTGGGGCCCTTATATGAGAGATTTAGAACAAAGAATAAAAAGAAATTGGTCACCTCCCAAAGGCGACAGTTCAAAACGTGTAGTAATAGTTTTTTCAATAGGACGAGACGGCAGATTACTGTCTCACAAAGTTACCAAATCTTCAGGTGTACCTCTTGTAGACAGAGCAGCAATGAGTGCAATAGAATTAACTGCGCCGTTTAGACCGCTTCCTCCCGAATTTAAAGGACAGTCAGTTCCTATAGAATTTACTTTTGATTACAATGTTCTAAACAGTATTTTAAGATAACAAAATAGAAAAATGAGGATACAAAAATGGATTTAATGTTGAAAGCAATTGCGCAAGACTGGGCAGTGTTAACCCCGATATTCATTTGTTCAATCTTGGTTGTTTATGCGGCAATTAACAGGATAATGTACTACAAAAAAAATGAAAGAAATATTTCAGAATTCATTCCAAACTTACAAAAAGCTCTTGTTAAAAATAACATAGCAGCCGCTCAAAGATTATCGGTGCAGCTTGGCGGGATAATTTCCGAGATGGTAGATGAAGCTTTAAGAATATACACGGAACAAAAGGCCGGATTCTCAAGAGCTTATGATATATCTGCTTCCCTTGCAACAAGAAAGCTTGAACGTCATTTAACAATTCTTGGAACAATTGGCGGTGTTGCTCCGTTTTTAGGCTTATTTGGTACTGTTGTAAGAATTTTATACACTTTCCAGGATTTAGCAACACAAGGCAATCAATCAGCAGCGGTTGCAACAGGTATTGCTTCTGCACTTATTGCAACAGCTCTTGGCTTAGGGGTTGCTATTGTTGCGGTTATTTTATTTAACTATTTCCAAACGGTTGTTGCACGTTTTGAATCAGACTTCAAACTTATTAAACTTGTATTTTTAAGCTTTATTGACTCAGACGAGGAAGTAACCGTAGACAATAACAATTCAATTGCTCTATAGATAGAGGTAAGAAATGAACTTTGTGCAAGAAGACGGCAAAAAGAAAACTTTTAATGAAATAAATATCACACCGCTAACCGATATTTTTCTTGTGCTGTTAATCATTATGATGGTAATAGCTCCAAGTTTTCAATCGATTGATAACAATATTGAAATGCCTCAAATAAACTCGGGGCTATCAATCGAAGAAAAGAATGTAACCGTATCAATTACTAAAGACGGCTCGTTTTACTTGAATAGCGAACGAATCAACCCCGACAATTTAGAAGGAAAACTTGCTCAAATATCAGGTTCTGAAACAGAAAAAAAAGAAGTTGTCGTAAGAGCAGACAAACAAACAAAAAGTTGCGAAATTATGAAAGTAATGAAAGCAGCTCAAAATGCCGGTTTTGAAAAATTAGTCGTAGCAGGCGAACCATTAAGCAAAAAAGAACAAAAATTATTACAGGAAAATAAAGATTCAAGCGAGGTTATCCAATAATGAAAAGACAGACTTTTAATGAAATAAATATCACACCGCTAACCGATATTTTTCTTGTGTTGTTAATTTTAATGATGGTAATTGCTCCAATTTTGGACCAACAAGGACTATCGCTTGCCGTTCCTGAGTTTGTGAATGAAAATGACATAAGCAAAGAAAATAAAATTTTAACCGTAACGGTTGATGAAAACGGCAAATACATAATTAATTCAAATGAAATACCCGAGGAGAGTCTTTTTGAAACATTAAAAGAAAATGCAAAAAATTATCCTGAGGGTCTATTAATTCAAGCAAACGGACAATCGGACCATCAAAGCGTGGTAAGCTTAATGGATAACGCCAGAAATGCCGGAATAACAAGTATTTCTATTGTTGAAATATAATTTAGATGATTTATTATAAAAAGAAAAGTTGGATTAAAAAATTAAAAAACGGAATTGAGAATTTAAACATACCTGAACTAAACGCATTCAAAGGTTTGTTTAAAAACTTTATTATTTTTATTGTAGTTTTTTGTTTGGCTATATACTTTTCTTATCTTTTTATACTTCCAAAGTTTATAAACGAAAAAAATGTTGAAAACATCATAAACGCAGCTCTTAAAAAACAATCTGATATAGGTTTTGATGCCGTTAATTTAAAAATTAACCCGAAATACAATTTAAATATTAATCTTAGCGCAGACAAGATAAAAATTTTTCATAAAAACCAGGATAATATAACACTGAACAAAGCAGATATAGACATTAGTCTTATAACATTATTTTTTGGTTATTTGGATTTAAACAAAATAAAAGTTGAAAAAATAAGCATAAATTCGACTTTTACGAAACAGCATCGTTACTCGACTGCATCCTTTTTTAAAACAGAATTTAAAACAGAATCAAAAGGTAAGATAAAATTAAGAAATATACACATCATAGCAGACAAAATTATTTTAAAACTTTACGATGAAAATATAAACAAAAACTTTTACATTAAAACCGACAAAACAAAAATATACATAAATAATGAAAACAAATATTCAAGAATCATTACAAAAGGAAGTATAGCATCAAATAAAAAACTTGCCGATATTAATCTTAACATATCTTTTAAAACAAGAAAAAATATTTTAAAAAAATACAAAGATATAACCGAGAAACTCAACTATAACCCTTTGTTTTACGCTGATAAGTTCAATTTTTATTCAGACATTAATGCAAATCTAAAAATCACTCCTTTAGAGAAAAAAACAGACATCATAGGAAAGGTAAATCTTAAAAATTATAGTTTTTCATTATCTGATTATAAACTTCCAAAAAACAATTTAATGCTTATCTTTAAAGGAGACAGCATTTCAACTGACTGTGATTTTAAATTTATAAATAATCAATTCATAAAAATACAATCCAAAGCGTCAATATCGAAAAACAAATTTATAGAAGCTGAAATAAAATCAAATGAAATCAATCTTAAAGATTTAGATGAAATCTTAAAAGTATTTTGCAATATATTAAACTTAAAAATCGACACATCAGATTTTATCCTTTTGGGAAATATTAAGGCAAATTTATATATAAAAAGCAATTTTAAAAAAATCAACTCCAAAGGATTGCTGTTAATTAAAAACGCCGGCTTGATACACAAAAAAACAAATTTAGCCCTTAAAAATATTAATTCAAATATAAATTTTAACAACAATAAAATAGATATCATAAATACAAGCGCTTATATCGGTGAAGCTAAATTCTATTTAAAAGGCATTATTGACAATAACACAAACTTAAACATAGACATAAATTCAGATCTAATCAACATAGCAAAAATTATAAGCCTTGTAAAAAGCTTGCCTTTTGCGGATAAGATTAATCCGCAAATCGACAATTATTCCTTTAAAAGCGGACTTTTAAAAATCAATACGCAAATCAAAGGCAATTTGAATTTACCCGTTATTAAAACAAATTCACAGTTGAAAAACTTTAAAGTATTACTTAAAGAATACAATAATGAAATATCCCTAAAAGAAGCTTTGATAAGCATAAGCCCTCTAAAAAACAATACAGGTAACATTTTTATAAAAATACCCGGTTCGAGTATAGCTATAAATAGAGAAAATTTAAATATACATTCAGTAAAACTCAACTACAGCAAAGATAGTGTAACAATTGAAAAAACCCCTTTTGTTTTTAAAGGTTCTAATGGCACTTTTGAAGGAAATATTAAAACAAAACAAAAAGAATTAAATTTCAACATCCTGATAGATTCAATCAAAAACAACAAATTTATATCTTTAAACCAAAACAATCAAAGCCTTATTTCAAATATAACATACAAAAACAAAAAGCTTTTTATTAACAGTTTAAATATTGCAGATTCTATTTATATAAACGGATTAGTAAATAATACAAATTCCAAAAATCCAAAATTTGAAAATATCAAAATTTTAATACCGAACAAAACAAGCATTAGCTTAAAAACACTCTGTACAACCCTTGATTTAAAAGGTCAAATAACACTAAATGGAAACATAAAAAACCCTTTAGCAGACGGTGAATTAAACGTATATAATTTATATAATCAAAAATTTAATTTAAAATTAAATGATGCGATTTTAAATTTTAGAAATTCAAATGTATATATAAATGCGATCAATGCAAAATTTTATGACACAAACTTCGACCTTACCGCTGAAGCAAAGTACGAAAACAATAAAATAATATTCAATTTTGTAAATATCATTGCAAATTACGTAAATCTTGATAAACTAAGCAGCTTTACAGTCAACAAAGATATTCAAAATATTGAATATGAAATAAATAATTTAAAAGGAAATATCACCTCCCTTGAAGGAGCAAATCTTCTTTTGGATTCGGTTATATTTGAAGGAAATATTAAAAATAATATTTTAAAAATCACAAATTTAAAAGCATTGGTATTCAACGGAATAATAAACGGTGAAGCGTATATTAATCTTAAAACCAACAAAGTTTTAGCGGATCTTATTTTAAAAGAGCTTAATGTAAGACATTTAACAACTGAATTTAAAGAACTTTCAATAGCTGCAAGCGGCAAATTGAGCGCACTTTTAAAAGTTGAATTTTCCGGTTTTGAATTTAGTGACATTTTAAAAACAATCAAAGGTTATATCAAATTTAACATAGATAACGGCGAACTTTCCCAATTTGCAAAACTTGAAAGATATTTACAAGCAGGCAACATTCTTTCATCCAATATTCTTAAGTTAACTCTAAATTCGACTTTATCCGCTATAACAAAACAAAACACCGGGGATTTTAAAACAATTGAAGGAACGGTTAATTTATCTGATTCCAAAGCAAGCATACAATACATTAAAACTCAAGGCTCAAATATGAGTACATATATAACAGGTAATTTTAATCTTATAAATCAATATGCAAATGTGAAAGTCTTGGGAAGAATTCCTTATTCAATGGTAAGCGTTTTTGGAAATATAGGAAAATTCAGCCTGAAAGATTCCGTAGACAAAATGAATGAAAATACTAAAGATGTTATAAAAACAATAACCGTATCTCCTGTTGAAAAAATGATGTCTGTTGAAATTCCAAAAGAACAAACAGATAAGATTCCTCCGCTTGCATACAAAGACCCGACGATTCCAACCAGGGAATTTATAGTATTTATAGACGGAAATATTAAAAATATAAGCTCAATAAAATATTTTAAATGGAATCTAAAAGAATAATTCTAAATAGTTAAAAAATAATTAAGAACAAAGCTAAATTAAAATTTTAGTTTTATTATATAAATATGAAATACAAAGATTATTATGAAATATTATCCGTACCACGCTCGGCAAGTCAGCAGGAAATAAAATCCGCATACAGAAAACTTGCAAGAAAATATCATCCGGATGTTAACAAATCTCCTGATGCTCAAGCTAAGTTTAAAGATATAAACGAAGCTTACGAAGTTTTAGGGGATGAAAACAAAAGAAAAAGATATGACCAACTGGGCTCAGCTTGGCAACAAGGAGCAGAATTTACTCCGCCACCGGGGTTTGAAGGCTTTAATTTTTCAAATTTTGGCGGTGGTTTTTCAAGTTCACAAGGAGCACCCGGCGGTTTTTCAGACTTCTTTTCTGCAATTTTCGGCGATATAATGAGTCAACAAATGAATTCACGCCAGTCTTCACGTGCAAATTACAATAACTTTAGCGGCTTTGATTCTTTTTCAAATTACTCAGGGGGCTTCAGCAGTCAAAATCAAAGAGCAAAAACAGCGGAAAGCAAAAAAGAAGAGTCGCTCGACATTATTCAAAATGTTGTTTTAACCGTAAATGATTTAATAAATTGCCCCAAAAAATCCGTTGTAATAAGTGCATATCAACCCTGCCAGGTATGCCACGGTTCAAAACAGGGGTTTTGCTCAAATTGTGCTGGCACGGGAATTGAAAAGATAACAAAAAGTTTAACTTTTCAAGTGCCAAAGTTTGTTAAAGAAGGACAAAAAATCAGGTTAAAAAAAGAAGGCAAAAAAGACGCATACGGCAATATCGGTGATGTTTATCTTGTTGTAAAAATTGAAGATAAAAGCTATGAAATCAAAGATTACAATCTGATAAAAGATATTGAACTTCTGCCTTGGGAAGCAGTTTTGGGATGCGAAAAACAAATAGAAACACCAACCGGAAAAATTAAAATTAAAATTCCCAAAATGACTTCCACAGGAAAAAAACTCCGTCTGAAATCAATGGGATTACCCAAAAAAGACGGCACAAAAGGAGATTTTGAAGCAAGAATTAAAATTGTCCTAAAAGAAGATCTATCAAAAGAAGCTTTTGAATTGTATGAAAAATTAAAAAAATTAAACGCCTAATTTTTCCCTCTATTTAAAGTACTTTATTTTTATTATACTTTTGTCTATTATAAAGATAAGTTTAAAGTTGTATAATAAAATTACTTAGGTAGATTTTATTAGTACAACTGTCTAAATAGAGGGAAAAATGGAAAATAACCAATTAAAGTTTACAAAAATTCGCTTTTTTATTTTGCTATTTTTAATTATAGTAGGAATTGTTCTTTGTATAGATTTAGGCTACATATTCTATAAAACAAACTTTTTAGACACATTCATGCCGAGTTTTTGCTCTGTTTCAAATTTAATTGACTGTGACGGTGTAGCGCAAACGTCTTATGCTCTTTCGTTCGGTGTTCCTAATGCTTTATGGGGAATACTGTTATATTCTGTTATGCTTATGCTTTTATTTGTAGACAGAATTCAAATTGCTTTTAAAAATACTATTTTTGACGTGTTTAAAAATCCAAAAAGTTATATTGCAACATTAGGGATTTTATCATTCGCAATTTCAATGATTTTGGCTTTTATTTCAATATATAAAATAGAAAAAATTTGCGTTCTTTGTTTTATGACCTATTTTATTAATCTTTTTATAGCTCTTGTTGCTGCGGATTTAAAAAGTTTTTTTATAAACGATATAAAAACCACAATCGTTGATTTTGTAGACGGTGCAAAAAACCATTTTATTCTTTTTGTGGTAGTTTTAACCGCTTTTATACTAACTCTTGTATATCTGGAAGACAGCCTGATTCTTTCGCCAAAACTTAAAAAAGAACGTGCAATGAAAGAGTTTTATGCAGATGAAAACAAATATGCAATAAAAGGAAATATTTTAGGAAAAGAAAATTCCAAAGTTACAATAAAAATATACAGCGACTTTAACTGTCCGTTTTGCAAAGTTGTCAATATAATGCTTCATAAGCTTGCAAAAGAAGAAGATGTTTTTATTGAAGAAATACAATACCCTCTTGATACAAGTTGCAACAAAAAAATCGGAGGAACCTTGGGCGGGCATGAAAATTCATGTTTATATTCAAGATATGCTATTGCTGCAAAAAAACAAGGAAAATACTGGGGCGCAGCCGATGTATTATTCTATAAACATCCCTATAGCGAAGATATGATTATTGAAGAATTTAAAAAAGCCCGCTTAAATCTTGATATTGAAAAACTTAAATCAGACGCTAACAGTCCAAGTGTATATAGCGAACTCATTCAAGATATCGAAAAAACATTCTCGCAAAACATAAATGGTACACCAACCATAGATATAAACGGCGTAATATATCCGGGTGCGCTGCCTTATGAAGAACTTAAAAGCAAGTCTGTTCTTGCTAAAAAAAGAGCGGAAAACAACTAAGAAGTTATGGAAAAGATATTGCTACATGCCTGTTGCGCACCATGTACGACTTATCCGATAAAAAAATTGATTTCGGAAGGATACAGGCCTGTAGTATTTTTTTATAATCCAAACATTTATCCTTTTAAAGAACACGAAAAAAGAAGATTGGAACTTAAAAATTATTGCAAAAAAATAGACATTGAATACATAGAAAGTCCTTATGAAATTAAAGAATTTTATAAAAGAATTAAGGGATTTGAAAAAGAAAAAGAAAAAGGAAAAAGGTGTTCAATTTGTTTTAATTTAAGACTTGAAAAAACGGCCAAAACCGCAAAAGAAAATGGTATAAACTTTTTTACGACAACTCTAAGTGTTTCACCTCATAAAAATTCAAATCAAATATTTGAGCAAGGAAGAATTATAGCTAAAAATTTTCAGCTTAATTTTTTAGAATTTGATTTCAAAAAGAAAGACGGGTTTAAAATCTCAAGACAAATTGCAAACGAAAATAATATGTATAAACAAACCTGGTGCGGGTGCGAATTTTCAATAAGAAATTAATCAACCGGGCAAATTCTTCCTTCTTTAACGGCAAATTCTCTTTCTTTACTAATAATGTTGTCTGCCGAATCCTTTTGAATTCCATAAAGAACTTTTTTAACTTTTCTGTTTTCATCAAAGAAAAATCTTGAGTTTTTCATTTTTGTAGTGCTGTTATCATGTATAATACCGTCAGCATATTGCAATTTATTGTTATCGTAATTTAATTTATACAAAACAGGCGAAAAAGAATCAAAGCCGGTATAAATCTGTAAAATTTCCCCGTCATATATATCTGCAACAGTAAAACTGTGGTTATCATCTAAATTATATTCTGCAAAACTGTATTTAATCATGCCTTTATCGTTCCAGGGGGTTGTTTTTATAAATCCAAATTGCTGCGAAGTGTTTGGAATTTTACCTCCACTGTAGCCGTAATAATATCGTCTTGCATCAATTGGTATACCTTTATAATCTTGCTCAACCTGAATATTTAAAAAGTTATGAAGGCAAATATACTTCCTCCCTTTTGAATCAACAAATTTTCCGTTATTTTCACCTTTATTATCTTTCAAAAGCTTTCTTACAAAAGAATCGTATTCCAATAGTTCTTCTTCAATATTTGGACTTGCCATAATTTCAACTTCTTTTGTCATTTTTTCCAAAGCTTTTATTTTTCTATCATCAAAAATCTCTTTTCCTGTTGGTTTAATTGCCTTTTGAAAAGCAACATTATTTTTAAAATTATTTTTTTTATAATTCGAGCTTATATTAAAAGAATTTAGCTTTACTATATTCAATTTACCAATTCCTTATTAGATATTCTATAACACGGCATATACAAAACTATAAAAAAAATTTTATTGCATTTATTTTATTAAACATAAAACACTAATACAAAAATACGATTTAAAACAAAGCGCCTACGTATTTTACACGATTTTTTTAAAATTTCAAGTCTTTTGTAAAATTTTATGAAGCCAAAATCTTGACCCAAGCTATTCAGCCCGTATAATTGTTAAAGTCTAATAAAATGTTGCATTATGGCATAAAATGCACTTTTTAAACAAAAGAAAGCCAAAAACAATAAAAAAACCATTTTGCACTATTTTAAATAAATTGTAATTACATATATTAGAGGTATTTAGATGACAACAATGAAAAAAGCAAGCCGTGTTACTCCTCAAGGTATTCCAGCAACCCGCCTTCAGGATTTGCCCGATTTGATTGAAGTACAAAAAAAATCATTCGAATCGTTTTTAAAAGAAGGCTTAAAGGAAGAATTACTGTCATTCAGTCCTATCAAGGATTACACAGGCAGATTAGAGTTACATTTTTTACCGAATTATACTTTCGATAAACCCAAATACACAATAGAAGAGGCAAGAATTCACGATGCAACATACGCTAAGCAACTTCGTGTTATGATGCGTCTTGTTAACCGTGACAGCGGTGAAATCAAAGAACAAGAGGTATATATTGGTGATATTCCTACAATGACAGATAAAGGTACATTTATTGTAAATGGTGCTGAACGTGTTATTGTATCACAAATTGTTCGCTCACCCGGCATATACTATAAAAAAGAAGTTTCACCGACAGGAAAACGCCTTTATAATGCAACGCTAATCCCAAACCGTGGTGCTTGGCTAAAAATTGAAACGGATTCTAATGACCTTGTATACGTAAAAATTGATAAAAACAGAAAAATTTTAGCAACTACTTTACTAAAAGCTTTAGGCATAACTCCTGTTGAGATGGAATCTTTATTTACACACTTTGACTTTTTAAAGAAAACTTTAGATAAAGATACAGCAGCTACAACAGACGAAGCCTTGGTTGAAGTTTATAAAAAACTTCGTCCGGGAGACCCTGCAACACCTGCAGGAGGAAGATCTATTTTGGAAGCAAGATTCTTTGATGAAAAGAAATATGATATAGGTAAAGTTGGCCGTTATAAACTTAATAAAAAACTCGGTTTAAATTTACCGGAAACACAAAGAACAATAACAATTCAAGATATCGTTGCAGGTATTGAATATTTAATAAATTTAACTTATGATGAAGGCACTCTTGATGATATTGACCATCTTGGAAACAGAAGAATAAGATCTGTTGGTGAATTATTACAAAATCAATTCAGAGTAGGCTTATCAAGAATCGAAAGAATTGTTAAAGAAAGGATGACCTTACAGGATTCTGAAACTTTAACACCTTTAAATCTTTTAAACACAAAACCATTAGTTGCGTCTTTAAAAGAATTCTTTGGCTCATCTCAATTATCTCAATTTATGGATCAAACAAATCCCCTGGCTGAATTAACTCACAAACGTCGTATATCAGCTCTTGGACCTGGCGGTTTAATGAGAGAAAGAGCAGGTTTTGCAGTTCGTGATATTCACCCTTCGCACTATGGTCGTTTGTGTCCTGTTGAAACTCCAGAAGGCCCGAATGCCGGCCTTATTAACTCTCTTGCAACACACGCCAGAGTTAATGACTACGGATTTATTGAAACTCCGTTCTTTGTTGTCAAAGACGGACAAGTAACCGATGAAGTTCATTACCTGACAGCAGATGAAGACGAAAATTATCGTGTAGCACCTGCCGATATTGAACTTACAAAAGATAGAAAAATAAAAGATTCATATGTTCCCGTAAGATACAGAAGTGAATTTACAATGGGTGAATCAACAAAAGTTGACTATGTTGGTGTTTCGCCTATACAAATTATATCTGTTGCAACATCTTTAATCCCATTCATCGAACACGATGATGCTAACCGTGCATTAATGGGCTCAAACATGCAACGTCAGGCTGTTCCTCTACTGGTTACACAAAGACCGGTTGTAGGTACAGGACTTGAAGCACGTGTTGCAAAAGATTCAGGTATGGTGCTTGTATCTGATATTGACGGTGTTGTTGTTAAAGTTATGGGTGAAGAAATCCACATTAAAGATTCAAAAGGCGATATTCACCAATATCAGCTTTTAAAATATGTTCGCTCAAACCAAGACACCTGCATAAACCAAAAGCCTATCGTCAAAGAAGGCGATGAAGTAAAAGCGGGCGATGTTATTGCGGATGGTGCTTCTACAAATATGGGTGAATTATCCTTAGGTAAAAATGTCCTGGTTGCTTATATGCCTTGGGAAGGATATAACTACGAGGATGCTATTTTACTTAACGAAAGATTAGTTTATGATGATGTATTTACATCATTGCACATTGAAAAACTTGAAATTGATGCACGTCAGACAAAACTTGGGCCTGAAGAAATTACCCGTGAAATTCCGAATGTTTCAGAAGATTCTATTCGTCACTTAGATGAACGGGGTATTGTAAGAATAGGCGCAAGAGTTTATGCTGATGATGTATTGGTTGGAAAAATTACTCCAAAAGGCGAATCCGAACATCCGCCGGAAGAAAAACTTCTCCGTGCAATATTTGCAGAAAAAGCACGTGATGTTAAAGATAATTCTCTTCGTGTTCCTCACGGTGAAGGCGGTCGCGTAGTCGATGTTAAAGTATTTGACAGAGAAAAAGGCGATGAATTGCCGCCGGGAGCAAACACAGTAATCCGTGTATATATTGCACAAAAACGTAAAGTTTCCGTTGGTGATAAACTTTCGGGACGTCACGGTAATAAAGGTATTGTTTCAAGAATTCTTCCTAAAGAAGATATGCCGTTTTTGCCTGACGGAACTCCTGTTGACATAGTATTAAATCCTCTTGGTGTTCCTTCACGTATGAATGTAGGTCAAACTTATGAACACTTATTAGGTCTTGCCGCATATCTGACCGGCAATCACTATGAATCTCCTCTGTTTGATGAAATGTACGGCGCAAACCAATCTGAAATCAACACAAGAGAAGAGCTAATCAAAGGTATTAAAGAAAAAGGTATTGACTGGGTTAGAGAAGACGGAAAAGTTACACTATACGACGGGCGTACGGGTGAACCTTTTGATGAACCGATTGCTGTTGGAATTTCATACATCTTAAAACTTGTTCACTTGGTAGATGATAAAATCCACGCACGCTCAACAGGCCCATATTCACTTGTTACACAACAACCATTGGGTGGTAAAGCACAATTTGGCGGACAAAGATTCGGTGAAATGGAAGTTTGGGCACTTGAAGCTTATGGTGCAGCTTATACTTTACAAGAAATGTTAACAATTAAATCAGATGATGTGAACGGAAGGTCCAGAGCTTATGAAGCAATTGTCAAAGGAGACAATATCCCAAGACCGGGTATTCCTGAATCATTTAAAGTTTTGGTTCGCGAACTTCAAAGTATAGGCTTAGATATTGCCGTATCTAAAAAGGGCGGCGAAGAAGTTGATTTGATGTCAGATACGGATGATTTAAGAAAGTCAGCTCCAAAAAGAGTATTATCCGATATAGATTCAGAACTTTTGAATATTGACTTTTTTGACACAAGCGCAAGCTTTAAAGATTAATAATTATAAGATTTAATAAAAATCAAAGGAGAATAAATGTCTACAAGTATTGATTATTTTGATTATATAAGAATTTCAATAGCATCGCCCGAAAGAATTCTGAAGTGGTCATACGGGGAAGTTACAAAACCCGAAACAATTAACTATAGAACACTTAAACCGGAAAGAGACGGCTTATTCTGCGAAAAAATCTTTGGGCCAACAAAGGATTGGGAATGTTTTTGCGGAAAATATAAAAGAGTTCGCCATAAAGGAATTATCTGCGAACGCTGCGGTGTCGAAGTAACAGACTCTAAAGTAAGACGCCATAGAATGGGACATATTAAACTTGCAGCTCCTGTGTCTCATATCTGGTTTTTAAAAGGAATTCCTTCTTATTTGGGCCTTCTTTTAGATATGACTTTAAAGGATTTAGAACAAATTATCTACTTCAACAACTATGTTGTAGTAGACGGCGCTGACAGTCCATTTAAAAAATTTCAACTTCTAACAGAAGAAGAATATGAAGACTATATAATGGAAAATGAGGATACCAAATTAAAAGTAGGTATCGGCGCTGAAGTTATAAAAGAATTGTTATCTGAAATTAAACTCGAAGATTTGGCAAATGACATTAGAACCGAGCTAGATAATGTTGGCGGTTCAGTTCAAAAAAGAGCCAAGCTAATTAAACGTTTAAGGCTTGTTGAATCATTAATAGAATCAAAAACAGAACCAACTTGGTTTGTAATGGATATATTGCCGGTAACTCCTCCGGATTTAAGGCCAATGGTACAACTGGACGGCGGAAGATTTGCAACTTCGGATTTAAACGATTTATACAGACGTGTAATCAACAGAAACAATCGTCTTTTAAGATTATTAGAAATGGGAGCTCCGGAAATTATCGTAAGAAACGAAAAGCGTATGCTCCAAGAAGCTGTTGATGCACTTATCGATAACGGAAGACGAGGAAGAACGGTTGTAGGACCAAATTCAAGACCTTTAAAATCCTTGTCAAATATAATCGAAGGTAAACAAGGCCGTTTCAGACAAAATCTTTTAGGTAAACGTGTGGATTACTCAGGCCGTTCAGTTATTGTTGTCGGACCGCAGTTGCAATTAAATCAATGTGGTTTGCCCAAAGAAATGGCTATCGAACTTTTTAAGCCGTTTGTAGTAAACAAATTAATCGAACGTGGTTTAGTACAAAATATTAAATCGGCTAAAAAGAAAATAGAACGTTCCGAAGCTGTTGTTTGGGATATTTTAGAAGAAGTGGTTGACGGACATCCGGTTATGTTAAACCGTGCTCCGACTCTCCACAGGCTTGGTATTCAAGCGTTTGAGCCTGTGCTTGTAGAAGGCAGAGCTATACAACTACACCCGCTTGTTTGTACGGCATTCAACGCTGACTTCGATGGTGACCAAATGGCTGTTCACGTACCGCTTTCAATTGAAGCTCAAGCAGAAGCAAGAATGCTAATGCTTGCAACAAACAATATTTTAGCTCCTGCTACAGGAAAACCGATTATAACACCAACTCAAGATATGGTATTGGGCATGTATTATCTTACTATCATCAAAGACCCCAACGCACCTTGCAAGGGATATTTCCACGATTTCACAGATGCAATGGCAGCCCATGCAACAGGGGTTATTAAATTACACGATAAAATTATAGTAAGAGATGAAAACGGACACAGAATAGAAACAACACCCGGAAGAATAATCTTTAACGAGGCTGTTAGAAAATCCGTACTTTCGTAAAATATCCTGAGAATCGATAAATTAAACAAAATGAGGTAAAAAAATATATGACTACATTAACTCCTGAAAACTCAAAAAAGAAAAAACACGTTGAGTTTATCAATAAGGTAATGAATAAAAAAGCTCTAAACCAATTACTTTCACAAGTTTACCTTGAATGGGGCGGAGCAAAAACAGCAGAACTTGCAAATAACCTTAAAAACTTGGGTTATAAATATGCAACAAAATCCGGTACTACAATATCAATCCATGATTTGGAAGTACCTAAAGCTAAAAACCAACTTCTGCAAGAAGCTCAAGACGAAATTGCACGCTCGACTCGCAGATACTTAAAAGGTGAAATCACAGAAGTTGAAAGATACACTAAAGTTATTGACACTTGGAGTGAAACAACTGCCAAATTAACGGAAAAAGTTGTTGAAAGCTTTAACAAACTAAACCCTGTTTATATGATGGCATTTTCAGGAGCTCGTGGTAACTTATCACAAGTATCACAATTAGTTGGTATGCGTGGTTTGATGGCAGATGCGCAAGGTCAAATTATTGACTTGCCTATTAAGTCAAACTTCAAAGAAGGCTTATCCTGCACAGAATACGTGATTTCAAGTTACGGCGCAAGAAAAGGTCTTGTTGATACAGCTCTTAAAACTGCTGACTCCGGATATTTAACAAGACGTTTGGTTGACGTTGCACAAGATGTTATCATAAGAGAAGAAGACTGTCATACCGATAAATACATTAACTTAACCGCTATAACAGACGGGGAAGACGTAATAGTACCTCTTGAAGACAGGCTTCTCGGAAGAACAGTTGCACAAGATGTTACGGATAAAGACGGTAATGTTCTTGTCAAAAAGAATACAACGGTAGATAGAGATGATCTTGAAAAAATTAAATCTCTTAATTTAAAAGAAATTAAAGTAAGATCAACTCTAACTTGCGAACTTGAATACGGAATTTGCCAAAAATGCTACGGTTGGTCTATGACAACTCAAAAACCGGTTGATATCGGCGAAGCCATAGGTATTATTGCAGCCCAATCAATTGGTGAACCCGGTACGCAATTAACAATGAGAACATTCCATACGGGCGGCGTATTTAAAGGTTCAGGTGTTACCCGTCAGGCAAAAACAACAATCGAAGGTATTGTAAATACTGAAGTTAAAACAAGAGAACAAAGAACACGTCATGGGGATGTTGTACAAATTGCAATAAAAGAGGCTGATGTTGAAATTAAAGGCGAAAAAGAATCAGAAAAAGTACACATTCCAATGGGTGCCAAGGTTTTAGTTAAAAAAGGCGATAAAGTTACAATAGGAACTGCAATTGCTGAATTTGAACCGGCATCAAAAGGGGATGGTTCACGTTTAACAGAAAAAGCCTTGAAAGATATTACATCCGATATTTCAGGTGAAGTAGTATTCCAAGACTTTGTTGCAGACGAACGCAAAGACAGACAAGGAAACATCTCGAGAATTGCAAACAAACAAGGCATTGTATGGGTTTTGGGCGGAGATGTTTATGCGCTTCCTGCAGGATCTAAAGTTCTTGTCGAAGACGGACAAAAAATTAAAAAAGGCGAAAAACTTGCCGAAACTTTAATAATTTCTGAACACGGCGGCGAAGTTCGCGTTGGAGATAATCTTGAAATTAAAGAAGTGGATTTCGAAGGCAAAAAAATCAAAAAAATCGTATCAGGAAAAGAATTAACAATTGTTATTGCTTCAATTCAAGCATCAAATGCTATATTTGAACAAACCAAAAAAGAACAATTGTGGACAGTTCCAACCACCGGAGAAAAATATATTGTAAAATCTCCCGTTGATACAACTGTTGAAAACGGTATGATTATTGCAGAGCTAATTGATGAAACCTGCAAAGTTGAATCATCAGGCGAAATTAGATACAACGGGCTTGAAGTTGATGAAAACCAAGTCGTAATAAAACCGGGTCAGTTGGTATTTATTCCTGAAGAAATTCATCAAATTTCAAAAGATTCATCTTTAAAACTTGTTGAATCCGGAACATACGTTGAGGCAGGCTGCGAAGTTGTAAAAGATATATATACACATATAGCCGGTATTGTTGAAATTAAAGAATTTAATGATATTATCCATGAAATTGTAGTTCGCCCCGGCGAATTACATACACTTGATTCGATTAACGACCTTAAAGTAGGCGAAGGCGAAGTAATAAAAGCAGGTACAACTGTTGCAGGAAAAATTAAAGCAAAAGTCGATTCTATTGTAACAATTGTTGAAAACGAATCGGATTTGATGGAATTAGACGAATTGG
This sequence comes from Candidatus Gastranaerophilales bacterium, assembly GCA_944325315.1. GTDB lineage: Bacteria > Cyanobacteriota > Vampirovibrionia > Gastranaerophilales > Gastranaerophilaceae > RUG14156. The sequence continues at coordinate 54,007 of CALVAA010000010.1, forward strand.
ACGAAGAATTAAGCGAAGATTCTCTTGAAGATGATACATTAGAAGGAAAGCCTGTTCAAATTCTTATTCGTCCTATTCAAACTTTTGAAATTGAACCAAAAGAAGTTTCAATTGAATTTAGTGCAACAGATGAAGCCATTGAACTTGTTCCAATAACACAAGTGCAATTCAAAGATGGCGCAAGGGTAAGAAATCTTGATGGTGCAATTTTAACAAGAACTTCTCTTGTATTATCGATGTCAGGATACATTTCACACCTTAAAGGCATGGTTGAATTAGACAAAAATGGCGACTTAAAAATCGTTGTACTTGAAACATTAATCGTTCGTCGTGAACAAGAAGATTCTTCTCGTGGACTTTCATCCACACAAACAGAATTACTTGTTGAAAACGGTCAAATAATTGAACCCAAAACACCCGTTACCAAAACACAGGTTTTGGCTGTTAACGATTCAATTGCTTCAATCAATTCAAACAACAACGATTTAAGAAGATTGCTTCTAATTTCGGATAACTACGAAGAAACTATCAACATTACTTCAAAACCTACGGTAAAAGCAGGTGATTATGTTACAGTTGATGAAAAAATATCCGAAAAAGAAACAACTCCATATTCAGGTAAAATTGTGAAAGCTGACAGTAAAAGCGTTGTGGTTCGTGTTGGAAGACCGCACTTAATTTCACCGGGCGCACTTTTACAGGTAGATAATTCAGCTCTTATTTTAAGGGGTGATTTGCTTGCAACTTTGGTATTTGAAAGACAAAAAACAGGCGATATCGTTCAAGGTCTTCCTCGTGTTGAAGAACTTTTGGAAGCAAGAAAACCGAAAGATTCCGCAATCGCAGCAGAAGAAGACGGAGTTGCAATAATAGAATATGAAGATGATATTCCGAGATTATTTATTGAGAACGAAAACGGCAGAGTTGAAATTAAATATCCAATCGAAGCCACCGTTATTGTTAACGATAAACAAAAAATCAAAAAAGGCGATGCTTTAACCTCAGGCCCTATGAATCCTCATGACGTAATCAGATTAAGAGGCGCTAATGCGGCCCAACAATATCTTGTAGACGAAGTACAGAGAGTGTATCGTTCTCAAGGTGTCGAAATTTCAGATAAACACGTTGAAGTTATTGTTCGGCAGATGATTAAAAAAGTAAAAGTTATAGATTCCGGTACAACAAAGCTTTTACCGGGAGAATTGGTTGAACTTAAAGTAATAGAAGCGCAAAACGCTGAAGCACGTAAAAACAACGGTCAAGAAGCGACATACGAAGCTCTGTTACTTGGTATAACCAAAGCTTCGCTAAACACAGAATCCTTTATTTCAGCAGCTTCCTTCCAAGAAACGACAAGAATTCTAACTGAAGCTGCCGTTGAAGGAAAGAAAGATTTATTAAGGGGTCTTAAAGAAAATGTAATTATCGGTAGATTAATACCTGCCGGTACAGGATACTATCACTTAATAAATGCTTCCGAGGAGAAAGAAAAAGAAGCGCTTAAAAGGGCTCAAGCCAAACATCAATCAAGAAAACCTTCTGCAATATTAGAAGAAATTGAAGGTATGTTTGGTGTGGTTGATTCTGATATGCAATTTTAAAAAACTCAGCAAGCCTCATAAATAGTGAGGCTTGCTTTTAATATTATACTTAGTCTGGGATTGGAGGTCGTAAAAAAAGCATTATAATTTATTATTTACTAATGCTTTGATTGTATCATGCTACTGGACATCAAACAGGTTGACAAAAGTAGATTAAAAAGCAATGTTTTAAAAGAGTACCTTGCTTTTAAAGAAGAAAACGCCGAAGCAATACTTTTGTTTCAAATAGGCGGATTTTGGGAAACCTTTTTTCATGATGCAAAAATATTTTCAGAAATTACAGGGGTGACTTTAGGCACAAGAAAAATAAAAGACACAGGCGAGATACTTCAAGCAGGAATCCCTCTGCACACACTTAACCTATATATAAAAAAAATTTTAAATGAAGACTATAAGGTATGCCTTTGTGCGCAATTTCAAAACGATGATAACGAATTCTACAGAGAAATAATAAGAACATACACAAAAGGCACAATAATTGAAAACGAATTTTTAGATTCAACCGAAAATAACTATATTGCACTCATTTATAAAGAACAGGATATTTATCAGCTCATTTACGCAGATGTTTCAACCGGACAATTTTATAAAACAAAGGGACATTTTGAACAAATTTCAATAGAAATTGAAAAAGTAGAACCAAATGAACTTTTAGTCTTTAAAGGCCAAGAGTCGATTTTTAAAGATATAATTTCAAAAAACAACACAACTTTTTTAGATGACCTTGAATACAAAGACTGTAAGAGTGAAAATGCACTTGTAAGGTATTATAAATTAAACCAAAAATCATACAGCGTAGAACTTGATAAAATAATAGAATATAATATTGAAAGCTTTCTTGCTATGGACCACATCACAAGGAGGAATCTTGAGCTTACCCGTACAAGAAGATTTTTAAAGAAAAAAGGCAGCCTGGTTTGGTTTTTAAACTATACAAAAACACCAATGGGAAGCAGACTACTGAAAAAATATGTATCTGAACCATTATTAGATGTTGAAAAAATCAAAAAAAGGCAAGATGCAGTAGAAGAGCTTGTCTACAACAGAAGGCTTCTTGAAAGTACCGAGCAAATCCTTGAACATTTTTGTGACTTATCCAGAATGTGCGCTAAAATATCCAATTCTACAATTTTTCCCAAAGATTTATTCCAAATTGTAACAAACTCAAAAAATCTTGAAGACATATATAATATATGTACAAAGTTTAATTCGCCGCTTTTAAAAGTAAACAGAAACAAGCTAAGTGAAACTTTAAGACTTGCAAGCAAAATAAAATCAGCAATAAAAGAAAATTCTCCCAATGAAATTACAAAAGGAGGAATAATAAACGAAGGATACGACGCACATTTAGACTATCTTAGAAGCAAATTAAACAATTCGTTTGAGGAACTCGACAAATATGAAGCAAGCGAAAAAAAACGTTTAGACATTGAAAAACTAAAAATAGACTCTTCTAACGCTATAGGCTACTATATTGAAATTCCTGCTTCAAGAATAAACAAAGTACCAAAAGAATACCTCCGAAAACAAGCCCTTACAAGCTGTAGCAGATACACAACAGAAAAACTCAAAAAAATTGAAACTGAAATTTTTAATCTAAAATTTCAAATAAACGGACTTGAATATGACTTATACTGCGATATAAGAAAGCAGGCTGCAAAATTTGTTGAAATAATAAGAAAACTTGCAAACGACATTGCAAGGATTGATGTATTGGCTTCATATTCAAGAGCTGCAATAATTAACGGACTTACGAGACCCGATTTCAACAGTGATGGTATTTTTATAAAAAACGGATTTCACCCGAGCTTGATTAAGCTTAAAAATGAAGTTGTAAAAAATGATACAAATCTTTCTAACGGTTCTATGATAATACTTACAGGTGCTAATATGAGCGGAAAATCGACATATTTAAAGTACAATGCAATAATATGTCTTCTATCGCAAATCGGATCATTTATACCCGCAGATTCCGCAAATTTAACCATTACGGATAAAATTTTTATAAGACAGGGTTCAACGGATGATATAATAAACAACAACTCAAGTTTTATGGTTGAGATGAATGATTTAAAATTTATTTTAGATAACATTACAAATTCTTCCATAGTAATGCTTGATGAACCCGCCAAAAGCACAAACGCTCAGGAAGGAGGGGCAATTGCAAGAGCATTTTGCGAGTATCTGCTTTCAAAACACAGCGCAAAAGTTATTCTTGCGACCCATAATTGCGAATTAACAAAACTTGAAGAACAATTTCCTTCAAGAGCCTTAAATTACGTCATAGGAAATGCGGATTTATCCCAAATTACAATCAATGACAGAAAAATTAAACGTGGAATAATGAGCTCGAGTATGGCCATCAATACAGCAATACTTGCCAATCTTCCGGCGGAAATTATAAGTCATGCCAGAAACTATTTAAATCAACAAAAACAATTTATTTAACCCTGCCATATATATCTTTATAGCGGATAATATCTTCTTCAACAAGCTTATCGCCCTTTTGGACTTCTATAATTTTTAATTCCGTATCATACGGGTTTGCAAGAGAATGAATTGCCTTTACAGGAATATCAATCGAAGAGCCGGCTTTTAACATAAATACTTTATCATCAAGCGTCACTCTTGCAATTCCGGATAAAACAACCCAATGTTCAGATCTGTGATTATGTGACTGTAAACTTAATTGTCCTTTTCTTGAAACACAAATCATTTTTGTTAAATATCCTTCACCCTGATTCAAAACGGTATAATAACCCCATGGGCGATACACTGTTGTATGAATTCTGTGGGCATCGTTTTTAATTTCTTTTAATTTTTCAAAAATGCTTTTAACCCCTTGTGTATCATTTTTATCACATGCTAAAATTGCATCCGGAGTCTCAATTATAATAACATCTTTTAAGCCGACACCTGCAAGCAAGCGCTCAGATGAATAGAGCATGGAATTTTCACAATCTTTTTCTATAATATTTCCTATTTTTACATTGCCCTTTGAATCTTTTTGATTAATTTCGTAAACCGCATCCCAAGAACCCAAATCGCTCCAATCGCACATCATCTTAACCATTGCAATATTGTTTGCCCGCTCCATTACAGCATAGTCTATGGATATTGAAGGATATTTATCAAATGTCATATAATCAATGTCATCTTGAAGTGTAAAGTTAAAGCTTTGCGTAATTTCATATATAACAGGTGCAGTTTTTTTAAGTGTTTCCATAAAAGTGCTTGCCTTAAAAACAAATATTCCTGCATTCCAATAATAGTCCGAACTACTAAAGTATTGCTCTGCGGTTTTTAAATCCGGCTTTTCTTTGAAACATTCAACCCTGTATGAATCTTGAGCCAACTTTTCTCCGGTTTTAATATATCCAAAACCGGAACTTGGTTTTATCGGCTTTACCCCAAGCGTTACAATATAGTTTTCATTTGCAAGCTTTTTTGCTTCATCAATTGTTTTTCTAAAAGCCTCGCAATCCTTAATCAAATGATCTGATGGAACAACGATAATTACATCATCTTGCCCAAAATCAAGCAAATATTTAACACAAACAGCTATTGCCGGGGCAGTATTTTTTGCGGTAGGTTCAGATAAAACACAAACATCTTTTGAATACCTGCTCAATTGCATTTTTACATCGCTATAGTGCTTTGCATTGGTTACAGCAAGGATATTATCAACATCCATTATCCCCATTAAGCGCTCGTAAGTACGCTCAAGAAGACTTTTATCGGAATTAACTTTCAAAAGCTGTTTAGGATAAAGCTCTCTTGATAATGGCCAAAGCCTTGAACCTGAACCGCCGGCTAATATAATCCCATGCATATAACACCTCACTAAATGATAATATAAAAATTATATCACAAAAAAAAGCATGTTTTATTTACTTTTGACAGTCAAATACTCTCTTAAAGAACTTTCCCAATCAGGTAAAACATTTTCGCTATCTAAAACACAATACTTTGGTCTTTTTGCCGGACGAGGAAAATCACTTTTGTCTATAGCTAAAACTTCGACATTTCTGTTTTTAATTTCAAAAATTTTCTTTGTAAAATCTGACCAAGAAGCGCTGCCCGAAGAAGTTATATGATATATTCCGTATGGTTTATTTTCTTTTATAATTTCTATTATTTTTTCAGACAAATCATTCGCATTTGTAGGAGTGCCTATTTGATCATCCACAACGGAAATTTCTTTTCTAAAATTTGAAAAAGTAAGCATGGCATCAACATACCCGCCTGTGCCATAAAGCCAAGAGGTTCTTAGTATGTAGTATTTTTTTGTTGCTTTTATTATTTCTCTTTCGCCTGCTAATTTTGATTTGCCGTAAACATTTATCGGATTAACAGCATCTGTTGTTTTATATGGTATATTTGACGTTCCATCAAAAACATTATCCGTGCTCACATATAAAATTGGAATATTATGCTTTTTTGCAATACGCGCAATATTCCTTGTGCCCATCTGATTAACATTATAAGCTAATTCCGGATTATCTTCCGCCTGGTCAATATTTGTATATCCTGCAAGATGAATAATAAAGTCAAGACTGATTTTATTCATAATTTCATTGACCATTTTTGTATTTGTAACATCAAAAATTTTAGAATTACAAGCCCAATATTGAAAACCTTCTTCGGAAAGCTTAGGGCATAACGTTCTACCCAATAATCCCGATGCGCCTGTAACTAATATTCTCATATAATATTATATCCTTATTTATAAAAATTTAAGAGAAAAAATAACTCTACTTTAGACTTTTTATATCATTTAATTGTGATAAAATCAATAATATGAAAAAATTTGCTTATTTAATCTTAATATTTTGTCTGATTATTGCTTTTTGTCTTTTGTTTTTTAAAAAAGACAAAGGATATGATACATACCAACAAGCAAACTATGAACCTTTAAAAGGGGTGACTTATGATATTCCCGCTCCAAAAAACATCACAATAAATAATGTTGATTATTTGCAATCACAACTGCCCATAGGAAAATTTGGAGGCGTTTTTACTTCAAGCATATTAGGAGAACCCAAAACATTCAACCCATACAATGCAAACGATGCGACAAGCGCTGAAATATCCGAAATTATGTATGACGGGTTAGTGCAAACTAATCCCGTTAACGGCGAGGTTATACCAAAACTTGCGAAAAGTTTCGAAGTTTTAAAAGACAATAAAACATATATAGTTCATCTAAGAAAAGGTATAAAGTGGTCGGATGGAGTTGAAATAACAGCAGATGATGTGTTTTTTACATACAATACAATAATTTTTCAAGGCTATGGCGACGGATCAGCCAAAGATGTTATGAAAATCGACAACCAAATGCCAAAAGTAGAAAAAATAGATAAATACACGATAAAATTTACTACGCCAAAGCCATTTGCACCATTTTTAAGAAATCTTTCGGCATCGATTGTTCCTGCGCATATATTTAAACAAGCAACAGATAAAGGAAAAGAATTTTTCCTTACTTATCAGGGAATTGATATAAAACCTAAAAATCTCGTAACATCAGGGCCCTTCAGATTGAAAGAATACATCCCCTCTCAAAGAGTAGTATATGAAAAAAACGCCAATTACTACATGATAAATAAAAACAACCAAAAACTGCCCTACATTGATAAATGGGTAATGCAGATTACGGGAGATACAAATAATCAAACATTAAAATTTGAATCAGGCGCAATTGATGTTTTATCAATAAACGGTTCTTTGCTTGACAGATACAGGCAACTCCAAAAACACGGGGATTTTGACATATACAACCTTGGTGCAAGCACAAACACCACTTTCCTTGTTTTTAATTTAAACAACAGAAAAAACAAAGAAGGAAAATACTATGTCTCAAAAACAAAACAATCCTGGTTTCAAGACAGAAATTTCAGAAGCGCAATAGACTGGGCAATCAATAGAGACGATTTGGTTTTAAATATTTTTTCGGGACTTGCAGCACCCCTATACAGTGCCGAACCTATTAACAGTATTTTTATAAACGAAAAAGTTGCAAAAGGACACAAGAGAGACTTAAATTATGCCAAAAATCTTTTAAAAAAGAGTGGATTTTACTATAAAAACAATATTCTATATGACAAAAACAATAACAGGGTAGAGTTTGAAATACTGACAAATGCAGGCAACACGCAAAGAGAGGCTACCGGAGTTTCAATAAAACAGGACCTTGAAGCACTTGGTATCAAAATTAACTTTAAAGCCGTTGAATTCAACAGCATGATAAACAGATTGGTAAACCTTGCAGACTATGACTGCATAATTATAGCCCTAACATCCAATATCAACGAACCAAACGCAGGATACAATGTTTGGACTCCTTACGGAGCACTTCATATGTTCAACAAAAGAACACCAAATGACCTAAAAGAAAGTGATAAAATACTGGATTTTGAAAAAGAACTTGAAACACTCTTTAAAAAAGGTGCTCTTGAACTTAACTTCAAAAAAAGAAAACAAATATATGATAAATACCAGGAAATTGTTGCAAAAGAAAACCCTATGGTATATCTTTATGCGCCTTTAAACATTATCGCAATAAGAAAAAAGGTTAAAAATATTTTCCCGACAAAAACAATGGGGCTTATTCATTCAATGAGCGAACTTTATATTGATGAAAATTAGTCAATTTTTTTTAAAAAAATGTTTTTATAATTCTATAAGAGTTATTTTTTAACAGAATAAATAAGAGAGTAAAGATGGAAAACTACACTATTCAAAGCGGCGATAGCCTTTGGAAAATAACAAAGGAATACTATAATAATACTTTATCCGAAAGTGAAATTGCCCAAAAAGTAGACGAGCTTTCAATCTTTAACAACATTGAAAATCCAGCGAATATTTTAACAGGAAGCACTATTGACCTATCGTGTTTCGATACGGAAGACAAAATAAATACAACAGAAAAAGAAGAAAGCAAAACAGAAAACGAAAACGAAAGCTATTACACCGATTCCATGCATAAAAATGATACGGAAAAGGTATCATTTAAAAGCAATGGTTTAGATGATTATGAATACAAAAGCAAAGAATTAAAAAAATATGCTCAGGCGCTATACGAAAAATCACAAAACAATGCAATATCAAACGAAAGACCAAGAACAGCTCCGAGTTTAGATGAAAACGGAAAAGTCATTACAAACCAAGAATTTTATGAATCAGATACCGAAGGAATGCTTTCCGGGCTAACCGTTATGGTAAATGCAGGTCATGGCGGATATGACCCTAACGGAAACAACTATGATCCGGGTGCAGTTAATGAAACTTACGGCGCAGAAGAATGGTCAATCAATCTCGAGTGGGCAGAGGATTTAACGGAAGAACTCTTAAACAACGGTGCAGATGTTTTGTTGACACAAGGACAATACAAGACCTTAAGCGACTGCGTAGATGAATTTGCGGAAGAATACGGAAAAGATAATAATAAAAATTTGAGGCTTATAAGCCTGCATTGCAACTCAGGCTCAAGCAGTGCAGAAGGAATAGTATATTTTAACTCTGACGGAAATAATGAACTTATAGAATCATTAAATCAAGCAGCAGAAGAAATGGAGCTTGAAATAAACGGAACATCGCAAAAAAATACAAATATATGCCAAAGCGCTAATGAAAATAACATACAAAATGCTCTGGTTGAAATCGGTTTTATTTCAAACCCGCAAGAATTAGACAAAATTTTAAATGATAACAACTTTAAACAAAGTTTTGTTAACTCAATAGTCAAAGGGCTTGAATACAGCCTTTAAAATTTGTTAATAGTCTTTAGCATTGCGATATTTGTCCAGAACAAGATTTGAAGCTGCGGTCTAAACCAAATTGTATCAAAAAAACCATGTCCAAAAACAGCCAACATCATAAGAAAAATACTTAATGCCAAAATTTTATTATTTAAGCAGCTATCTGATTTACAAACTTTAAAACAAAACAAAAGAACGATAGCCACAAAACAAACAAAAGCACAAAGCGCAAAAATGCCGCTTTCAACCGCAATTTCCAAAGGAACACAGTATGAACCCAAAGCATCAAAGCCGGTTTTCATATAAAGGCCATATATTTCTCTAAAATTTTGATTTCCGACACCTATTCCCAAAAACGGATTATCTAAAAACATTCTTATACACGATTCATAAACATTAAACCTGAAGGATATTGAACTGTCTTCCCTAAGGGCAAATATTGATTCAAATCGTTTTGTAAAAGCAGGGTCGCTCAATATAAAGAACAAAAGAGCAAATATTGAAGCAATGGTAATACTCTTATATCTTTTTTTAATGTTTTTTATGCTACCAAACTTTTTTTTGGAATAATATATCAAAGCTCCGAATAAAAACGGGAAGAAAAACAAAAGCCCAAGATAAGCCCCTCTTGAACCTGTGACAATTATTGCAATAAGACATACAAAAAAAAGTATTGCAAAAAATAATGCGATTTTTTTTCTATTTTCACTTAAAAATTTTAAAACTAAATAAACAAAACTATTAAGCCCGCACAATAAATATCCTGCAAGCAAATTGGGATTATATGGTTTCAATGTTCCGTAAGCTCTTGATATTATTTCTTCCGGGTTTATGTGGCTTGTATCCTGCCAACCTGAAATTTCGCTTATTCCGATTGAATTCTGCATTATTGCAATAACGGATTCAAAACTAACCAAAGCAGCTATAAAAAGCATTATTGCTGCTACTTTATTTTTATTATATTTAAAAAAGTAACTTATTGAAAAAAAGAAAAAAGAATAAATCAAAGTCTTAATATATCCGTGTAAGCTTAACTTAAACAATGTTGAAGCAAGCAAGCTGACACTTACAATAAGAAAATATATTATAAAAGCTTTTTCATAACTTCTAAGTTCAAATTTTTTCTCATTAGAATAAATTAAAAATTTAAACAACATTAAAAATGAAAAAACAACTGCAAGAACCCCAATCGGTCCGCTTGGAGAAAAAATTGAAACACAAAGAAGAACAAGCAACACTAAAAAAGCAATGTTGTCTATATTTTGCACAAAAAAACTTTCCGTAATAATTTTTCTTATATTATTGAACATCTTGGTTAATTTTTGTATGTTTATCTAAATCTTCGTGTACCTTATCTGTTGGTTCAGGACTTACTTCAATATTTGAAACAACCCCGTTTATTCTATACTTGGCACCTTCCAAAGTTATAGGAAGACCTATTTTAACCTTATTCCCGCCAACAACAGCATCACCGTCTTTGGTAATTTTAGCGCTGTCAGCAACTTTTACAAGATAATCATACTGATAAGGGGCGGACTCATCGTTAACCAAAATATAAGGTTTTTTAGGGTTAATACTTGGAAGAATTGTTTTTCTTTTTGAAGATTTTACATCCGTTATTTTTAATTTCGTATAAGGCACATTTCTTATTGTGATAAAAGTTTCGTCCCCAACTTCAAACAAAGGTTTATTTGAAGTTAAAGTAACGCCTCTAATATAAATCTCCATTTCAATGTTTGTTGTAGCTTCAATTTGATTTGATGATGTTGCTCTTTTTCCGCTAAAAGTTAAAAACCCCACGAGCAAGGCAATCAGAATTATTAATATAATTAAATAATCAAAAGGTTTTATCTTTTTCAAAAAATTCATTTTAATATCCTCATTATTTACTGATTAGTTCGTTTTTTAAATCTTCCGCTGTAACAGTGTGACAGCCAAAATATCTTATTACTATACTTGCAGCTAAATTACCGATACACATTGCAGCCTTTGCGTTCAATCCGGAACAAAGCGCACTTGTAAAAGCTGCAACAACAGTGTCCCCTGCGCCTGTTACATCAAAAACTTCTTTCTTGTTATAAGCTGCAACCTGACTAAAATTGACAGCATTGTTATTGTCCGACTCAAACAGCGCCATACCGTTTTCGCCACGTGTAAGCAAAACTGTTTTTACTTTTAATTCTTTTAAAAGATCATGCCCTGCTTTTTCGAGTGTTTTATCATCTTTGATAAAATATCCCACCTGTTTTTCGCAATCCGGTTGGTTTGGAGTAATTGCGCTCACTCCTGTATATTTTTCCATATCTTTTTGAATATCTGCAACAATGATTTTATTGTATTTTTTTGCAGTTTCTATAGCTGCTTTTACCACATTTGAGGTCAAACATCCTAAATGATAGTCAGAAAGAATAACTCCGTCAAAATTCTTTAAATTTTCTTCTATTTTTTTAATCAGCATATTTTCAATATCAGCATTTAAAGGAGTCTTAGTTTGTCTGTCTATTCTTACTATTTGCTGTGTAATACTATGATTGCATGAGCCTGAAATTCTGGTTTTTGTTGTTGTTTTTCTGGATTTGTCCATAACCATTAAACTTGTATTGATATTTTTTTCTTCTAAGAGCTTTATCAGCTCTCTGCCGTAATAATCGTCCCCATAAACACCCAAAGCCCAAGTATTTCCTGAGTTTAATTTGGCACAGTTATGAGCTGCATTGGATGCAGCACCTAATATTTTTTTTGTTTCATAGTGTTCCAAAATTAAAACCGGAGCTTCTCTTGAAATTCTCTCCGTTAATCCGTAGACCATTTCATCCAGTGCAAAATCGCCAATAATCAAAATTTTTGGCTGTTTTAGCTGTTGTACATATTTTAATAAATCATTCTTATTCATTAAAACCTCAAGCTTTTTTATATTAGCACAAACTTTATTTTTTGTACTTTTTTTGTCTTAATTCAAATTGAATATCTTCCAAAAGTTTTCTGTTAATTGAAAGCAAATCCCCTAAAATTGCACATATGAAACACATGAAAGATAAACCCATTAAAATTGAACACAAAATTAAAGACTGTATATGGCCTTGTCCTTGGTTTAATATAAAAAAATATAAAAATCTAAATGCAATAAAAATTCCCGAAAAGAAAAACAATGAAGCAATTATGCTAAAAAATCTGCAAGGACGGTATATTAAAAAAAATCTCACTATATTTTTAGTTTGTTTAAAAACATAATCAAAATCCGACTTAAAAAGCTTAGATTTTCTTTTTGGCTGAGGATTGGTGGATATTTTAACGTTTTTAATTAATAAATTCTTGTTTTTAGCTTGGATAATACTTTCAACCGTATACGTAAAGGGATTAAATATATTAAGTTTTAACAGTGCATTCTTATTAAAGGCCCTAAAGCCACTGGCAGCGTCTTCAACTTCCATTCCTGACAAAATTTTTACCGTTTTTGAACCCAATTTTTGCAATAATTTTTTAACAAACGAAAAAGTCTTTATTGAACAGATTGGGCGAGTTCCAATTGAAATATCGCATTCGTTATTTAAAACAGGCTCAAGCAACTTTTCAATTTCAGCTCCTTTGTATTGATTATCTCCGTCAATATTTACAAGAATATCCGCATTAAGCTTGAGTGCCTCATTAATGCCCGTTCTAAAAGCACACGACAAGCCACGATTTTTTTTAAACTTTATAATTTTATCCACACCAAATTCACTTGCAATATCCGAGGTTTTATCCGTTGAACCGTCATCTATTACAATTGTTTTTATTTCATCTATTCCTTTAATTTTTTTAGGAATATTTTTTAAAACTTCTAAAATACACTCCTGTTCATTATAACAAGGAATTTGGATAACTAATTTCATGGTTTTATTATACATCAAATGAATGAGATTTTAAAAGTTTTGTTAAAGAATAAACTTTTGTGGAACGATTAAAAAAATATCAAACAAAACAAATATAATATATACACACCATATAACTTTATTGTCATCCTTATTAGAGCCTATTGTATATTATACAATAGCTTTTTTTTACTTAAATTCACACAAAAAAGAGCTGCTATAGCAGCTCTTTTTAATTTCTTTTGAAATTATAGTTTTGAAGCAACCATTAAAGTTGTTTCAGCTAATCTTGTAGAATAACCCATTTCGTTATCATACCAAGAAACAACTTTAACCATATTGTCGCCCAT
>CALVAA010000011.1 GCA_944325315.1 Candidatus Gastranaerophilales bacterium
CCTTAGTTCAGTTGGTAGAACGTCGGTCTCCAAAACCGGATGTCGAGGGTTCGAGTCCTTCAGGGCGCGAATTTAATAAATAATTAGGAAAGTAATATAATGACGGCAGAAAAAAATAAACAGCAAAATAACGATTTTAAACAAGCAGCAATAACATACTTTAAAGGCGTAAAAGCTGAATGGTCAAAAGTGTCTTGGCCAACAAGAAAACAGGTGGTTGTTGAAACCGGTATTGTGCTTGCTGTTGTTATATTCTTTACTTTGGTTGTATATTTTATTGATATTATTTTTAAAGCTCTTTTGGGTCTAATTAAGTAAAGGTTGAAAAATGGCAGAAAAAGAAAACGAAAAGCAAGAACAAAATATAGATGAACAAGCTGTTGAAGAAAACATCTATATAAGTAAAGAATCTAATCATGAAATAGAAAAAGCTCCAAAAAAAAGGTGGTATGTAGTACATACATATTCAGGATACGAAAACAAGGTTAAAGTAAACCTTGAAAAACGTGTTGAATACATGAACATGGGCGAAAAAATATTTAGAATTGAAGTTCCTCAAAAGACTATTACTCAAGTTCGTTCAGGGAAAAAAACCAAAAAAGAAGAAAAAATTTTCCCGGGCTATGTGCTTGTTGAAATGATTATGGATGATGATTCCTGGTATGTTGTAAGACATACGGCAGGCGTTACAAAATTCGTTGGGACTGCTAAAAAACCGATTCCGGCCAAGGATTCGGAAATCAAAAAAATTATCCACAGAGGACAACAAACAGTTGCTAAAATTGAACTCGATGTTAAAGTTGGCGATAAAGTTCGTATCATTTCAGGACCGTTTGCCGAGTTTATCGGAGATATAACAGAAGTTTATCCGGATAAATCAAAATTAAGAGCAATGGTGTCTATATTTGGTCGTGAGACACCTGTTGAATTGGAATACAAACAAATCCAAAAAGTATAGTAAAGTGCAAGTGGAAGGATTTAAAAACTGAATCCGCAATTACCACGAAAGGAGAAGAAAATGGCACCAAAATCAAACAAAAAAATCACTGGCAAGATTAAACTTCAAATTGAAGCCGGAAAAGCTAATCCATCTCCACCGGTTGGCCCTGCATTAGGTCAAAAAGGTGTTAATATTATGGATTTTTGCAAACAGTTCAATGAAAGAACTGCTTCTCAGGCAGGTTATATAATCCCTGTTGTAATTGATGTATATGAAGACAGAAGTTTTGACTTCGTTGTTAAATCACCCCCTGCGGCCGTTTTAATTAAAAAAGAATTAAATTTGCCAAAAGGTTCTTCAGTTCCTAATAAAACAAAAGTTGGACAAATTACGCAAGAACAGCTTGAAAAAATTGCAAAAATTAAAATGAATGACCTTAATGCAACATCATTAGAAGCTGCTGTTGAAATGATTAAAGGGACAGCGAGAGCAATGGGTGTTACTGTTGCGCAATAGTTAATCTTGGGAGGCAGTAAAAACTGCCGTTAATACCACGAAAGGAGAAAAAATGGCAAAATTAACAAAAAGACAAAAAAAGATAAATGAAATGTTAGAAGGTTTCAATCAACCTACAAGCGCTCTTGAGGCAATTAAAAAGCTTCAGGAAGTTGCAAGTGCCACATCAAAATTCGATGAAACGCTTGAATGTCACATGCGCTTAGGTATTGATGTAAAACATGCTGATCAACAAATCAGATCAACCACGGTTTTACCTGCCGGCTTAGGTAAAGAAGTTAGAGTTTGCGTTATTGCTAAAGCCGATTTGGTGGCTGCCGCAAAAGAAGCAGGTGCAAACGAAGCAGGAAGCGAAGAAATAATAGACAAAATTTCAGATGGTTGGTTTGAATTTGATACATTAATCGCAACTCCCGATATGATGCCAAAACTTGGTAAATTGGGTAGAGTTTTAGGACCTAAAGGGCTGATGCCAAACCCTAAAACCGGAACTGTTACGGTTGATGTTGCTAAAGCCGTTAAAGATGCTAAAGCAGGTAAAGTTGAATTCCGTGCAGATAAACAAGGAATGATTCATGTGCCTCTCGGTAAAATGAAATTTTCAACAGAGGATTTAATGAAAAACTTTGCAACGCTTGCAGATGCAGTTATTAAAGCAAAACCGTCCGCTGCTAAAGGGACATATTTAAAATCAATATATCTTTCAACAACAATGGGACCCGGTATTAAACTTGATGCTAAAAATACCCCTGCTGAAGTTAAAGAGTATGTTGGCTAAGATTGAAAATATAATATTAGAAAGCACAGCCTATAAAGCATTCAGGGCTGTGCTTTCTAATGTTTTTCATTACCTTCACAAAAAATTTTTGTGGGGTGCTTTTAAGATAATAGACGAAAAATTTTTCAAATTTTTATTTGTAGGCTTTATAAATACTCTTTTCAGCTACTTTATTTATGCTCTTTTTGTAAAATTTGGCCTCAAAGCGAATTTTGCTCTGTTTTTCCAATATATTATAGGTGTTGTGTGGAATTTTAAAACAACAGGGACAATCGTTTTCAAAAACAAAAAAAACAGTCTGATTTTTAAATTTATAATAAGCTATATTTTTACGTTCTTTTTAAACAGTTTTCTTTTATATACTTTAGTGCGCTTTTTAAATCCTTATATTTCCCAAGCAATTCTGGTTTTACCCATTGCAATAGTCTCATTTCTAATTTTTAAGTTTTGGGTCTTTAGGTCTTAATAAAGTGTTAAGAAATTGCAAAAATGCGATTTTAAGGTATTATTAGTATATTAAAACAAATAATGAGGATTATAATGTCATCTTCCGAAGAAAATTCTATGCAACAAGGAATAGATATATCAGACAGTAAAAACACTATTGAAGCACTAAAAGACAGCAAAGCAAGGATAGATAATACAAAATTAAAAGCAGTAATAAGGGCTTTTATTGCAAATATTGCAATAGCACTTGTTAAATTTGTTTGTTTTTTATTTTCAAAAAGTTCTGCGATGTTGGCTGAA
Source organism: Candidatus Gastranaerophilales bacterium (assembly GCA_944325315.1). Classification (GTDB taxonomy): domain Bacteria; phylum Cyanobacteriota; class Vampirovibrionia; order Gastranaerophilales; family Gastranaerophilaceae; genus RUG14156. The sequence continues at coordinate 2,982 of CALVAA010000011.1, forward strand.
GCAATACACAGTGGCGTTGATTCCTTTAACAGTATTTGTTTAATTGTGGGAATCAAAAGAGGTTCACGCTCAGCAGACAGCGAACACCCTTTTGGGTACGGGCTTGAAGCTAATATATGGGCCATGTTTGCAGCGCTTCTAATGCTTGTGGGTGCTTCTATTGCAATTTTTCACGGCTTTGATAAGTTTATAAACTGTCATGATATAAGTGACCTTTTAAAAAACTATAACTATATTGCAATTGCTCTATTAATAAGCATGTTCTTCGAAGCTTGGGCAGTTGCAAGTGCAACAAATGCAGTATTAGCAGAAGCGCAAATAATTGAAAAAAATCCTTTTAAAAAGTTTTTCATATCACTCAAACAAATAAGGAAAATCAAATCTCCTACAACAAAATTCGTCTGGTATGAAGATACGGCGGCTTTTTCAGGAGTATTCATAGCGCTTTTGGCACTAACTATCGGTAAATTTCTTCTTCCTAAAGAATTTGCATACATACCTGATGCTGTCGCATCAATTTTAATTGGCGCAATACTATTGTGCTTGGCTATATACCTCATAAGAAACAATGTGAGCAGTCTTACTGTTCAATCGGCAGAGCCCAGAGTAGAAGAAATCATACGGAATGTTGCCGCTTCAATTCATGGAATAAGCGAAGTAGTTGAATTAAAAACAATTGATCTCGGAACATCCGGACTTGTTATTAATATGACAATTGAAGTAAATCCTGAAACACAAATGAAAGATGCAGACGATATTGCACAAATGCTTGAAAGAAAAATAAAAAAACACATTAAAAACGTTAACCACGTTACAATTGAACTTCAAGCGCATGATGTTGAAGATAATTGGGAAGAAAAATTTGAAAAATTAATTAAAGAAGGTGAAAAAATTGGCGCTATAGACAATCACGAAGCCACAATGCTTTCTAACTTCTTTTCTTTTGCAAATGCAGTAGTTAAAGAAATTATGATTCCAAGAACAGAAATAATATTTATAAATTCTACAAGCTCAATTGAAGACTTGGCTGAAGTTATAATAAACTCCGGTCACACAAGAATACCGCTATATGAAGACAACATAGATAATATTATAGGTGTAATTAACGCAAAAGATGTATTAAAGGTTATCAAAAACAATAATATTGATAGCAGCTTTTCTATTAAAACGCTTGCCAGAGACTTGTTGATTGTACCTGAAAATAAATTTATAAGCGATTTATTGTCTGATTTTACTTCAAGCAAAAATCAAATTGCGGCAGTAGTTGACGAACACGGCGGAATAGCCGGTATTGTTACAATCGAAGATATTATTGAAGAAATAGTGGGGGAAATATATGATGAATTTGATAAAATTGAAACCCCTGAAATTGTTAAGTTGGATAAAAACACGCTTAGTGTTTCATCAAAAGCTTCAATAGATGACATAAACGAAACATACGATCTTGATATTCCAAACGAAGATTTTCAGACAATCGGAGGTTATGTATTCGGACTTTTAGGCAGAGAACCGGAAGTTGGAGATATTGTTGAAGACAAAAATATAACATACACAATTTTAGAACTTGAAGGAATAAAAATTACAAGAATAAAAATGCAAAAAAATACTCCCTTCAGTGAAAATGTTGAGATAGGTCAAAAGGAGCAGCAATGAAATTAGCGGTATTAGGCCCCGGATGTTGGGGTTTAACTATAGCAAAACTTTTAAACAATAATTTTGACGAAATTGTTGTCTGGGGAAGAAGTGAAGATTTATCTCCAACACTAATCAATGAAAAAAGAATTGAAAAACCGTTGAAAATCGAACTCGATAAAAAAGTAAAGATAATTTCTAATCTTTCTGAAGCACTTGAAAATGCCGAAATTATTTTATTGGTTGTATCAACATCCGGGATAAGAAGCGTTTGTGAACAAATTAAAAAAAACGGACTTAAAAAAGAACAAATTCTTGTTAATTTATCAAAAGGAATAGAGCTTCCCTCCCTGAAAAGAATGTCTGAGGTTATCTTGGAGGTTTTACCCGATATAAAATTTGCCGTTTTATCCGGTCCTACTCTAGCTAGAGAAATTATAGAAGGGCATCCCACACTTGCAACAATAGCTTCAGACGATATGGAAGTTGCAAAAAAAGCTCAAAAACTTTTGAATGTTCCTTCTCTATTCAGACTCTACACAAACTCCGATTTAATAGGAGTAGAACTGGGCGGAAGTCTTAAAAACGTCATTGCAATCGCTTCGGGGTTTGCAAGCTCAATGGGTCTTGGAGATAATTTAAGAGGCTCATTATTAACCCGTGGTATGGCTGAAATGGTAAGAGTGGGAGTTAAATTGGGCGCAAAAAGCCAAACTTTGTATGGTCTTTCAGGTATGGGCGATCTTATTGCAACAGCATCAAGCCCTTATTCAAGAAATTTTACCGTTGGTTCAATGATTGCTCAGGGCAAAAAAATAAATGATATCTTATCCGAACTTGGCTCAGTTGCTGAAGGCGTAAAAACTTCCAAAGCTTTAGTTGAACTTGCTAAAAAATTAAACATAGATCTTCCCGTTTCAAATGCTATATATGAAGCGGTTTATACAGATATAACTCCAAAAGAAATACTGGATAAATTAATGAATAGAAAACTAAAGGAAGAAGACTAATGAGGAAAATTTTATCTGTTTTTTTATCTGTTTTTTTGCTTTCTTTAAGTGCTTTTGCAAAAGAAATAACTATAGACAAAAGAACTTTAAATTATAGCGAAGATACTCTTAAATTCAGTGAAAACAACAAAGATTTGTCTTTAGATGATATAAAAAAAATTTTTCCCGGTTATGAAATTATACTAATTTCCGATTTTGACAAAAACAGAAAATATACAATGAAAAATTCTCTGTTCAAAACAAGAAAAATGTTGCTTTTAAATGACAGGAAAAGAACATTCCACGGTTTTGAAATTTATCCTTTGACAAGCAGAGATAAAGAATACGGAATTAAATCACTAATTACTGTTTTTGGTAAGAAAAATGTAAGACTAAAACACCCCGGCGGAGATGAGTTTGAAATTGTTGTAAAATAAATCAAAGTTCCTTTTGTCTTAACTGTTTCAGATTTGAATTTCCGCAATCAATAAATCCCCAAGCAGGATTTTTAGATAATATATTTTGACTTTCTTCAAAACTTTCTAATAATCCTTTTTTGTAATATTCTCTCCAGGTCTGTTTAAATGCTCCCAGATTTCCTCCTTTATCTGATACTTCAATCAAAAACTCCGCCAATGTTTTAGGATATCCGGACAGAATGCTTTGAATAGTATCCCAGTCTATGCTGGAAGGTCTAAAAGTTACTCCTAATTTATGAAGATTTTTTTTAAGATAATTTATTCTCTTATTTAACACGGCTTTATCTTCCCTAAAAGCATTTTCAAAGGGTGTATGGGCTTTTGGAATAAAAGTCGATGTTGATATTGTAATTTCAAACGGAATTTTTAAATCTTTAATTAGTTTTTTAATTTTTTTAACAAGCTCTACTAAAGCCCTGACATCTTCATCATCTTCTTTTGGCAAACCTATCATTGTGTATATCTTTAATCCTTTAAGACCGCCAAGCGCCGAAACTTTTATTGTATTTAAAATTTGTTCTTCCGATAAATCTTTTTTTATATAATCCCTTAATTTTTGACTTCCTGCTTCAAGTGCTATAGTTGCGGTTTTTTGTCCACATTTTACAAGTGTTTCAACCAATTTTTTATCCGTTAAATCAGCTCTCAGGGAAGAAAGCGAAAGTTCAATTTCCCTTGTTTGGCTTATTTTACTGATGTATTCAATAATTCTGTCAAAGTCCGGATGCCCGGCAACATAAGCCCCTAAAAGAGCAAGCTTATTTGTATATTTTAAACCTAAATCAATTGCTTCTATAATTTTTTCATAAGGTGCAAACCTCACCGGTAAATTTAGCCAGCTTGCAAGGCAAAAATTACACATCTTAGGACAACCACGCTCAAGCTCTATTATAAAAGTATCTTTAAAATAGCTTTTATCTGATAATATCGGCGTATATACGATTTTTTTATCCAAATCGTCCCTTGTAATTTTTATCGGACTCTTTTTATATTTAGGAACATAAATTCCGTCAATATCAGACAATTCTTTTAGGGTATCCTCTCTTGCACTTTTTTTTGCAATCACAATAAAAGTTTCATTTAGGCAATCTTTTTCGCCTATAGAAATAAAATCGAAAAATTCTTCATAAGGCAAAGGGTTACTCATCAAAACCGGACCGCCGGCAAAAACAATAGGGTCGTTCTTTTTTCTGTCAGACGCTTTCAAAGGAATATTATATTTTTTTAACATTTTTATAATTGTTAAAATATCGGTTTCAAAACTAAACGAAAACCCTATGCAATCTGCTTTTTTTGGTTCATAGGGAAGGTTTTTTGTATCAATATAAACTCTCTCAGGCAAAATATCCGGGTTTAAATCAAATGTCATAAATATATTTAAATATCCCAAAGAAGACATAGCAAAGCTTTCAGGGCCAGGATACATATAGCAAAGGTTGATTTTCGGGTTTTGTTTTTCAATTCTTTTGTATAAAAATTTTTCCATTATTTTTTATTTATTTTATCCAAATATAACTCATCGACTAAAACACAAATTACAGACGCAATCGCAGGAGAAAGTATTACACCCCAAAAACCTAAAAACTTTGCAGCAATTAAAAGGGCAACTATAATCATTAAAGGATGCATATTTAAAAGTCTTCCGAACACAATCGGTCTTAAAAGTTGATTTTGAGCCCATTGAGCTATCATATACACAACAAAAGTTAAAATAACATACAAAAATCCGTCTGCTGCGCTGCTGATAAGACCTATGCCAACCGCCAAAGCCGGGCCTACAACGGGAATAATATCAAAAATACAAGTAATAAAACCCAACAAAAAGGCATGTTGATTGTGTAAAAACAACAATCCAACAGTTGTAAGAGCCCCCACAAAAGCCATTGCTATACCCTGCGCAAAAACATAATTGCCTACTTTTGATGAAATGTTTTCAAGAATTTTTCTTGCCCGTTCTTTTTGTTTTTTTGGGAAAAATTCAATAAATTTTTCTTTTAGCCTTTTTTCATCATATGAGAAATAGAAAACCATAATTGCAATTGCAAGGGTGGTTGTTAAAAAGTTTGCTATCCATTTGCCCGCAAGTATTGAGTTTTCTATTAATTTTTGAGCGCTTTGTGTTAACGGTTCTTTTAAAGCTTCAAAGGTTATGAAACTTGAAATAGATTTATTAAAAATTTGAAAATTTAAAAGTTTATCTATATTATCAATTAAATTCGGAAAATTGTTAATTAAATTCATAGCTTCTTTTATACTCAAAGAAATTAAAGGTATGAGTATTACAAAACTAGCCAGAATTAATGCCAGCAAAATAAGTACAACAGCCCAAATTCTTGGCATATACTTTTCCATTTTTCCTATAATAGGATTAATGGCGCACGTTATAACAAAAGATGCAAAAAGCATCATTAAAATATCCATGGAAAATATTGCCAAAGCTATGATTGACACCACTATTATAAAGACAAAGATGTTTTTTAAACTTAAAACTTTTATGCTGTCCATTTTTTTCTCCTACTTAAACGAGCGCTTATATTTATGTTATAATTCTTTAAGAAAATAAGCAAGCGGAAAGTGGATTATGTCTTTTATAAATCAAAATATTAAACCTTTAAACACCAAAAGAAATCAAAAAGGGAATCTTGAAATATCAGGATGCGATATAGTTGACTTGGCAAATAAATATAAAACCCCGCTTTATGTCATAGATGAAGTCACTCTCAAAACAATGGCACTTGATTATAAAAAAGCTTTTAAAAGATATGAAAAAGCAAATATAATATTTGCTTCAAAAGCACTTATGACGGCAAGCATTGCAAAAATTCTTGCTAATTTAGATTTTGGATTTGATGTTGTGTCAATGGGAGAAATTTACACCCTTTTATATGCGGGGGTTGATTTATCCAAAACTTCATTCAACGGAAACAATAAATCTAAAGAAGAAATTGAATTTGCAATTGAAAACAATATCGGACACTTTAGCGCAGATAATTTTTTAGAGCTTGAATACATAAACGAAATTGCATTTCAAAAAAATAAAATTCAAAAAATTCACCTGAGAATCACCCCCGGAATCGAATGTCACACCCATGACTATATTAAAACAGGACAAATTGATTCAAAATTTGGTTTTGATTTAAAAACAATTGATAAAGCAGTCGATTTAATTATAAATAAATACAAAAACCTTAATTTGACAGGACTCCATGCCCATATCGGCTCTCAAATATTTGAAACAAAAGTATATTTTGACCTTGTTGAAGTTTTAGTGAAAGAAACAAAAAGAATAAAAGATAAATTTAATATTAATCTCAATGAAATCAATCTCGGAGGTGGTCTTGGCATTACATATACAAATGAAGATAATCCTCCAAGTGTTTTCGAGATAGCAGATGTAATTATTGATTCCATTGAAATAAATACTAAAAAATATAATATTGAAAAACCCTCTATATACATTGAACCGGGACGTTCTCTTGTTTGCAGTTCCGGCTTTAGCCTTTATACAATAGGGAGCACAAAAGTAATTGAAGGTGTAAGAAAATATGTCGCAATAGACGGCGGAATGGCGGATAACCCGCGTCCTTCAATGTATCAGGCAAAGTATAGCGCAGAAATTGCAAACAAAAAAGAAGAAAATAAGCCTGAAACAGTAACGGTTGCAGGGAAATTTTGCGAATCCGGGGATATCTTAATAAAAGATATTTCATTAAACAATCCAAAACAAGGGGATATTCTTTGTGTTTATGACACCGGCGCATACTGTTATTCAATGGCATCAAATTATAACAGGGTATTAAAGCCTGCCATGGCTTTAATAAATAACGGCAAATCGGATATTATAGTTAAAAGACAGACTCTTGAAGAATTAACGCAAAATGATGTTGTTTTGGATAGACTAAAATAGGAGCAATAAAGTGGATTTTATAAATTTTGATATCATAATCTCTCAAATACAAAACTTTATTCATGAAATGAAAATGAATAGAGTTGCTTTAATAATTAATATTTTTGAAATATGTTCTTTAGCATTTATTCTTTATTATCTTTATCAAAGATTTATTAAAGGCACGCAAAGCGAAAATCTTGTAAGGGGCTCTTTGGCTTTGGTTGTAATGTGGGGAATATCCGAACTTTTGATAAGGATTAATTTAAATATTTACGGTGTATTTTTAAAAACCCTTGTTTCAATAGTTGCTTTTGCTTTAATAGTGATTTTTCAACCTGAATTAAGGCGTTTTTTAGGCTATATAGGCCAGGGGAATCTTTTTGAAAAGTTGTTTATGAACAATGGCGACCTTGGAAATACAAAAAAAACAGATGTAGCTAAAGAATTAATAGAAACCATAAAATATCTGTCAAAATCCAAAACGGGGGGGCTGATAGTTCTGCAAAAAGATGTAAATGCGCTCAGCCAATCCGATATAGGAACAAAACTAAATGCAGATATTTCGCAAGAATTACTTTTAACAATATTTTTTCCAAAAACCCCCCTACACGATGGCGCTGTTGTCATCAGAGATAATAAGATAATTTCAGCAGGTGTGCTTTTGCCTCTAACCGAAGATCCTAAACTGTCGTGGAGATACGGAACACGCCACAGGGCAGCAATTGGAGCAACGGAAGTTTATCCTGACTGTGCTTGCATAGTGGTATCTGAAGAAACAGGAGATGTTTCCATTGCAATTGACGGAATTTTAAAAAAATACGAAGATCTTGGAAAATTAAAAGCAGATTTGATAAGGATTTTAGGCTGCAAACAAGAAGAAAATAAGAGTTACGAAAAAAGCTTTATAAAATTTGACAATATTTTTGGCAAAAACGAATAGGAATATTTATGCCGTCAGACGAAATTGTTGAAAAATCACACAATACTTTGAATAGAAAAAAATTTGTCTTAAAGAAAAGAACATCATTAACCAAGAATTATAAAATCGATTACGAAAAAGAATTAAACAAAGCCCAATTTGAAGCCGTTAAGCAAAAGGAAGGCGCTATTCTTGTTGTGGCAGGTGCAGGAAGCGGAAAAACAAAAACACTCACCTATAGAACGGCAAGACTGATTGAAGATGGGATTTTGCCAGAAAATATACTTCTTTTAACTTTTACCAAAAAAGCAGCTAAAGAAATGCTCAACCGTGCAGCCTTAATACTTGATGAACGCTGCGAGAGAGTGGCGGGCGGAACTTTTCACAGTTTTGCAAATTTGATTTTAAGAAAATACTCATCATTCTTAGGGTTAAAAAACAATTTTACAATAATGGATACGCCGGATAGCGAAGATGTTATAGCACATATTGTAAATACATTATTTTTAAAAAAAGAAAAAAGATTTCCCAAAAAGCAGACAATTCTTGAAATATATTCAAAATCCGTAAATAAAGAAACACCGGTCAAAGAAATTATTGAAAAGGAGTATTTTAATTTTTCGGATTTGACGGACAAAATAATTGAAATACACAAAGGATATGTAAATTATAAAAGAGAAAATTCAATTCTCGATTACGATGATTTGCTTTTATATTTAAAATTTTTAATGAATGACAACGATAATATAAGAAAAAAATTGTCTAATCAATATAAATATATAATGGTGGACGAATACCAAGACACCAACACACTTCAGGCTGATATAGTTAAACTTTTGGCAAGCGAGCACAATAATATTATGGCAGTAGGTGACGATGCGCAAAGCATTTACGCCTTTAGGGGCGCTAATTATAAAAATATTCTTGAATTTGAAAAAGAATTCCCAAACGTTAAAGTTATAAAACTTGAACAAAACTATAGAAGTAGTAAAAATATTTTAAATTTAACAAATTCCATAATCAAAAAGGCCAAAACCGGATATAAAAAAGAGCTTTTTTCCAATATCGACTATCCGCAAAAACCTGCAATAATAAGGGCAATCAATTCCCAAATGGAAGCAGAATTTGTTTCACAAAAAGTTTTAGAACTTTTAGATGAAAATATTGAACTTTCGGATATCTGTATTTTGATACGAAACGCCAGAATGAGTTACAATCTTGAAGTTGAATTATCTAAATGTAATATTCCTTATCAAAAATTCGGCGGGCCAAAGTTTATGGAAGCAGCACACATCAAAGACATTATTGCTCATTTAAGGGTAATTTTAAACCCCGATGATATTATAAGCTTAAATAGAATATTACTTTTATTAAAAGGCATTGGAGCAAAAACAGTGGGCACTATTGCACCTCTGTTCAAATCAAAAGACTATAATGCAAAGCTTTTACCCTCAAAATACACAGATTCAATAAGCCCTCTTTTCAAAATTTTTCAAAAATACGCAACGCAAGATTTGTCTTTACAAGAACTTACGGAAGAAATTATAGATTATTATAAACCCATACTTAAAGACAAATACGATGACAGTTCCAAAAGAGAAAAAGACCTTGAACATTTTCTGTATCTTTCATCACAGTATAAAAAACTTGATTCTTTTTTGTCAGACCTTGCTCTTGAGCCTCCCGACACTTCAATGGAAGGCGTCTACAAAAAAAACATCAAAGACGATTGCCTTACAATTTCAACCATACACAGCGCAAAAGGACTTGAATGGAACAGTGTTTTTATAATAGGGGCGGTGGACGGACGCTTTCCGAGTACATATTCTTTTAATTCTGCCGAAGAATTGGAAGAAGAATTAAGGCTTATGTATGTTGCACTTACCAGGGCAAAATTTAATCTTTTTATCAGTTATCCTGTAGATATGTATGATTATTCCACAAATATGATTCTTTCAAAACCGTCAAGATTTTTAAACGATATAGAAGAAAACTTGCTTGAATATTGGGATATTGAACCGGAATACTAAACTATTTTTTTGTGTTTTTTATATAATAAAGTTCAACGTCAATATCGCCGCCGTCTTCTTGCGCCCCATAGAGCTTTGAAGGGCCAAGAGGAATAAAATCAAAATCTTTGTTGTTTTCTTCCAAATACCTTGAATAAATTTCTTTTGAAATTATTACCTTATTTAAAAGTTTTAATCCGTTGATTTTTAATAAAATTTTCAATGCAGACTTCGGATTTATCATCTTGCAAGTTGTCCAAAAACAAAGCAGCAATCCGGTTTGAATATATCTTTTTTTATCTATATCAAACAAAACTTTATATAACCTAATTAAATCTTTTACCACAAAAGGAAATGTTGAAAAGTCATTTGTTGTAAGAAATATTTTATCGGAAAAAGCAAAACTTATTTGCGGATATTTTTCTTTAATTTTTTTTGCAACCATTTTTGAATATTCACATTTTAGTTTCATCAAATCATCTTGTGATTTATCAAGCCCGCTTATATATTCAAGTTTCAGTTCAAATAGCCCGTAGTATGTATTTATTTTTTTTATTTTAACTTGCTCTTTTTGCTTTTGTTTTTGTTTTTTTTCGTTTAATTTTTTCTCTGCTTCTTTTTTTAGCTTCTCATCCTCTTTAATTTTTTGAATTTTATCTAAATGGTTATACATTTTTGCCGCAACAAACATTGTAATAACACAAATACAAGCAGCATAAACATAGCCCATGGGAGCATCTTTTCCGAATAAATCAACTTCAACATACATTTTACTGTTTATGAAATTTGGAAAAATACCAAAAAATTTATCAAAAATCTTAAATAAATCTTCATTTAGAAACTGCATTAAATGCAAAATAAGATATATTAAAGCCAAAATAGGGCTAAAAAATTTCCAAAATTGCAAAAAACATATTATAATTTTGAAGTTTATTCCCATAATAGTATATTATCGATAAGTCTTGTATTTGTGTCAGGAGTTCTCGCAGCTATCAGCATGAGAGTATTTTTATCAATTTCTTGCTGGAATTCAAATGTATTCTTATCCACAAATTCAATATATTCAACATCCAAATTCTGCATTATATTTAAAGAATTATCTATTAAATTTCTCTTATTTGCCCCTTTTTTTACTTCTTCTTTTGCCGAAAACAATGCTTTAGAAATATTAAGAGCAACTTTTCTTTCGTTTGATGTTAAATATTTGTTCCTGCTTGAAAGCGCAAGATTGTCTTCTTCTCTTACAATCGGGCAGGAAATAATTTCAATATCAAAATTAAGGTCTTTTACCATTTTTTGTATAATAAACAGTTGCTGGGCATCTTTTTGACCAAAATATGCCTTGTTTGCTTTTGAAAGATTGAACAACTTAGCCACAACGCTGCATACTCCGTCAAAATGCCCGGGGCGGCTCTTGCCGCATAATTTGTCCACAAGCTGATAAGGAGGACAAATTAAAGTTAGAGAATTTTTATCTCCCGAATACATCTCTTTTGGGCTTGGAGCAAAAACAATTGCAACGCCTGAGTTTCTGCATAATTCACAATCTTTTTCGAGTTGACGGGGATATTTATCCAAATCTTCGCCTATTGCAAATTGGATAGGATTTACAAAAACAGAAACAATTACATTGTCATTTTCACCAACCGCTTTATCTATTAAAGATTTATGACCCAAATGCAATGCCCCCATTGTAGGAACAAGCCCTATTGAACCTTTTAAATGTTTAATTTCTTCTTTTAATTCTGAAATATTATCTATAATTTTCAAGTTTTTCAATCTCCTCTGCTTCAAGCATAAATGACTCTTTTATGCTGGGAAATATACCATTTTCCACATCTGAACAATATGCTTTTGCAACATTAAAAATAATGTCTTTTAAACTTGAATATTGCTTTGCAAATTTTGGTTTAAAACGATCATATTTTCCAAGCATATCATCAGAAACAAGCACTTGTCCGTCGCAAAATTTGCCTGCGCCGATTCCTATTGTGGGTATTCTCAATCTTTGCGATATAAACTGACTTGATTGCAACGGCATTAATTCAAGAACAATTGCAAAGCATCCTGCGCTTTGAAGCCTCAGTGCGTCTTTTAAAATATCTATTGTTTTATCGGCATCTTTGCCTTGTATCTTGTGGCCGCCGAGACTGTTTGTACTCATCGGAGTAAAACCCAAATGCCCCATAACGGGAACACCGTTTTGCGTTAAGTGCTTAATATTTTCAACTACAAAATCGGAACTGCCTTCAAGTTTTATTGCATTTGCACCTGCTTTTATCAATTTGCAAGCATTTTTCATGGTTTCTGTTTTATCTATTTGAAAACTCATAAAAGGCATATCTGCAATCAAAAAAGCATTCTCAACAGCTCTTGAAACGGCCTTTGTAAATACAAGCATCTCATCCATGCCTATATCGGTTGTATTATCATAGCCAAGCGCAACTTGCGCCAGAGAATCTCCGACAAGAATCATATCAACTCCGGCCTGGTCCAGATATTTTGCCGTAGAGTAATCATAAGCGGTCAAAACCGTTATTTTCTTGCCTTCTTTTTTATAATTTTGTATTTTTTGAATACTTTTTCTCATCTATCCTAAAAATTATTTAATATATTAAATTATTTCTTGCTAACTCTTTTATACCAATAATATATGGCCTTTGCAACTTTTGAACAGTTATGCCTTACATATCCTTCTTTGTTGTCTTCAAGAAGACTTCTTTCTACAACTTCAATTCCTAATTTTCTTAATTCCGTAATATCTATCTCAACAGGCAAAGATCCTGCTTGTTCATATTTTTCCGCCAAATTTCCGGGCATTGTGTTATTCACAAGCACGGCATCAAAGAAATTTTTCTTTGAATCATCAACATCATCTAATCTCACATGGTCAAAAATTGTCTTAACATGATCCGAAACAGAATAATTATCAGTCTCGCCCACTTGCGTCATCGCATTACATACATATATCTTTTTGGCTTTGGCAGCCCAAATAGCACGTGTAATATCCTTAACTAAAAAGTTTGAAATTACTGAAGTATAAAGACTTCCCGGACCCAAAATAATTAAATCGGCATTTTTAATTGCATCAATAACATCAGGCCCCGGTTTACAGTTGGCAGGCTCACAGCACAACTGCATTATTCTTTTTCCGGCTTCAGGTATATTGCTTTCACCCCTTACAATTGAATCATCTTCCATTTTTGCATAAAGCTTCATATCATCGCAAGTCGCAGGTAAAACCCTGCCCCTTATCAAAAGAACTTTAGAGGATTCTTTGATAGCGCTCACCATATCACCGCAAATTGCCGTCATTGCCGTAATAAAAAGATTCCCAAAACTGTGACCTTCTAGCCCTTGACCCGTTTTAAAGCGATATTGAAAAAGTTTTGTAACAATATCATCGTCATCTGCCAAAGCTGCAATGCAATTTCTTATATCACCCGGCGGCAAAACACCCATTTGTTCCCTTAAGCGTCCGGAAGAACCTCCGTCATCTCCTACGGTTACTATTGCTGTTATGTTATTTGTAATTTTTTTAATACCCCTCAATAGCATAGAAAGACCTGTGCCGCCTCCTATTGCTACAATTTTAGGCCCATGGTCAAGTTTCATTTTGCGGTATAAAACTTCGCCCATAGATTGTTTTCTTCTTAAATCATCAGTATTATCAGTATCAAGAGTGGAAAAATTTGTCTTTTTCCAAGCCAAAATAAAAAACACAGCACCTATAAATACACAAAGTACACCTACGGGTTCAGGCGGAACAACGTGGAACAATTCTTTTGCAGCTTTTACAATATAGTACAAAGGCTCAAGTTTAAATATAAAAGTAACACCAATAGCCGCAAGAGTAGAGCCTACAATGCTCAAGGCAAACCAACGCTTGACTTTAATACCCGGCACAAGCCAAATTGCATCTTTTGGCACTTTTACTTTTTTATCAAAAATTTTCATCATTTTCCTCTATAGCTGATTTTCAACTCTGTTATAATTTATCGGGGCAGGTTTGATAATATCATATGCTCTTTTGATATCTTCCAATGTCCTAAAATGTATTGTATCAGGTTTTACTTCCATTTGTCTTATTTCTCTAATGGAAAGGTTTTCACTAAAATCCACTTCAAGCGCAGCTTTTAGACCTGTTGACTCAACAAGTGCTTTAGTGTTTGAATTTTGTACTATTAAATTAAGCCATGGATTGATTTTTTTGATGGTTTCAGCTGCCGTCAGGGCTATTTCTTCGGAATCGTTAACAGCTTCCTTTAGTGCTCCGTGGCATCTTACCTGTTCTACTTGTAAATCAAAAGTTTTGCTATAAGCTATAATTGCACCAATTTGGTACGTGATTATTGCTTCAAGTTCTTCTTTTTGAAATTCCATTTTTCTTTTACCAAAGCCTTGAATGTCAGGATAGCCAATGTGTGCACCTATTGCAATATTGCGCTCTTTTGCAAACAAAAGCGCTTTTCTGATATTTAAAGGGTCTCCGGAATGAAATCCTGCAGAAATATTGATTGAACTGGCATATTTTGCAATTTCAAATTCTGCTTCATTTTGGTATATTCCCCAACTTTGTGCTATATCACAATTAAAATCAAACAATTTTTTTCTCCATTTTGTAGCTGTCATAAGCCTATTATATAGAAATTATACAATGAATCTTCAAAAAAAGAGCGAGTAGTTAAAAAAAGTAACAAAAAATAATATAAAATAAATCATACAAAAACTCATTAAAATAATTTATGGTATATTTTAAATTATAAATTTTCCACAAAGAAGGCGGTATGAATTCAATCAGGTTAATTTATCCTCAATGGCAGGGCGGTAATATTTCTTCCATCATTCCCGAGTTAAATGAAGTTGACTCATCTTTGGGATATTATTTGGGTTGTGAATTATTAAATTTTTTAGCGCCAAAAACTGCCCAAAAAACAATAACCGTACCAATTTCAAAAGAATACAAAAGAATTGAAAAAGATGGCATTTTAGATAAAGATGTTATTTTAAAACAAACTAAAGATGCTATTAAGATTCTAAACAAAGAAAACCCCGAAAAAATTATTGTTTTAGGCGGCGAATGCTCGGTTAGTGTAGCACCTTTTACATATTTAGCAAATAAATACAAAAACGATACAGCACTCATTTGGATTGACGCCCATCCTGATATAACCCTTCCTTCCGATAAAACATATAACGGTTATCATGCTATGGCAGCTTCAGCTATTATGGGAAGGGGAGACGATGAAATAATTTCAATTTTACAAGCTAAAATTCCCTCTGATAAAATTCTTTTTGTCGGTTTAAGAGACTGGGAAAGAAAAGAAATTAAAGACAGGCAAAAAGAGTACGGGATTAAACATATTGAGCCAAAAGAACTCAAGAAAAACAGCGATAAAATTATAAATTGGATAAAACAAACCAAAGCAAAACATATTCTTATCCACTTTGATTTAGATGTTTTAGACCCAAGTGAAATTATTTGTGCCGCAGGCACTGTTGCAGACGGTATAAAAATCAATGAAGCAACAAGAGTTATAAATGATATTTCAAATAATTTTAACGTTGTAGGTCTTTCAATAGCAGAACATATGCCAAGAATTATGATTAAATTAAAAAATATGTTAGAAAATTTAAATCTATTAAAACAATAAACCCGCTAAAGCGGGTTTATTTAATCTATTAAAACTAAAGGTTTAATTAAATCACGAGGTTTATTTTTCATAAGCATAAGTGCATCTTCAACTTTTTCAAGGCCATGGAATACGTGTGTCACCATTTTTTCAGGATGGATTCTACCCGTTTGGACAAGCCTTGCAAGTTTTTCAGACCTTAATCTTCCACCGGGCATCAAACCGCCCGAAATTTGCTTATGACCCATTCCGCAGCCCCATTCTACCCTTGGAATTTTAATATAGTCACCTTCTCCAAGATAATTTACATTTCCAATTTTTCCGCCGGGTTTTAAAATTTTTATCGCCTGCTCAAATGTATCATTGTCACCGCCTGCAATAACAATTCTATCAATACCCTTGCCTTTTGTTTTATCCAAGATTTGTTCTGTTATATCGCCTTCTTTGTAATTGATAATATCTGTTGCACCAAATTCTTTTGCAAGATTAATACAGTTTTGTCTTGAGCCGACTGCATAAATATTTGCAGCGCCCCGAATTGCAGCAGCCGCAACAGCCATTAAACCGACAGGCCCTATTCCTATAACTGCAACATTGTCTCCAAAGTTAATATCCGCTAATTCAACACCGCAAAAACCGGTAGGGACCATATCAGATAACATACAGGCGGCAGCTAAATCCATACCTTCCGGCAAATGCGCAAGATTGCCGTCTGCGTCATTAACATGAAAATATTCAGCAAAAACACCGTCTTTAAAGTTTGAAAACTTCCAGCCGCCAAGCATTCCACCCGAATGCATAGCATATGATTCTTGAGCTGCAAGTGAATTCCAATCCGGAGTAATAGCCGAAATTAAAACTTTGTCTTTTGCTTTAAAATCTTTAACCAAACTTCCAACTTCAACAACCTCGCCGACTGCTTCATGCCCGAGTATCATATTGTGTCTTTCACCTATTGCGCCTGAATAAACAGTATGTATATCAGATGTACAAGGCGCAAGCGCTATGGGCCTTATAAGCGCATCATTCGGCCCTATTTTGGGAATATCCTTTTCAATCCAACCGACAGAGCCGATGGATAACATAGCAAAACCTTTAATAATAACCCCCTTTATATTATTTAACACTAACAACAGATAAAACATATCATATTTTATAATATTTTACAATATTATATTTAGCTTATACAATATATTCACTATAAAATCTGAACGCTCTGAATGTCTTCGAAAAGTAATCTTGTTTTAGTCCCGCTTTTATTTTCAATGAATTTAAAAATTGTTTTTTATCGTTTATATCATCCCAAACACTGGGAAGATAGACAGCCTGGTAAGCGCCGTCTTTTATAATTATGCCGTCTTTAAAAGGAACAATTTTACAAAGGAGTTCTTCTTCACTTTCAAACTCTATTTCAACAGGCGAAGACAGTATTGAAACTTTGATTTCAATTTTATCGATTTCTTCTTTTTCTAAAGGATTAAATCTCGGGTCTTTATATGCGCTGTTGTATGCATTTTTGACCAAATTATCTATTAATGGTTCATATGCAATTATTGAACCGATACAGCCTCTTAAAAAACCGTTTATTTCAAGAGTCACAAAACAAGCGCCTAATTCATCAAACACACAATCATAATCTTCAGGGAAATAACTTCCTTTTTGCTCAATACTTTTTTTGCAGATTTTTAAAATAAAATCACTAAAATATTTTTTTATAAATTCATTTTTGCTTCCTTCAAAAAGCCTCCAGGCGCCATAGCCTACAACTCTTGTTTTATCATTATTTGCTTTTGATGAATTTAATAAACCGATTCTAATTAGTGAGAAATTATTGTTTAGTGTAAATTCTTTTAAAGCAAGTATTCCTTCTAATCCGCATGCTCTTTTATTGTCAAATGTTAAAACATCATCCGTTTCTATCATTTGAGCAGTTCTTTCATCTGTTTTTTCGGCTTCGGTGTGATTTAAAAAATGACTTAAATCAGATGAAATTATAAATGAATTTTTTTCGTCTTTCCAATATTTTGATATTATTTTACTGATTTCTTTTGAAGAATTGGCACAAGTTAGTATCGAAACAATTTTAAAATCCTTATTTTTATAAAGATATTTTAATATTGGCAGCTGAACTTCAATTGAATGCTCCATATTAAAAGCATCGTTATTAAATTCCAGATTGAATTCATATTTAATTTCATTTACAATTTTTAGATTCTGATATATTTCGCCAAAAGGCGTTAAAAAGCTATCATAATCACAAAGCCCCATATTAAAAAGAGGAAAGTGGTGCGAAGGGGCAATAATAAAAACGTTTTCAGTATTATTATCAAGATTTTTCATAGCTTGATAAGCAAGTTTTCCTGAATAAATATATCCGGCATGAGGTATAATTAGTGCTCTTGTTTTATTTATAAATTTTTCATTTAAATCTTTTTCAAAACCCGAAAAAAGATTTTCAAGTTCATTTTTACTGTTGGGATAAAAAACATCTCCCACTGATTGTTGCTTAATTTTTTTCATATAATTAATTATAATATATTTTATGAAATATCAAAGCAAAATCGAAAATAACACACTAAGATGCGAAATTTGTCCCAGAATGTGCCATCTAAAAGAAGGACAAGTCGGCTATTGCAATACAAGAAAAAACATAAATTCAAACATTGAACTTATAGTGTTTGCTAAATGTGCTTCTATTGCGCTTGATCCTATTGAAAAAAAACCGCTTTATCATTTTTTGCCAGCTTCAAACATACTGTCTTTTGGCACTTTAGGGTGCAATATGGGCTGTTTATTTTGCCAGAATTGGAATATTACAAAAGTTAAACCAAATGAATACAAATATCCGCTTCAAAAAATCACCCCTTTTGAAATTGTTAATATTGCCCTTCAAAATAACTATAAAAGCATTGCTTTTACATACAATGACCCTGTTGCGTTTTTTGAATATGCACTTGAAACTGCTAAATTAGCTAAAAAATCCGGAATTAAAACAGTTGCAGTTTCGGCAGGATATATCAATAAAGAACCTCTAAAAGAATTTCTTACATATGTCGATGCTATCAATATTGATCTTAAGGCCTTTAGCGAAGAGTTTTACAAAAAATATTGCAATGCTTCACTAGATACCATTTTAGATAATTTAAAATACATCAAACACAATACAAACACCCATCTTGAAATTACAACACTTTTGATTGAAGGTCTAAACGATTCAGACGATATATTAAAAAAAGAATGCAGTTGGATATTAAACAACTTAGGTGAAAGCACGATTTTACACTTTAGCGCATTTCATCCCGACTACAAGCTTTTAAATTACCCGAAAACCTCTCTCAAAACTCTTTTGAAAGCATATAATATTGCAAAATCCGAAGGATTAAAGTATGTTTACAGCGGAAACATTTTAAATAAAGAAACCTCAACTACATACTGTCCAAAATGTAATAAAGCGGTAATTGAAAGATACGGATTTAAAGTTTTGAATTTTAATATTATTAATTCAAACTGCAAATACTGCGGCGCAAAAATAGATGGTGTTTTTTAAAAATAAGCAGAAAAAATAAAATCAGTTAATTTAACATGACTTCAACGCTTTTTTACAAATTCTAAATGCTTGTTTTAATTTATTTTAAAAAACTTTGTATAGTATCATATACCAACATTATAATAAAAATCCGGAGAACGAGGGATTCGAACCCTCGAGGCAGATTACTCCACCTAACACCTTAGCAGGGTGCCGCCTTCAGCCACTCGGCCAGTTCTCCAAGATTAAATGAATCTTTTTAAATTTTAACACAAGTACAAAAAAATTATCAAGAAGAAAAAACAGAAAGAAAATACGTTGAAAATTGCTTTAATTTTTGTATAATTGTCCTATGAATAATGACAATGGAATCAAATATTCAATAATAACTTCTTTTAAAAAATGGTACAATTTGAAAGATTGGTTTTTATACTGCCTTAAAACTATTGCACTTAAAACAAAGTTGAATTTGTACAGAATAATTAATCCTAAAAAACAGAATAAATACAAACTGTTTTTAAAAGCAATTAATCCTCCCGAGCAATTTGAATTTGTTGATTCAAAAAAATATCCAATTGTTGGCCATAAACAACTTGAGCTTAGTTTAATCAGAGGGTTTAACGATTTAAAAATACCGTTTAAAGTTAACGAATTAAGTGATAATTTAATTATTCTATGGGCAGATAAAATTGATCTTGGTGTTATAAAAAGATTAAAAAAAGAAAAGAAAATAAAAAAGGCTTTAACTGTGCCTACCGCCTGCCAGTATGACTACAATTATCTGATGTGGGCTTTTCCGACATATACTCAAATAGATTATTCACTGGTAGGTTCAAATCAAGTTAAAGAAAAGAATAAAAAAATTATAGATGAAAAATTCCACGATAAAATAAAGCCCTGGCCTTCAGGAGTTAAAATTGAAGAAATTGATTTAAATAAAGAACCAAAAAACGCTTGTATCTGCTCTTTTAAAAAAGTTCCCGTAAATTTTGATATAGTTAATTTTATAAAACAGCAAAATATTACCTGTTATGTTGTTGAGTATGGAAATTATGATTTTAATTATTGGCAAAATTTATTAAAACAAGTTGACTTTGTAATTTTTTATCAGGATTATATTGAAACACAAGGCATTGCAATGGCGGAAGCCTGGGCAAATAATAGAATTACTTTAATTAAAAATGGAACTTCCCCTTATTTGACAAAACAAACAGGCCTGTCTTTCAATAATGTTGATG
Organism: Candidatus Gastranaerophilales bacterium; assembly: GCA_944325315.1. Classification (GTDB taxonomy): domain Bacteria; phylum Cyanobacteriota; class Vampirovibrionia; order Gastranaerophilales; family Gastranaerophilaceae; genus RUG14156. Next base: position 23,296 of record CALVAA010000011.1, read on the forward strand.
AATTAAAAAAACAAATTTTAGAATATAAAGATAATCCTAAAGAATTTCTTTCTCAATTTTCGCCTTATCAATGGACAAAAGAAAATATGTCTGATAAAGTAAGTGTTTTAAACTTGATTCAAATTATTGAAAATGGAAAAGAAAAAGAATATTAAATATCCGTTTTCTATATTTGTAGCAAATTAAAATACAGTTACAGCAAGGGTTTTAGTCTACTCAAATTTGCCATGGGTTGCAAAAAATATTTTTTTGTGTTATATTCCAAAGTGAACTTAGGGTGTGTTGCTCTTTTTAAAATATTTTAAGATGAGTTTTTTACCCGGTTAATACAAAAATGAGGATATTTTTATGACGAAAAAGCTAGTCAAAACTTTGTTAGTCGCTTTTTGCATTGCAGTAATAGCTCCTAACACAGCATTTGCTTCCCAATCGCCACAAAATGTTAAAGCGTTGATTGTTCAATCAGCTCAAAAACTTGGTGTAGACCCCTATGCAGCTTTAAGCATAGCAAAAATCGAATCTAATTTTAATGCAAATGTTAAAAGTCCGAAAGGCGCAATAGGATTGTTCCAATTAACTCCTTCAACAGCTAAAAAATTAGGCGTTAACCCTTATATTGTAAGCGAAAATATTGAAGGCGGACTAAAGTATTATCAAATGTTATACAAAAAATACGGTTCAATGGATTTAGCCCTTGCCGCCTATAATGCAGGCCCGGGAAATGTCGCAAAATATAAAGGAATTCCTCCTTTTAGTGCAACAAAAAGTTTCATTAAAAATATTAAAAGAGAATATAATGCTTTTAAAACCGATGAATCAATACAAAACATATTATCAGATACATTATAGTAATCTTTTAGCATAAGAATTTTCTTGAAAAAAACTTTAAAAAAGTATAAAATGTTATATACAACTTTAAAGGAGATGTTATGAAAAAAATCTTAACTTTATCAATTGCACTTTTGATGACAACAACTATGAGTTTTGCTGCAAGTACATACGGCAATGCATTAAAAAATGCAATAAAACAGGATATCCAAAACGCTAAACAAGAAACAAAAGAAGCAATCAAAAAGGATATTCAAAACAAAACACAAGCCCAAAATAATGCTGCAGCACAAAAAAAGGCTGAAAAAATAAAACAAATTGACACTAAACTGACAAATTTAAATAAAGAGCTTAAAGAAGTAAAAAATTCTAAAAACATCACAGAAACAGAAAGAACTATAAAAGTTAGATCACTTGAACGCCAGATTGAATTTTGTGAAAAACAAAAAGCAGCTCTGCAATAAAAAAATATTAAAAAAGCTCTCATATGAGAGCTTTTAATTTTAAAGCAAAAATTGCCATCCTGCTATAATTTTATGGGAATCTTTTCCGGAATTGTTCTGCGCAAAAACATAATTCAGCATTAACCTTGCAGTTTGTCCAAGAATAAAATAATTTATACCTGCCGTGTATTCTTTTTGATTATTATTTGCCCTTAATTTATCTGAATCGAAATCATCATAACGCAGTAAAAATTCTAATTTTTTTGTTAGTCTGTAAGCAAGAGTAACATTATAGCCCCAGGCTTTTTTATCGGACAAACCCCCTGCGCCGTTATAACCATCAGCGTTTGCATATTCCGCTCTTAGCCAAAAGTTTTTATAATCATATCTTAAAGCAGCACTTGCAACTAAAAAATCCTGTGAATTTCTGCCGCCTGCTTCAAGACCGCCTCCTATATTCAAATCTCCGTACTTTTCTTTAACATTTGCCAAAGGCTTAAAATTAACCCACAAATCCGTTTCAACACCGGGGAAAAATTCACTGTACCATGTGTCAGAACTAAAACCACCTATATCATAGTCAATATACTTATAGTCGCCTTTCAATCTGATGCCTGTTTTTCTTATATTACCAAATGTTCTTGCTGTTTGGCTTCTTGCTATAAAAGGCACTAAATATGGGCTCATTCCGCCTTCATATCCAACATTGGGCCTGGATGTACCAAACATTAAAGTATGATGAGGGATTCTTTTTGTTTCAACCCAAGCATCTAATACAAGTCTGTGAAAAAAATTCTCATGCATATTTGGAGTTAAATCAAAAAGCAGGTTGTACCCGTCTTTTTCAGAGCGAAACTTCCCTTTTATTCCGACATTTATAAGCTGCGGATTAAATTTAAATTCGCTATCATCCCCTATTGTTTCGGTTAAATTATTGATAAAATTAGCCTGCAGACCCACATCTTTAATTATGCCTTTTTTGAACTCCGCTCTCAGCTGATTATGAAACATCCCTTCAGGATTATTTAAATCATACTCTTTTTCAATTATTCCTTTGAGTGCTTCTTTGGTATAAGGACTAATTTTCTCTTCTTTAAATCTTTCTTCCGGTTCTAAAATTACAGGTTCGAGTTTTATTTCTGCCATATCAGAATCATCACTTTTGCCTGCAGCCCAAAGTGGTGTTATTGAAAGGAATATAAATAATAGGAATAGTATCTTTTTCATTTTTTTGACAAAAAAGAACGGTTATATTTAACCGTTCTTTACATACTAATTTTACTTTTCTTCTTCTTGTTTTTTATCATCCCTTAAATATGCCATCCAGAACAATAAAACAACAAATACAAGTGCACCGGTAATATTGCCCAAAGTGACAGGAATTAAATTATGAACAAAAAAGCCCTTCCAGCTTAATTGCGCAAGCTGTTCAACGGATAGACCCGAAGCAGCCACAACAGAAGGAATTGATTTCATCAAAATTCCGTTTGGAATAAAAAACATATTTGCAACACTGTGTTCATAGCCTGATGCGACAAATGTCATGATTGGGAAAAATATTGCAAAAATTTTACCGATTACACGGCGGGAACTTGTTGCCATCCAAACTGCAAGACAAACCAGCCAGTTACATAAAATCCCTCTTGTAAATGCTTCCAGAAAACTTAAAGTAACCTTTCCGTAAGCTGTTGTTATCGCCATTACACCAAGCGCATCATGGTCGTTATGAGAAGCACCTGAATAAAAGACAAGAGCGGCAAGAATAATTGAGCCTACAAAATTTCCTATATAAACTATTGTCCAACTTCTAAAAAGCTTAAACCAGCTGATTTTCTTTTCAATAACAGAAAACATCATCATAACATTCCCCGTAAAAAGTTCAGCTCCTGTTAAAACAACCATCATAAGCCCTGTAGCAAAAACCATCGCACCAATTAATTTTGCAAGACCCCAGCTTAAATTTTCTGCAGTTCCTGTCATAACAGTTAAGCTAACTTGCGCACCGTATGCAATAAAAGCACCTGCTGCTATAGCCAAAACAAACATTTTAGATTTTCTATAACCTGCTTTTTGAGGCATAACATTTTCACTAAAGCCATGCGCAACTTCATTTGGCGCCAGGCAATCCTTATTATCTGTTAGTTGGTTTACCATAATTTCTCCTTGTTAATACTTCTTTTTATGTCCGAAAAAAATTGTATTCCTTTAAGCAAATTTTTCAATAGAAAAACGTAAATTTTTAAAATTATTTTTTTAAATATTTTCTTTTATAAGTTTTTTAACATACTCGCTTTTAAAAAAGGGAAGCCGGTCTTTTTTTATAAAAACAATATTTTTTATTTTTTTTGATTCAAAATCAAAATGTTTAAAGACAAAATTATTTTTATCGTCTAAAATAATTTTTACAAAACCGTAATTTTTGCTTGATATTACTTTTGCTCCGATATTATAAAGCAATTCCAATGTTGAATAGTGCGGATGGTCAAAATGGTTTTGTCCTGCCGAAATCAAAGCATAATCAGGTCTTATTCTTTCCGTTAATTCGGCGTTTATAGTACCCTGTGCGCCATGGTGACCTACTTTTAAAATGTCAATTTTTGGAGGCAGCAAATTTTTAATACCCCTGAAAGATTGAATATCCGCATCCGCCATAAAAAGTATATTCTTGTCTTTATAGTTTAACAAAGACATTATTGATTCTAAGTTATCTTTTTTGCTTTCCTTTATTTTTTCATCTCTGTATATAAACGTTTTTAAAATTAAATCTTTTTCCGAATAAACTGTTTCATTGTTTTTCCCGACTTTATAGGAAATTTTAGAATCATTAAGGTATTTATATATTTCTTTTGCGATGTTTGACTTATCTTGTTTATTTTGAATTATAACCTCGTTTACTTTAACATTCTTTAAAATATCAATAGCGCCTCCGCTATGGTCAATATCAAAGTGGGTTATAATCAAAAGCTCAATTTTTTTGATTCCTTCATTCCTAAAGTAAGGATTTATAATATTATGAGCACTTGTCGAGCCTTTATAGGTTCTTTTTCCGGTATCAATCAAAATATATTTATTTTTTGGTGTTTTAATTAAAAAGCAATCCGCATCGCCGACATCAAACATTACAATTTCAAGACCATGTTTAAAATTTTGAATCCTAATAAAACTTAAAATAAAAATGATGGTCGATATAATCATTATTAAAAACAATTTCTTATTTTTAAAGCTCTGTTTTAAATTAATTGTAAAAAATATTATTATTATCCAAAAAAGAAAAACCTGTAATACCCCGACTCCTCCGACTGTAACAAGCGAATGCTTAAAAGAAGCAAAAGTTTCGCTGATTTTTAATAACAATATAAGCAGAGGATTTGCAACAAAATCAAACATATAAACAACAGGCTCATTTAAAAAAGGAATCAAGGCAATAATCGAGCTTACAAAACCAACAAAACTCAAAATCCCAATAAAAGGCACTACTAAAATATTCGCAAAGATGCTGTAAGGAGCAAAATTATTAAAGTAATGCATCTGCAATGGCACAACCCAAAGCTGAGCAATCAAAGGAACGGTAATTAACGCTGCAATTGAAGAAGGAGAGGCAAGAAAGAAAAAATATTTTTTCAAACGAGGTAAATTTTTGTGCCTTTCCAAAAACCTTTCATTAATTTTATCGAATTTTTTTATAAAAACATCACAACAAAAAATAAGCCCGAATGTAACTACGAATGATAATTGAAAACCAATATCAAAAATCATCCTGGGATTAAACAATAAAATCAAAAAAGCAACTAAAAATATCAAAGAAACCGAATTCGCTTTTCTGTCTATCAACTTTCCGAAAAGTATAAACAAAAGCATAATTGAAGCTCTTAAAATCGAAGGAGGGAAGCCTGTCATAAAAGTGTATAAAACTACAAAAAAAGCACCCAATAATATTGAAAAATTGTATGGAAAACGAATCAAATTTGCAATCCACCACCAAATTCCATATATTAAAGCAACATTTAACCCGCTTGCAGCAAGAAGATGAAGCAAGCCGGAATTTTTAAAATTTTCTTTTATCGTCTCATCCGGATTAATTGTCTCGCTTCCAAATACTATTCCTCCTAAAATTTCAAGCTTAGGGGATTTTATGTTTTTTGAATGCACCAACAAGATTTTTTCTCTTGTTTCTTCAAATTTTCTTAAAATAAAATACCAGCTGTCTTTGGAAAAACCATCCCAAAAAGCTTCTTTTAAAACGGAAAAATCATTCGGCTTTGAATAGAAAATATTTTTACACCCATTATTCATTAGATACTGTCTATAATCGAACTGATACGGATTTGTCGAATTGCCGGGCGGGAAAAGATTGCCTTTTAAGCTGATGTAGTTTCCTATTTTAATTTTTTTATCTATATCGTTTTTATTGTCTATATTGACAAGAATTTTCGCCTCTATATTATCATAATTTCGGTTGTAAATACGCATCTTATCAGCCCTCAGATAAAACTTAACTTTGTTATTCTTTTTATTTATATCCTTTGAGCTTATAATTTGACCGAAAACCAAAACATCTTTTGCCCTGATATCATCTATGACACTTGTTGAATTTAAACTTAAGTCTGTTCTTATTATCCCCAGAAAAAAAATCAAATATAAGAATAATGATTTTTTAAAACCCAAATTAAAAAATAATACAAAAACAACCAAAAGAACCAAGGTAAATAAAGCTGTTTCAATTTTCAAATTATAAAAAACGCCAAAAATTGCCAATATATATGATATTGTCATTAAAACCGCAAATGCTTTATAATTTGAGATTTCTTCCTTCATTCAAAAAGAGCTTCTATAAAATCTTCTTTTTTAAACTGAGTTATATCATCAATTCCTTCCCCTATACCTATAAGCTTAGTCGGAAGGTGAAGGTTTTTTGCAATAGAAAAAATTATTCCGCCCTTAGCGCATCCGTCCAATTTTGTAATTGCAACAGAAGATAAATCCAAAGCTTCATTAAAAACCATTGCCTGATTTAAACCATTTTGCCCTTGAGAACCATCCAGAGTTAAAATTGTTTCTAAATTATCGTTTTGAATCTTTTTTGTTATTACATTTTTTATCTTTTTTAATTCTTCAATAAGGTTGAATTTATTCTGTAGTCTTCCTGCCGTATCTATAATTAAAACATTATAATTTTCACTTCTGGCCTTATCAATTCCCCGGTAAACCAAAGAAGCGCTGTCTGCTTTGTCTTGTCTTACTATATCAACACCAGCCCTTTTAGACCAAATGTCCAGCTGTTCTTCTGCGGCTGCTCTAAAGGTGTCACCTGCTACAAGAAGAACTTTTTGATTTTCTTTCTTAAATTTGTTTGCAAGTTTCCCGATTAAAGTTGTTTTACCTGCGCCATTTACACCAACAACAAGATATATATTTAATTTGTCTTTATCAAACTTTAATTCATTATCTTTTGTATTGTCTAAAATTTTGATAAATTCTTGTTTTAAAAAAGCTTTTAAATCTTTTGATTTGATTTTTTCGTCTTTTATTTTTTCACTCAACTCAACTGCTAAATCCAGCCCTAAATCGGCTTTTATAAGCATTGATTCAATATCTTCAAGTTCATACTCATCGGGAACTTCATTTGATGAAATACCGACAACGCTGTCTATTAAAGAATTTGCGGTTTTAGAAAGAGCTTTTTTTAAAAACCCAAAGCCTTCTTTTTTGTTTTCATCATTCTTTTTTTTAAAAAAATTAAACATATTTATCTACAACTCTTGCTAAAATTCCATTAATAAATGAAGGTGAATCATCCGTTGAATATTTTTTTGCAAGCTCTAGCGCTTCGTCTATAACAACTTTATGCGGGGCATCTTTTACAAAAACAAGTTCCGTTATTGCTATTCTTAAAATATCTTTATCTATTTTAAACAGCCGGTCTATGTCCCATCCGAAAGCAAATTCGCTTATTATTTTATCAATTTCGTCTTTATGTTCTTTAAACGCATTGCAAATAATAATTATATATTGCTGCACATCTTCTTTTGAAGATAATGCACAAAGTTCTGCTATATCTAAAGCACTTAAAGCTTTTTCCGAAGCATTCAACAGAGTATCTATTTTCGCTTCAAAATCAGACGTTAAAGGTATTTTAACGGGAATATTTTCGCAGTCTATGGGGCGGGAAAGATTGTCCTCGTGGTTATTTTCGTATTCAATTATTTCATCTTTCAATTCTTTCAGGCCGGATATGCTGTGAGAAACTTCATCAGCCGAAGATGAAATTAATGTTCTTACGGATTTCAAAACTATTGATGTGAAATCTTCATTTTTATATTTGTCTATATTTTTATCTAATTGCGAAAATAGTATTAAAGCCAGTTCTCTGCTTGCTCGTCTTGCTTGCATTTTTAATTCCTTTATAGTATTACAATAAAATTATATTGAAAAAAAATCTATTTTCATAGAACTTTTTCAATAATTTCAAAATATTTTTTCATAATTTTTTCTTTTTCATAATCTCTGATTTTTAAAAGCGTATTTTTTATTAATTTATCTCTGTCCGATATATCTATCCATCTCAAACAGTCATAAATCTGCTCAACATCCGCCTCAATTAAAAAACCGTTTTGATTGTTTTGTATAATGCCTTCCATGCCCTCACTTAAAGTTCCTATAGTGATTAATCCTCTCGCCATTGCTTCAAGATAAGAAATTCCAAATGTTTCTTTTGTTGAAGGAAGAATAAAAATATCGTTTTCATCTAGTTTTTTGTATATTAAATTGTGATCAACATAGTTATGAATTCTGACTTTATCTTCGAGTTCGTATTTATATATAAGCTCGTTTAGAGATTTTTTTTCTTCTCCAAAACCGTATATATCATAGTCAAAATCAAACTCTTTTGTTATTAAGGCTTTGGCAAGTGCTTTAATGACCAGGTCAATATTTTTTCTTTTGATTAATTTTGAAAGAGTAATCATTTTAAGCTTTTTTTTATTTACCGTTTTTTTATTATTTAAAATTACTTTTTTATCAACAAAAGAAGGCAAAGTAAAATCAGCTTTAAATTCTCTTTTTAAAAACTCGTTTCTTGCGCCGATTAAATTTGCGTTTTTTATTGACTTTTCAAGCCGCCTTTTAAAAGGCAGATACTTAAATTCATTCATAATCCTATAATCACTATAGTGCACAATTGCAATCCTTGGAAGTTTTAATTTTTTATTTATCAAATCGGCATAAAGATGCCCTGAAGGCATATGAGAGATTATTACATTAAAATTTTGGCTTTTAATTTGTTCTATAAAGCTGTTTTCTTCCCATAAAAACGGGGCAAAAAAATTTCTGTTGTAAATATCGATACCGTTTTTTTTATAAAGTTTTTGTTTCCCTATTGTTCGGCTTCTTATTATTGCATTAAATAAAAAATTTGGTCTGATAACACAAATGCTTTTGTTGAATTCAACAAAAGCATTTGAAAAATCCTCCAATACAAAAGGAATTGTCCTGTCATCAAAAAGAGGGTATAAATCGCTTATTAAAAGAATTTTCATAGAATTAATATTTTACCAATGATACTACTTTTAAATCATTAGGAAGTTTTTTTCTTCCTTTTAAATCTTCAAGCTCAATTACAAAAGCAACACCAACAGGATTTGCAACCTGTTTTATCAATTTAACCGCAGCAGCTGCCGTTCCGCCGGTTGCAAGTAAATCGTCAACAATTAAAACTTTATCTGTTGGTTTGAGCGCATCTTTATGAATTTCAATTTTATCTTTTCCGTATTCAAGTTCATATTCAACAGAAATTACTTCACCGGGAAGCTTGTTTGGTTTTCTAATCGGAATAAATCCGCAATTTAATTTATACGCCAAAGGCATGCCGTAAATAAAACCGCGTGATTCAATTCCTGCAATGTAATTTATTTTTTCGTCTTTGAATGCTTCATATATTTCGTCGATTGTTAATTTCAAAGTCTCTGCATCTTTTAGTGCTGTTGTAATATCTCTAAAAAGTATTCCTTTTTTGGGAAAATCCGGAATGTCTCTTATCATTGATTTAATCTTTTTAATATTGTCATTCATTTTTAATTCCTCTAAGACCAAATATCTTTATTTATTCTAGCAAAAAATCATCACAAGGTAAATTTTGTAGTAAAATTGTTTTATGGACAATAACTTAATAATTGATGAATTAAAACAAAAAATAAATACCCTTAGCCTTCGATTAAGTTCAATAGAAAGGTGTCTTTGACCCTGAAGGTTTAAAAATAAAATTAGATAAAATAAATGAGAATTTAAAAGACGAAAATATATGGTCTAATCCTTGTGAATCAAAAAAGCTTTTAGTTGAGCAAAAAGAAATTAAAAATCGCCTTAATGATTTATCCTGTTGGAAAGCAGCTATTGAAGATGCAAAGGTTGCCGTTGAACTTAAAGATTATAATTTGGTTGAAGAATCAATTGAAAGCCTTAATTTGCTTGAAACCAAACTAAACAAATTTGATTTAGAGAATCTTTTATCGTCTCCATACGATAAAAATGATGCAATTCTGACCGTAAATTCAGGTGCAGGCGGAACAGACGCTCAAGACTGGGCTGATATGCTTTTAAGGATGTATTTAAGATGGGCGCAAATTAAAGGCTACGAAAGCGAGCTTTTGGATAAATCCGAAGGAGATGAGGCCGGAATTAAATCAGCAACAATTAAAATATCAGGCCTTTATGCTTATGGATATATAAAAGCAGAAAAAGGGGTGCACAGATTAGTAAGAATCTCTCCTTTTAATGCCAACGGTAAAAGACAAACAAGTTTTGCTTCGGTTGAAGTTTCTCCCGTTCTTGAAAATTTTGAAAAAGAAATTGAAATTCGCCCTCAGGATATTGAAGTTGAAACAATGCGCTCAGGAGGTGCCGGAGGGCAAAATGTTAATAAGGTTGAAACGGCAGTGAGAATAAAACATCTTCCTACAGGAATCGTGGTAAAATGCCAACAACAACGCTCACAGCTTCAAAATAAAGAAACTGCAATGCAAATGCTTGCTTCTAAGCTTCTTATGATAAAACAAGCCCAATACGAAGAAAAACTCGGACAATTAAAGGGCGAAGCAATGGATGCCAATTTTGGCTCTCAAATAAGAAGTTATGTTTTTCATCCGTATAAAATGGTTAAAGACCACAGGACAAATTTTGAAACATCTGACACCGATAGTGTGATGAATGGCGAAATAAACGGCTTTATTGAAAGCTACTTAAGAAAAGAAAGTATAAAAGAACACTAAATAAGGAAAATATAAAATGGTTATAAAAGCTCAAAGAGGAACAAAGGATGTATTTGGCGATGAGATAAAAACCTGGCAAAAAATTGAAAAAAATGCCCGTGAAGTTTTTTCAAAAGCCTGCTTTGAAGAAATAAAGACTCCGGTTTTTGAAGCAACCGAGCTTTTTTCAAGAGGTGTTGGAGAATCAAGCGATATTGTAAACAAGGAAATGTATACTTTTTATCCTAAGTTTGATAGTAAAGAAACAATCACGCTACGCCCGGAAAACACGGCAGGAGTCGTAAGAGCATATATTGAACACAATATGACAAGACAAAGCCCTCCTCAAAAATTCTTTTATTTTGGACCGATGTTTCGCTACGAAAGACCCCAAGCAGGAAGACAAAGACAATTTTATCAAGTCGGGATTGAAATGTTTGGAATAAAAGAAGCAAGTGCTGACGCTGAAGTAATTCTGGCTGCCGTCGAATTTTTAAAATCTCTCAATCTTAACAATCTGAAAGTGGAAATCAACTCTCTTGGCTGCCCAAAGTGTAAAGATGATTATAGGGCTTCAATAAAAGAAGTTTTAAAACCATATTTAAATGAGCTTTGTGATGAGTGCAAGGTGCGCTATATAAAAAATCCTCTTAGAATATTGGATTGCAAAAACGAAAACTGCAAAAAAATCCTTGAATCCAAAGAAATAAAAGAAGTTATTTATAAAGACTATATTTGTAATGAGTGCAAGGAACACTTTGATGCATTAAAAAAATATTTAGATGAACTAAATATAAACTATTGTATAAATAAACTCCTTGTAAGAGGACTTGACTATTACTCCAGAACGGTTTTTGAAATTAAATCCGATGCTTTGGGTTCGCAAAACGCCATCTGCGGCGGCGGAAGATATGACGGGCTCGTTGAAATGCTTGGAGGAAACCCGACTCCTGCCGTTGGATTTGCTATGGGAGTTGAAAGACTTTATAGCATAATTAAAAAAGAGCAGCCCTCAAAAATAGACTATTTTATTGTTTCAAATAATACAAAAGAAGCCCTGAAACTTGCCCAAAAATTGAGACAAAAGGGTAAAATTGTTGATTTTGACTATCAAAATAGGAAATTTGCAAAACAATTTGAAAAAGCAGCAAAAGTAGCTAAAAATGCTATTGTATTAGGAGAAGATGAGATTAATCAAGAATACTACAGTATTAAAGACCTTAATAGTGGTCTCCAGACAAGAGTTAACAGTATTGATGATTTAATTTAAACAAATATAATAATTAATTTATGGTTCATACAAATTATATTTATATAATATTCATTACCCTTTTGTCATGCTGAAGTTCCTAGAATTTGCGAGTCTTTGACGAGCTAAAATTCTGGACGCAGAGCGAGTTTCAGCATCTGAGTAATAGTAATCGGAAGAATAAAACTAAACACTATTAAAAGTATAAACTAACATTATTAATTCTACACCTGGTAAGACCCTGAAATAAATTCAGGGCAACAAGGTAAATTAGATTCAATAATTAATTATACCATTTTATAAACTTTAAACTCTCCGGGTCGAAGCTCTTTAAATGTTATTTCTTTTGAAATATCATTTTCAAGAGGTTTTTCAACAAACAAGCATTTATTTAGCTCATCATAGTCGAAATCAAAATAAGAAACCAGCTTTTTACCTCTTTTTAATTTAACGGTGTTGTCTCTTGTGATTGTTCCTCTAACGTTTTTCTTTTCAATATGCCCTAAATCATCTTGGACATCTTTAATTTCTGACGGAGAGAAATAATTTGCAACAATAAGATAAGTTGCTTGTTTTGTTTTTTTGTCCTTTGTTTTTTCTTTATCAGGAACAACTTCCCAGCAAACAAAGCCGTTGTTTTCCTGACAGTGTAATACCGCTTTTCCTTGGTTAATTAATCCGTCATTCTGAACAAAGTAATTGATTGCATTAAACTTTTCAAAAAAGTCCCAATCATAGTTTCTAACCATTGAGGTTTCTTTTGATATAACTCTTTCAATTCCTACTTTAGTAAAGCTTTCATCGCCATCAACCAGAAGCGTCGGACGAGAAGCAAACTTTCCTCCCGGAATAAATTTCATTTTAAACCATTTAAACAAAGCTCCTTGAGCGCCCAATTGTCCCGGATAACTGTTTATATCTCTGAATTCGCCGTCTTGATTATTGTAGGTTTTTAAAATAGACAAAGGGTTATTTTTTGCTTGTTTTTGATTATATGTTGACAATCTTAAGTTATCATTTATTATTTGTTCGGGAGTTTTTGTGCTCTGGGCCACAATATCATCTCCCCACAATAAATCAAATTTCATATCCTTATGATATTCCTTAAAATATCCATCCCAGAGCATATATTCAGCCAATGTAGCAAAATAAGGAATTTTCTTTTTAAGATTTGTATTCACCTTAGCTAAAACTTTCATCGGAATTCTGTAGCTTATAGGCTGCATTTTTTTATTTTGGGAAACTTCATCCACAATATGGTCAATATGGTCTATTCTAAACCCGTCAAAGTTGTATTCTTTTTGAAGCTTCTGAGTATAATCCACATAAAAATCAATAACTTCTTTATTGTATTTATTTAATTCAAAATGATAGAAATAATAAGGAGTTTGGCAATCCAAATTTGCAAAATGAGAAACATCTTCCCCTTTAAAGTTGTAGTGTTTAAAAACAGGATATTGTTTGCCTTTGCTCATTTTATCAAATATAGGAACACCGGCTGAACACCAAGCTCCTCCGGGCATTGTCCACAATCCTTCTTTTATAAGAGTGTCGGTTATTTTGTCCTGGTTTTTTATATCTTCTTCTTTTTTCGGATGGCACCCTTCAATTCTTTCAACAATTTCTTCCACTCTTTTTTGAAGTTCGTTTTGTTTTTGAATAAAGCTCATCTTATATGAAACAAGAATTTTATATTCTTTAATATCTTCTTCAATTTGGTTTACAATTTCTTGTTCTTTATTGTTATATTTTTTATAATTACCCTTTAAATTTTCAATGTATAATTTTTGAGCATTTAATACTTCTTCGTCTTTATATACTCTTTTTTGCATAATTTGAGCGCATAGAGCATTCAAATAGCCAATTATGCTTGAAGTTAACTCATTAATGTCCATCCAGCGGGCAGTATAGGGTTTTGATAAAACAATTTTTGAAAACCTTGCCGTTTGGGGAAGAATATCATAAATCACAGGGTGGTTGCATAATTGCGCAAGCTCAATAAACAATTTAACCTGGGTTTGAGCATCTAAACCCAGAAACTTCAACAGGTTATCATCTTGAAGTTTATCAGAAACCTCAGAGGATTTCGGAAGATAGGCACAATCAAATTCACGCTTGAAAAAAGGGGTTAGATATATTGTCGCAGGCAAAATACCTAATTCTTCATTACCGGAATCAAGTGTAATTAAACACTTTAGCCAATCAAGAAAATGTCCGGGACAGTCTGTAGCATTGCCGTCTCCTAAAGCAGACAGGGATAGAAGCTTAATGTTGTGTCCTTCTTTTTTAAACCAATTTGAATTTTTAATATTTTTTCTTGCCAAAATTGAAGAATTATTAAAATCAATAAATTTATTAACGACAAAAGTTTTGGCATAGATAAGTTTTTCTACAAGACAGTATATGGTTTCAGCCGGAGTTAATTCTTGCAAAACTTTAAATTGCGGATAAGGAAGATAGCCGAACTTTCTGATTGTTTTAGACAGATATTTTTTTCTATCCGGATTTATTTCTTCAATTCTATAAATTTGCGCAATTTTTTTTAGTAAAACATCCAGCTCTTTTGGAGAAAAAGATACTTCACATTTGTCTTTTTTTGATAATATTTTCAACATAAATAACCTCTATCCTTAAATAAAAATATTGTATCAAAAAACTTTTTAAAAAACTCTATTTGATACAATATTTTACATAATTTTAAACGTTTTATTTTATTTTTTTCTTATGAAATCCAATATGGCATTTATAAAAGTCAATGGATGAGTCGGACATCCCGGAATAAATAAATCGATATGGTACTTTTTAATAAATTCACGGTTTAACTCCATCGAATCCTTGAAGACTCCGCCGGATAAAGCACAAGTTCCGCAAAGAACAACAACCTTAGGATTAGGAGTAGATTTATAACAATCTTCAAGAGCATACGCCATATTTTTTGAAATAGGACCCGTTACAACAATGCCATCAGCGTGTCTTGGTGAGGCAACAAAATCTATACCAAATCTTCCCATATCGAAATTAGCATTTCCTGCTGCATTCAACTCCATCTCGCAGCCGTTGCAACCGCCTGCCGAGACTTGTCTGAATTTAATTGAACGATTAAATATGCCGCATATTTCTTTTCTTACTTCAATTGCCTTTTTGTGGTAGTTTTCAGGGGTGATTTCCTGTGTAATTATGAGCTTTTCTAATGAATCAACGCCAAGTTTATAATAATTTGTAAATTCAATTGCCTTGTTTTTACAAAATCTTTGACAAGCACCACAAAGACTGCATTTTGCCAAATCTATTTTTAAAGGATTAACGCTTAAAGCCCCCATAGGACAAACATTAGCGCAACCGCCGCATTTTTCGCACTTTGAATCATCCAATTTGGGCAATCCTCTAAATTGCTCTCTTATTGGAGCATTTTTTATATCCGGTATAAATTGATTTTTTTGCCATAATTTCATTTTTAATGTGTCAAACATATTATTGTTCCTTTAAGTTATAAATCAAAACCACAATAAGAAAGGTCAAAACCTTTATTGCAAAGAGGAAAATCAGATATTCCGTTATTTCTTACCGCCATTGAAAGGCCGTACCAATTATTAAAAGAAGGGTCTTTTATTTTATAACGGCTGATTTTTCCCGATTCATCGGTTGTTGCAATATGTACAATTTCACCCCTCCATCCTTCAACCACACTCAAAGTAAAGCTATTTGGAATAAATGCTTTAGGTTCTGTGTAAATTGGCTCATCTAAATGTTTTTCAAGTTCGGTCAAAAAATGTTTCACAAAGGAAATGGATTCTTTTATTTCTTTATATCTTATTAAAAATCTGGAATAAGCATCGTTTGTTGCACTAAACGGCCTGCGTTTCAATGCGGAATATATTTCATCACTAAAATCAAACCTGGAATCTATATTCAGACCGCACGATCTTCCGATTAAGCCAACTAAATTAAGCTCTTGAGCAGTTTCTGTGCTTACTGTTCCTGTTTTTTCAAGACGGGACATAACAGTTGAGCTTTTAAGAGCAGCTTTTGTCATTTTATCAACGGTTTTTTCCACCGTTATCAAAGTGCTGATAATTTTATCCGACATTTTTTTATCGATATCAAAATTAACTCCGCCAACCGTTACAAGGCCACGGCCAAATCTGCTGCCTGATATTTCAAGCATAGTATTAATGACAAGAGTCCTGGTGACACCGTAAACCTCTTTTCCTACCAAATAAGCAATATCCCCTAAGATTGCGCCCATATCACCTATATGTATTGCAATTCTTTCCATTTCAAGTGCTATAGCACGAATTAATTTTGCTTTTGTTGAAATTTTAGTTTCACCTAATTGTTCAATTGTCTGAGAATAAGCATTGTTATAAGCAATTACGCTATCCCCGCAAATTGATTCAGCCAATTGGTTAGACGGATTTTTTACCATTAAATCTTCAACACCTCTGTGTTGGTATCCAAGCATAATTTCAAGATTATATATTTTCTCACCCTGACACATAAACCTAAAATGCCCCGGCTCAATTACTCCGGCATGGATTGGTCCTACTGCAACCTGATGAGTTTGTTCCCCTTCCATTTCAAAAAACTCATAATTATCCAAATTTTTTCTAACAGGTTTTAGCCACGGGTGACCCTCGGGTTTAATTCCAAACTGTTCATAAAATTCTCTTTCAAACATATGATATTGGGAATTATCTTTTGTGATTGACTCATATCCCTTAACGCTTTTATCTATCAAAGAAGAACTTAATAAAATTTCTCCTCTTTCATCATCTGCTAAAGCAGTATAAAGTTTGATATTTTGACCCCAATCAGCTCCAAAAAAAGCAATCGGTCTAAGATTTGTTATTGCTAATTGGGCTTTTAAAGATTCGAATTCGATTGTAGGAATATCAAGAAGATTGATTCTTTGGTTATTTTTTATGACATAATAATTCATTTTCTTCTCCTTATCCTATAGTACATCTTATTACTACATCCAAAACCTTAGGTATATATATGCCTAATATAAATGTCATAGCTAAGAGAACAAACTGCGGCAAATACATTATTGCGGTTATCTTCGAAAGATTTTGTTTTACAATTATTTCTTTTTCTTTATTTTTTTCACCAAATACCATATTTATTACAGCTTTTCCCATTCCAAACAGAATTACCGTTAAAAGGAATAAAAACAATGCACATAGTATAAAGTGTTTTTGTATTATAAATGCTTTAACAATTAAAAACTCACTTACAAAAAGAACGCTGGGAGGAAAAGCACATATTCCCAAAAAAGAAGCCGTCCAAAGCCATGCTGTTTTTTTATCGTATGAAATAATTGAGTGTACTGATTTAATTTTTTTAGTTTGAAAAAGTTCTAAAATATTTCCGCTTGTAAGGAAAAAAGAAGCTTTTGCAAAAGAATGGCCTATTAAATGCAGTATCAAAGCATAATATGCAATTCCGCCAAGCGAAGCAGCTATAGCTAAAATACCCATGTTTTCAATCGATGAATAAGCAAGCATTCTTTTATAATTATTTGTATGGTACAAAAATACGCTTGTTATAAATAGCGATAAAAAGCCCATAGTTAAAAGCATTATTCTTGCAAAGGCAATGCAGTTTGCAGCAATCATAATCTTATAGACATTTAAAATAATTAAAAAAGCACAGTTTAATAAAGTAGCGCTAAGCAAAGCCGATATCGGACTCGGAGCTTCGGCGTGCGCATCCGGAAGCCAAAAATGCACAGGTGCAAGACCCATTTTTGTACCTATTCCAAAAAGAATAAATACAAACGAAACATTCATCCAAAAATGGTTAAAATTAGCAGCGCTATTCATCAAATCAACGTAATTTAAACTGTCTAAACTTCCTTCGGCTATTGTTAAAAGTATTATTCCGACGAAAGCCAAAGCAATACCGATAGAGCAGATAAATACATATTTCCAAGCCGCTTCAATAGAATGTTTTGTTTTATCAAAATAAATTAAATAAGCACTAGCCAGGGTAGTTCCTTCAATAAATATCCATGATAAACCCAAATTATCCGATAAAACAGCTCCGGTCATTGAAAAAACAAAAGTCAAAATCATTATTGAATAAAGAGTCATTTTTCTTCTGTCAAATTTAAGACTTAGGTTTTTAGAATAACCGATGTTATATAAGGCCGTTAAAATAAATACGATTGACAAAACAAGATAAAAGACAATGTTTGCGGCATTCAAACAAAAATATTGATTATTTTGTATTATGTCGGGCTTTATAAAATAACTCAGGCCCAAAATAAAATGTACAAAAGCATACGCCACAACAGCTATACTGTTTAAGGTATTATTTTTAAATAAAAACAATAAAATACATAAAACTACCGGTAATATTAAAACTAAACTAATCATTATATTCACAGTCCTTTAAGTCAGATAAATGTGCTATTTCCATATCTCCCAATTCACTGTTAATTTCGGAGACAAATAAACCTAAAATATAGATTGCAATAAATACATCTAATAAAACTCCGATATTAACCAATATCGGCATTTCTTTTGCAACCGATAAGGATAAAAGAAAAATTCCGTTTTCCATTGTTATAAATTCAATAACATTTGAAAGAATATTACGCTTAATTGTAATTAACCAAAGACTGATTATTATTGTAGAAAGCGCTATTCCAAAGCAAAATGTATTAATCATTGCCAAAGAAGGGATATCCGCTATGCAAAACATAAAGCCTGCAAAAAGTATCAAGCTTGAAATGAAAAGACAATAAAAATGGGCAATATTAGCGTCTGTATCTCTATTTGAGCGAGTCTTTTTTAAAACTTTATTTAAAAACCATGGTATCAATATTGCTTTTACAAATAATGTTTCAAATGTCAAAAAAACTATTGTTCCAACACTTGTACCATTGAAACCGAGGGCGCATATCAAAAATAATAAAAGTCCCTGAACAAAAAGGATTTTTACATGCGCAATCAGTCTGCTTGTTGCAGAAAGGTAAAGCATTGTTAAACCGAATAATATTACAAGTCCGTTAACCATTTTATACTCCATATATTTTCACGGCAGTTAAAGAGGCGATTACAAGGGCAAGAGAGCTCATTACGAATATAAATTCAAAAACATGGCTCATTCTCAATCTTGCAATAGCCGATTCTATTGTGCCTGTTAAAACTGCTAAAACAAATATTATCAAATAATATAAAAGAATATTTAAGCTGTTATTTAATCCCGAAGGAATAATAAAATTAGCAATAAGAGACATTAAAATTACCATTTTTATTCCCGATGCCCAGCTCAAAAGCGCAAAGTCAAAACCGGAGTTATCAAGAATCATAACTTCGTGTATCATTGTAAGTTCAAGATGCGTACTTGGATCATCCACCGGAATTCTTGAACATTCTATTAAAAGCATAACTAAAAGGGAAATGGAAGCTAAAACAGCTATTAAAATACCGTAGCTTTGAAAATTAGATATTGTATTTGTTATGGAATTAAAGTTATAGTTCCCGCTCAAAACAACTGTTGAAGCCAAAATTATAAAAAACGCAGGCTCAACTATTGTTGTAAAGCAAGCCTCTCTGCTTGCCCCCATGCCTTCAAAACTGCTGCCTGTATCCATTGCGCTTATTAATGCAAAGAATTTCCCAAGACCCAAAATATATGAAAAAATAACAAATGCACCTGCTATATTAATAATTGAATAGCCATTTACCATGGGAGCAAAAAAAGCAGCAAATAAAGTTGTTGCAAATACCACAACGGGAGCAAAGTTGAATATCCAAGATGTTGTGGTGCTTATAGTCTTGTCTTTTTTGAAAAGCTTTATAGTGTTATAAAAAGGTTGAAAAACACTTGCACCTTTTCTTCCTCCCCAAAAAGCTTTTGTTTTATTAATAATACCCAATACCAAAAAAGGTACGAATAAAACAGTTAAAATATTTATCATAATAATTGCAATATTTTTATCCATATATTTTTACCCTAAAATAACTACACTTAATAAAGCTAACGCCAAAAATACAAGCCCGTATGCAATATACTGTTGTATATTTCCGTTTTGAATTTTTTCAAATTTAGCAAAAAACCTTTCTACCGTCTTGAAAAACGGTTCTAAGAAATATGCTTCTTCAACATCCTCCAAATGTTCTTCAAAATGGGCTTCAGCCGGAAAGAGTGCTCTTGGTTTTTTAATATCCGAAACTTTTTTAAACAAAGGAGTCAGGGTTTTTATAAAAGGCGATGCATACGAAGATGCACTATACTGCATTTTAGCTGTAGGTTTATTATAACCGCAACCCCAGGTTGAATGTTTTTCGTGTTTGTTTTTAAACAAACATTTTAAAACAAATAACAATAAAATAAAACCGCACAATCCAAAAGCACAATAAGATAATGTTTGCATTACGGTTATTGTCTGGCTTAAATTAACCGCATTGTTTCTTGTAAATATATTTACAACAGACATCATAAAATTAAATACATATTGAGGGAAAACTCCGATTAAAAGAGTAAATAGGGCAAGAAGAATCATCGGAAATATAAATGAAATTGTCGTATCTTCTTTAACATCTTCTGCAGCAGCACTTCTTGGCTGTCCCAGAAAAACTATTGAGAATACTTTTGTAAAACAAAGTATTGCCATTGTCCCAACGAGTGCCAGAGCTGCAATCGAAAGTATTGAAGCAATAAAGAACGCAACATTATTTATCATAAGCCCTTTTAGCATTGAAAAATATATTAAAAATTCACTTACAAAACCATTAAATGGGGGCAGACCACATATTGCAATTGAAGCAACTAAAAATAAAACCGCTGTTTTCGGCATTGGCTTAATCAGGCCGCCAAGAATTTCAATATCTCTTGTGTGCACTTTAGTGTAAATTGAACCGGCAGCTAAAAACAAAAGTTCTTTAAATATTGAATGATTAAAAATATGTAAAATTCCTCCCGCAAAACCCAGTATTGCAACCGGCATATAGTTATAAGTAAGTCCGAGCATACCTGTTGCTATGCCTATGCCAATTATTCCGATATTTTCAATACTGTGATATGCGAGTAATCTTTTAATATCATGCTGACTAATTGCATATAAAACACCATATAGTGCAGATATAACGGATATTATTAAAACAAAATATCCGATTTGTGCCGAAGGATGTTGTATAAAAGAAAGTACTCTCAAAATTCCGTATATACCGGTTTTTATCATTACTCCGGACATTACTGCGCTAACATGGCTTGGAGCAGCCGGATGGGCATCCGGAAGCCAGTTATGAAAAGGTGTAAAACCGGCTTTTATTCCAAAACCAATAAACCCCAGGACAAAAACAAGATTGCAAAGGGCACTGTTATTATTTAAAAGAATCTTAAATTGATCAAAATCAAGACTTGATGAGTTGATTGACAAAACAGCAAACATTAAAATTATAAACACGACACTAACATGCATATAAACAAGATATTTAACACCTGCTTTGATAACTTCTTTTTTATCATTTTCAAATATAACAAGGAAAAACGAAGAAAGAGACATTATCTCCCATACAACCAAAAACCAAAGGGCATTTTTTGCACTTACCACAAGCAACATTGAAGCTATTAACAAATTAAAAAACAAACAATGAGCACTGATGTCTTTTTTATTGTCAATATATTTTTTTAAATATCCGTTAGCATATACTATAGCTAAAGCAGACATTAGCGAAATAAAAATTACAAAAAATGCGCTTAAATTGTCCAAACTTATTACAACATTTTGAAAAACAGGCCCTAAATAAAAACTGTATGCTTCTAAAGTTCCACTTAAGGCTTTTATTGCGCTTACAATAGTAAAAACAGCACCAATAACTGCAGATATTGAAGTGAGTTTAATTTTATGATTTTGATTCTTCAAAAATAAGCTTATAAACGCACCAAAAATTATAATTATAATTCCTGTAAAAAAATTTTCCATATTTCCTCTTTTATTTGTTAATGATTCGTATGTCGACGAAATTAATTTTGTATCAAATAAAAATGAGAATCAAGGAAAAAATTGAATTAAGAATAATTATTTTTTTGAAGATATAATTTTTTAAAATATAATCAATAGCTTGACTTAAAACATTAATTTTTCAATTCTCTCACATATAATATGTCCGAGCGCTATGTGCATTTCTTGGATTTCACAGGTAATTTTTGAAGGCGTATTTAACTCGATATCAACATCTAAAAGTGTTTTATTTTCGCCTGTCAAAAGGATAACCTTTAAGCCCGATTTTTTTGCAGTTTCAATTGCTTTTATAATGTTTTTGCTTTGAGCGCTCGTTGAAATTGCAAGCAAAATGTCACCTTTTTTGCCAAGCGCCTCTATTTGCCTTGAAAAAACATCTTCAAAAGAATAGTCATTTGAAATTGCCGTTATTATTGAATTATTAGAACACAAAGAAATTGCGGGCAAAGCTTTTCTTTCTTTTTGAAATTTTGAAACAAATTCACACGCTATATGATTTGAATCACTTGCAGAGCCGCCATTTCCGCAAAAGAACAATTTATTTCCGTTTAAAAGAGTGTCTTTAATAAGAAAAACAATATTTTCAATTTTATTATGTTCTTTTTTTAATTTTTCAAAGTTACTTATTCTTTTTTCAATTTCAAACACTATATTTGCCTTTCAAGTACACAAACGGATTCAATATGATATGTATAAGGAAACAAGTCTACACCTTGGATAAATTTTACTTTAAAATTTTCTTTAATCAAATATTCAATATCCCTTTTTAGAGTTTGCGGATTACAGGATACATAAATAATCTTTTTAGATATCTTTGCTATTGACTCTAACCCTTCCTTTTCACATCCTGAACGGGGAGGGTCAAGAATTGTACAGTCAAAAATTCTTTTTTCTTTTTGGAAATTCAAAAAATATTTTTTTGCATCTCCGGATAGAATTTCATAATTTGAAACTCTGTTAATTTCAAAATTTTCCTTTGCCATCTCAACGGCATTTTCATTTTGCTCAATTAGAGTAATTTTTTTAGCTTTATCACAAGCCCAAATTCCAATTGCGCCGACTCCTCCAAAAGCATCAAGTATATTGGAATTTTTTTGAATATTTTCTTTTACGATATTAAAAACTTTAACGGCACATAAAGGATTTATTTGAAAAAAGCTTGTTGCACCAAGTTTGTAGCATTTATCCTCAAGATGCTCTAAAATATAATCACATCCTGCAACTTTTAAAGTAGAATCACTTAAAATTGTATTTGTGTTTTTTGGGTTAAAATTAACAAAAACACCTTTGATTTCCTTGAAATCATCCGCAAGGTTTAAACCAAACTTTTCAAAAGATTTTTTAAAAATTTTAAAGCCTTCTTTTTGAATATTTAAAACAAATACAATGGAAATTTCGCTTAAAGAAGAGTTGATTCTGAATAAAACATTTTTCAAAAGTCCTTTTGAAGTTTCTTCGCTGTAACATTCAAAGGGGAAATTTTTCCTTATATATTCTGCAATTACATTTATAATATCAGGCTGAACGGGACAAAATTTAATGTTTGTAAGATTGTGCGATTTTTTTTTGAAATATCCCAATAGAATTCTCTTTGAGTTTTTGGTTTGCTTTGCCGGATATTGAATTTTATGACGATAACATTTAGTTTGAGGGCTTTTTATAACAGAATAAATTTTTGACTCATCAACCAGATTTTTAAAAATATCTGTCAACACGTTTCTTTTTTGTTCCAATAAAAAATCGTAATCATACTCTTGCGCCTGACAGCTTCCGCAGGCATTATACAATGGACAAAACGGTTTTATACGATAAGGAGAAGGTTTTACGATTTCAATGATTTTTCCGCGGGCGAATCTTTTGTTTAATGAAACAATTTCAACCCTTAATTTATCCATTACAACACTGTTTTCAACAAAAACAACAAACTTATCATCACCAAAATAACAAAGCCCGTCACCGCCATAGACTGCTTTTTCAACACAAACTTCAATTATATTGCCAACTTTAATCAATATTTAAAATACCTGTCAAAATCTACGTCATCAAAAGAACATAAAAGCTGATATATTTCGTCGTTTTCATCAAGTCTTTGATAATTATATTCATCAAAGCGCCAATACCTTGGATTAATTCCGCTACATCTTATTATAGAATGTTCATATAAAACCTTCAGCTTTTTTTTTACAATATCAAGAGGAATATCAACCCTTTTTGAAAGCTCAACGGCCGTTATTCCCTGAGGGTTTGAATATTTTTCGGGGGTCAAAAACATAAGCTCTAAACCAACGAGCTTCATTTCTTTATCCTCATTTTCATAATCGTATTCAAACATGATTTTATAATACCTTAAACTGTGTTAATATTTTAGTATGAAAAAGATTTTGTTTATATCTTTTATACTAATGCTATGCCACTTGCAAGCTTTTGCAGTCAACTTTGGCTCATACAGGGCAGAAACCGACTACGGTTTAATAGACGGCTTTAAATGGAATTTCTTTAATCGAAAAGAAGGAGACCCTTTGGTGCAGATAAAATCTGAAACAGAGGAAGAAAAAATAAGAATCGAAAAAGAAAAAGACAAGCCAAAACCGGTTCAAGACGACGTTCAGCTTTATAGATTTATGCTTGATAATACCGTCGCTTTTTAATTTTTAAGAAAACATACTATTCCCGCTATCATCGCTATTTAGTGGTTCTTCGGCTTCATCTTGCGATTTTAAAGAATTTTGTAAAGATTCTTTAACTTCATCATCATTTGCTTTTTCAATATTTTCTTCTGCATTCAGGGATTCTTTTGGTATATCTTCTTTTGTATCTTGAATTTGTGCATTTTCTTCCGTGTTTTCTTCAGCTACAACATCGATATATCCTTCTTCTTCACCCTGGTTGTATGGCTCTCCCAAAAGAAGTTCAAGATTGTGCTTTGCTTCTTTATGCTTTGGCTCTACTTCCAAAGCTTTTTTATAATATTTAATTGCACGTTCAATATCCCCTACAAGCTCATAAGCTAAAGCAAGATTGTACAGAGTATCTGCATTGTCCGGTATATATTTTAAAACTTCGCTAAACTGTTCTATGCTTTGAGCATATTCAAGCTCTTTTGTAAGCATAATAGCGTATGCGATTCTGGCACTTGTGTTCATCGGATCAATATTTATTGCATCATAAAAAGCAATTTTAGCATTCTTAATAGCGCCCATCTCATCATAAGCACAGCCCAGACCAAAATAATAACGTGATTCTTGCGGTTTTATTGCAATTGCTCTTTTAAAGTGGGCGATTGAATCTTGAAAGCTTTTTATATAGTAGTTGCATCGACCCAATTCATAATAAACTTCGTCATTTTCTTCATCGTATTTTAAAGCTTCGAAAAATTTATCAAACGCTTGATTGTACTCGCCTTTTTGAAACAAATTTTTAGCCCAGGCGCATATCAAATTTGAAATATATTTTATTATAATTTCACCATGCTCAGGCGGAAGGTCTTCTAAAAGCTTGTTGTATAAATTAACCCCTATTTGAAACTCTCCAATCATGGTATATGCTTGGGCAAGAGTAAAGGCAAAAGAAGTTTCTTTAGGATTTTGGGCCAACAGATCTTTTAATAAATCAATAGCTTCTCTATACTGTTTGTTTTTTAACATTGCATTACAAAGTTCGTTTTGATGATACAAATAATTCGAGCTTTGAGTGTCTTCAAGAGAAATTATTTTTTTATAAGTTACGATTGCCTCTTCCCAATCTTCAAGGGTGGTTTGCAGCTGGGCAATTTTTTCAAGCATTTCAAAGTCATCACCCACTATTGAGACAATTTGTTTATAATATTTCAGACAATCCTGCCAATATTTATTTTTATAGGCTAAATCCGCAAGCAAAATCAATATTTCAAGGTTTTCAGGGTCGGCTTTATGAATTTCATTATATGCATCGTATGCTTTTTCATAGTTATCCGTTTTTAAATATAAATCCGCCAAAACATACTTTAATTCCGTTATTCTTGCCTCATCAACCTCGGCATCCAATATCATGTTGTACATTTCAATTGCTTTTTCATAATTTTGGTTTTGTTCATATAATTTGGAAAGCATTTCAACAGCATTAATGTTACCGCTATCATACATTAAAATTTGTTCATATAATTCGATAGCTCTTGCGGTTGGACCATTTGTAGAATAGTACTGAGCCAGCATTTCCTGAGTTTTAATATCGTATGGCGCAATATTTAAAATTGCTTCATAATGCATTATTGCCATCTGTTCGTTGCCGGAAGCCATTAACGATTGCGCCAAAATTCTTCTTAACTCAACATCCGAGTAGTTTTTTGACAATTCTCTTTGGGCATAGCGTTGAAGCTCAGCATGCAAACCTTGCTCAAAAAGTTTTTTACACCTATCAACCGGGTTATCCGGAATAGGTTCTTTTTGCGGCTCTTTTTTCTCGTTTTCATTTACTGTGCTCGTCACAAAAAGCACATATATCCAAGCGATAGTGCAGGTAAATAATACTAATCCTATTATAAGAAGAATGTTCATAATAAAATTATACTATCCGAAGCTTAAATAGTAAATATTATAAGTTAGAATAAGCTTTTTAATACTTCGATTAAACGTAATACTTCTTCTTGAGGTGGGTTTTTAAGCGAAGTTTTATATTTTTTCTTTTTAATAAAATTTTCAATACAGTTTTTGTTATTGCAAATGTATGCACTTCTTCCGATTTCATTGCTTTTTGGATTAATTATTAAAGTATTATCTTTCAACTTTGTAATTCTTAAAAGAAAGTTTCTGTCTTTTAATTGTCTGCAACTTTGGCAGATTCTTTTTATTTCCTTTTGCATAAAAATATTTTAAAACAAACATTCTAAAAAAAAATTAGTCATAAATTATTGTAACACCTGCTTTTCCTGAGGAATTTCTAATATCTTTTATAAGTTCACCGTTTGTGTAATACATTTCGTTACCTGTTGGCGCTGAAAATAAATCGGTTTTGCAATTCGGTGAAGAATATTTCTGTTTTGGGTCTTGATTGTACGGAATAATTCCCGTATTAGTATAGGCATTTTTGTTGATAGGCAAAGAATAACCGGTTAAAGTTCCCCTGTTATTTCTGTTAAACCAAGATAGGCAATTATTATAATATCCGTTTCTTATTGTGTTGTTCCATCTTCTTATTCTGTTTAGTCTTTGAATCCTTCTTATATCGTTATAACTCGGGTAGTATCTTCTGTTATAGTAGCGGTTATTCCAGGTATTATTTCTTATGCCCCACGGGTTGTATACAGGACGATAAATTGCCCTGTTAAATGTGTTTGTCGGATAAGTTATATACGATTTTTTAACAGCGTAAGCTTGATTTGTAAAAAATAAAAGAACAGATAGTATTGTTAAATAAATTTTCATACAAAAAGGATATTTTAAACATATTTAGCACGCATTGCCGGGGTGAATAATATTAAAAGTATAATATTTAAATATTAAGTAATATTAAAAAAAAAAATTTAAAAACTAAAGTTTTTTGTTTTATTGCCGATATTAAATGTGTTAGACAATAAAGCTTAAGGAGAATGACCATGGGGCTTTCGGCAAGCCAGGCAAGATTTTTGCAATTAACAGCAAGGAGAAGCAATATTGAATATCAAGTTCAACAAATAAATTTTGAACGTCTTCAATTAGCTGATAAAACTGCTGCGGCTTCTGAAAAATATCAGGATTTAACAAGCAACCGAAAAATTGTCTTTAACTTTAACGACGGAGCTGAAAAAACCGCTGTGGATTTGACTTATAACAACTATAAGACATATATGAATCAACAAGGCGCAAGCGGTGTTAATAAAAAATATTATCTCGTCTCATCAACCGGAAATAAAATTGTGGTATCCTCCGAAAAAGAACGTGCAGAAATGATTGAAGCAAGTAAATATATTGTTGATACACAGGTTGAAGACGGGGTTGATGAAGAAGGAAATCCAAAATATAAAACCGAAACCACTGAAAAGTACCGTTTCACAATTGATGATTTTATGATTGTAGAAGAAGGTCTTGATGATGTAGACAACTTCCAACAGTCCATCCAAGACGGAATTTACTACTTTGCAACACTCGAAGATAATGACGAAACAGGTGAAAAAGAATTAAAAACACAAAGTTGGGATACGCTTGACGGCGGTGTATTATCAGAAATTGCAGACGAATCCGACGATAAAGCGGCAGAGGCAGAATATGATGCAGCCCAAGATAAAATCCAAAGGGTAGATAAAAAACTTGAATTACAGCTAGATCAGCTTGAATCTGAAAGAAGTGCCATCCAAACAGAAATAGAAAGCGTATCTAAAGTTATTGATGATAATATCGAAGGATCATTTAAAGTATTCAGCTAAATCAACTATTATAAACACGAAAAATGAGCTTATTAATAAGCTCATTTTTTTATAATTCCGCTATTGTTTTATGCCATATAAGCTTCCCAAGGACAGTTTTCAATTGAATCAACCCTGTCTGAAACATTTGGAATCAATTCGCCCGTTCCATTGTTTTCAGGAACATTAAAACCGTCGTATTGTGCCCCTTTAACATTCTTCGGAGTTGAAACCTGTCTTGGAGCAAATATATTTGTACTATTAACATTATAATTGCCTTCAGCTATCGCATTTGCAAGCTCTAAATCCTCTACAGTGGGAGTGTATGCAGCAGGATTGATTTGCGATTGAGAATTTTTCCCGATATATGCCTGATGATAAGGCTCAATACCGCTGTATGAAGCATTAGACTGCTTAATATAGTGCGGAGATGTTGCTTGTAAAAAATTTAAACCATCAATTGCCATTTTGAATATACCTATACTAAATCTATATATTTAAAAAGTATATTTTTGTCCTAAAATTGCTAATTGATTGTTCAACTTTACAAAAATTTACAAAATTAATCTCTTGAAAATACCTCC
The DNA here is from genome assembly GCA_944325315.1 of Candidatus Gastranaerophilales bacterium. Classification (GTDB taxonomy): domain Bacteria; phylum Cyanobacteriota; class Vampirovibrionia; order Gastranaerophilales; family Gastranaerophilaceae; genus RUG14156. The sequence goes on from CALVAA010000011.1 coordinate 51,973, forward strand.
AGCAAATATGAATCTTCACATTTTATCGGATTAAAATAAGCACAACTTGCAATCATAGCCGCATTATCAGTACAATACTTTAATTTTGGAGCTATAGTTTTAAAACCTTCATCCTCAAGTGCTTTTAATCTTCTTCTTAATTCCGAATTTGCCGCAACTCCGCCTGCTATTGTAATTTTATTGCAGTTTAATTTTTTTGCAAAATTTTTTGTTTTATTTATTAAAGTGTCGGCTATTCGATATTGAAAACTTGCAGCGATGTCTTTTAGCGGTAAATTTTCAGGTGTAAAATTTTTCGTTGCTCTTAAAACTGCTGTTTTTAGGCCAGAAAAAGAAAATTCGTCTTCTTTTACTTTTGCTTCAGGGAAATTAAAAGCATCTTTGTTTCCTTCATTTGCCATTTTATCAAGCATAATTCCGCCCGGATAAGGAATGGAACACAATCTTGCCACCTTATCATATACTTCACCTACGGCATCATCAATTGTTTGGGCAATAACTTCCTGGTTATCATAGTCTTTAATATAAATTATTTGGCTGTGCCCGCCGGAAACCAAAAGACAAATAAAAGGAGGTTCTAAATCAGAATCGATAAAATTTGCACAGACATGCCCCTGCAAGTGGTTCACTCCTATATAGGGCTTATTGTAAACCAAAGAAAGGGTTTTTGCTGCATTCAGACCCACAAGCAGACATCCCACAAGCCCCGGACCTACGGTAGAAGCAAATGCATCAACTTTTTCAGGCGGAATATTTGCCTCTTTTAAGGCTTGTTCAATTACAAAATTAATCGAATTTAAATGCTCTCTTGCGGCAACTTCAGGCACAACCCCGCCAAATTTTTCATGAATTTTTATCTGACTCGACACAACGTTTGATAAAACTTCTCTACCGTCTTTTACAATTGCACAGGCGGTTTCATCACAACTTGATTCTATTGCTAAAATTATCAATTTTTTACCTTTATTTTTATTGTAGTTTATTGAACTTTTGATATAATGATATCATGAAAAAGAAACTTATAATTTCATTATTTCTTATTTTAATGATGATAACAACGCTATCATCATATTCTGACGATTTTGAAACTGCAACAATGTATTATAACGAAGCAGTTGATTTATATAAACAAGACGATGTTGAAAAATCTATCGAATTTTTCAAAAAAGCCATAGAAATTAAACCGGACTTTTATGAAGCTCACTACAATCTTTCTCAGATTCTGATTTCTATAAACAGAAATGATGAAGCTATCAGTTCTCTTGAAGCAATGGCCAAAATTCAGCCAAATAATACCGAAAATATATACAATCTTGGAAGAATTCAATATAAAAGAGGTTATCTTGCAAAAGCACACGAGTATCTTTCCATGATTCAAGAGGGTGACAGCCAATATGAATCGGCAAAGATTTTACTTAATAAAATTGAAAAAAGACAAGAAGAACTTAATTTAGAAAACAAAATAAAAGATAGAGACAATATTGTTGATATTCAGGGAAAAGCAAAAGGCGTTGTTCTTTCTGAAATCAAAACTCCGTCAGGAGTAGCTTTAGACAGCAGAGGCAATATATATATTGCAAGTTTTTTGGAAAATTTGATTTATAAAATTTCAATATACGGTCAAAAAACAATTTTTTCAAAATCTGCCTTGATTAAAGGTCCGATTGGTCTTGTTATAGATAAAAACGACAATATTTATGTTGCAAACTATACTACCGGAAATATAGTTAAAATTACCCCAAATAATCAAACAAATATTTTTGCAGATATCAAAAAACCGTACTGCATGACATACGACGAAGCCAACAATCGCATATATGTCAGCGAGCAAGAAACAAATAAGCTTATAAAGTTTGATTTGTAGTTTTGTGTTTTTGTTATGGTTTTCTCTATAAAAGCACGCTTCGGAATCTTATCAGGCTTAATTAAAAGAATAAAATTATCAATCCGTCATGCTGAATTTCCTAGAATTTAAAGAGCTGGAAACGAGCTAAAATTCCGGACACAGAGCGCATTTCAACATCTTAGCGATGTTAGTTGATAGATTCCAATTAAACACTATTAAAGTATAGACTGAAATCATACAATTATATACTTTGTAAGACCCTGAAGGAAGTTCAGGGTGACAGTATGTAATTAGATGCAAATCAATAAATAAACGCAAACTTGACAAAAACAATAAAACACAATCAAACAATCCACAAATACCACTACCTGGAAACAGCAAACAAACAAACCTTCAAAAACAAAACAACAAAACAAAAGAATCTAAAACTAACCATTCGAACAAGAAAATAAAACTACTTGACAAAATTCCCATTGAAAAAAAAGAAGAACTTACTGTATCAGCAAGATTCGTACCAAATGACCGGGATAGGAATAAGGAAAATGAAATCAATATTTCAAACAAACAGGAAGAACAAACAAAGGAGTAACCCAAAAGGCATTTGATGCGTATAATAAAAAGAATGGATTGCCCTTAAAAGATGTCAAAGACATTACTGTAGAAGAAGCAACAGAATTTTACAAAAAAGAATACCGGATTGCTTCAGGTGCTGATAAAATCAAAGACAAAAATCTTGCATATATGCACTTTGATTCAGCAATCAACCATGGAGTTAGTGGAGCTAAAAAACTACTTGAAGAATCAGAAGGAGACTTTGACAAGTACTATGAAGCGAGGAAAGAACTATATAGTGACCTTGCTAAAAAACCAAAACAACAAAAATATTATAACGGCCGGATTAATAGGATTAATAGGATTGATAAAATAAGGAAGGAAAATATTTTAGAAGATTAACCGGACAGGAACTCAAATTATTTCAATAGTCCTTCCATATACTTGTTTAAATACATAGCTCTGTTTTTAACATATTCGTATTCATCATCTACTGCAAATAGATAAGGTTGATATGGCGGAATTGATATGCTCTCAACCTTATTTATATATTTTTTACAGACTTTTCCCATTTCTTTTGGTTGTTTAAAAATTGCTCATATTGTGCTTTTGAAAGATAATTCTTTGCTGCATTAACTGTTTTATTGATTTCAATATTGTATTTATTTATTCCGTTTATAACGCATTGCGCCATGGTGTAATCACTTGTAAAATTAGTATCAATACACTTTTGTACTTCGTCTTCAATTTTTTTAAGTTCTTGTTGAGTTGAATAATCCTTTGCAGAGCAAACTGTTGTAGATAAAAGAATTAATAATAAAAATATATTTTTCTTCATGAGTTAATTTTAACATGTTCAAATAAAAACATCTAAGGATACAAAAGCAAATATCATTAAAAGTTTAAAATGAAGTCATTCCGCCCTATACCCCTAAGACCCTGAAGGGCACGCTTGTAAAGAGAATTTTAACTCAGCCCAGCTTCGCAAAATTCTGGGAACTTCAGGGTGACGATTACAAATGTGAATGTAAGCAAGTAAAATTATTTTTAATAATTCAAGTAAATTATATTTATATGCCATTCATTACCAAACATCATTTTTAAACCTACTTTAGAATCTCAACAAATTCAACCGCAACAACAAAGATTAAGAAATGTAAAAAAAGTATATACTTTTGAAATAACCCTCCGAAAAAACACTTTATCTATATATAAAAAAAGGA
>CALVAA010000012.1 GCA_944325315.1 Candidatus Gastranaerophilales bacterium
TGTCTTCATTGGCGCTAAAGCCCGTTGTAGTAAGGTAGTTTCCAACAATTGCACTATCAACACAATTTTTGATTAAAAGAGAAATATTTTCTTCGCTTAATCTTGCTTTTTTGCCGCCTGCAAGGCGAATAGAAGATTTTGGATTTGCAATTTTAAAAATAGCTATTGTGCGTATTATATTTTCTTCATCTATTTTATCAAAATAGTTTTCAAAAGGAGTACCTTTTATAGGGGTTAAAATATTAACAGGAATACTATCAGGAGCAATTTTTTTTAATTCAAGCGCCATTTCAATTCTTTGTTCAACCGTCTCGCCCATTCCTATAATTACTCCGCAACATAGCTCTATTCCATACTTTTTAACCAATTTACAGGTGTTAATTCTGTCAGAATATGTATGGGTAGAACAAATTTTAGAATGATAACTTTCAGCTGTATTTATGTTATGATGAAACCTTTTTAAACCAGCTTCTTTTAGTTGTTTTGCTTGTTCTTCATTTAAAATTCCAATGCTGGCGCAAGAATTTAGCCCCAAATTATTAATTTCTTTAATCATTTCAATTAATTCGTCAAAGTCTTTTGCTTCATCCGGGGTTTTTCCGGATGTTACAATTGCAAAATTAATTGCACCGTTTTCTTTTGATTCTTTTGCCGTCTTTATAACATCTTTTATATTAACCAAAGGGTGAGTGAAAATATTTGTATTGTATCTTGTGGATTGAGCACAGTATTTGCAGTCTTGAGAACATTTTCCCGTACGAGCAGAGATAAGAGAACAAAATTCAAATTCTTTAAAAGTATATTTTTTTGCTTCTTTTAAAAGGTCGTTTAATTCAAGATTATATAAATCTAAAAGTTCTTTTTTATCCATTTTATTATTTCCTTTATTGTAAAATTATAATATAAAAGAGGTAATTTATGAAAAGTATATTTATAACAGGAGTAGATACAGACATCGGAAAAACTTTTGTCTGCGCAGGGCTTTGCGCTGCTTTAACAGAAAAAGGCAAAAAAGTTGGTTATTTTAAGCCTCTTCAAAGCGGCGCAAAAGAAGCAGACGGAAGATTTATTGCACCTGATAGTTTAGAAGTTGAAAAAATAGCAAAAAATGTTGAAACAAAAATTTCATACCTTTTCAAGGGCGATGTTTCCCCCTATTTAGCAAGCATTTTATCCGGTCAAGAAGTTAATATGAATAAAATTAAAAATGATTATGAAACATTTTTAAATACAAAAGATTTTGTTGTAACTGAAGGCGCAGGAGGACTATATTGCCCTGCTTTTAGAGGAAAATTATTTTATAATATTATAAAAGAATTGAATACGGAAATTATAATAGTTACAACCCCTTCTTTAGGACGTCTGAATCACCTTTTAATGACAATCGAGTGCGCTAAAATTAATGATATTAAAATAAAAGGTGTAATAATTAATAAAGTTTCAAAAACGCCAACACTAAGCGAAAAAAACTTTATAAAAGAATTTAAAGCATTCAGCGATGTTGATATACTGGCTATTATTCCAAAAATTGAAAACAACAACAAAAGCACTATTTTTAAAGCCTTTAAAGATATTAATCTATAATAATATAAATAGGATTATAGGTTAGCTTGTTTTTATAAGTCACTTCAAGGGTTTTTAATTTTTCTTTAATTTCAGAAATTTTAAAAGGATTTTTTGATATCGAATTAACACCCGTAAGTTTAAGGTGTCTTAAAATTTCTAATGGATTTTCAAATTCAAGACAGTATTCTTTTTCAATAATTTTGGCATTTTTAAAATCTTTTTTTAGCTCAGAAACACTCTTGTAATTAAGTCCGATATTAAAAGTGTTTTTAATTTCAATTAAATTTTTTTTACCAAAAATTGAAATAATAATTTGTCCGTTTTTGTTTTTAATTTTTTCTAGTTTTTTTAAAGTTAAATTAAAATCCTCACACCACTGTAAACTTGCATTGGATACAATAAGGTCGAATTTTTGTTTAGTAGTGAAGCTTTCGATATCGCATTTTTTAAATTCAATTTTACCGTTTAGTTTTTTAATAAAATCAAAGCTGTCGACAATATCAACTGCTAAGTATTTTTCAAATTCAACGTTTTTAACAATTTTTTCGGTTAAAATACCTGTATATGAGCCGATTTCTAAAATTGAAACATATTTTTTATTTTTTATAAATTTAATAACCTCATCTGCCATCTGTTTTTGCACAATAGCATTGGCGCTATAGGTTGTTATGCTTTTTTTAAAATTTTTTTCGATTAATTTTTTATCTAGCATACAATCTCCTGCCAGCTTTTATAAATTTCAAAGGGGCAGTGGGTAGAGTCTATTTGAACAATTTGAGTTTTATCTTTCCAAAAAGCAATTTGATTTTTGGTTGGAATTATTCTATCATCATTTGAAATTATTGCTTTATTGAATTTCAATTCTTTTTCTATTTTTATTTTTTGAATTGAAACCAATTCTTCTTTTAATTCTGTTAATTCTCTTGTGATTGTAATATTTGGATTTAATTCGCCGTTTTTAAACATATTTTTTATGAATTTATCTTTAGAATCTTCATTTAAAAATTTTGTTGTGATTTTGTATACTTTTTCAGGTATTCCAAAATTGTCATCAATGATTTTTGCTGTTCCGTTAATTGCAATTTTTTTATCAAACAGATTCAGTTCGCTATAGAATAAATTAGCAACATACACCCCCATTGACCAAGAAACGAGATATTTTTTATTGTATTTTGTAAAATCAAATTGATTAAAGAAATTAAAATCAATGTTTCTATAATCAAACACAACTAAAATATCATAATTATTGCTTTTAAGATGCTTTATGGGGCTTTCATTCATTGCCCAGCCATTTAAAAAAAGAATAAAATTTTTGTTTTGTTCATCCTTGTTTAGCCAAAAATGTTGCATTTTTTATACCTTTAAAAATTTTTTCTATTTCACAAAACTCGATATCACTATTTAAAGAAAGTCTAAGCCTTGAAGTCCCGATTGGAACAGTGGGAGGATTAATCGGAAGAACATAAAAGCCTTGGTTTTGAAGGTCAAGTGCTTTTTTTCTTGTTAATTCGCTATCCCCTATAATAACCGGTATTATCTGTGATGCACTTACTGTAGGATAAACTGAGTGAACTTTTTTAAATAAAGCATTTAATTTTTCTTTTTTTTGAATCAATAAATCAAACTTTTCTTTTAATAAAAAATTGCTCCAAAGAATATTAGAAGAAGGAATAGCTGTTGAAAATATAAAACTTGAAGCTTTATTTATTAAAAAATCAATTATTGTTTTACTAGCCAGGCAAATTGCTCCAAAAGAAGCTAAGGACTTTCCAAGCGTAAGAGTTATTATATCTATTTCATCAACTAAATTGTTTTCCTCTGCAATACCTCTTAGTTTATTGCCAAAAACCCCGAAAGCATGGGCTTCATCTATCATTAATAAGCAATTATACCTTTTTTTCAATTCTACTAATTTTTTAATATCTGCTATATCGCCATCCATTGAAAAAACAGATTCAGATATTATTATTGCATTTTTAAATTTATTTCTTTGTTCTTTTAAAGCCTTTTCGAGTTGATAAGCGTCATTGTGTTTATATCTAAAGTGTTTTGCTTCTGTTAATTTTAAACCCGATACAATGCTTGCATGGTTTAATTTATCGCTAAATATACAATCGCCTTTTGAAACAATGCTGCTTACAACCCCTTGATTGCACTGATAGCCTGTATTGAACAACAAAGCTTCTTTTTTATAAAGATTAGAAAAAAATTTTTCTAATTCAAAATAACAAGAAGAGTTTCCGGTTAAAAGCCTTGCTGAAGCTGATGAAAAAAGAAATTCCGGATGATTTTTGTATTTTTCGATAAATTCTAAGATTAAATCCTTGTCTGTGCTTAAATTTAAATAATCGTTTGATGACAAATTAAGCATTTTTTTATTATCAACAAAAATGTATTTGCCTTCTTTTTTTTCAATATTTTTAATTTGCCTAAAGGTTGATTCTCTTTTGAATTTATCCAGAATCTTATTGTAATTATCCATAACTAAATAGTATCACAAAAATTAACAACCGCTTTTATAGTGTTTCTGATTTTGGATTTTATTTTTCTTAAAATTTCAAAGAATTCAAATTTTATTAATTTTAAAATATTTTTTGATTCAATCATAAGTACGAGTTCTTGAAATTCTAAGTCTTTTTTAGTGTATATTTTTCTTGCTTTTTTATAAAAATCGTTTCTTTGATAAATTGCTCTTTGAAAAACAGGGTATATATTAATTCCTTTAACTTTTTTTGCTTCTTTTAAAATATCGCTTCCTTTTATTTTTGAAATATCATCTGATAACATATATGCAACAATTTTATCTATTTGTTTTTGAGGAATATTTTTAAATTCAAGATTTTTTCTAATAGCATCTTCGCCCTTTAAAAACAAATGTTCCCAGGGTTTAAAAGGGTTAGTATTTTCGCTGAATTTACAGGTAAAATCTTTATCTTCTATCCAAATATGATGACCCCAATGGCAAGTGTACAAAGGATTCCCTTGCAAAAAAGCAAAGCCGTCTTTTTTTAAAAGGCGCTTTGTTTCTTTTATTAATTCTTCTACTCTTAAAACATGTTCTAAAAGAGCAATTCCAAAGATTATATCAAAGCTTTCGTCCTGAAAATTTGTTTTTTCGCCATAGCCTTTATGAATTTCAATATTAGAAAAAGGCGCAGTTGAGTTTTTATTGAATCTTGGATTAATACATACAACTTTTTTTACTCCTAATTTTACAAACATTTTTGCAACATTCAAGTTTAAATCCGAGCCAATTTCAAGTATGATTTTATCTTTTAAAGGTTTTTTATAGATTTTTAAAAACCTGTTAATTAGTTTTAATTGATAATCTTTATAATTTATATCTTTAAAAAATTCTTCATTTATCATTTGTTTTTCCTAAATAAAGGGCTGTTTTAAGATTGTTTAAACTTTCATTTGTAATTTTTTCTTTTAAATCTTCAAGTTTCAATAAAAGCTCGTTATAGTCTCTTTGGTTTTTTTCAATTGCCATAATAAAAGCTTCTAAAAATTTTCCGTTTTCATATACTATTGCATTGTCTGAATTAAACCCATGATTAAAAGCAAAAGTTTTTTCAATTATAATTGGAACATTTAATCCTAATGAAAGCTGAAAGCTGCCCGAAACAGCACTATTTATATATCTTTTATGGCTTAAAATATTTGAATCTAAAAGAGGGAGAATATAATCCGCATTTTTGATTTTTTTATACATTTGATTATAATTCAGTCTTTTTTTTGTTGTTTTTATTCTTTTATCAAAAAAATCTGCTTTTCCAATAATACTAATTTCAAAATCATCTCTTTTGAGTTTTTGAAGCGCTTCTTTGACTAAATCGGTGTTTCTTCTGTTTTTATCGGATGAGCCTATAATTATAAATTTTGTTTTTTTGTTTTTAATTCTTTTTTTGTTTTTTCCAAAATAGCAACAATTAAGGGTTTTGATGTCTTTATCAGACATAATTTTAAGAGCAAAATTTTTGTATTCCTTTTTTTTAAAATCATCGATTTTATCTATATGATGATTTAAAAAGATAATTTTTTCTTTTTTAATATCAGATTCAATAAAATCCAAAACATCTCTAAGGCCGAATTTATCTGATTCAAAGTATACTTTTTCTGAAGCAAAAACAATATAATCGTATTCATTAATTTTTTTTGACTGCATTGCCTTTATGTATTTTGAAATTCCGATTGAAAAAACATTAATTTTTTTATTAAAAGCCATACTAAGGGGCTTTTCTTTTGCTTTTTTATTGGTTATCAGAACATCAACATTATAATTAAGCTTTAAAAAATAATAACAAAGCCCGCCTAAAACTTCTCCGTGGCAATCATTTATATCAGTAATAAGAACGGATTTTTCTCTGATTTTATGATTTAAAAAACGATTAATATCGTATTTGGTAAGTTTATTATAAATTCTATAAACGGACCGCTTTAAAAAAAATATAAGACTAAGTGTTTGAAGAATTTTTTTTATCAGTTTTGTGTTTTTCCTTGTCCAAATTTCAGTCATTTCTTCTTTAAAGTTTTTTTTAAAAAGTGTATCTATTTTTATTTTGTTATTATCTAAAATATCATTCAATTTATCAATTGAATTAATATAGTTTTCGGATGCAATTAAAATGCAGTCGGTTTCTATGGAATTAATTTCACTTTGTTTTATCAGGGGATACGAGATTAAAGGATGGTTTGAATTATTATTAGACTCATCACAAAAACCTGTGATATTAATATTCCCAAAAGAAAAATTTGTATTAAAAAAATTTCTGTCACCAAAGACGACACACTTTTTATTTTTTAGTTTTTTTACAAGAGAATAATTTAAAAGCAGAATTTTTTCCTTTTGTTGTTGTAGTCATTATATAATAAAAAGCTCTTAAAAAAGAGCTTTTTATTATATAATTTTACTTTATAGCATTTTATACATAAAAGAATCTAATGATATTTGTAATTGAATATGTACATATTACAAAGTAAACACAAGTTATTATTAATGTTAAGATTTTTTGAAAATCCCCAAAAACAATAAGGTTGTTCTTCTTTTTCATTTGAACATAATCTATAAATTCTTTATGGTATGGTTGTTCGGGCAGTTTTGTTTCAAGGTATTCCAAAACCTTAGAATATTTAACCTTGATAAGCATTTGGTAAGAATCAATATTCATCCACCACATCAAAGTAACGGCAATTCCTATAACGCATAAAACTATGATAGGATGTTGCGAAGGAATTAAAGTATTGATAATGCATATCATCGTAAGCACAATTAAATTAAAAACAAGGTAAAATTTGTTTGTTGCAAATTGTCTGTCTATAAATTTTTCTTTAGCGTCCGAATAAATTCTATATTGCTCAAGTATAAGATACTTTTCGTCTTTTGGATCCATTTAAAACTGCTCCTTTCATAGATAAAGTTTACCATTTTTTGTTTTAAATGTATTTAATATAAAAGTATGATTTTAAGGATAAAAAAATGGGGTACATACCCCAATTCGCATACTAGCCGAAGCATTAACAACATGTCTATAATACCTTTATTATTGCAAAAAAGAAAGGCATTATTAAGAAATGTAAACCATTTGTATGAGAACTAAAGCTAATCTACAATAGCACCTTTCGGAACAACTGTGATTCCGCCCGTTGAAACATAAAAACCCCTTTTAAGATCATCTTCTTTATTAAATCCGATTTCTGTATACGGAGGAATTTCAACATTTTTATCAATTATCGCCCTATTTATTTGCGAATGTCGTCCTATTGTAACATTTTCCATTAAAATTGAATCACAAACGCTTGAATAACTATTGATTCTTACATTTGGAGACAAAACACATCCGGATATAATTCCACCGGAAATTATGCATCCGTCTGAAACAAGGGAATTTTTCGCAATGCCTACCCTTTCTTCTTCATCCCAAATAAACTTTGCGGGAGGCAAATTATAGTTATACGTTCTTAAAGGCCAATCAGGAGAATATAAGTTTAATTCCGGAGAATACGCAAGTAAATCCATATTAGCCTGCCAATAACTATCTACGTTTCCCACGTCTTTCCAATAACCTTTTTCAGCATCTGTTATTCCTGAAAATTCATTTTGAGAAAAATTGTATATAAATACTCTTGAGCCGTTATTTAACATATTTGGAATAATATTTTTTCCAAAATCATGACCGGATGTTGTATCCATTGCATCTTTTTTTAATTCTTCAATTAATTTATTTGGCTTAAATATATAATTGCCCATAGAAGCAAGACAAAGGTTGTGATTACCCGGTATGTGTTTTGGTGTGGTTTTCGGTTTTTCAATAAAATTCACCAAACGCCAGTTATCATCAACTTCAATTATCCCATACTCACCTGCTTGCTCAATAGGAATGGCAATAGCCGAAATTGTTAAATCAGCGTCCTTTTCAACATGATAATTCAACATCTGACGAATATCCATTTTATATATATGGTCGCCTCCAAAAACACAAACATGTGAAAAACTTTCATCTGTTATTTGGTTAATATTTTGAAAAATAGCATCCGCTGTTCCTTTATACCAATTACCGTCCGTTCTCATTTGAGCCGGAACCAAATCAACATATTGATCAATAGATGAACAAAGATTCCAGCCTCTTGAAATGTGTTTGTTTAAAGAGTCTGATTTGTATTGGGTTAATACTTTAATTTTATGGAAGCCGGAATTTACAAAATTGTTCAAAACAAAATCTATAATTCTATATCTTCCGCCAAAAGGCACAGCCGGTTTTGCCCTGTCTTTTGTAAGCGGATACAGTCTTTTTCCCTGACCGCCCGCTAAAATCATTGCTAATACTTTATCATGATGGTACATAACTAACACCTGTTATCTCATTTACAATTGTACTTTTGATAATAACTAAAAACAATAATTCAAATATATGTTTTTAAGTATAAGTTTTTATTAAATTTTGCTTTTTTAGTATAATTAATTTGTATGCATAAAGTTGAACTTTTATCTCCCGCCAAAAACTACAATACAGCCATTAGTGCAATAAACTGCGGTGCTGATGCCATATATATCGGAGCATCGGATTTCGGTGCAAGAAAAGCGGCGGGGAACTCAATTTATGATATTGAAAAAATAGTAAAATACGCTCATCTGTTTAACGTTAAAGTATATGTCACAATAAATACAATTTTATCAGATAGTGAAATAGCTAAAGCAAGTGAACTTATAAAAAAACTTTATGAAATTAAAGTAGATGCAATTATTATCCAAGATTTTGCAATTCTTTTGCTTGCGTTTGAAAAGAAAATTCCCCCCATTGTACTTCATATGAGCACTCAGTGTGACAATAGAACCTTGGAAAAAATAAAATTTTTTGAAGACATAGGTATAAAAAGAGTCATTTTAGCCCGTGAACTGTCAATTGATGATATAGCAAAAATTTCAAAGAATATAAATATAGAGCTTGAACATTTTATCCACGGTTCTTTGTGCGCATGTTATTCGGGAAACTGCTATATGAGTGCTTATATTGGTTCAAGAAGCGCTAACAGAGGAGATTGTTCACAGCCTTGCAGAAAAAAATATACCTTAATTGACAAAAACAATAATATAATAGCAAAAAACCAATATTTGCTTTCTCTTAAAGATAACAATCTTTCAAACCACTTAGATAAACTGATAAAAGCAAATGTTAAAAGTTTTAAAATCGAAGGAAGATTAAAAGACGAAAACTATGTAAAAAACACCGTGCTTTTTTATCATAAAAAACTAAAAAATTATCCGAGAACATCTTATGGAAAAGTCATTGAAGACTTCAATCCAAATCCTTTTAAAACTTTTAATCGCTCTTTTTGTGACGATTATTTGTTCAATAAAAAAGACAATATCTATAATTTTCTAACCCCAAAATCGACGGGAGAATTTATTGGCGAAGTTATAAAAACAAATGGCAATAGTTTTACCGTAAACACAAATGAAACAATCAATCCTCAAGACGGGCTTTGTTTTATTTTTAATAACGAACTGACAGGATGTCTTGTGAATTCCATAGAAAAAACAAAAAAAGGAGTCAAAATATTTCCAAATAAAAAAATCAAACCAAAACTAAACACAAAAGTGTATAGAAACATTGATTTTGAGTTTGAAAAAACCCTTGAAAATTCAACAACAACAAGAAAACTGAGTGTATATTTTGAGGTTTTTGATAACAAAATTAAAGTTTCGGATGATTTTAACAACAAAGTTGAACTTTTATTTGACAACAGCAAAAGTGCGAATAATTCCGAAAAAATGTGTGAAAATTTTAAAAAATCTTTGTCAAAAACATCTCTAAGTCCGTTTTTAGTTGAAAAAGTTGAAATTAAGGCTAAAAATATCCCGTTTTTGCCAATTTCAACAATAAATGAATTAAGGAGAGAAATTTTAGAAAAATTAAAAGAAAAAATACTTCAAAAATACAAAACTAAAAAACAAAAACCCATCGATATTGCAAAATTTCCCCTGGAAAAAGGCGACTACAGGCTGAATGTTCACAATAAAAAATCGCAAGAATTTTATGAATTGTGTGGTTGCAAAGTAACTGAAAAAAGTTTTGAATCACTTCAAAACAAAAGCAAAAAAGAATTAATGCGCATGCGCCATTGTCTAAAAAAAGCAACTTTAGGCTGCAATAACAATCAGGAGCTTTTTTTAGTTGACGAAAAAAACAAAAAATTCCCGCTTATATTTGACTGCAAAAATTGTGAAATGGTTATAATGTCTGATTAATCAGTATTTATCTTTGATTTTAAAGGCACAGATAAGTTCAATTAAACTTAAAAAGAAAAATAATCCGAAAACTAAAAGATAAGACTTGTTTGAATAAATTAAAACACCGTTTTTATTAACAGGCTCAAAAACATTCATCAATATTCCGGATATTGTACCCAAAATTCCTACCGTCATAAAAAAGCCAAAGTTTTGAATCGAAACAGCCGTTGCCGATACTTCATAGCGGTTTAAAAGGTGCAAAGTAAGAATTAAAAGAGGCGAAATACTTCCTATAAAAGAAGGTATACACATTATTAGCGCAATAGCTTTTGAATGAATGTCAAAAAATAAAAGCATACATACGCTTAAGGTTGAAAAAACGCTTAAACAAGCAAATGTTTTAAAAATCACCGCTCTTTTTCCGTTAATACATCTTGAAATAAAAGCGGTTATTGTGCCTGCAAAAGAAGAAATCACGGCCATTAAAGATAAAACAAGAGCGGCTTTATTAACTTCAAAAAAGCAAAAATCTTCAAGAAATTTTTTTCCTATAACACTTTGCAAAACATAGTAAAGGCCGTAGTTTATTGATCCAAACAAAAAGATATTTATATTTTTTGGATTTGATAAAATTTCAAAGAAAGGTTTAAGAGAAAATTCTGTTTTCTTTTCAATATGCACAGGTTTAAAAACAAAAAGTACGGTTAAATAAATGATTGCCAAAAAAGCCGTAAAAAAACCTATTAAGTATAGTGAATTTCTCCAGCCGATTTCATTTACGCAAAGAACAAACGGCGCATTTGCAACTATTCCTCCGCTATAGCCTATGAAAAGAATATATGAAACAGCAAGAGAAAAATTTTTATCTTTGGCATACTTTTTAACTTCTCTTATTGTGCTAAGATAAAATGTTGCAGCACCAAAGCCTACAAATGCTCTTGACAAATAAAGCCCAAAAAGAGTTTCACTGTGCGGGAAAATTATTGCTCCAAGAGCAAAAATAACACTCCCTATAGCAGCCACTCTAAAGCCTCCGAGCTTATCTACCATAAGCCCGACTATGAGTTGTGTAAGCGCATACATATAACAAAAAACTGCCCCCAAAAGAGTTACCCTTGAAGCATTTATACCAAAATCGCCCTGCAAAGAATCAAATATAGCCCCAGGTATAGCTGCTCTTTGAATATTGGCCAAAAAATAAAAAATTGTTGCAGCAGCTATTAAAATAAATCTTAAAATGTGTTTTTTATGTAGAGACATTATTTCCTACTTTTTAAATATGAAAAACACTGCAAGCACGATAAAAATAAACCCTACAAGATAGTTCCATTTAAATTGTTCTTTTAGATACAGTATGCTGAAAACACTGAAAACGCTTAGAGTTATAACTTCTTGTATTGTTTTTAGTTGCACAACATTATATACTTCATTTCCGAATCTATTTGCAGGTACTTGAAAACAGTATTCAAAAAAAGCAATTCCCCAACTTACAAGAATAACAACCCATAAGGCCGAATTTTTATGCCTTAAATGCCCATACCAGGCAAAAGTCATAAATACATTGGATATAACCAAAAGAACTATAGGATTCAAGTATTTTATCATAGCTTTATTTTAATACAAAAATTAATCAAAATACATTTCATAGTAAATGTCGGGTTTTGAAAAATGAATATTTGGTTGTTTTTTATAAAGTTTAAAATTAATATATCCGCCCTCTTTTTTTATATTGAATATCATATTACTCTGAAAAGGCGAATAATTATTACATCCTTCTTTTAATCCGCAGGCAAATCCTTTGTGGTAATACCCTTTCATCTTATAAGGTTTTATTGACATATTATTTGTCTTATTTTCAAAAAACACTCCCTTTTTATTGTATGCATACACCCAGTCATATCCCAAATCTCTTGCATTTGTTTCATCCGGATAAACAGTTATATGAGTCCATTTATGTTGTTTCGATTTAAAGAAATCCGTTATTTTAAAATGCGCCCTTATTGTATTTTTTTGTTTATCCCAAACAATTCTATACGGCAAAAAATAGTCCAATTCGCTAAAGGGAGTTTTTTCATCTCTTTTAAGCGTAGGGATAATAAAGCTTATTAAAAGCTCCGGGTTATTTATTGATATGGAATGCCTGGAAGCTCCTTTTGTTATATCGGGATTATTTTTAACTCCGTTTTTAGAAATTTCATAAGCACTTATCCAACCTAAATTATCTTCAATTTTATATACGTTTTTATTTGGTGAGTAATTTTTTATCTTATTGAAAATAACAGACTCTTGAACATATTTTTTTCTTTTTGCAAAAATCTCATCCCTGCTTAATCCGCTAAAATTGCTCAGCGGTCTTATGGATATTTCCCGAGGCAAAACAATTTCTTCTTTTGCGTTTTGGCTTCGCTGCATTGTGTTATCGGAGCCAAGAGCAGATATTTTTTGAAAAAACATTACAATTAACAACAGCAGAATAAAAATCCATAAAACTTCGTCCAATTTCATAGGCTCTTTATAATTGCAGTTAGGGCATTGGTTTAGCTTTTTAGGATATACTGTTTTACAATTAGAACACTCTTTTAAATTTTTTTCCATAATAAATTTATAATTAATAAAATAAATTTTTAAACATCTTTTTGAATTATTTTAATTTGTCATTATAAAAAATATATGCGTATAATATTAATGTTAAAACGAATGGTTGAGGAGTTATGAAAAAAAGATTATTTTGTTTACTATTTGGTTTTTTTATTGCAATCTTGCCGATAAGCGCTGTTGAAATATCTCAAAAGCAGCCTTTAGATGATACTGTTTATAAAAAATATAAAAATATTACCGACAATGAAAGCTTAATACGTGCGGTTGAAATGCTTGAAAACACAACGGGCAAATATTCTAAAGAAGCAATTTTAGGGAAAAATTTGACAAATAAACCCATACAAATAAAATTTGCGAATTTAGCCAGCATAAATCCTCTTTATATGAATTTTGATGCTTTAGGATGGAAGGAGAAAAAAAGATTAACAATTTACATAAACGAAAAGCACAAAGATGCTCCTATTGAAGCTTTATGTGCAATTTTGGCACACGAAGCGATTCATCAGGACGAACATAATTCGCTAAATGAAGAAACATATGCCTGGACTCTTGAAGCTGCCGTTTGGACACAGCTTTCAGATGACAATCCCGAGCTTGAAAAAATTTCACACCCTTTAGTGGAGCGCGAAAATGTAATCAAAAAGTTATTTGTAAGAGGGGATTATACAAGCAAATATATCCATAAGTTTGTTGTAACAAATAAAGGATATCAAAATTTGCCCGAAAGATCCTATGGGTTTGAAGAATTATTATAAAATTTTACTATTTTCCGTATGAGTTTAATTTTGTTGAAGCAAGGTGTGAAAAATACGCTGCCTTAAATTCATCACAAGATAAATTTTCAACAATTGAAGGTACTATCACAAGAAATGTGTAGACAATCATACCGAAAAATACAAGACTGAACAGTTCTAACATAATCTATAACCTCTTTGTTATCCTTACATTGTTATTGACGGTTTATTTTTTTAAAACTTGACAATTTTTAATGTCCGGTTAATAAAAATTTACATTCAATAAGCAAAATTCCCCGAAGACTTGATGCTTCGGGGAATTTTTGGTAAAATTGTATAAACTATGCGATTACATCTAATTTAAGGCCGTCTCTTGTAAGCGAGCGAACTTCATTGCAGTTAATATTTAGCTTTTCGCCACGCTGCAAAAAATTTGCATTGTTTTTATATGCCATTTGCGGATTAATAGCTATCGGATTAGAAACCATAGTTTTGTTTGCTATTGCCTTAAGTGGTTTAATCATAATAACCTCCTTAGCACACACGCTACACATTAATTATACCATAAATAATAAAACCTCTCAATATAATTTTTTGCTTTTTGAAGAAAATTATTTATATTATAATTGTTTTATGAAAGAAAAAATTATTGCGATAGTCGGACGACCAAATGTCGGAAAATCCACTTTAGTAAACAGAATAGCAGGCAAAAGACTATCAATTGTTGATGACAGGCCAAATATCACACGTGATAGGGTGTATATTGAAGCATCATGGCAAAATAAAAAATTCATCCTCATTGATACCGGAGGAATTGTTGAAGGCAACGATGATGAATTTGTAAAAAATATCAACACTCAAGTTGATCTTGCAATAGAAGAAGCGGATTTAATACTGTTTTTAACAGACGCTAAAAGCGGCTTAAATCCTTATGACTATGATATTGCAAATAAATTAAGGCAAACAAAAAAAGAAGTCCTGCTTGTTGTAAATAAGATTGATTCAAAAGCACAAAACAACCTCGCAAATGAATTTTGGGCATTAGGGTTTAATGATATGTATCTTTTATCCGCTCTGCATGGTGATTGCGGGGTCGGAGATTTATTGGATGTTATTACAAAAGATATAACTCCAACAGATGCTATTACCGAAAACAATACAATTAAAATTGCAATAACAGGAAAACCCAATGCAGGCAAAAGTTCAATTCTAAATGCTCTTTTAAAAAAAGAAAGAGCAATTGTAAGTGATATTTCAGGAACAACAAGAGATTCAATAGATGAAGAAATTGTTTTTGAAAATGACACCTACACCCTTATTGATACGGCAGGCATAAGAAAAAAAGCCAAAGTAGATTGGGGCGTTGAAATGTTTGCCGTGGACAGAGCAATTCGTGCAATCAGAAGCTGCGATGTTGCGCTTTTAGTTATAGACGCCACGGAAGGTCTATCTGATCAGGATAAAAAAATTGCAAGTATATGTGAACAAGCCGGATGCGGTCTAATTCTTGCTTTTAATAAATGGGATTTAGTTAAAAATGTTGACACGCATAAATTTGAAGAAAAAATTGAAAAAGAAGCCCCGTTTTTAAATTATGCCCAAAAGATATACATTTCAGCCAAAACCGGACAGAGAATAGATAATATTTTAAAAACCGCAAAACAAATTTCAATTGAAAGATTAAAAAGAATTTCAACAGGGCTTTTAAATAAAGTTGTAAATGAAGCCTATAATTTAAACCCTCCGACTTCAATTAAAGGAAAAAATTTAAAAATCTATTATTCAACGCAGGCAAAATCCAATCCGCCGACTTTTGTAATTTTTATCAATAATAAAGATTTAATTCAGGATCACTATAAAAGATATATTATGAAAAAATTAAGAGAAAACTTCGGTTTTAAAGGAACGCCTATTGTTGTTTCATACAGACAAAAAGGAGATAAGTAATGCATTATTTATATATTTTTCTTACTATTTTAATTGCATATTTAATAGGCTCTGTTCCGACCGGATATTTAATTGTTAAAATAAAAACCAATCAAGATATAAGAACTATAGGCTCAGGCTCAACAGGTGCAACAAATGTTAAAAGAGTCTTGGGAAAAAAATGGTTTTTCATTGTTATGATTTTAGATGCTCTAAAAGGAGCTTTGCCGGTTGTTTTAGCTAAAATTTTCTTAGACGATGCATATGGTTTCTATGCGGTTTTAGCTTCTTTATTTGTTATAATAGGACATTCAAAACCTATATTCCTTCAATTTAGAGGCGGAAAATCCGTTGCATCCGGCGTTGGCACAATTTTAGCGCTAAATCCTATAGTGGGCCTGTTAATAGCCTTAATTTGGGGAGTTATCACATACTTTTCAAAATATGTTTCACTGGGTTCAATAATTGCACTGTTTATTTCTCCAATTTTAATGTATATTTTTAAAAATCCTCCGGGGTATGTTATTTATTGTGCTTTAGCAGCATTATATATAATATATCTTCACAGGCAAAACATTGTAAGATTAATCGACGGCAAAGAAAATAAAGTTCGCTAATTACACCTTAAAAAATCCATTAATTTTACGTCTTGTATTTCAAAAAACGGTTTTGAATTAAGAATAAATTCATCCGGATTTTTTGAAGCATAGAAAAGCATTTCTCCTGTTTTCTTTTCTCTTGATACATTTATTGAGTTTTTTACCTCTAAACTTAAATAAACGGCAGGATTAAAGTATTCAACATTTAATATTTTTTTAAAAATTTCTTTTAAATACGGATAATGAGTGCATCCTAAGACAACTTTTTTTGAATTTGTTTTTTTAACAATTTCAAGCTTGGATTCAATAAGTTCAATTGACTCTTTGTTGTTATACAGCCTTTTTTCAACAATTTCCACAAAGCCTGTACAATCAATTTCCAAGACATTGATTTTAGGATTAATTTTATTAATTTCTTCTCTATATTTATGTGAATTAACCGTTGCTTTTGTTGCAAGAATTGCTATTGTATCACCCTCTTTTAAATTTTCAACCGCATAGGGCGCTGCTGTTTGAATCAAAGGAAAAATATTAAGCTTATTTTTAAAGGTTTCCCTTAATTTTTCATATGCAACAGCAGATGTAGTATTGCAAGCAATCACAACATTTTCAACATTTTTTGTCGCAAAAAAGCCTAAAATTTCTTTTGTATAGGAATATATCTGTTCGGGTGTCTTTGTTCCGTACGGTACATTTTTCGTATCACCAAAATAAATATAGTTTTCATTCGGCAAAAGTTTATATAATTCCGATAAAACACTAAGACCGCCTACACCGCTATCCAAGAGTCCTATATATTTTTTATTCATTTTATTTCAAATACTCCAATATGCCTTTTACTATAGAATTTGCAATTTCTTCCTGCCTGTTTTTGGTAATAAGTTTTGACCGCTCGTCAAGATTTGAAATAAATCCCATTTCAATCAAGATACTTGGAGCTTCTGTATGATTTATAACATAAAAACGAGATTTTATCACACCTCTGTCTTTTGTTTCCCATTTTTTCAAATTCTTTTCACTTGCAAAATTGGAATGAACTATCTGGGCAAGCTCTAAACTGTCATCTTTAAAGTAATGCACTTCAAGACCGTAAGAATCTTCTTGCACGGTTGAATTTGTATGGATACTTACATAAATATCGGGATTAATTTCATTTGAATAGTTAACCCTATCTTCAAGAGTTAAAGTTTCATCTTTACTTCTTGTCATATAGACATAGATATTTTTCTTCTTCAATTTTTCTTCGACTAATTTTGCAACAGACAAATTAAGATTTTTTTCATATATACCTCCGCCTATAGCACCACTGTCCATGCCTCCATGCCCGGGGTCTATGACTACTTTTTTCATTGAACTTATGGATATGTTTTCTTTTATTTTTTTTGGTTTTTCAATTTTTACATCTTCGCCTTTAGGAACATAGATTATATTGATATTTTCTTCAGTTTTCGGCTTTTCAACATTAGAAATATTGATAATATTGCTATTACTGTTCGATGCGATTTCTTCTTGCGATGGAGTTTTTTTCTTAAAGCACAATTTTATTGATTTTGCATTGCTTTCTACATTTGCATAAGCAAAATTTAAATCTTTTATCGGAATAATGTATCTTGTTTTATCGCTTGATATTTTTAGTACCTGAATTTTTGTATCCGCAGATTTAAATGTTTGTTCAAACAAAGCTGCATTATAATCGCTAAGGTTATTTATATCCATATAAAAGTTATCGTTGAGTTCAAAAACATCGTATGTAGCCGGCAAATTGAAATTAAAATCAAAAATTTTATAGCCGTTTTGGTTAGATGTAAATTTGTATGAATTTATTTTTGCACCGGTTGAAGAAAAAGCAGTATTTATAACATATGTTCTGTGTGATATAAAAAGGCTTTGTCCATCCGGAGATACAACAAAACGATAATCTTTTAAATTTTGCCCATTCAGTGTCAATTTAACTTTTTTTGAATTTAATTTGTTTATTGTAAGTGTTGCTTGTATATTTTTTTTAGAGCTTGGAATATTATAAGTTTTATTGTCTAATTTTGAAGCAAGAGTAGCACTGTCAAGTATCAAAGAGGCTATTGTATTATCCTGATTATAGCTTACTCTTTGGAAACTTAAAGAACCGATGCCTCTTAAAATAAGTCCGTCTGAATTTTGATTTATTCTGCTCAAATAATATTTCGTCTGAAATCTTGGTATTATGTCGATTGTATTGTCATTATGATTGTATGTAACCGTTGCTTGCGTATTTTGAGGATTTGCATTTTTATCAGAATCACCGGAAGGAGTATAGAATTTATATTGAATTGAGTTTTCTACTATATTTGGACTGTATTGAACAATAATATCAGTGCCGTTTGTATAAGTTTTAAATTTTGATAAATTTGAAGCATTATTGACGCTAAAAACAATTCTTACAACATCCGGATTTGCAGAAAATTGAGCAAGGCTTATATTTGAAAGCATTTTTGAATTTTTTATCTTATAGTTTCTGCTTCCTCCAATAAGAGAGGCGTTTGGAATATCTATAACGTATCTATTGGGGGCAGATATTGTAAAAGCGGAGATATTATTCAAAAGACGGATTGAATCGCCTGAAGCGTTTGGAATCGGAACATTTGATTGTATTGATTGAACTTTAAAATTACCTTCGCCTTTTATTACAACCACTTTATCCGAATTATCAATGATTATATCTTTGACACGATAAGAGGCGCAAAATGCACTTTGCGCAGATATTATCAAGGAAAATAATATAATTGCAATTAGTCTTAACAAAATAATAAAACTTTCTTATACTATATAATTTTAACATTAACTTTAATAATAATAACTAATACGGATTGTTGAATTTTTGCTTCAATTAATATAGTATAAATTTATGGATTGGAAGAAAAATTTAGGAGCATATCTTTTTTTAATACCGGCTTTTGTTGTGCTTTTGGTTTTCTTTTTTGTTCCTTTTTTTCAAACCGTTTATCTGAGCTTTTTTGATTATTCAAAAGACATTTATAACCCTTCTTTTGTTTTATTCAATAATTATATGGAGCTTATAAAGTCGCCTTTGTTCATAAAAACAATATTAAACACCTTTTATTTCTTAATTCTTTGCGTGCCTTTTTTAGTAATTTTTCCTCTGTTTTTGGCAATTTTAATAAATCAGAATATTAAATGTAAAAATATTTATAAAATTATAATCTATCTTCCGGTTATTATCTCAATCGTTGTTGTGGCTATTGCCTTTAAATGGTTATATGCTCCTGAAGGACTATTAAACTTTTTTATACAAGAATTAAATTTTAAACCGTTAGGATTTTTAACCGATCCTAAAATTGCAATGATATCAACAGCAATAGTTACAATCTTCAAAGGTGTCGGATATTATATGATGATATATTTAAGCGCTTTAATGAGTGTACCTAAAGAGCTATATGAAGCAGCAGAAGTAGATGGTGCTGTTGGGTTTAAAAAACATATGCTGGTAACAGTTCCGCATATTATGCCCATGATAGCTCTTGTAAGTACTATAAGCTCAATATCGGCACTTAAAGTTTTTGTTGAAATATACGTTATGACACGTGGCGGACCTTTGGATTCAACCAAAACAATCGTATATTATATTTATGAAAAAGCGTTTGAAAACCTTGATTTGGGACTTGCATCAGCAGGTGCCGTAGTTTTGTTGTTTATTGTAATGGGTTTTTCAATTATAAACATCTTTGTATTTGAAAGGGATAAGTATAAAATATGAATAAATTAAAAAAAATAAAATTTAAAAATATTTTAATTCACTCTATTCTGATTTTTATTTGCATTTTATCACTTATTCCTTTTTTATGGTTGTTGTCAACTGCTCTCAAAGGAAGAAGTGAAAATATATTTGCTTATCCTCCGGTTTTTATACCAAAAAATTTTACTTTTGAAAATTTTAGGGAAGTTTTAAAACTTGTTCCCATTGTAAAATATGTTTTAAATAGTTTTATTGTAGCCTCTTCAACCGTTATTTTGAATGTCATTCTGTCTGCTCTTGCGGCTTATCCTTTAGCCAGAATGAACTTTAAAGGGAAAAAAATTGTTTTTTTTGCTATTCTTGCAACCATTATGGTTCCTTTTCAAACAATAATGCTGCCCGTTTATATAATTACGCTAAAACTTCACTTGGTTGACAGCTACTCCGCTTTAGCGGGCTATTTAGGTCTTATTATGCCTTTTTGCGTGAATGCTTTTGGAATTTTTCTTGTAAGGCAAGCTTTTTTAACTATCCCGAAAGAAATAGAAGAAAGTGCTGTTATTGACGGCTGTAATTCTTTTCAAATATTTTTTAAGTTATTACTTCCAATGATAAAACCAACTCTTGCACTCCTTGCAATTTTTACTTTTATCGGCTCTTGGGGCGAATTTCTTTGGCCAAGCATTGTTTTAACCGATGAAAAACTTTTTACTCTGCCTGTTGGGATAAATAATCTTTCAAGCGCTTTTAGTGCTGACTATAGGCTTGTTGCAGCAGGAAGCATAGTTTCAATTATACCAATTGTATTGTTTTTCTTATTACTTCAAAAATATTTTATCCAAGGTCAAACCGAAGGTGCTGTTAAGGGTTAATCAAAACTTTTTCAAGCTTATTCATCACAAAGTTTATAGCTCCCTGGTGTTCTTTGAAGCAGTTGTTGCAATTTGTTGATATTTTGTTATAAAAAACATCGTCTATAAAAAGTTTTTTTAAAACTTCTATAAATTCTTTTTTATTTTTTACAACAAAAGCAGCGTTTTGCCTTGTCAAAATAGAATAAATATCGATAAAATTTTTAATCGAAGGGCCCGATACAACCGGCTTTGAATAAATAACTGCTTCAAGAGGATTGTGTCCTCCTGTTTTATTAAAGCTTCCTCCAATGAATGCAACATCGGCTATGGCATATATTTTAGATAATTCTCCTAATGTATCAAGGATTATTATATCTTTTGTTAAAAAATCATCATTTTTTGTTCTTAAACCATAGTTTAAGTTTTCTTTCAAGCATAAATTTTCAATCTCAAAAACACGTTTTAAATGCCTTGGAGCAATAATTAGTTTCAAGTTATTAATTTCTTTTTTTAAATTTTTATAAACTTCAAGAACAATTCCGTTTTCCTCGCCGTGAGTCGAGCCTGCTATCAGAACTTTAAAATTTTCTTGCTTTAAATTGATATTACAATCTTTTTTTTCAATTTCAAATTTAAGATTCTTCATAACTTCCGTATTGGCTGCATTCGCATTTATAGATAAGAATCTTGTTTTATCAAGTTCACTCTGGCAAAAAACTCCTTCAAAACAAGCAAAGACATATTTAAAATCGAAAAAACTTTGTATTTTTTTATAAGTAGGATATGATTTATCCGAGATTCTTCCGTTAATTATATATAAAGGAATATTTTTTTTCTTACAGCAAAAAGAAAAATTAGGCCATAGTTCAGTTTCAGCAATAAGAACAATTGAAGGATTAATTGCATTCAAAAATTTTTCAACAACTTTATAAATATCCAAGGGAAAATATGTTATAAAATCAACATATTCAGAATATTTTTTCTTTGCGATTTCTTGTGCTGTAGTTGTGCCTGTAGTAAGAACAATTTTGTAATTTTTAAACTTTTTCTTAATCTCCTTTATAAGATTTTCCAAAGAAACAATCTCCCCAACAGACACCCCATGGAGCATTATTACTTTTTCGTTTTTAAAATCAGGATATTTAATTTCCGCCATTTTTTCTTTAATGGGAATCCGAGGCTTTCCTTTTAATTTTCTTATTATATCAATCAAAGGAATGATTCCTTTTAATACGACGGGCGGAATTGATTTATAGATATTAAGACAAATTTTTTCAAAACAACTCATTTTTTCTCCTCAAAAATTTATAATAACACGATACTAGCTTATTGTCGAATTGGAATAAGTTTAAATTTTTAAAATAATTTTAAAAAATACTTATTCGTGAGGTAAAAATTGTCTATAGTTGATACTGAAGTTGTGAATATTAAATTTGAAAATTTTATTCACACACAAAAAAATGAAGATTTATTTAGGAAAGCTTATCGTGTCAATGAAGTTTTAAAAAGCGGCGTTTTAACCGGAAATGAAGCATTAGGGATGATAAGTCTGAACAAACTTTCATCCAAGGTAAGACTAAAAGAAAAAGATGGCTATTGCCATGATGTTATTATGCTTGGTTCAAATTCCTATTTAAATATTGCAAACAATCCAAAAGTTATAGACGCTTCAATTAAGGCCTTAAAAAAATTTGGAATGGGGATGGGCGCTGTTTCCAATTATGCAGGAATTTGTGATTTACATAAAAAATTAGAAGAAAAAATTGCAAAATTCTATAAAACAGAAGATGCTATAGTTTTTCCTTCAGGATACGGAACAAATGTGGGTGTTATTTCCGCCTTATGCAACAGCGAAGATATTATTATAAACGATAGCGCAAACCATGCTTCCATTTATGACGGATGTCAACTGTCCGGTGCAAAAATAAAAGTATATCCTCATAGCAATATGAAATATCTTGAGCGTATTTTAGATAGAATTCCCAATGAAACAACAGGAAGATTAATTATAACAGACGGAGTATTTTCAATGGATGGCGATATAGCCCGTTTGGATAAAATTGTTGATCTTGCTCAAAAATATAAATGTAAAGTCATGGTAGACGATGCCCACGGGATAGGTATTGTAGGAAAAAGCGGCAGAGGAAGCGCAGAGCATTATAATGTTGAAGGAAAAATTGACCTAAATGTCGGAATGCTATCAAAAGCACCAGGAGGATTAGGAGGATATTGCGCAGCCAAAAGGGAAATTATTCAATATTTGAGACTTTATGCAAGAACCTACTTTTTCTCAACGGCACTTCCGGCCTCACTTGCCGGTGGTTTAATCGAAGTGTTTGATTTATTTGAATCTGATAAAGCCGGAAGAAAAGAACTTCTGGAAAAAACAAGGCACTTGAAAAACAGACTTTTTAGGGCAGGATTCAATATAGGAACAAGTCAAAGCGCAATAATTCCGGTTATGATATATGATGAAAAAAAATTATTCAAGCTCTACCAAGAACTTAGAAATCAAGGTGTTTATGTAAATATTGTTACATATCCCGCAACAAGAAGAAAAGAATGTAGATTAAGGCTTTGCGTTATGAAAGATTTAAGTTATTATGAGCTTGATAAAGCAGCGGATTTAATTATTGCAAAAGGCAGAGAATACGAAATCATATGAATAAATTAAACATTCTTTTATAAGCAGTGAAATTTATTTTAGATATAACAATAAATTTGAGGCTGATTAAAACTTGTTTTCGGTTTTTTAGAAATGATAATTTTAGAATCCTAATCAGATATCTTAACTCTTCTCTTTTTTTAAATTTTATAGTTCAGAGTGACAAAATAAAGGTTGAATTTTATAAATAATAATATAATAAATTGTATCTGGCAGTGATTCGCTCCTAGCGACCTATCCCTTAAAAGGGGGTTGATTTTTAGGTATCATATTTTAGGCAATAAAAAATTTGCGTCTGGCGCGATTCGAACGCGCGACCTATCCCTTAAAAGGGGAGTGCTCTACCTGCTGAGCTACAGACGCAAATCTATTTAATTGTCATGTCATCACTCAGCAGGTAGAGCACTGTGCTATTTTTTTCCGTTTCAGCAAGCTTCACCGTGTGCTGAGCTACAGACGCAAATTATATTTTAACAACCAAATAATTCAGTTGCTTATTTAATATAACAAGAACAAACTTTAACGTCAAATATTTTTTTTAAAATCTTTAAAATTAATCTTTTTACTATACTCTTTTGTCTGATTTAATAATGTTTTTTATTTTGTTATCTTCTAAATATACAAATTGAAAGGTTAAAAAATGAAAAAAACACTTCTCTCTTTAATGGTCTTGGGACTTCTAAGCTCTGTCAGTATTGCAGCTAGCAATGAAAATTGTACAAAAGTGCCTTCTGGTCCTGATTGCGGCTGTAAAAAACAAAATAATTGCATCCAAAAGAAAAATGATTGCAAGAATTCTTGTACTGAAAAAAAAGACTGTGACCCTAAAAGTGTTGAAGAAAAATGCAACAAATGTACCATAGATGACGATGAATATTGTATCTATAATCAATGCTACTTAGACAAACACTTCAGAGACTTAAAAAGAACACTTTGTTTAAGTTCAAAACAAGAAACTTGCATAGATACAATTTACAAAAACTTTAAATCAGACATGGAAACTCTCCATTCAAAATACAGAGTTGAAAAAAATAAACTTTTAGGAATGATTGAATGCGATAATGACTGCTATAGAGAACAAGTGAGCGTGTTAAAAGAACTTAAAAAAGAAGCAAAAGAAAAATGTAAAGACTTCAGAAGTGACATAAAAGAACAGTTGTGCAAAAACCAATACAGCGCATATAGAAAATTTTTAAGACAAGAAAAAAGAAAAATGAAAAAAATTATTAAATACGGCGCAATCTATAAACTACCTTGTAAAGACTGTTGCGGAAATAATTAAAATTGATTTTTTTCAAAAGTTAAATAGCCTTCAAGAGCAATCTTTGAATCGGCTATTTTGACTTTTTCTATATCAAGTTTCCCTTCATTATGCTTATCAAACTTAACATTATATAAAAAAGGATTCAAAGAATTTATTACATCAATTAAATCTCTGCTTTTTTCTGCCAAATTCGAATTCAGGCTACAGAACTTAATCTTTCCGTCTTCAATATCAAGCCCTGTTTCTATATAAAGCTTAGGCAATTTATTCATAAAAGAAAAAATACCACTGTTATCTTTTGAATGAAGCCCGAAGCTCAAAACAAGTCTATCATTTTTTATTTCAACCTTTGAGGCTTCTATTTTAAAAACAGAAGAAAATATATTATTTGAGTTGATTTTATCTATGACTTTTTGGTATTGGCTTTGCTGAATGGTTTTATCCAAATCATCTTGTGTAATATTTGCACTATACTTTAATACAAAATTTTCATCGAAATATAGTCTGTTATCTTTATAGTTGACTTTATTATATGGACATACCGATTCAACACTTACATCGGATAAATATACATCATTAAAGAACAAATTTTTGCTTTTAGCTTTAAAGCTTTTAAACTCACCGTCTAAAATACTTGTTCCCCAAAATCCTTCAATATTTACTTTAGGATTTGAGTCGGTATTTTTTTTGATTGCTTTTTGAATTTGATATTCGATGATATTTTTATTAATAAAATTAACACCGGACAAACTCATCAAATCCCCCTTAAAGGTTTTATCCGCATAGCCTGAAGAACAAAATACACCATAGTCCTTTGCCACGACAACCTGGATATTTAAAAGCAATAAAAATAATAATAATATTTTTTTCATTTTTCCTTCTTAATAAAACTTATAAAAAAGCAAACCTAATGGGTTTGCTTTAAGCTTATTTTGTTCCCGGAGCAAGAATCATTATGACATTTCTGCCTTCTATCTGCGGTTTTTTTTCAATTTGAATGTTGTCTTCGCTAAATTCATTTTGAAATTTCGTAATCAAATCCATTGCAAGGTGTGAATGTTGCATTTCACGCCCTCTTAGCATTACAACAACTTTAACCTTGTTTCCTGAAGCCAAAAACTTTTTTGCAGCTTTTAATCGTACTTCATAGTCATGAACATCGATTTTATAACGCATTTTAACTTCTTTTATATCAATTGTATGTTGTTTTTTCTTTGCTTCTTTTGCCCTTTTTTCGGTTTCATATTTATATTTGCCCCAATCGAGTATTTTTGCTACCGGAGGCGCTTGATTTGCAGATACAACCACTAAATCCAAATCTCTTTCACGAGCCATCTGTAAGGCTTTTACAGTAGAAACAGTGCCGTGGTTTATTCCTTCATTATCTATTAATCTAACTTCTCTGGCTCTGATTTTTTCGTTTACAAGCTCGTTTTGAGCTCTTGAATCATTTTTGCTAATGGTTTTATCTCCTATTATCTAAACTACATCTATTTATACCATGGTAAATTAAATTTGTAAAAGATTGTTTAATTATAAACTTTCAAAATCAACTTTTTGTATAATTTTGCAAACATTTCCGTTTGGAATTTGAATTTCTTTTTCAATTTTATAGTATTTGTTCAAACTTTTTATATTTTTATCAACAGATACCCAAAAAGAAAGCATATCAACTTTATTTTGAGCTAAAAATTCTTTATTTAGGATATCTTTTTTTCCAAATTTTTCTCTGTTTAAAGGGGCATAATCAATTTTTACAAAATCACAATTTGAATCTAATTTTATTTCATCCAGCTGTTTTTGAAACTCTTTTTTTGAAAAATTATAAACACTATAAGAAGAATTTATATCATTCAATCTTGGAATTGTTTCAACGGTAAGCACAAGAATAACAAAGCAAAGAATAATTACCTGCTTTTTATTTTTCAAATAATCAACAAGTACGGTATTTCCCAAAGCAATAATTATTAAAGCAATAAAACCGAGAGGATTTATACCTTTGTTTAATCCTTCAGTGCCTAACAACAAAATATATGCAATTTTCCAAAAGTAAACAGCGCTGTTTGCAGATGAAATAAGAAAAACTATAACCAAGGTAATTATAAAAGCACCCTTTTTGTTTTTAAATTTAAATAATCCAAAAACCCCTCCGATTATTGCAAAAACCCCTAATGAACAGGTCGCATAGGGTATTTTGGCATCTTGCAGGTAAGCTAAATTTTTATAAAAAACAGTGTCCAAAAAGCTTATATTCCTAACCCAGCATAATCTGTCGCAAAAAGTGCCGGACAAATCCCCAAAACTTATTATTTGTTCCGTTAAGCTGTGATAATATGCCATAGGCAAAAGCAGAAGCATAACAACCAACAAATAAAAAATAAACAGTTTATTATAATTTTTAAAAAAATCTAAAACAATATCTCTGCTTTTTTTAGGCAAAAGCGCAGCCAAAACAAATATAGAACCGGTCAAAACACTAAAAAAGCCAAGTGTAAAAGAAGTATAGAACTGCAGCGTTAAAAAAACAGCGCTTAAAAGAAAATAGAAATGATTTTTTATTGAAGATTTTTTCCCGATTACTTTTATTAAAAAAATAATTGAAAGAACGGACAAAAATTGACTGAAAAATTCTATTTGGTTAATTTTAAAAAATCTAAAAATATTAAAAGCAAAAATATATGCCCCAAAAGAACTTGCAATATCAGAAAATTTAAACTGTTTTAAAAACCAATAAAAAACAAAATAATTTATGGCACAAAGTACAAAAAAAAGCGCCTGATAAGAATCAAAAGGCCTAAAAAACAACCTAAAAAAAGAATATACGGGAACTAATCCCATTAAAGTTTCATCATATGCACTTGATAATTCAAAAGGAGGAAAGGGAGCTTGCCAAAAAACACCATGCAGCGGATTTTTTGAAAGATACAAAAAACCATGTTCTAAAATATAGTTATAGTATAAAAAATTGTACCTATCGCCGGGCATTAAATCAAAACCCGAGGCAAGCATAGGAAAGGTAAAAACCGCAAGGCCTATTGTTAAAAAGATAAATAAATATTTGTTTTTATTCAAAAAGCTTATAAATTTCATCTGGTTTAAAAATGCCGTATTCGGTTATAATCCCTTTTATCAAACTACCGGGAGTTACATCAAAACCCGGATTTACAATATTTACTCTTTCGTCACAAATCGGTTTGTCGTTAATTATAGTAACTTCGCTTTTGTCTCTTAATTCAATTACAATTTCGTCCCCGCTTTTAATTTTAGGATCAATAGTGGATTTTGGCGCAGCTATATAAAATGGAATATTGTGATAATTTGCTGCAATTGCAAGCATATATGTTCCGATTTTATTTGCACTATCTCCGTTTAGGGCTATTCTATCTGCACCTGTTATAACTACATCTACCATGCCTTTTTTCATAAAATATGCGCCCATCCCGTCCGTTATTAGGGTTGTATCAATATTATCTCTTATAAGCTCATAAGTTGTAAGCCTTGCTCCTTGCTGCCTCGGGCGGGTTTCATCGGCAAAAACTTTAATGGTTTTATCTTTCATATAAGCACTTCTAACAACCCCGAGAGCAGTTCCCCAACCGACAGTGGCAAGTGCTCCGGCGTTACAGTGGGTTAAAATTGTTGCGCCTTTTGGAACAATTGCTGAACCAAATTCTCCGATTTTTTTATTTATTTCAATATCTTCATCTTCCATTTTAACCGCATTTTTAATCAAAAGCTCAGTTATTTCCCTATTAGACAAGTGTTTGTTTTTTTCCATCAAATCCAATTGTCTTTTAATTGCCCAAGCCAAATTAACAGCTGTAGGGCGGGATGAATTTATGAAATCAGCCTGCTTTTTAACATCACCAAAAAAATCGTCGCTTTGAATATTTTCAATTGCAGATAAAACAACCCCGTGTGCTCCTGCTATTCCTATAGCAGGAGCACCTCTTACAACCATTGTTTTTATTGCGTCGTACATTTCAGACGATGTTTTGATATCAATCTTTTTGTATTCATAGGGAATGACAGTCTGGTCAATCATTCTTGAAAAACCGTTACATTTATCTTTTTCAATCCAAGCTATTGTTTTTTCCATTTTAATCCTCAATTTTAATATCTAAAGGTGCATCATAATCATCGGGTTTTTTTTCAATTTGTCCTAAAATAAAAGTCAGGCCCATTGCCGTTGCACTGTTTGTCATTGCAAAAATTATCGCTGTCATAAACACTATTACAAAAAACAACCAAAGCCCCAAAGAAAGCATTTCCGGAATTGCGTATGAATAATAGCTTTTAAAAATTGAATGAATTATACAGACCATCGGACAAAAAGACACAAAAAAGCCTACTGTTGCAAAAAAGCCTATAATTCCTCCTAAAATTGCACCTTGTTCATTTGTTAAAAAGCTTAAATGTTTTTCATTTCTTTTCATGTACAAAATAATAATTACCGATGAAAAAAAGCCAAAAATAAATATCACAAGACCGATAAGCATAGGTAAAAGTGCCAAAAGCCCAAAAAGCGCACCTAAAATCAAAGAGAATATTATTGCTCTTTTAACAACAAATTGGCTCATTTAATTTCCTCCTTAAATCTTGCATTCTGCGCATGACACAATGCAAGCGCTATAGAATCTATTGTATCATCTAATTTTACATTTTCATCTATTTCAATATAGTTTTTTACCATTGTTTTAACTTCACTTTTGTCGGCTCTGCCATGGCCTGTTATTGTTTGCTTTACAACAAGCGGCGTATATTCAAACATTGGGATGGAATTTTCCTCTAAAGTTAAAAGAATAACACCCCTGGCTTGCGCTACGGGTATAATTGTTTTTTGATTTTTGAAAAAAAACAACTGCTCAATTGAAGCGCAATTTGGCTTATATTTTTTTATTAAAAAATTAATATCATTTTTTAACTCCAAAAGTCGTTTAGGGTGGCTTGCGTTTTTGTCTGTTTGAATTGAGCCGCTTGAAATCAAATTAAAAAAATTTCCCTTTGGATTGTCTTCAAACTCAACAAAGCTATAGCCCGTTATCCCGATACCTGGATCAATGCCAAAAATCAACATAATACTTAGAATATTAAAAAAAGCATCTTTTTGTCAAAAAATTAATCTATTTTAATTTTATACGACCTGCTTATTGAATATTCGTTTTTCAGCTCCTTAAATGTTTTGTCAAAATCGTAAACAAGCGTATAATTGATGCCGTATTGCCCCAATCTGAAAATAACGGTTTCATCGTCTTCGGGTTTTGGGGTTTTATCTTTATATATTAAAATATCCTTGTTTTTTGATTTTTCATACAGCTCATTATAAAAACTGTTTATAATATATGTTTTATACGCTGTTGCATAAAGATTCTCTTTTAAAATCCAAAGACCGTTTATTGTTATCAAAAAAGAAAGAAAATAAAAAAGAATTTTATTTTTTCTTAAATAATAACAAACAAAAACCCCCAAAAGGTATAGCTGACTTACAAATCTTGCCCACCAGCATATCGGATTTAAAAAAGTTGTAAAAAGTATAATTGAAAAAACCAAAATTCCTTTTTTCTTTTTTAAAAGAATTGCAACGCAAAACAAACTTATTATAAAAATTCCGGAAAAAAGATGTCCAAAACCCGATATTCTGATATCTTCACTAATAAAAGGCATGTCAAAGTGATTTGTAAAAGGAATTTTATAATACAATCTCGGGGTTTTCGGATCTGAAATTCTCGAATCAGATGCCGATGAAAACATGCTTCTTAAAAACTTATATAAATAATGCTTATCCAAAAACTCTTTCGGGTTTTGTTTTGTCATAAAATCAATTTTATTAAAACCAAAAGAAGGATAAAAAGGATTTTTAAATTTAATTAAATTTAAAATATAAGGCTGAATACAAAGAAAACAAGAAAGAAAAAAAACAATTGAAACGGTTTTTAAAAAAGGAATCAGATTTTGTTTTTTTATAAATTTGTACACCATAAAAATTAAAAAGATAATAACCGTATTAAATAAACCTATATATTTTGTTGCAATTGATAAAACGGAAGACATTATAAAAACATATTTGTTTGTTTTAATATCTTTATTCTTATCCGTCAAATAAAGTGATAAAACCTGAAAAACAAAAAGATGATAAACAAAAAAATCATTCATTTTTGTGTTTATCTGACAAATATTTACCGCACACAAAATTGTACAAAACGATAGAATAAAAGCTTTAAATCCGGAATTTTTGAAACTAAAAAAATAAAAACAATAAAAAAACAGACTAAAACAAGACAAAAAATTCACAATTTTCGATGATTCAAAATTATTAAACAGAAGGTAAAAATTGCTCCTTATTAATTCAAGCGCATTAGGATAGGAAGACGAAAAAAGAAGATTAAAATAGATGTTATTGTTATTGGCAAAAAATTTTATATCATCAAATATCGGGTTAAAACCGAGTTTAAATAAATTTTCTGTTGTAAAGTGATAACATCTTCCGTCAAAGGATGTGTCGATAAATAAGTTTGCTAAGATGAATGATATAAGAAAAATTAAAAACAAAATAAGAGTTTTTTTAATAAAGTTTTTTGTTTTAAACAAATAAAATAAACTAACAATTAAAGAAACAGTCAAACAATAAAGATTAACTTTTAAATTAAACAAAAAACAAATGTTATTCAGTGCAAAAATACAAAACAAAAAAAGCAATATTGAAAAAGACAGGTCAAATAAGCATTTTTTCATTTTTCACTCCTTGTTTTAATTTTATGCTAAAATCCTTTTATAGAAAAGGAATAAAATGAAAAATTTAATAGCATTGGCTCAATTAAATCCAAAGGTGGGAGATGTTGAGTATAACAAAAATAAAGTCATTGAATCAATTAAAAAAGCAGAGGAAAAGGGGGCAAATCTGATAATTTTTCCGGAACTTTTTTTGATAGGATATCCAATGGGAGACATTTTAACAAGATATCCTTATATTGCCAATCAACAATTAAATGCATTAGATGAAATTAAAGAATATTGTAAAAACATTACCGCATTAATCGGTTTTTCAGAAATTAATAAAAATAAATTCGGAAAACCGTATTATAATTCAGCAGCTCTAATAAATAATAAAAAAATTGAAAAAATAATAAGAAAAACCCTTTTGCCCAATTACTCAGAGCATAATGACTACAGATATTTTGAATCCCATAAAACAGATATTGAAAACCGTATTTTCAATTTAAATGGTATAAATTACGGTGTGGCTATTTGTGAGGATGCTTGGAATGATTTTGATTTTTTTGAAAAAAATCTTTATAAAATCGACCCAATAAATGAAATTGCTTCAAAAATTGATGTTTTATTGTGTCTTTCATCATCCTGTTCAAGAGCAAAAAAAGAACAATTAAAGCATAATATGATGAAATTTTGCGCTTTGAAATACAATATAAAATATGTTTATGTTAATCAGGTTGGTGCTAATGATGAGCTTGTATATGACGGGCTATCAAGAATATATAATGAAAAAGGTGAGCTTATCTTCCTTTCAAAAGAGTTTAAAGAAGACTTAGCTGTTTTTGATTTAGATAAAACAGATAAGTCAATAGATTTAACAAAGGATAAAATAAATCTTCAAAAAAAAGAGTTTAGTCTTAATTATGAAGCTGATTTAGATAGAACTTATAAATCCATTGTTCTTGCAATATCTGAATATTTTTCAAAAAACAATTTTAAAAGAGCAGTCTTAGGATTATCCGGAGGGCTTGATTCAACGGTTTGTGCAGTACTTTTGGCGGATTCATTGGGCAAGGAAAATGTTTTAGGGGTTTCTATGCCTTCAGGAATAACAACAAATGAAAGCAGAAATGACGCTAAAATTTTAGCAAAAAATTTAGGTATTAATTTTCTTGAAGTTCCGATTAAAACAATGCAGGGATGCATAAAATCAGAATTTGAAAATATCTTTTACAATGTTTCAAAAAATTGGAATTCAAGATATGAAAATTCCTTCACAAATGATAACATTCAAGCCCGCTTGAGGGGCATGGTTTTATGGGGAATAGCAAATGAATACGCTTCAACTCTTCCTATTGCAACTTCTGATAAATCTGAGCTTTATATGGGTTATGCTACAATAAACGGCGATATGTCGGGAGGATATGCTCCTATTGCAGATGTTGTTAAAACAAAACTATTCAGCCTTGCAAGATGGATGAACAAAAACCGCAAAGAAAAAGACGCTATTCCGACTTCAATCATTGAAAAGCCTCCGGGGGCTGAGCTTGCAATAAATCCCAAGACAAATAAGCCTCTTTTAGCGGAAGAAGCTCTTATGCCGTATGAATTTTTAGATGAAGTCATATGGAGGATTGAAAATCTTAATCAATCAATTAATAATATGATGCAATTTGAATTTTTATATGAGAAAAAGAATGTATTGGATAAAAATACAAAACTCATGTGGCTTGAAAAATTTTTCAAAAGGCTCAATACGGCTTTGTATAAATGGTATATTGTACCTCCTTATCCTATAATTGATTCATATTCGATAAACAAAATAGAATTCAAACAACCAATAGTTTCAAATATAAACTATTCAAAATAAGGAGAAAAAATATGAAAAAAAGTTTAATGACCTTGGTTCTCTGCTCATTTGCATTTGGTTTGGGCTTTGGTTTTAACAACCTTGCTTTTAGTGATGTTAAAACTTCAAAAATAGCTTATGTCAATGTTGCAAAATTACTTGCAGCTTCAAAAACAATACAAGCAGCTGAAAGCCAAAAAGCAAAACAAACTCAAGACATGCTAAAATGGTACGACAATGCAAGTGCTGACATTCAAAAACAAAAAACAGCGGAAGGCAAAAAGACTTTAATCAAA
Organism: Candidatus Gastranaerophilales bacterium; assembly: GCA_944325315.1. Classification (GTDB taxonomy): domain Bacteria; phylum Cyanobacteriota; class Vampirovibrionia; order Gastranaerophilales; family Gastranaerophilaceae; genus RUG14156. The sequence goes on from CALVAA010000012.1 coordinate 33,524, forward strand.
AAATATGAAGCTCAATTAACTCAAAAGAAAAAATCTATCAAAGACTCTTATGCCAAAAAAATTACTCAGGTAGATACTCAGCTTGATAATGCTATTAAGCAAAAAGCAAAAGAACTTGGCTATGATTTAGTATTCAGAAAAGATGCAATCCTTGTAGGAGGCACTGATATAACAAGTTCGGTTTTGCCTTTGGTAAAATAAATTTGTAAAGTTAATTTTTGCAAAAAAATATTTTAAGTGTAAAAATCACTCTATATCGGAGTGATTTTTATCTTTGAAAAAATAATTGAACAATACATAAAATAAATGTATTCATGCTCATAAATTTATAGTAAAATAATTTAAAACTGGAAAACATATTTAAAAAACAGCCGGAGCAAAAATACTTTCGGAAATAAATTTATAAAAGCCAGTTCAAATACGGGAAATTAATAGGCATTTTGTGCATATTTAGGAGGAATTTATGCAAAAGATTTCAAACGATATAAATCTTAAACAAGAACAACTGCAATCTCATCTGCCTGTAAGTGATGCGATTAAAAACAGCAGTGAAAATTTAATAAATATAATAAATTTCTCAAGAAGAAATTTAAACAGCATAATTATTGTTAAAAAAGACGGCACAAAAGAAAAATATAATATTGAAAAAGTTGTCGAAGCAATTAAAAAATCAGCAACAAGAATGCTTGTTGAATTTAGTGATAAAGAAATTAAAGACATTTGCAATTTTGTAAATAAGTCAGTTCTGGAAATGAATAAAGACGAAGTTGAAATTGCTCAAATGCATAATATTGTTGAAAGTGCACTCCAGGCAATTAGTCCTTCGGTTGCCGAAAGCTACAGAAACTATAGAAACTATAAAACAGACTTTGTCCACATGCTTGATAAGGTTTATCAAGAATCGCAAAGGATTATGTATATAGGCGATAAAGAAAACGCCAATGCTGATTCTACTTTAGTTTCAACAAAACGTTCTTTAATATTTAACGAATTAAATAAAGAACTGTATAAAAAGTTCTTTTTAACAGTTGAAGACAAACAAGCAATCAAAGAAGGTTACATCTATATCCATGATATGTCCGCAAGACGTGATACCATGAACTGCTGCTTATTTGATGTGGCTACCGTTTTAAAGGGCGGTTTTGAAATGGGCAACATTTGGTATAATGAACCAAAAAGCTTGGATGTTGCTTTTGATGTTATAGGCGATATTGTCATGGCGGCAGCAAGCCAGCAATATGGCGGATTTACCGTTCCTGAAGTTGATAAAATTCTTGCTCCCTTTGCTAAAAAAACTTATGACAGACAATACAACAGATACATCTGCATGGGACTTTCTTTTGAAAAAGCAAAAGAAGAAGCAATGAAGGATGTTAAAAACGATTATGAGCAAGGTTTTCAAGGCTGGGAATACAAGTTTAATACAGTAGCAAGTTCACGTGGCGATTATCCTTTTATTAATGTAACAGCAGGACTTGGACAGAGTGAATTTGAAGTAATGGCAACACTTGCTCTTTTGAAAACCCGTCAAGGCGGACAAGGCAAAAAAGAATGTAAAAAACCGGTATTGTTTCCAAAAATTGTATTTTTATATGATGAAGAATTGCACGGAGAAGGAAAACCTCTCGAAAATTTATTTAAAGCAGGGGTTGAATGCTCTCAAAAAACAATGTATCCGGATTGGCTTTCGCTTTCAGGTGAAGGATATGTTGCTTCAATGTATAAAAAATATAAAAGAGTGGTTTCCCCGATGGGATGTCGTGCGTTTTTATCTCCATGGTATGAAAAAGGCGGCATGGACCCTATAGATGAAAACGATAAACCTGTTTTTGTCGGAAGGTTTAATATTGGAGCAATAAGTCTTCATTTACCCATGATTTACGCTAAAGCAAAACAAGAAAGCAAAGACTTTTATGAAGTATTGGATTACTATATGAATTTAATCAGAAAAATTCATATAAGAACATATGAATACTTAGGAGAAATGAGAGCTTCGGTTAATCCTTTAGCTTATTGCGAAGGCGGATTCTACGGAGGACATTTAAAACATAATGACAAAATCAAACCTCTTTTAAAATCAGCAACAGCATCGTTTGGAATTACTGCATTAAATGAACTGCAGGAACTTCATAACGGAAAATCCCTTGTAGAAGACGGAGAATTTGCTCTTGAAGTTATGAGATATATTAATAAAAAAGTAAATGAATTTAAATATGAAGACGGTCGTTTATACGCTCTATACGGTACACCGGCTGAAAATTTATGCGGTTTGCAGGTAAAACAATTTAGAAAAAAATACGGTATTATCGGAAATGTTTCAGACAAACCATATGTATCAAATTCTTTCCATTGTCATGTGAGCGAACAGATTAGCCCAATTCAAAAGCAAGACCTTGAAGGAAGATTTTGGGACTTAATGAATGGCGGAAAAATTCAATATGTAAAATATCCGATTTCATACAACAAAGGTGCCGTGGAAACCTTAATACGACGTGCTATGAAAATGGGATTTTACGAAGGTGTTAATCTTTCTTTATCTTATTGTGATGATTGCGGACACCAAGAACTTAATATGGATGTTTGTCCAAAGTGTGGGTCTAAAAATTTAACCAAAATTGACAGAATGAATGGCTATCTTGCTTATTCAAGAGTAAAAGGAGATTCTAGGCTGGCTGATCACAAAATGGAAGAAATTAAAGACAGAGTTTCTATGTAAATAATAAGCCGGATATTTAATCCTGCTTATTTACTATATCTGCACAAATTGTCATTATAAGTTAATATTGCATTGACTTATAACAGCAGGTTTGGTAATATAGCATAAAATAATACAATAATATGAGAGCATTACAATGAAGGTGTTAATTTTAGCTGGAGGCTTAGGAACAAGACTAAGTGAAGAGACTGAAGTCAAACCAAAACCCATGGTTGAAATTGGCGGTAAGCCCATACTATGGCACATACTAAAAATTTATTCGCATTTTGGATTTAACGATTTTATTATTCTAACAGGCTACAAATCCCATATTATTAAAGACTACTTTATAAACTACTACCATAGATACTCCGATATCACTGTTAATATGCTGGATAACAGCGTTGAAATTCATAAAACAAGAAATGAACCCTGGAAAGTGACAATGCTTTATACAGGAAAAGATACAATGACCGGCGGACGCATTAAAAAAGCACAAAACTATATCAACAATGAACCATTTTTGCTTACATACGGCGATGGTGTAGCGGATATAAATATCAATAAGCTAATTGATTTTCACAAAAAATCCGGTAAAGTTGCAACTCTAACAGCAATTCAGCCTACAGGCAGGTTTGGAGTATTGAATATAGATAACAACGATAATATCTTATCATTCACGGAAAAACCAACAAACAACAATGCTTGGGTTAATGGCGGGTTTTTTGTTCTTGAACCTGAAGTATTTAAATATATTGACAATAATGACAGTACAATTTTTGAATGCGAGCCGCTTGAAAAATTGGCACAAGACGGACAATTAGGAGCATACAAACACAGAGGGTTCTGGAAATCAATGGATACATTGAGAGATAAAAACGAACTAACTAAAATGTGGTTGTCTAAAAATGCTCCTTGGGCAGTTTGGAGCAATTAAATTGAACAGTTTCAATAATATCTACAAAAACAAAAAAGTATTTTTAACAGGACACACAGGCTTTAAAGGCTCTTGGTTAAATTTATGGCTTAAAAAACTAGGGGCTGAAGTTTTCGGCTACTCTTTAAAGCCCAATACAAATCCTTCACTACACAATATTTTAAAAGCAGATAACGGAATTTTGGGAGATATTTTAGATACAAAAACACTTGAAAAATCTATGATAGATTTCCAACCCGATATAATATTTCACCTTGCAGCGCAACCCGTAGTAAGGCTATCTTATCGAGAGCCGGTTAATACTTATATGACAAATGTTATTGGGACTTTAAATGTCTTAGAAGCAGCAAGAAAATGCCCGAGTGTTAAAGCTTTTGTAAATATAACCACTGATAAGTGCTATGAAAATAAAGAAATAAAAAGAGCCTACAAGGAAGATGACCCTATGGGAGGGTATGATATGTATTCTTCTTCAAAAGGCTGCGTTGAAATAATGTCTGCTTCTTATCGCCGCTCTTTTTTAAAAAACGGTTTTAATCTTGCAACCGCAAGAGCGGGAAATGTCATCGGAGGGGGGGATTGGACAGTTGATAGACTCCTTGTTGATTGCATAGTTGCTATTCAAAACAATCAAACAATCCAAATCAGATACCCTAATTCAATTAGACCCTGGCAATTTGTTTTAGAACCTTTAGCCGGTTATTTAAGACTTGGTGAATTACTTTTAACTGAAGGCAAAAGATATGCTCAAGGTTTTAACTTTGGGCCAAATGAAGCATACAGTGTTATAGAAGTTGTAGAAAAAACAATACAATGCTACGGTAAAGGCAAGGTAATAATAAACAAAGACAACAGTCTCCATGAAGCAGGACTTTTAATGCTTGACAACAAAAAAGCAAAAGATGTTTTAAATTGGAAACCGCAATACAATATAGATGAAGCAATTCATAAAACAGTTGAATGGTATAAATCTTTTTATAATAGCGATGATATGGAAAAAATTTCCATTAAACAAATAGATGAATACGAGGAAAAAATAAAATGACTACTCTTTCTATACTAATGCCTGTCTATAATGTTGGAGATGTGCTTGAGGAATACTTACCAAAGCTTTTAGATATTACTAAAGGCTATGATATAGAAATTATAATTGTAGATAATAATTCAAATGATAATACACAACAGGTTTTAGAAAAATATAGCGATAAAATAAAATATTTTAAAAACGAAAAAAACATAGGCGGAAGCGGCAACTGCCTTAAATTATTATCTTTAGCAAAAGGAAAGTATTCAATTTGCATTGGCAAAAACCGCATTTTTAATAAAGAACTTTTTTCTAAACTTATAAATCTTCTTGAAACTTCAGACTATGATTTTATCTCTGTAAATTCTCCTTATAGAGTACAGTTACCATCTAAACTATACACAGATATAAATGATATTTTAGATAATCTTGGCTGGCATTTGACTTTGGTTTCTTCAATAATATTTAACAAAAGAGTTCTTAAAGATATTCAAGAGTATGAAAAATATATAAAAAGCGAATTAGTCCATAGTGCAATTTTATACCATTGCGTTTTAAACAAAAACTCAAAAGTATACTTTGACTCAAGACCTTTTGTTGATGGTTTTAACCATAAAAATTCAGCTTCTCAATGGATGGGCGAGGTTGTTGTTTATATGGCTAAAATGGTAGATTTAATGACAGAACTAAAAGGAGATATTAAAAAAGAATCAAGATACAAGTGGATTAAAGACCTTTCAGGCAAAAATCACGCCTATTGGTTTAATGTCGCTTTTTATAAAAAGCTTGAAAGAGAATGCGGCTTTAAAATATATCATTGTTTTAAATATTACAAATATTTTAAATACTTTTCTCCAACCCATCCTTTAAAGGCAGCATCTATAGTGTTTTTTGAAAGGCTAAAAATAAATATACCAAAATTCTTTTTTAATAAAACTAAAAAAGGAAACACAAGAAATATTAAACTGTTGGGCGGTTTAATAAATTACAGTTATACCAAATAATTATTGAGCATACAAAACCGTTTCATAAGCGCTTGGGCCGTAATGGCGCAATTTAAAGGTGTATTTTGGGTTCAATTCAAGCAATAAATCAGGAATTTCCCACATATCACTTGGCTTATGATAAACACAAATTGCAAGTTTCGGTTTTTGTTTTTTAATAATTTCTTTTGCCCCTAAAAGCGCATTTAATTCTGCTCCTTCAATATCCATTTTTATAAATGTAATCTTTTCACCCTCTAAAACTTCATCCAATTTGCACGTTTTAATTTCTACAATCTTGTCTTGTTCTTTTTTGATATCATTTTTAACAATATTTGAAAAACCGCTGGAGGTATTATTAAAGCTCAATATTTCTTCTTTATCCCAAACCCCGAGATTAAACAGTTCAACATCTTTTAATTTGGCTAAATTAATTTTACAATTTTCATAGTTTGTTTTATCTGCTTCAAATGCAAATATCTTTCTGTATCTTCCAAGACACCATCTTGCAAAATCATAGCAGGTATCGCCATCTAATACACCGCAATCGACAAACGTTTCTTCATTTTGCGGTGAAAATACTTGAAAATATTGAGGTACTAGAGAATTAGAAGGCAAAAATGCAAAAATATTTGATTCACTAAAGCCTAAATCCATTAATTGTTTTTTAATGGCAATTTGCGCCCTAAAAGTTGGAACACTTATAACTACAAAAGAATTATGAATATCTTCATTTTGAGCATAATAGTTTGGATTGTATATTGGTAAAGTTTTTGATTCCAGTGAAGATAAAATTGAAGTTTGAATATCAATAAGGGGCTGATTTATGACCGTTTGAACTTTATTATCCAAATAACCCGCTATATTGAATTCTCTAAGGCAAGCTGCAAGAAAAATTCCGTTATACCCCCCTCCAAAGATTAGGATTTTTTTATAGGAATTTTTAATTAATTTTTCTTTTAATCCTAAAATTCCGCCATAGCCGTCTATTTTTTCAAGCATTTGCCAGATTAAATCCTGATTTGAGGTTAAAGAAAAGTTTAATCTATTGTCGTATATAATTCTTGATTCTTCATCAACTATTCTTGAGCGAACTTTTTTAAAATTTTCCATTTTTATCTCCTAAAATCATTTGTTTAACTTTATTATAAATACATTCCTCATTTAGCTTATATGTATCTATAATATCTTTATACCAGCCAAACTCATTGGCAAACTCATTATTTAAACCCATTTTTTCAAAAAGAAAACAACCCTTGCCCGCTAAACAATCCGATACAATACTTGCTAAACCGCCTTGTATTTGGTGTTCTTCAATTGTTAAAAGTCTTTTTGTTTTTTGAACAGACTCAATTATTGTCTTTTTATCAACAGGTTTTAGAGAAGAAACATTAATTATTTCAGCATTTATTCCTTCTTTTTTAAGTTTATTTGCTGCTTTAATTGCTTCAGCTATAATATTACCCGTTGTTAAAAGCGTTATATCAGAACCTTCTAAATATATTTTGCTTTTTTGCGGTATAAATTCAGGCTCATCATCATATATTTCTGTTTCAAAACATTTGCCAATTCTAATGTAAACGGGCGTTTTAAGAGCAAGCGAAGCCTTTAATACAGGAGGAAGTTCATTTACGCTTGCAGGCGCAAACAAAGAAAGATTAGGCAAAGCCCTTAATACAGAGATGTCTTCTGTTGAATGGTGCGTTGCACCAAAATTATTAATTTTAAATCCAGCGCCAAAGCCTACAAAAACCACACCAAGGTTTTGCATACAAGTATTGCATCTTAAAAATTCAAAAGCACGATAAGCAATAAACGCTCCAACACCATATACAATAGGGCTAAAACCTTCTTTAGCAAGACCGGCCGCTGCACCCAGCGCATTACATTCTGCTATTCCAAAGTCATAGCATCTTTTTGGAAATTCATCTAAAAAAGCTTGATAGTTTAAAAAATCGTTATCAGTTGTAATTAGAACTACCTTATCGTTTTCTTCCATTATATTAAATACTGTTTGTTCAAATTTCTTTTTCATACCATTCTAAGCTCGTTTATAATAATTTCCATTTCATCTTTTGAGGGTTTTTTGCCATGGTAGTTTAGTCTATTTTCAAGATATTTTGACCCCTTACCTTTAATTGTATTTGCTATAATTACCCTTGGTTTATTTGAATTAGAACCTCTTTCAATTTTGAGCGCAGGAATTATTTGACTATAATTGTGACCGTCTATTTCAACACAATCAAACCCAATTGCTTCAAGCCTTTTATTTAAATTGCCCAATGACATTACTTTATCAACATATCCGCTTACTTGTAAATTATTTTTATCTATTATCCAAACTAAATTATTTAATTTAAATTGAACAATAGAATGCGCAGCTTCCCAAATAGAACCTTCTTGGCATTCTCCGTCGCCTGTCATTACATAAGTTATTGCATTTGTATTTTTAATTCTTTGACTCAAAGCAACCCCTACACCAAAAGAAAGACCATGACCTAAGCTTCCTGTATGCGCTTCAACACCCGGCACGGTTGAAGTGGCAAGTCCTCCCAGACGAGTTCCTTTTTTAGCAAATGAAAATAACTCGTCTTCCATAAAATATCCGGCTTTTGCTAAAACACTGTAAAGTGCAAGTGTACTATGACCTTTAGCTATAAATTTATCCGGATTTTTAATTTTTGATATTGGATAAATATTTAAAACATTTCCAAAATACAGTGCACATAATAATTCTACGCAAGAAAAAGAAGATGTAATGTGTCCTTCATTGGTGGCTTTGTTAATTTCTAATATTTTTTTTCTAATATCAAATGCGATTTTTTGTAATTCTTTATTCATATATTTCTCTTTTAGCCTGTCACAAAATCCCAACATTCATTTCCAAAAGGTAAATAAGGTAATTTTTCATTTGTAATATCTATTATTTCTAAATTATCAAGATTAAATGCTTTAAATATCTTTTTAAAATCTATTGCACTATAGCCATCCAATGGTGTAGTTTGCAAAGGAAAATCATACTTACGCATTTCTACATCCAATATCATGCCTGAAGCATTATTATTTAATAATACCACTTTAATTGGAATTTTGTGCTCTTTTAAATATTGCAGTTCTTGAATATTAAACATTAAACCTTGGTCTCCGCTAAAGCAAATAACAGGTTTTTTATAAGCCCAATAAGCTCCAATTGCTTTTGGCAAAGAACAGCCTAAAGCTCCAAAGGATTTTGAATAAATTAATCTGTTATTTACTCCAGAGTATTCATAAGCATACGATAATAAAAGTTGATTATTTCCGACATCACAGGTAAATATAGTATCAAATTCAGCTTCTTTTAATATTTTAACGATTTTTCTTATGCCATTATTTATATCAATTTCTTTTAAACGATTTTTTACAGACACACAAAAGTCAAACCATTGAGTGTCTTTAAAAGTTAAATTTAATTTAGGTAAAAACTCTTTTAAATCTGCTTTAATATTTATCCAATTAGGATAGATATTTTCCTTTTTATTAACATCAACACAAATAAACTTCTTTTGAAATATAGGCTTAAAAGTTAAACTGTCTTTATTGAATTGTAAACGATTTCCAAGTGATATGATTAAATCTGATTTTGATAGTATATAATTAGAATACCTTGTCCCATGACTTCCTATAAAACCAAAATAGTTTTTATAACCGGAATAAATATCCTGAGAAAATCTGCTTGATAAAACAGGAACAGAAGAATTCAAAACCAGATTTTTAAACTCTTCTATTGCCCCGGATAGCCTTACACCGTCTCCAATAAGAAAAACCGGACGCTTTGAATTATTAAGCTCTTTTTGGATAGTATTTATCATATTTCCTCTTTCCACAATTTTTCAAGAAAATCAATAAAAACAGGGCCTGAAGGATTTTGCAGAGCAGAAAAAAGAGCCTCTTCGATTTTCTTTTTGGCCGTTTTAATATCGTCAATAAAAAATTGCTTTTTTGTAATATCTGAAAGCATTTTTACTGTATCAAATTCCTGTTCAACACCAAAAGGATTCAGTGGAGAAAAAACCTTTGAATGAGCGCACACAAAAACGACAGGAGTAGAATTATAATAAGCATCAGCAATGGCTGTTATCATATTTGTAAGCCCCGGCCCTCTTGTAGCATAAGCACAACCCAAAGAATTTTTTGCCTGACTGTAACCAACAGCTGCAAAAGCAGAAGCTTGCTCGTTATAATTTAAATGTAGAGAAATCTCATTTTCTCTTTTTTTAAGCGCATAAATAAAATCTAATACAACACCTCCCGGAATACCAAAAACATCCGTTACACCGTAGTTTATAAGAGTTTCTACAAAAAAATCACAAACTTTCATAAAGCATTTTCTCATTTTCAGCTGTGTATCTGTGACGCATATCATCAGGAATATTTTTTAAAAGACGATAAATTTCTTTATACTTTAATCCACGATTTCGTAAATTTTTTGAAAACTTATAAGCAGTTTTATTTATAGCAGCTATAAGATATGCTACCGAATACCCCCAGGGGCAATTCGGTTTAAATGTTTCAATAATTTCACAAGCATCCAGTATAGCTTCTAAGTTATAGTTTTTATTATAATTATTATTTAAATACCCTAAAATAAGCTCTGTTTGAAGATTTCCAGCCCCTTGCCCCATGCCAAGTAAAGTAGAGTCCAGAATTATACTGCGATTAGTTTTAAATTTTAGCATTTTAATTGCATTTGAAAAAGCGAGATTCATATTATTATGCCCATGGAAACCAATTCTTATTCCTTGATTAAGTAAAGAATCAAATTTAGTAAAATAATATTCAATATCACTTTCTTCCATATACCCATAGCTATCTACAAAATAAAGCGCATAAGCATTCATTGAATTTGCATAATCAATTAGCATTTTAAGCTCATCTTCACTGTACCTTTTGGTAACCATTGGTTGTATAAAAACTTTATATCCTTTTTTAGAAAGCTCAAAACAAAAATCAAGAGATTTTTCGATTTCCGAATATCTTACAATAAGGCGAAGACAATCAATATTAACATCTTTTCTTAATGGTATTTTATCTAAATCAATATCCGGTCCGCGAAACAAAGCAGCATATGAAGCATTAGCAGCTTCAGGAACAATTTTTGAAACATCTTCTAAAGATTCATAAATTGCAAAACCTCTTAAATCTTTACCTGTTTCTTGAATTGAGCCCAGTTCAATATAGTCTAATTTTGAATCTGAGAGTAAATCAATCAATTTTTCTGTTTCAGATTTAGAAAATTGTTTTACTTTGCTGTCAAATTTTGAATCATCCTCAATTCCTAACCCACCATCTCTTAGCGTACAATCAAGAACTTCAATTTTACCTATATTTAAATTATTATTCTCTATCACCAATTATCTTTCTTTGTGCAGTGAAATATTCGCTTTAGAAGAATTTAAGTATAATATTTTTTAGCTTATTTAAAAATCTATTTTTTGTCAAGCTCTTTAAATAAAGACATAATAAGCTTTTTGGTGGAGATGACTCTTTAAAAAAACAAAAAATCTCCGAAGAAAAAATTTCTTCGGAGATTTAATTAAAATTAAAGGCTAAACATTAGCTGCCTGAGTTTGTTTAACAACATTTTCAAGAGCTTCCAGAGCATCAGATGGAAGTTTATCAATTCCTGCTTTTTCAGTTTCTCTTGATTTAACGAAGTTAATTCTATCTTGCATACGAGCAGCAAACTGTTCAGCATATTCTTTATTATTGAATGAAGCGTCAAATCCTTCAATATCCATAATTTCGATATCTGTAAAGTTTTCCCATTTATGGAATTTAGCAGTTTTTGAAACAATAGCTTCAATAATACCTAAGGTGTGTTTAGGTTGTACTTTTGTACCCATAAATTCTCCGGTATTTAAGATATAACAATCAACTCCATCGGCAATTAATTGTTTAAATCTTGTATAATCAACTGATAGAGGGTAAACTCTAAATGGATTTGCATAAGGTTCAACAACTAAAGCATTAGGATCAACTCCCTTGGCCAGTCTTTCAGCGCTTGAGCGTTTTGTAGCTAAAGTTGCACCCATGGCTGAACCTAAAGCAGCTCCTGAAAGTTTTAATACCGGAGGAATGGTAGGATCTTTCATCAACCAGAAAATTGCATTAATTGGTTGGTCGATTCTATCTACTCTGTTTGGAGACCATAATTTAGATTTAACAGCACGACCATTGCCGTTTCTGATATCTTCAGTTACCGAAACTACTTTACCGTCAGCTAATTGGATAGCACCGGCATTTTGTTGAGTTAAGATATATTTGTTATCATCGCATCCTATCGGATAATCTGCTGTTTTATCAAAATAAGCCGGTTCCAATGCAATTGTATATTTTTCATCAACATTAATAACAAAAGCGTCGTCGTGTAAAACCGTAATATCGTATTTGCCGCCGTGTTTAGCATGGGTAATAGTTGATTTTCCAGAGCCGGATAAACCAAATACAGCAACTTGGAATGAGCCGTCTTCAAGGTTATATCTTTTCATACCGCCATGGCATGAAGCATAACCGTTTCTTGCAGCTGAGCCCCAAGCAAGTGTTAAAGTACCTTTTTTGTGTTCACCAAAATATCTCATACCTAAAATGCAAGCGCAATTGTGTTCAGGATCAAAGAATGTTAATCCGTATGGAAAATCAGGGTGAGACCAATCAGGGTCTGAGAATACATAAATATCGCCTTCGTTAATTAAACGGGATTCGGAATACATTTTAGCATATTCTTCATTAATGTATTGGAAATTCAACATCCAAGAATACATAATATTTTCAAAACCAGCCGGAATCATTAAGTGAGCTTTAATCATAAAGTCTTTATCCAGACCAACTACAACTTCTGTTTTATACATTAATTTATCACGTGTACCATAAATTGCTTCACGAATAATTGGTAATAAATATGCTAAATCACAGTTTGGTTCGCCTACAATTTTTCTTGCAGCAGCGCATCTACCAACAACTGTACCGTCATTAAACAGTAATTGATTTGCACCTTGTGGCAAACCCACTCTTTCAGGTTGATATACAGGCATACCTGTTAATTCAATAGTGCCTGATGAATCTTTAGCTAATTTGTAAGCTTCGGAAACCGACTTAACTTCTTCTACATTGTTTCCAAAGAAAGGTGCGGTGATGGTAGCACGAGCAGCTGACATCATTTTTTTTAATTCATCCGAATTAGTAAAATACTCTACTGTTGACATAATATTACTCCTTTTTTAGTCAAACATATTCGAGCCTATTTTATACCAAAAAAACTGCTCTTACAAGTGTTTAATCTACATTTGTTTTTATGATAGAATTTAAATAAACAGTAAAGGAGATTCTATGGAAGTGAAAACATTTGAAATTAAGGATATAAATCTTGCCGAACAAGGCAAAAAAAACATAGAATGGGCACAAAAAGATATGCCTGTTTTGAATTCCATAAAAGAGCGTTTTAAAAAAGAAAAACCTTTTGAAGGATTAAAATTAACAGCTTCAGTGCATGTTACAAAAGAAACCGCTGCATTATGCATTGCGCTAAAAGAAGGCGGAGCAGATACTGTTCTTGCCGCATCTAATCCATTATCAACTCAAGATGATGTTGCGGCGGCTCTTGTAAAGTATTATGATATTCCTGTTTTTGCTATATCAGGTGAAGATAATGAAACTTATCATAGGCACATTAAAATAGCTTTAAATCATAAACCAAACCTTGTAATAGATGACGGATGCGACCTGGTTGCAACAATTCATTCTTCAAAAAGAGACCTTATTCCAAACATTATAGGTTCATGCGAAGAAACCACAACAGGCATAATAAGACTTAATGCCATGGTTAAAGAAGGAAAACTTGAATTTCCGGCATTAGGCGTAAATAATTCTCTAACAAAACACCTTTTTGATAATCGCTATGGCACAGGACAAAGTGCACTAGACGGCATTATTCGGGCAACAAATATTTTACTTGCAGGAAAAACCTTTGTTGTTTGCGGTTATGGCTGGTGCTCCAGAGGCGCTGCTCAAAAAGCAAGAGGAATGGGAGCTAATGTTATAGTAACGGAAGTTGACCCCTTAAAGGCTCTGGAAGCCGTAATGGACGGCTTTAGAGTTATGCCTATAGCTGAAGCTTCTTTAATAGGGGATATTTTCCTTACAATTACAGGAGACATTAACGTTATTTCAAAAGACAATATGCTTTCAATGAAACAAGGAGCATTTGTTGCAAATGCCGGTCATTTTGACGTTGAAGCAGATGTTAACGGTTTAAGAAAACATGTAGTTGAATATAAAAACATTCGTCCAAACCTGGATGAATGGGTATTAGATAATGGAAAATCTATTTATATTTTAGCTCAAGGCAGATTAGTAAACCTTGTTTGTGCTGAAGGCCATCCTGCAAGTGTAATGGATATGAGTTTTGCAAATCAAGCGTTGGGTATGGAATTTATTGTTAAAAATAAAGGCAAATTAGAAAACAAAATGTATACTTTGCCAAGAAGTATAGATGAAGAAATTGCAAGACTGAAGCTTGAATCTATGGGTGTCAAAATTGATACTTTAACCTTAGAACAACAACAATATTTAAATTCTTGGTCAGAAGGCACATAATTTGTTAAGCGATGTCTTATATTAAAACAGCCTTGTAAGAAAAATAAGCCAAAATTTTCCTTATAATATGGAATTTGGAATCTTGCAAAATATAACGACGATTATTCCGCTATATTCTTTTGTAATACATATAGTTTTATTTAAGCAGTATAAATTATATTTATACTGCTTAAATAAATAACCATACGTTTCGCACTTTTATAGCTTCAGCAACCTTACACAATTAATTATTTAGACTGTGCAAAGGCGCAGGAACTCTGCCGCCACGTGATACAAAATCTAAAGACGAATATGAATTAACTTTCATTATCGGAGCAGACCCCAATAAACCGCCAAATTCAGCGTATTGTCCCACGGTTTTTCCGATAACGGGGATTATTCTTACTGCTGTTGTTTTTTTATTTATCATTCCTATTGCCATTTCATCGGCAATTATTCCCGCTATTGTTGAATCCGGGGTATCGCCCGGTATTGCTATCATATCGAGCCCGACCGAACAAACACTCGTCATAGCTTCCAGTTTATCAATCGTAAGAGCATTTTTTTCTACCGCTTCAATCATGCCGGAATCTTCTGAAACAGGAATAAATGCACCCGATAAACCTCCGACATAACTTGATGCCATAATGCCGCCTTTTTTAACTGCATCGTTCAACATTGCAAGCGCCATTGTTGTACCGTGTGCTCCCGGTTGCTCCAGTCCCATTGCTTTAAATATTTCAGCAACGCTATCTCCCCTTAAAGGCGTTGGGGCAAGCGAAAGATCAATTACACCAAAGGGAATATTCAATTTCTTAGCAAGTTTTCTTCCTATTAATTCTCCGGTTGTAGTAATTTTAAATGCCATTTTTTTAATTAAATTTGAAACTTCACCGAAATCAGCTGTTTTATCTAGTTCAGCTATAGCACTGGATACTACTCCCGGACCCGAAACGCCGATATTAAGTGCGCATTCCGCTTCGTTAATTCCACAAAAAGCACCCGCCATAAACGGATTATCCGTTACGGCATTACAAAAACAAACGAATTTAGCAGCCCCTAAACTGTCTTTGTCTTTTGTTAAAACAGCGGTTTTTTTAATTACCGAAGCAGTTTTTATGACAGCATCCATATTAACTCCCGCCTTTGAAGTGCCTAAATTAACGGAAGAACACAGCTTTTGAGTAGATGCCAGAGCTTCAGGAAGTTGCTCAAAAAATAAAAGATCACCTTTTGTAAATCCTTTATCCACCAAGGCGCTAAAGCCGCCGATAAAATCAACTCCCACTTCACATCCTGCTTTATCGATTGCTTGGGCAAGATAAACATAGTCGATATTGTCACAACTTTCACCTATTAAAGAAATCGGCGTTAAGGCAATTCTTTTATTTACAATTGGAATAGAGTATTCATTTTCAATTTCATTTGCAAATTTTACTAAGTTTTTAGCATATTTTATGATTTTATTATAAATTTTATCGGCTGTTTTTTTAACATCACTGCAACAACAGTCTCTTAAACTTAAAGATAATGTTGTTGTTCTAATATCAAGATGATGTATTTTTATCATCCTTATTGTTTCAAGTATTTGTTTTTGATTAAAATTAGACATCAAGACCCTTATATTGTATGCATTTTATCAAATATTTCTTTTTTTTGAACCCAGATTTCCATGGAAAGCTCTTTTGATAATTCTAAAATTGCTTCTTTAAATTCCCTAAAAGTTACTTTCATATTTTTAATATTTCCAAGCATAATCATAACAAAATTATCTTGCATTATTGTTTGCTTTATATCTTCTATATTAACTTCATATTTTTTAAGGCAATTGGAAACAGCAGCAACAATTCCAACTTTGTCTTTACCTGTAACTGTTATTATTATTTGATTATCTTCCAAATCACTCATTACTTTACATCTTCCTTTACAACAATTAAATTATTCATAATTTTCATTGCAACGGTAGGAAAAACAACGTTTTTAAGCCCATCTGCAACGGAAACTACGCTTCCTGCTTTAAGGATTACTTCTTCTCCTTTGTACATAAATTTGTAGTCTGTTTTTCTGTCTGAACGAATTGTGATTTTGTTTTCTTCTTTAGACATTTTTATCCCTTCCTAACATAATATCAACACCGCTTGATGTTCCCAGCCTGCTTGCGCCGGCATCAATCAATGCCATTGCACTTTTAAAATCTTTAATACCTCCGCTTGCTTTAACTTCAACCCCTGAAGCCTTAACGGTTTTATACATTAACCTGACATTTTCAACAGTTGCACCTATTGAATTTTTAACAAAACCGGTAGATGTCTTAACAAAATTAGCTCCGGCTGCTACAGCACACTTTGAAGCTATAACTATCTCTTCTTTTGTTAATAAATCTGTTTCTAAAATTACTTTTAAATTATGATTCCCCATAACTTCTTTTGTTTTTTTTATGTCGTATTCTACTTTTTTATAATCTTTATTTTTAAGGGCGGAAATATTTAAAACCGTATCAATTTCATCAGCCCCGAATTTAAGCGCTTCCGTGGTTTGAAAAAGGGTTGTTTTAATTGTGTTACTTGCAAGCGGAAAATTTACAACAGTAACTATTTTAATATTTGAACCTTTAAGTAAATTTTTAGCAAATTCAACATAATTCGGGTTTATGCAAATCCCAAAAAAATTGTTTTCAATCGTCTCTTTAACAATTCTTTCAATATCGATTATTTTGCTATCGGGTCTTAAAATTGTATGTTCAATATAATTATTTATTGCATTCATAATAAATTATTATATCAAAACAAGGTTTTTAGCGCCAGCATTAATATCAAAAACAGAGTTTATATTTTCAAGAGTCATTTTTAAAATTCTTTCTTGTGCTTCTTTTGTATTGTATGCATTATGCGGAGTTATAATGACATTGGGTAATTGCATTAATTTTTGTATAAAAAAATATTTTTTAAGACAAACCGATTTCAAAAGAGCATTATCATTACACTTTGACCAATTATTACAAAGAACTTCTTCACATTCGATAACGTCAAGAGCCGCTCCTTTGATTTTTCTATTTATAAGAGCAAAAAACAAATCTGTTGTATTTATAATTTCACCTCTTGCCGTATTTATTATTATTGCCTCTTTTTTCATTTTAGATATTGTGTTTTTATTTATTAAATTTCTACTTGTGGCACTTAAGGGACAATTTATTGAAATGAAATCAGATTTACTTAAAAGCTCATCAAGGCTTACAAAATTATAAGCGCCCACTTGATTAATATCATAAACTAAAGTTTGCATACCAAACCCATGGGCGATATTAATTACTTTTCTTCCTATAGCGCCCGCCCCTATTACACCCATTGTTTTGGAAAAAATTTCGTCACCCATAATTTCATCAGGATTTACAATTCCTTTTTGAAGTAAAACTTTAGAGTCGATAAGCTTTTTAGATAAAGCAAGTAAAAGGCAAAAAACGTATTCAGCAACGGTAGAGTTACCGTAATTTGGGGTATTATAAACTTTTATATTATTTTCTTTACAATATTCCAAATCAACATTAGAATAACCCACGCATCTTAAAAAGATATATTTCAAATTCTTAAATTTTGAAAGAACACTGCTATCCAACAGAGAACTTACAAAAACACTTAAAGCTTCCGCTTGAAGTAATTTATCATCTATATAAACAGAAGAATTTAAAGGAGTCTTTATAAAATGCGGCTCCAATAATGAAGGAATTTTTTCAAGCAGATAATTCAGCTCAAAATTTCTAATGTCGTAAAACAGTATTTTCATACTATTACTATATTTTAATGTGGAAGTTTTTATATTATCTTGTCAGATATATTATTTTGGTTATTTTTTTTATCATAAGATAAAAACTTTTCCATTTTTTGGTGATCAAATTCATTTTCCCACCTTGCAACAACTGCCGTAGCAACGCAATTACCTATTAAATTAACAGTGGTTCTGCCCATATCAAGTATTTGGTCTATTCCCAACAAAACAGCAACACCCGCAACAGGAAGATTAAAACTCGCAAGAGTGCCCGTCAAAATAACCAAAGAAACTCTCGGAACTCCGGCTATACCCTTTGAAGTCAGCATTAAGGTAAACATTAGCATAAGTTGTTGTTCTATTGAAAGATTTATACCTACAACTTGTGCGCAAAACAACGCTGCAAGAGTTAAATATAGTGTTGAGCCATCCAGATTAAAAGTGTATCCCAACGGCATAACAAAACTAACTATACTTTTTGGAACTCCAAACTTTTCCATCTGGCTCATTGCCTTAGGCAATGCCGCTTCAGACGAAGCTGTTGTGAAAGCAAGAAGTGCCGGATCTTTTATTGTTTTTAAAATCCCCATAAAGGGAATATTGATAATTTTACAAGCAACAACAAGCACAATTATGATAAAAGCAATCAATGAAAAATATGTTATGGCAATTAATTTCGCATAACTTGTTAAAATTCCTACTCCGTTTTGCCCTATGGTAGCCGAAATTGCTCCAAAGACACCAATGGGTGCAAACTTCATAACATATTCGGTAAATTTAAACATAATATCGCAAGTGCTTTGCAAAAAGTCTAAAACAGGACGTGCTTTTTGACCGACAGCACAAACAGCAAGAGCAAAGAATATTGCAAACACGACAATTTGCAATAAATCTCCCTTTGCCATAGATTCCACAATGCTTACAGGTACTGCATTAACAAACATATGAGTCAAGCTATGACCTTGAGGTATTGTCTGCATTTTTTCTACCGCAGCAAGCGAAACAGAAGTTATGTCTATATTAAAACCCGCCCCCGGTTTTAGTATGTTTGCCATAACAAGCCCCAAAACCAGTGCAACTGTTGTTGCAATTTCAAAATAGATTATTGTTTTAAGGCCAATTTTACCAAGATTTTTGACATCCCCATGGCCTGCAATTCCGACAGTCAAAGTTGCAAAAATCAAAGGAGCAATAATCATTTTTATCATTCTCAAAAATATATCACCCAAAGGTTGCATTTTAACTGCATATGCCGGAAAAAGCCAGCCAAATAAAACGCCTGCTATTAGTGCAATAAAAATATGTAGTGTAAGTTTTTTGGAACTTTTCAATATATACTCCCATTTTGACAGTATCTATTATATTATAAAAGAACCAAATATTTACAAAAATAAATGCGACTTTATATATTCTTAATATCAATTTTAAAAGTTTTGCACAATCAATAAGTTTACTTTACGTTTTTTTAGCTATATTTAGCTTTATTCAATTAGCCAAACCCAAAAAGACACTTTTAAAAATAAACCCGACAACACCAATGAAAACCCTATAACACCTTATAACGAAACACATTACAACAAAAAAGCAGGTGGTATACCTGCTTTTTAACCCATCTTTGAATGAAATGTTCTTGATATAACGTCATCCTGCTGCTC